>NZ_QLME01000063.1 GCF_003259895.1 Halanaerobium saccharolyticum | reverse complement strand
GCCAGAGAAAGAATAGAATACTTACTGGATGATGGTACATTTAATGAATTAAATATGTTTGTAGAAAACCGCAGTACATCTTTAGGGATGGATGAAAAAGAGGTTCCGGGAGAGGGTGTAGTAGTTGGCTATGGTACTATTGAAGGCCGTTTAGTCTATGTTTATGCTCAGGATTTTACAGTCATGGGAGGTTCAGTTGGGGAAGCACATGCCAATAAGATCTCTGAGGTAATGGACCTTGCTGTTAAAAATGGAGCTCCAATAATTGGTCTTAATGATTCCGGTGGAGCCAGAATCAATGAGGGGATAGATTCACTCAATGGTTATGGAGAAATTTTCTACCGCAATACTAAAGCCTCTGGTGTAGTTCCCCAGATTACAGCAATCTTAGGACCCTGTGCCGGTGGAGCTGTTTATTCTCCTGCGATTACAGATTTTATCTTTATGGTGGACCAGACATCAAAGATGTTTATCACCGGACCCAGTGTAATTAAATCGGTGACCGGAGAAGAGGTTTCAGCCGAAGATCTGGGTGGGGCTCTGACTCATAACCAGGTCAGCGGTGTTGCTCACTTTATGGAAGCCAGTGAAGAGGCTGCACTGGATAATATCCGGAGATTATTGTCTTACATACCTGATAATTATAAAGAAGAGCCCGCAAAGATTGAAATCCAGGATGATCCGGGCCGCAGCACTGAAGAACTGAAAAAAATAGTTAAGGAAAACCCACAAAAAGCTTATGATGTCAGAGATGTAATAGATGTTCTGGCAGATAAAGACAGCTTTATGGAGGTCCAGCCTTATTTTGCCCAGAATGCAGTAGTCGGTTTTGCCCGTTTAAATGGCCGCAGTGTGGGTATTATAGCCAATCAGCCGCAGCATCTAGCAGGCTGTTTAAATATTGATGCTTCGACTAAAATTGCACGTTTTATTCGCTTTTTAGACAGTTTTAATATTCCTATTATTTCTTTAGTTGATGTTCCAGGCTATATGCCGGGTACAGAACAGGAATATGGAGGAGTAATTCGTCACGGTGCCAAGGTACTTTATGC
>NZ_QLME01000062.1 GCF_003259895.1 Halanaerobium saccharolyticum | reverse complement strand
TCCCGAAGTAGCAATACCTTCCACCAGATAACGCTGGAAGAAAATAAAGATTAAAAAGATCGGCATCAAGGATAAGGTTGCCATTCCAAACATTGCGCCCCAGTTGGTTACTGCCTGTGGATCAGCAAATAAGGAGAGGGCTAATGAAACTGGATAAAGCTCTGTTGACTGGATATATAATAACGGGGTAAAGAAATCCTGCCAGGTCCAGTAAAATGAAAATATGGCAGCAGTTATTAAAGCTGGTTTTATATTTGGCAGTATTATTTTAAAGAAAATAGAATAGACTCCACAGCCATCTATTCTTGCTGCTTCGTCCAACTCTATAGGAAGTCCCCTGACAAACTGCACCATTAAGAAAACAAAAAATGGTAAAGGTGTAAATTTGGGTAAAATCAGGGGCTTAAAACTGTCTATCCATCCCAGCTGATTAAACATTAAATATTGCGGGATCATTACTACCTGTCTTGGAAATAAAAGAGTAATAATCATCACTGAAAACCAGAAATCACGACCTTTAAACTGGATTCTACCAAATCCATAAGCAGTCATGGCTGATAAAAGCACCTGACCAATAGTTGCTGTAGTGGCAATAATAAATGAATTCTTAAAGAATGTTGCAAAAGTCAAGTCTCCAAACCCCTGCCAGCCCTGGACATAATTTTCTATTAAAAGTTGATCCGGGATTAAAGTTGGGCTTAAAGCGTTAGCATGGGTTTTAAAAGAACTGGCAATCATCCACAAAACTGGATAAAACATCATCAGTCCCAGTGTCAGGATGCAGACATGATAAACTACACTTTTAATTTTATTCTCTGTTGATACTTTCATTATTAAATCCCACCTTCTTCGTTCTCATAGAACACCCAGTAACTTGAACTTTTAAAGATTAGAAAGGTCATTACACTTAAAATAATAAGTAAAATCCAGGCTAAAGCACTGGCATAACCCATTGAGCTGTACTGAAATGCCTGTTTAAATAAGTAAAGTACATAAACCATAGTTGAATCTATTGGTCCACCCTCGGTAATAATATAGGCCTGGGTAAACATCATAAATAAACGAATTGTCTGCATTACAACATTAAAAAATATAACCGGTGTCAGCATCGGGATAGTAATATGAAAAAACTTCTGCCACCAGCTGGC
>NZ_QLME01000061.1 GCF_003259895.1 Halanaerobium saccharolyticum | reverse complement strand
TCCCATTACAGTTAAGTTTTCTAAATTTAAATGCTCTTTTAGTCTGGAAAAAGTTCTTTCAACACTGGTTCTTTTGTTGTAGATCTTTCTCCAGGTTCTAGAATCTCTATGTGGAGTTGAAATATATCTTGGGTTCTCTTTTGGTCTGGTTTTAGTTACTCGACCATAGTTGCTGTTAGAACACCACTTAGTACCATGAATACAATCAACTTTACCACATACATGTGGGCATCTAAATTTGTTGACTCCCTTGTAATGACCCCAGTAATACATTTTGTGGCCTCCACTGCAGACTGGTGTTCCTTTAAAATCATAGAATCCAGCTGGTGGCTGTTTAGCATTACGCTTGTTAATTGGGATAATAGCCTGAGACTCCTGCTCAAAGAGAATATGTTCATAGATATCAGTATAATCATAGCCTGAATCCATTGTCCAGTATTTAGGTTTAGTTAAATCTCTTTTAGCTAAAAAGTCATTGACTTTTTCAACTAATGGTATTGCCTGAGTTTTATCTGCATGATTAGCTGGAGTTAAAGTTAAAGCAATTGGTAATTCTGATTTAGTTTCAACTGCAGCATGTATCTTCCAGCCATACCAGGTTATCTGATTTTTATGGGAGTCAAATTTAGTACCCCAATCAGGGGTAAAAGAATTTTCCTTATCTATCTTTGACCTTGGCTTAGCTCGTTCATAAGCTTCCAGTTTTGAAGCATCAATAGCCATTGTCTCAGTGTCCAATAAGTCAAAATCTATACATTGATCCAAAAGATTATTCATCAGTATTTCCAGTTCATCAGTCTCAGATAATTTGCTGTAATATCGGCTAAAAGTTGACTCGCTGGGCACCCTGCCAGTGGTAGAAAAACCACAAACATATCTGAGGTATGGACTTCTATCAATTTTGCTTACTAAGTCTGCTCTAGTAGGAATCTTTTCGATCTGTTGGACCAGAAAAGCTCTTAAAATAGCTTCTGGATTGTATCCAGTAGGACCTTTATTAGACTTAGGTTTTATCTTTTCAACAACAGGTTTAAGATCAATAGGATCTAAAATACAAATTAATTTGTCTGTTTCCGATAAATTTACTAATTCTTCAAAGGGAAAGAGACACTCTTGTCGAATATTATTAATAGGGCTTCACCTTCTTTCGAGTTTTTTGGGTGCTACTATTAAATTCGACAAGATTGGGGTGAAGCCCTTTTT
>NZ_QLME01000060.1 GCF_003259895.1 Halanaerobium saccharolyticum | reverse complement strand
GCTTAATTGTATAATGAACTTGAACTAATTAAAAATTTAATAAAAAAATGCCCATAGTGGCCCAAACTGTAATATAATTGAATTACCACAAACAAAAACATTACAGGAGGGTGCACACTATGGACTACTTAAATGATACACCAATTTCTCGAAAAAATAAACACCTAAATGCTTATGAGCGTGGTCAAATTGCATTATTACATTCCGAAGGAATGTCTGCTTATGCTATTGCTAAACGCTTAAATAGAGCTTCTAATACAATCAGAAACGAATTAAAACGTGGTACTGTTTCTCAAATCAAAGCCAATAAAACTGTTGAAATCTACTTTCCAGACACTGGTCAAAGAGTTTATGAGAATAATCGTAAAAATTGTGGGCCTAAGTTTAAACTCTTAGAATGTTACAATTTCATAGAACATGTGATAGATGAATTCTACAACTCAAATCATTCAATTGATTCTATTTGTGGTTCAGCTAAACTGCATAATAAATTTCCAAATTCAGAGATGGTTTGTACTAAAACTCTCTATAACTATATAGATGCTGGATTACTTGAGATTAAAAATATTGATCTGCCACTGAAGGTAAAACGTTCTTCAAAATCAAGATGTATTAAAAGTAACAAAAAGAAGTTAGGTACCAGCATTGAAGAACGTCCTGAAAGTATTAATGACCGCAGTGAATTTGGTCACTGGGAAATTGATACCGTTATTGGTAAAAAGACTAAAGATCAGGCAGCATTACTTACTATGACAGAACGTACTACTCGCTCACAAATTATTCGTAAGATTGCTGATAAGAGTTCTTATTCTGTGCAGGAGGCTATGACAAAGCTGATCAAAGAAACTGGAAACTTATTTTCTACAGTTTTTAAAAGCATTACAAGTGATAATGGTTCTGAATTCTCAGAGCTAGCCAGTATAGAAGAAGTAGTTGATACAAAAGTTTATTATACTCATCCATATTCGTCCTGGGAAAGAGGCACAAATGAACGTCACAATGGCTTGATAAGAAGATTTATACCTAAAGGTAGAAGCATAAATGAATTCTCAATTGAAGCTATTGCCAGAGTTCAAAATTGGTGCAATACTTTACCAAGAAAAATATTGGGTTATTTAACTCCAAATGAAGCTTTTGAAGATCAACTAAAACAAATTCTATACAATTAAAATTATTACAGTTTGAAATTAGTTCAATTTAACATTGCAATTTAAG
>NZ_QLME01000059.1 GCF_003259895.1 Halanaerobium saccharolyticum | reverse complement strand
AGTAATGTATAATAAGTTGTGTAAATTAAATTTGATACTTTTTTAAAATAAAAAAAGAGGAATCCTTCTTTGAGTGGTTGAATTATTTATTAGCGAAATAAAAACCAAACCACTAGGAGGACTCCTCATGAAAAGTATACCTGAAAACCCCATTAATGGTCAAGTGAATTTTGACGATATGATCAATGATCTGATCAAAAATTTTCTCGAAAAAATGCTTAAATCTGAATTAACCGAATTTCTAAACTACGATAAATATGAAGTTGCTGGTAAAAACTCTGGCAACAGCCGCAATGGTAATTACTCTCGTAATTTCCAAACTAAATACGGTGTCATTGAAAAACTAGAAGTCCCAAGAGACAGAAATAATGACTTTCAGACTGCTCTTTTTGAGCCATATAAACGTCGTGATGACTGGTTAGAACAGACTGTAATCCAGATGTATGCCAGAGGTCTATCCACTCGTGATATAGCTAATTTGATTGAGCAAATGTATGGTCAAAAATACAGTGCTACCAGTGTCAGCAATCTGACAGATATAGCAGTTAAAGAAATTGAACAATGGAAAAACAGACCCTTAGAAAAACGCTATAGTGTGCTTTTTATTGATGCTCTAAGCATCAAGATCCGCCGAGAACATGTTGGTAATGAGTCAGCATATATTATCATTGGAATCAATGAAGAAGGCTATAGAGAGATCCTGGACTTCTACATTGGTGTAACAGAATCAGCTGCACTCTGGCAGGAAGTATTAATGAACCTGAAATCCAGAGGCGTAGAACAAGTACTTCTGGGCGTTATGGATGGTCTACCAGGATTAACTGATTCGTTCCTGAAAGTATATCCAAAAGCTGATGTTCAACGCTGTGTAGTTCACAAGGTTCGTAATACTCTTCATAAAGTTAAGAAAAAACATACAGATGAAATTGTTACAGATCTAAAGAAAATTTACAAAGCTCCCAGCAGAGAGTATGCAGAGCAGGCCTTAAATGATTTCAGCTTAAAGTGGGATAAACTCTATCCTCGTTTAGCTCAAAGCTGGTTTGAAGATAAAGATGAACTATTTACTTTTTACAAATATCCAGATAGTATTCAGAAGTCAATTTATACAACTAACTGGATTGAAAGAGCCAATAAAGAAATCAGAAAAAGACTTAAAACAATGAACAGTTTACCCAATGAAAAAGCAGCAGAAAAAATACTCTATCTTAAGATTTTAGACTACAATTCTAAGTGGTCAGAACGAAGATTAAAAGGATTTTTAGCTGCTCGAGAAAATCTAATTCAACTATTTGAAGAAAGATATTAATTTATTTACACAAAATACTTGACATTACAA
>NZ_QLME01000058.1 GCF_003259895.1 Halanaerobium saccharolyticum | reverse complement strand
TTATATAGGAAATTATGCTTTTGCAGGAATGTGGATAACTTTGTAGAAGGATAAAAATATTATGAGCCCAAAACAAAGAAGAAATCATATTAAAGTTAAAACAATATTGAATGATCACTGGGAAGAGTTTAAGATAGAACATCTTCCAGGTAGAGTGCCTGCTGATATGTTAAATCATGTAATTGACCAGGTAGAAAAATCAATGGAATGTGGTAACCCAGAAAATGGTTATGCTAAATATAAATGCCTGGACTGTGGTGAAGAGCATATTGTCAGCTTCAGCTGTAAAAGTAGGTTCTGCTCCAGATGTGGTAAAGTCTATGTAGATAAATGGGTAGACAAACAGGTTGATATGATCTTAGATGTTAGCCATAGACACATGGTATTTACCGTTCCAGAAGAATTAAGAGGATATATCTACTGGCAGAGAGATATCATAAAAGAATTAAGTGATAAAGTGGCAGAATTAATTCAGCGATATATAGATAAAAAAGGTAAAATTCATGAATATGAAGCTGGAATAATAACAGTAGTTCATACCTTTGGTCGTGATATGAGCTTTAATCCTCATGTGCATGCGTTAATAGCAGAAGGTGCATTAGATAAATATCATCAGTGGAGTAAAGTAGGATATTTTTCCTATAAATATTTAAGAAAAGCCTGGCAGAAAGTACTTTTAGATATCTTTAAAGAAAGATTTTCTGATGATCAAAAGGTTCAAAATCTAATTAGATATTTCTATAGAAGATACAAAGAAGGTTTTTATGTCAATGCAGAAAGCAGAATGAATAGTGCCCGAGGAGCAGCAAAATACATAGGAAGATATTTAGCCAGACCAGCTATTGCAGAATATAGAATTTTAGAGTATGATGGGAAAAAGGTAAGGTTCTGGTATGAAGATCATAAAACAAAAAAAAGAGTGGAATTAGAGCTATCAGCCATGAAATTCATTGGCAGAATAATAATGCATATTCCACCTAAATATTTTAAGATGACCAGACGATATGGACTCTACAGAAGAGGCTACAACAAAAGAGTAAAAAAGATAGTGGCTCTCTGGAAATACATGAAAAGAAGACAGTTAAGACTAATCACAGAGCAGAAAGTTACTAGATCATTAAGCTGGAGAGAAAGAATGATAAAAAGTTTTGGAAAAGATCCAGTAAGGTGTAAAAACTGTGGTAAAGAGATGGTGTTGTATGAGATCTGGCATCCATTATATGATTTTCTGTATCATATAGAACATACCGATGATAATGGAAGATATATTAAAAGCAATAGTTGGGAGGTTGATCCAAGATATGAAAGAAAAAAACTGGCAAGAAAATATGGAGATCCCATTCCATTCCCCAGAAGAAACAGACAAAGAGTGGTATAAGTTTGAATGTCCCAAGTGTGGGGAAGAAGATGAAGTCCCAGGTTATGTAATAGATGAGTTTGCAATGGGAAAAGATTTGAAAGAAGGAGAAATGCCAGGAGTGGCATGTCCTGAATGTGGTGCGGAAATGAAGTTTAAATACACATTTGAAAGATAAATCCCTACTAAAGAAATATTAATTAACTTCTATAGTAGGGTGGCCGTCAGGCCATTTTGTTCTT
>NZ_QLME01000057.1 GCF_003259895.1 Halanaerobium saccharolyticum | reverse complement strand
AACTTGAATTCGGCAAGTAAAAAGTTAAAGTAGTTCTTTTTAGATTTTTGCCGTTAAAAAATCATTTCAATCTTTAAAAATAAAATATTTTATTGCAAATTAAGTTTCCAAATTAAATAGTCGTTAAAACTACAGATTTTAGACGCACTTAGCTAAACTATGTTTTTAATAGCTTAAAATTAATTTAAACTGTATCGGTAGTTTTAGTTTAATATCATCTGCTTTCTAAAATTAATCAAAGCAGTTCTAAGATGTTCAATTGTTTTTTCAAGCAGCTCATTTGGAGCATAGCGGATGTGTTTGTACCAGCCGCTGCCACAAATATTACCTGCTATTCTATAAAAGATTCTTCTTAATGTTGTTATCTCATGATGATGCATGTTTTTAGGTAAGAAGGTTCTCTTAAACCAGTTATTTAAGTTAAATGCAATCATTTTAATCAGTAAATATAGCTCATTACATTTATGGTTAATCTGAGTATTTTGGTCAAAGGCAAAGCCTTCTTTTAGCTCATCGATCTTGTTTTCAATATTGCAGCGTTGATTGTAGTCATTAAATACTTCTTCAGCAGTTAGATAGTCTACATTGGTGACGATAGCCTGATACTCATAGGTAAACTCTTCAAACAGCATCTGCCCTTTTTTGTTGCATTTAGGCAGAGACTTTTTGATCAAAACAAAGCGTCGTTCTCTATCCCAGCTTTTTAGTGGGATTCTAATTTCAGTAACACTAAAAGTGTTATCGATTTTGACCCAGGGATATTGATCAGGATTTTCATTAGCATAATCAATAATCTTTTTGACACCATTTTGCATTTTAGCTTTGATTATGTATTCAATACCGTTATCTTCACAGTATCTGAAGTTTTTCTGATCAAAGAAACCTCTGTCAGCTCTGATTCTTTTTAGATACCAGGTTTCAGGCAGAGTTTCAATACAGGATTCTAAAAATTTAAGAAATTCATGGTTGCTGTGATGAGTCCCTTCTTCTAAAGTTAGATTAAGTAGTTCATCAGTTTTAGAGATAATTGCTACTTTTTCTTTAAAGGATGGTCTGCCTTTATATCTGGGATTATATCCATTTGCAGAACCTTCCTGATTGCCAAAAACAGTGCACACTGTATCATCAAAATCGAGAATCACTTCTCTGGGAGCCTGGTTTTTAGCCATCAGAGAAAGAAGATCCTTATTAAGTTTTCTTAGTTCATTTCTACTTTCTTCTGGCAGAGCTTTTAGAAGATCTCGGCATACTTTTTCACTTGGAACATTAAATTCTTTAATTTTAAGATAGCCAGCATCCTGTCTTAAGTTTTCAAAGTGAGAAAAACGAGAATAACCCAGGATAGATCCATCAACCATAAAATCAATAATATCAGCGGGTTGAAAAGTAGCATTTGAAGCTTTTCGATAGCTAATATTATTTGAAATCAAAGATTTAAAGTCTATAATTGATTTAGCAGCTTCAAGATAAGTAAAAGATGGAACATTGGAAACTGTATTATTGTTAAATTTTGCAGGAATATTAAATTTGTTAAAACTATTTATTTTATTGTTGTTTTGTGGTAAACTCATATCAGAATCTCCTTTTTGGTTTTGGTATGGTTTTTTTGCCTAAAAACATTTTACCATAAAACCAAGAGGAGATTCTATTTTTTTATTCAAAAAAATTTGAACTAGATTTACTGTTTAAAGACTATCATAACTGGATTCGGTATTTTTACTTGCCGAATTCAAGTT
>NZ_QLME01000056.1 GCF_003259895.1 Halanaerobium saccharolyticum | reverse complement strand
TAGGTGTTTGCAAAATAGGCAAAGAAAATAGTAAAAAACTGTAAATAAGTAGATTGGATTCAATTTTAAGAATTTAAAAATTGAATGAGAAAATGTTCTAATAAAATTAGGCATGACAAAATAAACCTATGAATACAGGTTTAAAAAAAAGATATTAAAAAATTTAAATTCTAAGCAATTAGTGATCTTAAAGATCTAATGTTTTCTGGTTTATCCATTTTATCAGCTAAGATCAATGTTAAAAGCTGAGTTATTCCAGCTAAAAAAACATCGGCTTTAATACTCTTTAGATTCTGAGTTTTTAGATTACCAGTAACCATGGCATCTTTAAAATAGTTAATTGTCTGTTCAACCACTCCGCGTTTTTTGTAGAGGTCTATCCAGTCATCTGTATTTCTGATGATACCAGGATAAGTTCTTAAATCCTGGTCAGGATATGTATAGGTAACTCTACCGTAACTGGAGTCCGTACAGGGCTCTTCACAGTAGCAGTTTCTTTTACCACCTTTATGATTAGTTTTAGGACAGACAAACTTAAATCTGGGGCTGCGGTTTTTACCGCGACACCAGCCATTAGGTTTCATTGGCAACGAAGAATCTTTAGGACATAACGGCCAGCCATTTTCATTGTATTCTGGTTGTAGCATATCTGACTTAATATTTCTAGAATTAAGTGGTATGACTGCTTTATCAAAGCCAAAATCCTTAATTAAAAAGGGATAAGTCTGATAATTATCAAAGGCAGAATCAGCGATAAAAGTGGAGTAATGATGATTATGAAGATTAAAATAATCTTCTAAAACTGGTTTCAAAGAAGTTGAATCTCCAATAGATTTGTCTTCATCAGGTGAGTCAGACTTTTTCTCAACAGGTATTTCAGGGTGATTATCTTTAAATTCATCATCAAAAAATGAGATATGACGGATAACTCCAAGTCCATTAGTGACAATACCTGCTTTGTAGACATAGCAGAAATGGCCGTTAATGTAGAGCTGTTTTATCTCTTGATTAACCTGGGCTGAAGAAGGCATAGACTGATAGGCAAAGGCATATATATTAACATTTTTATCTTTTTTGTAGATGTTTTTAAGTCTGCGAATGATATTGTTTATGTATTTAGGATTGTTTTCAGTCACATAGGGTTCAAAGCCAGTTGTATCATAGATGAAAAGATCAGATTTTAGAGGATCAATTTTTCTGCAAAGTGGTTCAGTAACATCAACAAGATGATAAAAAAGTTCTTCTAAATTATCTTCAAACTTTGTCTTAAAACGAGAAAACTGAGAGATATCAGGAACAGATTTAAAACCACAGAAATCTCTTAAGTCACTGCTTAAAGCAAAAATATTAACTAAGAGCACAAGAGTTGGAATTCCTAATATTTTTTGCAGGATAAAGGCAGAAAGCATTGATTCCAGACCATATTCTCTTTTTCTACCAAAATATTTGTAGTAAGCAGAATAAAAACTTGATGGAAGAAACTCAGATAAATCAAGATATTGATCGAGCATTTCAAGGAATTGAGGTTTATCATTTTGAGCCCAATCTTTGGCCTGTTCATAAAGATCACCGAAAGACGATTGTTTTTTAGAATTAAAAGACATTATGATTTCCTCCTTTTGGTTTGTGGTATTTTTAGTATTTCTAACTATATTATACCATATCTTAAGGAGGAAGTCACCAAAAATTTATGTCGAGAGCCCTGTTATTTCGGGCCTTAGACATTATACAAACGACTA
>NZ_QLME01000055.1 GCF_003259895.1 Halanaerobium saccharolyticum | reverse complement strand
TATTTACATTTAGGACATTTGTCCGGTCCTATTCTTCCTGATTCTTAGTATTTCAAATTGATCTATTATTTATCGTTATCAGAATCAAAATATTCAGGATGATATTTTTCTATAAGCTTCCGATATTGTTTGATAACAGAAGCTCCTCGGCCTGTCATATGTTTGATCTGGGTTGTGCTTATACCGCGTCTGATAAGGAATTTAACGCGTTCATAGTCTTTGATATATCTATCAACAGCATTTAATGAATGATCTGTTTTTCTGGCTATATCAGGTGGCTGAACCTTTTGCTCATAAAGCTCTATTATTGCTTTTTTGTGAGTGGTTCCACGACCCATATCCAGTATATAACCTTTAAGGGGTAACACATCATCATGAGTATCATGATATTCACCAATACGCTTTGAAATAGTTGCTGTAGAACGGTTCATTATTGCTGCCAGTTCTTCAACAGTTAGCATAGCACCTTGCTTTTTAGCAGCTTTAGTCAGTCTGGCAATACGGATCATATCATGTTCTGTTTTGGATACATTCTGTCTTTTTAGTTCTATATCTTCCTCTGTAACATAGGGAAGTTCAATCACTTCCTGTTTGTATTCTTCACGTTTTTTACCCAGTTTTGGCTTGTTATTCTGCTCGGAAGTACTAATCCAGCTTAAACTTCCAAACTGATTGGTCTTTTTACGGGGGTGATATTTATATTCTAATTCAACTATATCGTTAGCTATCAGCTCCAATATTTTATGGCTGCCAAGTAGTTTGTATTCACTCTCTAAAAGCTCGATAATAGCCTGTCTGAAGGTCTTTTTATCCAGGTTAGCAAAAGGGTCCTGTCTCATTTTTTGACCCCCTTTTTTGCCTCAGTTTTTACTGAAGCTTTTTCTTCGGCTATGTTAACTATGTCAGCAAGTCGCTCTTTATACTCAAAGCTGTTATATTTAAAATACAGCTCGGTATATTCTTTAACTAATCTTTCTGAGATACCGACTATATGAGCTGTTTCTTTGATTGAAAGCTTATTCTTTATTGCAAGCAATACACGACCAAAATCATTGATATATCGCTTAATCGCTCCAGGGGAATGCCTGGTTTTCCTCTGTATTTCAGAGTAAGTATTATATTCAAGATACAGTTTGATGATCTTAGTTTTATGAGATACTCCAGGTCCTATATCCTGATATGTACCTCGGGTTTGAACATTAAAACCCTGAGCTTTAAGTTTTTTGATATCACGTCTGATAGTTCTTGTGGAAACCTGTAGAATATCAGCCAGATCTTCCTGAGTTAGAAGACCACCCTGATCGAGTGATTCTTCTGTCATTCTCAGTATTTTAACTCTTCTGAGAGCAGATTTATTCTCTATTCTAAAGAGTGTTTTATCCTCTTTGGTTATTGATTTAGTCAGGGTTACCTGAACCTTTGGTAAATCTTCTAAAACTGGACCGTGTTTTGCTTTCTTAGAGATTACAGTATTAACTATTTTATCTTTACTTTCATGATAGGATGGATCATAATGTTTTAGTTGGTAAACTTCATTAGCAGCTTCTACAATTGCTTTTGCTTCACGTGGTGAATATTCAAATAGTTCTTTAAGAATGTATTCAAATTGACTATCTAAAGTTTTAACTTTTACACGATCAAGTTCAGTTTTAGGCATTGGTTGTCCCCCCTTAACTATATATTATACCAAATTCTTTTGTTAGTCGAACTTGATTAGGGGCGGACAAATGTCCTTATTTT
>NZ_QLME01000054.1 GCF_003259895.1 Halanaerobium saccharolyticum | reverse complement strand
TACCGTTCGGTACTGGGCGGTTCATTAAGAATTAATTACTTGTGCATATCTTTCTGTAAAACTAAAGTATCCCAGTTTCTTTAAAAGCTGGTTGGTAAAGGTTCTTGCAAGTATTTGGCTATTGGATATTCTCCAGTAGCCTTTTCTTGTGTTGGCATATTCCCACGCTTTAGATTCTTTAATGCCTAGTTTCTTAAGCATTTTAAAGCGAGTTCTAACTCTTTTCCACCGCTTCCAGTAGCACATCCTTATTCTTCGTCTTGTCCACTGGTCAAGCCCTCTAATCTTGCTTTTCATATCAGCTATTTTGTAATAGCTGACCCAGCCTGTGATTGTTTGTTTTAATTTCTTAAAACGATATTTCATCGTCCAGGGCTTGCTTCTTGACGTGAGTTCTTTTATCTTTGCTTTAATTTTCTTGATTGATTTTGGGTGGACTCTAACTCTTACTTCACCATTCATCCGATAAAATGAGAACCCTAAGAATTTTCTTCTCCAGGGTCTGCCGACTGCACTTTTTGTTGTATTGACTTTAAGTTTCAGTTTCTTCTCAATAAATACAGTTAGACTTTTCATAACTCTTTTAGCCGCTTTTCGGCTTTTAACATAGATCTGACTATCATCAGCATAGCGACAGAATTTATGATTGCGTTTCTCCAGCTCTTTATCCAGTTCATCCAGCATGATATTACTAAGCAATGGACTTAAAGGCCCGCCCTGCGGGCATCCTTCATCTGTCTTCTTAATTAAACCATCAGTCATTACTCCTGAGTTAAGATAAGCTCTTATTAATTTCAGCACCCTTTTATCCTGCACTTTTCTGGCTACTAAAGACATCAATTTGTCATGTTGGACAGTATCAAAATACTTTTCAAGGTCAATATCGACCACCCATGTGTAATCATCATTGATATATTCTTTAGCTTTATTTACTGCCTGATGTGCATTCCTTCCAGGTCTGAATCCATAACTGTATTCTGAAAATTCTGGGTCAAATATTGGTGTCAGCTGTTGTGTAATTGCCTGCTGTATCATTCTATCTACTACTGTTGGGATACCAAGTAGTCTTACTCCACCACTAGGCTTGGGTATTTCTACTCTTCTTACTGCCTGTGGTTTGTATTTACCTTCCAGTACATCTTTCAGAAGCTGACTGCCATTTCTTTCAAGGTGGGGTAGAAGTTCATCTACACTCATCCCATCAATTCCATGACTGCCTTTGTTCTTGACGACTCTTTTATATGCCTTATTCAGGTTTGGAGCCGCTAGAATTTTCTCCATCAGATTACTGGAGTCTGCATTTTCATCGTTTCCTACATTCGGCAACGCCGCAGAAACACTCTGCACTCTCTCATTACTTCCAGCTTCCAGCCTTCTCTCCTGAGAGCAGCCTTCATATGAAGTTGTCTGCTTTCTATGTGTTTCCGTCGAGTTGTTCAAATCTAAGAAACCTCCTAATGTTTCATCCTTCAATTGATGTATATATCCATCAATCTACTATGACTTCTGCTGCATTCTGACAGTTCAGCTCTTATATTACTGCAGAGTTTATTGCTTAGAAATTCATCACCACAATCTACTGTCAGACCTTCCCTGGTTAAGAATATTTACTTTCACTTCATCTATCTGCTGTATTTACACTTCCTGTCTTGAATAGTTTTGGACTTTGTTTTGTTATGCAAACTCATCCACAGGAATATGCCTTTTATACAGTTCGTATTCCTCAGACCAAAGCTTTGCCTCCAACTTCCTTCAGATTCCACCTCACGATGGACACCCTTGTCTTCAGCTAGTGGTTGGTACTATTAACCCCCACATCAGACTTTCACTGACTAGCAAATAT
>NZ_QLME01000053.1 GCF_003259895.1 Halanaerobium saccharolyticum | reverse complement strand
GGTACTGTCTAAAAATCTATGAAAAAGTGATATTGAAGTTAGAAATTAAATTTTGAGTAAATTTTAATGGTTGGATGACCGCATTGCCCTTGACAAACACCATATAAATGCTAGCTGAAGAGTGCCGAGGGTGAAGGGGAAGGATATAAAGGCAGGAAAAACTAGCCAACCCTCGAACCATTGATTTTAGCATTTATCTGCTTCGGTTTGTAAAGGGTTCGCTTCGCCAATGCTTTTAAATATCTTTTAGCTGCCTCAGGCTCTGCTAAAAGGATATAAAGGCTAAGCAGACTGCTGCAGGATAATAATATGTTCCTGAGCAAGCTCAATCAATTTACTCCAGCGAGCTGGCATATGAGGCTGAGCATCAAGCTCTGGAATCAGTACAGGCACCTTTTCTTCTAAAGCTGAATGTGGTCTTAAAAAGTTAAAATAAGCGACAAATAGATTAATAAAAGCAATAGATCCAGCTGAAGATTTAAAACCAGTAGTTGTTTTGTAACTGCGCTTGAAAGTTCTGTTTAATCTTTCGATAATCTCTTTTAAAGGCCTGTATTCTGTGGATATCGGGTCCTCATTGGTAAGACCAATAACCTGATGGATATCAAAATGGATTCCATGCTGAGCAAAATAGTGCTGAGCCAATAAATAGATTGGGTTACCATCAACAATAAAAGCTAAATCATCAGGTAAAGTCTTAATCTTTAAGAGGACATCATTAAGTGCTTTAATGGCAGAGAGAGTATCTCTTTGAGGCGATAGCCTGTAAGAGAGAATAATCTTTTTAACAGAATCAAAGAAAAAGAAAAGATACTGCCATTTACCCTTAACTTTAAGATATGTTTCATCACCACAGTAGGAATTAGAAAGCTGATAAGGATAATCGTCAACAAAAGGTTTGATAAGAGAACTAACAGCATCGGCATAATTTAGTACTGTCTGGTGAGAAATCTTAAGTTGATGTATATCCATCATAATGGCTGCAGTTTTCCTGGAAGAAAGACCATAATTAACATAGTAGGTCAAAATCAAACCAAGAGTATGCGAAGAGCAGTGGATTTTGGATATATCAACAGCAGGTAGATTGCTTTCTAAGTTATCATTACTCAGTGGTTTAAAGTCGTATTTAAACTCTCTGTAGATATAACGAACTTTAAATAAAAATGGAGCCTTTTCAAAGTGCTTTTTATCATCCTTGGTCATTAAAGCAAGATTAACTTTGTAGTAGGAGCAGTCATCGTTTTTGCACTTGTAGATATCAAACTCTTTACGTTCTTTAACTTTAGCTAAAGTATGGTCACAGTAAGGGCATTTACGCTTGATAGCTTTAGAATAGATAATTTTGTAGTTAAAGGTTTCAGAACAGACTTTACAGAGAAACTGACCTTTACCACCATTGTTATCGTAGAGATAGATGTGTGGTGCCCCGCAGTAGGGGCAGGTGATAGTGTTGGGAACTTTATTTTTAGAATTTTTATGTCTTCTAACAGGCTTAAGTTCCTTGCCGTTTTGATGCAGATGTTCAGCCAGAAGCTTTTTGTAATCAAGTAATTCAATAGTTTCAAGTTTAGGGAAAGAATCAATCTGCATTTGAGCATAAATTTGATTAACAGGTGGAGTTTTTATCTGGTCTTTTAGATTAACATTTTTACCAACGACTAAGACCATCAGATAATTAATTAACTGCCACTGAATTTGAATATAAAGTAAGAGAGAAATAATAATTGTTTTCAAAGTTTGCCACCTCCTTTTTTTCTAGATAGTTTAGTTAAAACGTCGTTGATTTTAATCTAAATATACCTTGAAAAGGGGAGGTTGGCAAGTTTTAAATATAGATTGTTGATATAACAAGGTTTAGACTGAAAAATGTTCAAAAATATTTTACAGTACG
>NZ_QLME01000052.1 GCF_003259895.1 Halanaerobium saccharolyticum | reverse complement strand
CCTATTATTTCTTTAGTTGATGTTCCAGGCTATATGCCGGGTACAGAACAGGAATATGGAGGAGTAATTCGTCACGGTGCCAAGGTACTTTATGCCTACTCAGAAGCAACAGTACCCAAAATTACTTTAATTATGCGTAAAGCCTATGGTGGTGCCTATATAGCAATGGGCAGTCGTTCTGTCAGAGCAGATTTAGTTTATGCCTGGCCAATAGCAGAAATTGCTGTTATGGGTCCTGAAGGAGCAGCGAATGTAATTTACAGAAAAGAAATTAAAGCAGCTGATGATCCAGATAAACTTCGTCAGGATAAAATTGATGAATATAAAGATAACTTTGCTAATCCATATATTGCAGCTAAAAGAGGAATGGTCAATGATGTAATTAAGATGGAAGAAACCAGAGCTAAACTAATTAATGGTTTAGAAATGATGAGCAATAAGCGTGAAAATGGACAGGATAAAAAACACGGTAATATACCTTTATAAAAAATATAAAGAACAGCTGAAATTAACTGATCTAATTCAGAATGATCTGGATTAAAATATAAAAATAGTAATAAGTAGGTGAAAGTATGAATAATTATGTTCTTGGTCTGGAGTTATTAGTAATTGGAATGGGAACAGTTTTTCTTTCCCTTTATCTACTCTCTGTTTTCCTTCATTTTAGTGGAAAACTATTTGGACCGGATAGTAAAGATAAAAAGAAAAACAAAAAGACAGTTAAAAATTCAAAATCTGCAGCAGAAAATAAAGCAGTACAATTAGATGAATCAGAACAGGGGATTTCTCCTAAAAAAGTTGCAGCAGTTACGGCTGCTATATCTGAAATGTTAAATAATCAAAAAAACTATAAGATAATATCTATTCAAAAAAGTAATCAAAACTGGAAAAGATAGGAGCTGAATATAGTATGAAAAAATTTAGAGTTGAGGTAGATGGTGAAGAATTTATTGTAAATGTTGAGGAAGTTGGAAGTGAAGTTAATGGTGAAATAGCAGCCAACACAAGTAATGCAGGCAGCCAAAGTTCTGGAGCTAACAGGAAATCAGCACCAAAAAAAGCTGCTCCAAAGCATAAAAAACAACCTCAAAAAGAAATGTCAGCACCAGCTGATATTGGTGAAGGAGATATTTTAGCACCAATGCCGGGAAGTATTTTAGAAATCAATGTTAAAAAAGGTGGTAGTGTCAGCAAAGGTGATGTTTTAGTTGTTTTAGAAGCAATGAAAATGGAAAACGAAATAACTGCAGCTGAGGCAGGAACTGTTAAGGATATTAAAGTAAGAGTCGGAGATAGTGTTGATGCAGAAGACATACTGCTGGTAATTGAGTAGGGGGTTAAATAATGTTAGATAAGATTTCGCTATTTGTCCAGTCCACAGGTTATTTAAACCTGGGCTCAGGGCAATTTATAATGATTATCATTGCCTCTATACTTTTATACCTGGCAGTGGTCAAAGAATATGAGCCGCTGCTATTAGTGCCCATCAGTTTTGGGATGTTGTTAGTTAATTTACCTTTAGGTGGACTGATGGCAGCCGGATCAGAGGGAGAAGTTGGAGGTTTATTATATTATCTTTATCAGGGAGTTAAATTAGGGATTTATCCTCCAATTATCTTCATGGGAGTTGGAGCCTGGACAGATTTTGGTCCGATGATCGCGCAGCCGAAAACTGCACTCTTAGGAGCAGCAGCCCAGTTTGGTATTTTTGCCACTATTTTTGGAGCAATTGCCTTAGGTTTTTCGCCTGCAGAAGCAGGAGCAATTGGAATTATTGGGGGAGCAGATGGACCAACAGCAATTTTTTCAGCCAGTCAGCTGGCACCACACTTATTAGGACCGATTGCAGTAGCAGCCTATTCCTATATGGCTTTAGTACCGATTATTCAGCCGCCGATTATGAAAGCTCTAACTACTAAAGAAGAGCGCCAGGTAAAAATG
This sequence comes from Halanaerobium saccharolyticum, assembly GCF_003259895.1. GTDB lineage: Bacteria > Bacillota > Halanaerobiia > Halanaerobiales > Halanaerobiaceae > Halanaerobium > Halanaerobium saccharolyticum_A. The sequence continues at coordinate 272 of NZ_QLME01000052.1, read as the reverse complement.
GAACAGTTAAGACCTGTAACAAAAAAAGAAAAGATAATTTTCCCAATAGCTGTTAGCTTACTTGGTGGATTACTAGTACCTTCTGCTTTACCACTATTAGGTAGTTTAATGTTTGGTAACTTAATGCGGGAAGTTGGAGTAGTTGATCGCTTACTTAAAACAACTCAGAATGCATTAATGAACATAGTAACTTTATTTTTAGGATTAACTGTTGGAGCAACAGCCAGTGCAGAGGCTTTTTTAAATGCCGAAACAATTGGGATTTTAGTGCT
>NZ_QLME01000051.1 GCF_003259895.1 Halanaerobium saccharolyticum | reverse complement strand
TAAGGGTTATGTAAAGTATATGATTATGTAAAGTACATTAAAATAATGTTGATATACTAGAAATTTTTGCTGGTTTACTTTACATAATTACTCTATAATTAATTAAAGCTAAAAGATTAATTATTATAGAGAGGAAAATGAAAATGAAAAAACAGCAAAAACTTCAAGAACTAGTTTCAGAACTGGAGGTGTATATTAAAAGTTTATCCTATAACAGGGCTACTCAACTAAAATATCAAAGGGGTTGGAAGCATTTAAATGATTTTATGAGTAAAAATTCTATTGAATTTTATAATTCTCAAGTGGGAGAAAAATTTATATTCAGTATAATGAAAAATCGTCCTTATGAAAGCTTAAGCAGAAAAGAAAAAGATCTTCTTCGAGTTGCAAATGTAACCAGTGAGTTTCAAGTTACAGGTGTAATCAGATTTAGATCCGTTTCTAAAAAATATGATTTTAGTGGCGAAATTGATAAAATAATTTTAAACTATCTCGAATACCTTAAGCTTAAAGGAAATGCATTAAGAACAATAGAAGGCAAGAAAATTCATTTATTAAGATTTTTAGATTATTTGAAAGCTAGTAATATATTTTCGCTAAAAACTTTGGAAAATCAGCATATTCTTCAGTTTATTAATGATCTGGGAATATATTCTAATGCCTCAATTCATAATATAGTTGGTACTTTAAAAGGTTTTTTAAAATATTTATATCAGAGTGAAATTCTTCTGACTGATTTTTCTTATATTATTCCAAAAATCGGTTACAAAAAAGAGAGCAAATTGCCAACAACTTATACCAAAGAAGAAGTTGAAAAACTCCTTAAATCAGTAGATAGAGCAAATCCTAAAGGAAAGCGAGATTTTGCGATGATACTGCTTGCAGCAAGGCTTGGTTTAAGAGCTTCTGATATTTGTAGAATGAAGTTTGAAAATATCAACTGGAAACAGAATAATATTAGAATTAAACAAACTAAAACCGCCAAGGTAATTGAATTGCCACTTTTAACAGAAGTCGGTAATGCAATTATTGATTATTTAAAATATGGTCGTCCAAAGACAGATTTACCCTATATTTTCATTTGTATTGGTCAACCTTATGGTAAGCTCAAAGAACCTACACTACACAGTATAGTAACATTTTATTTAAAAAGAGCAAAAATTGATAATCTGGATAAGAAAAAACATGGGCCCCATGCCCTGAGACACAGCCTTGCCTGCACTTTATTGGAGCAAAAAACTCCACTGCCAGTTATTTCAGAAGTGCTTGGTCATAGCAGTACAGAAAGCACAAAAACATATCTAAGAATAGATCTTAATTCTCTAAGACAGTGTTCTCTTGAAGTTCCAGTTCTAAATTCACCTTATTATATTCAGGAGGTGAACTAAAATGGAATTCAAGAGCATATATTCAGTGCTTTTAAAACAGTATATAGAGTTCAAAAGAAATATTGGTTATGACTACAAAGATATTGCAACTTTTAAAATATTTGACCGTTTTATACTTCAATATGAAGTAACCGAGATAGGTTTAACTAAAGATATTACTGATGAATGGGCTAAAAAAAGGGAAAATGAAGCTGATACTACAAGATACAAAAGAGTTAATGCAATTAAGAATTTTTCTGTTTATTTAAACAAACTTGGCTACCAATCATATATTCCAGAACAGATTAAATTTAAAAAAACAACTTTCACACCCCATATTTTTTCTAATCACGAGATAAAAGCATTTTTTGAGGCCTGTGATAATTTTAAATTTAAAGAAAAATCAAATACAAGATATGTTATGCCAGTTGTATTCCGTATGATTTACGGCTGCGGCTTAAGAGTTAATGAAGCTCTCTCTTTAAAAACTGAAGATGTGAATTTGACCGAAAAATATATTATTATTAGAAATGCTAAAAATGATAAAGATAGAATTTTACCTTTGTCGGATTCATTAACTGATATCTGCCTATTATACAAAGAAAAATGTTTATCAAAAAATTTAATAGAAAAATATTTTTTTAGTCAGTATAATGGTGAAAGATATGCAAGCGATACTATTTACAAATGGTTTAGAAAAATTTTGTGGGAAGCCAATATATCTCATGGCGGTAAAGGAAAAGGTCCACGAGTCCATGATTTTCGACATACCTTTAGTGTTCATTCACTGATTAAAATGTCGGAATCTGATCTTGATCTATATTACTCTTTACCTATCCTGTCTCAATACTTAGGTCATCAATCACTGGAAGCAACAGATAAATATGTCAGGCTGACTTCTGATATGTATCCAGAATTAATTAAAGAAATTAATAATCTCTGCTCATATATTTTTCCAGAGGTGAAACTCCCATGAAAAATACTGATTTCTCTTATTATTTAACTACTTTCTTAAAAAATTATTTGCCTGGTGAAAAAGGGGTTAGCGAAAATACTATTTTATCTTACAGAGATACCTTTATTCTTTTACTCAAATTTTTTAAAGATAGAAAAAATATCTCTGCCGAAAATATCACCCTGGAAATTATCACAAAAGATATTATTGTTGATTTTTTAGGCTGGATAGAAGTTCAGCGTCATTGCAGCATAACTACCAGAAATATTCGGCTGGCAGCTATGCACTCTTTTTTTAGATATCTTCAATATCAGAGTCCTGAAAACCTGCAGGAATGGCAGAGAATATTATCAATACCAGTCAAAAAAACAGAAAAGGCAACAATGAATTATCTATCATTAGATGGAATTAAATTATTATTAGAAATGCCTGATCAAAGTTTGAAATCAGGACAACGCAATTTAGCAATACTGAGTTTAATGTATGATACAGCAGCTAGAGTGCAGGAGATTATTGATTTAACACCATCAAATATTCGTTTTGATAAACCATATACAGTTAAACTGATTGGCAAAGGGAAAAAAGCAAGAATAGTCCCCTTAATGGAACCAACAGCTGAAATTTTAAAAAGATATATGGAAGCAAATGGTCTTCTGAAAGATTATGCAAATGAGTATCCATTATTTTTCAATAGTCGCAAAGAAAAACTTACAAGAGCTGGAGTAAATTATATTTTAAAAAAATACAGCAAAATAGCTAGAGAAAAAATACCTGCTTTAATACCTGATCAAATTTCATGCCATTCATTGAGGCACTCAAAAGCCATGCATCTTCTGCAGGCGGGTGTAAATCTGGTTTATATCAGAGATATTCTTGGTCATAGCTCGGTTCAGGTAACTGAAGTCTATGCCAGAGCTGATTCCAGACAGAAACGAGAAGCTATTGAAAAAGCCTATACTGATGTTTCTCCGACAGGAAAGCCTCAATGGCAGGAGAATGATGATTTATTATTATGGTTAAACCAATTTAATCAATAGTATTTAATGGAATTATGTAAAGTAAATTTGGAAACTATCCTGTTATCATTATAGTCTAAGAATTTACTTTACATAATCATATACTTTGCATAACCCTTC
>NZ_QLME01000050.1 GCF_003259895.1 Halanaerobium saccharolyticum | reverse complement strand
GGTTATGCAAAGTATATGATTATGTAAAGTAAATTCTTAAAACACTGTAATGAGTGCATCGTTCTTAAATTTACTTTACATAACTTGAGTTAATCTATTGATCAAATTTTTTCAACCAGGATAATAAATTGTCATTATCCTGCCATTGAGGTTTTTCTTCAGGAGAAACATCAGTATAGGCTTTTTCAATCGCCTTGCGTTTCTGTCTGGAATCAGCTCTAGCATAGACTTCAGTTACCTGAACCGAGCTATGACCAAGAATATCTCTAATATAAACAAGATTAACTCCTGCCTGAAGTAAGTGCATAGCCTTTGAATGCCTCAATGAATGGCATGAAATTTGATCAGGTATTAAAGCAGGTGCTTTTTCTTTAGCTGATTTACTGTATTTTTTTAGAATATAATTTACTCCAGCTCTTGTGAGTTTTTCTTTACGACTATTAAAAAATAATGGATATTCATTTGCATAATCTTTCAATAGAGAATTTGCTTCCATATATCTTTTTAAAATTTTAGCTGTTGGCTCCATTAAAGGAACTATTCTTGCTTTTTTTCCTTTGCCAATTAGTTTAACTGTATATGGTTTATCAAAACGAATACTTGATGGTATTAAATCAATGATTTCCTGCACCCTAGCTGCTGTATCATACATTAAACTCAGCATTGCTAGATTGCGTTGCCCTGATTTCAAACTTTGATCTGGCATTTCCAGTAACAATTTAATCCCATCTAAGCTTAAATAATTAATTGTTTTCTTTTCTGTTTTTTTAACTGGTATTGATAATATTCGCTGCCACTCTTGCAGATTTTCAGGATTCTGATATTGAAGATATCTAAAGAAAGAATGTATAGCTGCCAGCCGAATATTTCTGGTGGTTATGCTGCACTGTCGTTGATTTTCTATCCAATCTAAAAAATCAACAATAATATCTTTTGTGATAATTTCTAAAGTAATACTTTCTGCAGGAATGTTTTTGCTATCCTTAAGAAAGTTAAGAAAAAGAATAAAGGTATCCCTGTAAGATAAGATAGTATTTTCGCTGACTCCTTTTTCACCAGGTAAATAAACTTTTAAAAAAGAAGTTAAATAATAGGAAAAGCCAACTGTTTTCATGGAAGCTTCACCTCTGGAAAAATATATGAGCAGAGATTATTAACTTCCTTAATTAATTCTGGATACATATCAGATGTCAGTCTAACATATCTATCTGTTGCTTCCAGTGATTGATGTCCCAAATATTTAGACAGAATAGGTAAAGAATAATATAGCTCAAGATCAGATTCTGCCATTTTAATCAGTGAATGAACACTAAAGGTATGTCGAAAATCATGGACTCGTGGACCTTTTCCTTTGCCTCCATGAGAAATATTGGCTTCCCATAATATTTTTCTGAACCAGCGGTAAACAGTATTAGAGGCATAACTGCTTCCATCTTGCTGAGTGAAAAAATACTTTGTGATTAGATTTTTTGATAAACATTTTTCTCTGTATATCAGGCAGATGTCAGTTAATGAATCAGATAAAGGTAAAACTCTATCTCTATCATTTTTAGAATCTCTAATAATAATATATTTCTCTGATAAATTAACATCTTCAGTTTTTAAAGCTAGGGCCTCACTAACTCTTAAACCACAGCCATATATCATTCGAAATACAATGGGAATAACATATCTTGTATTTGATCTTTTATGGAATTTTAAATTATCACAGGCATCAAAAAAACTTTTAATTTCTTCTTTAGAGAAGATATATGGTGTAAAGGTAGTTTTTTTGAATTTAATCTGCTCTGGAATATATGATTGATATCCAAGCTTGTTTAAATAAATCGAGAAATTTTTAATATCATTAACTCTTGTATATCTTGTAGTATCAGCTTCATTTTTTCGTTTTTTAGCCCATTTATCAGATATATCTTTAGTTAAACCTATCTCAGTAAATTCATTTTTAATAATAAATCGATCAAATGTTTTAAAACTAGAAATCTCTTTGTAGTCATAACCAATATTTCTTTTAAATTCTATATACTGTTTTAAAAGCACTGCATATATGCTCTTAAATTCCATTTTAGTTCACCTCCTGAATATAATAAGGTGAATTTAGATCTGGAACTTCAAGTGAGCACTGTCTTAAAGAATCTAAATCTATTCTTAGATATGTTTTTGTGCTTTCTGTACTGCTATGACCCAGCACTTCTGAAATAACTGGAAGTGGAGTTTTTTGCTCCAATAAAGAACAGGCAAGGCTGTGTCTCAGGGCATGGGGTCCATGTTTTTTCTTATCCAGATTATCAATTTTTGCTTTATTTAAATAAAATGAAACTATGCTGTGCAATGTTGGCTCTTTTAACTTATCATAAGGCTGATTTATACAAATAAAAATATACTGGAGTTCTGATTCTGGACGCCCGAATTTAAGATAATCAATAATTGCATTACCCACTTCTGTTAAAAGAGGTAGTTCAACTGTCCTGGCTGTTTTTGTCTGTTTAATTCTAATCATATTTTTTTTCCAGTTAATATTTTCAAACTTTAATCTACAGATATCAGAAGCTCGTAATCCAAGTCTTGCTGCCAGCAGCATCATCGCATAATCTCGTTTACCTTTGGGATTTGCTCTATTTACTGATTTAAGCATCCTTTTAATTTCATCTTTGGTATAGGTAGTTGGTAATTTCCTTTCTTTTTTGTAACTGCTTTTTGGAATAACATATGAAAAATCAATTAACACTATTTCATTCTGATAAAGATATTTTAAAAATCCTCTAAGAGTGCTGAACATATTATGGATTGTGGCTTTAGAATATATCCCCAGATTATTAATGAATTGAAGTATATGCTGACTTTCTAGCCTATTTAAAGAAAGTATATTATTTGCTTTCAGGTGATCTAAAAATCTTAATAAATAAATTTTCTTGCTTTCCAGTGTTTTTGATGCAAATCCTCTAAGCTTAAGGTGTTCTAGATAGGTTAAAATAATTTTACCTATCTCCCCATCAAAGTTATACTTTTTGGAGACTGATCTAAATTTAATTACACCCGTAGCCTGAAATTCACTGGTTACATTTGCTATTCTGATAAGGTCTTTTTCTTTTCTGCATAGGTTTTCATAGGGGCGATTTTTCATTATACTGGATATGAATTTTTCTCCTACCTGAGAATTATAGAATTCAATAGAGTTTTTGACCATAAAGTCATTTAAAAGCTGCCAGCCTCTCTGATATTTTAATTGTGTAGCTCTTTGGTAGGATAGACTTTTAAGATGCACCCCCAGTTCTGATATTAGTTCCTGAAGTTTTTGTTCTCTTTTCATTTGCATTTTCCTCTCTATAATATTTAGGCTTTTGCCTTAACTAATTATAGAGTAATTATGTAAAGTAAACCAGCAGTTAATCCTGACAGAACAATATTATTTTTAAATACTTTACATAATCATATGCTTTGCATAACCTTTATTATGTGAAGCTTCACATAACAAGGG
>NZ_QLME01000049.1 GCF_003259895.1 Halanaerobium saccharolyticum | reverse complement strand
CAATGTTTGGAATGGCAACCTTATCCTTGATGCCGATCTTTTTAATCTTTATTTTCTTCCAGCGTTATCTGGTGGAAGGTATTGCTACTTCGGGATTAAAAGGTTAAATCCGATTATTACTTACAGTTATCTTAACTAAAGATTAACTGAATTGAATTATTTATTTTAAAAATTAACTTAAATCGTAATTTGACTTTGTTAATAGGAGCTGATAAAAGATGAACAAAATAGAAAAAGGCTCATTCACTCTGCCAGGTGAGGCAGGATATGAAGATTTAACACTTGAATTAGCAGAAAAATGGGGAGCAGATGTCATCAGGGATAGTGATGGCACTGCTCTTTCTGAAGATATCACCTCAGCAGATTTTGATATTTACTCCACTCTCTGCATAATTCGAGCTGATAATCAGTGGGCTAAAAAAAATATGGACAAATTACAGCAGAATTTTTTAATGACTGATCCTGTGCTGGCTGTAGAGAATAAATTAGAAATTAAACTTTTAGATGGTTTTTTTGAACAGCAGTTTAAAGTTAATTATAACAATGATCCCAAAAAATGGTGGCAGGTGTATGATAGAACTGCAGATCAGGAGGTAGCAGAAGCCAACTGGAGTTATCAGCAGGAAAAAAATTCTGTAACTATAAAAAATACAATCAAAGGTCATAAATATACAGTTAATTTTCTAGCCTATAGAACCTGGGAAGCAATTTCAATGTACAATCATATAACAAATGACTGGGGAGATCGTGAGCACCTGATGCCGGTGGATCCAATTTATCCGGAAAGTCAGAAGCATTTGCTTGAGTATTTAGAAAAATGGCTGCAGGAACATCCACAGACTGATGTTGTCCGCTTTACTTCCATGTTTTATAATTTCTGCTGGTTCTGGGGAGATGATAAGGATTTTAGATTCAGATATTCTGACTGGGGATCTTATGATTTTACAGTGAGTCCTTATGCTTTACAGAAGTTTGAAGAAGAAAGAGGTTATCAGCTGCAGTCAGAAGATTTTATTAACAAAGGTTATTATAATTCTACTCATAATGTGTCGGGTAAAAAATATCAGGAATGGATGGATTTTGTCAACGAATTTGTAGTTGATTTTGGCAGTCAGCTGATAGATCTGGTTCACAAATATGACAAAAAGGCCTATGTGTTTTATGATGATCACTGGATAGGAATCGAACCCTATGGAAAAAGGTTTGAAGAATTTGGCTTTGATGGCTTGATTAAATGTGTATTTAATGCTTTTGAAGCCAGAAAATGTGCCGGTGTTGACGAAGTAGATGTGCATGAATTAAGGCTGCATCCCTATCTTTTTCCTACCGGGCTGACAGGAGAACCTACTTTTAAAGAGGGTGGAGATCCAACGCTGGATACAAAAAATTACTGGCTTAATGTCAGGAGAGCTCTGCTGAGGGCAAAGATTGACAGAATTGGACTTGGTGGCTATCTGCATCTGGTAGAAGAATTTCCGGATTTTGTAGAATATATGGAAGAGTTGACCCAGGAATTTAGAGAAATCAAAAAACTGCACCAGGGTGATAAAGTAGAGACTGCACCTTATAAAGTTGCTGTCTTAACTTCCTGGGGTGATCTGCGTTCCTGGATCTGCAGTGGTCATCTCCATGAACATCCTGAATTATCCTTAAATCATATTCTGGAAGCACTGGCCGGCTTACCTTTTGAGGTAGAATTTATTAGTTTTGATGATATTTTAGAAAATGGAATTGCAGAAGATATCAAAGTAATAATTAATGCTGGTAAACTTGATAGTGCCTGGAGTGGCGGCAAACACTGGAAAAAGCCTGAAATTGTTACAGCTATTACTAACTGGGCCGCAGAGGGTGGAGGTTTTATTGGTGCTGCAGAACCTTCAGCAGCCAGATACAGCAGCCAGTATTTTCAGCTTTCTCATCTGCTGGGAGTAGACAGAGAAATTGGCCTTACTATTGCGCAGAACAAATATGATTATAGTATCCAGAAAGATCACTTTATTACAGAGGATCTTAAATCAGCAGAAAATTTAAATTTGGGCAAGACAACAGATAATATATATGCTCTGGATTCAAAAACAGAAGTTCTAGCTGCAGATGAGGAAACAATTAAACTGGCAGCCAGGAAATTTGGTCAGGGAAGAGGAGTATATCTAACTTCCTTTAGACATTCGATTACCAATAATCGAATGCTGCATCGAATTATAGCCTGGGCAGCAGGAGAAACTGAAGGTTTTCAAAATTGGTTGAGTATCAATCCCAATCTAGAAACAGCTTTTTTTCCAAAAAAACAGAAGCTGCTTGTAATTAATAATAGTGATCAAAGGCAGAAAAGTACTATCAACTGTCCTGACTCAAAAAAAATTGAAGTTGAAATAGCTGCCTATCAGAGTAAGATTATTAATCTAAATAAAAGAGGTGAATTCAATGGATGATAACTTTAGTTATTCTTCCTTAAATGACTTAAAAAAAGATTTATATAATAATAATCTAGATCTACCTCTTCAAAAAGATCTGGCTATTTTAAAAGAGAAGATAAAAACTAAAGGATTAAAGATTCCCAATGCGCTGGCCATCCATCCCATGGAAGGTGCAGATGCAAATGAAGATGGGACTCCTTCTGAGCTGACAAAAAGAAGATATAAGCGTTTTGCCAGGGGTGGTTCCGGTTTGATCTGGATGGAAGCACTTGCTGTCAATGAGAATGGTCGAGCTAATAAAGATCAGCTGTTTTTAAACCAGGAAAATTTAAACTCTTTTATAAATCTAATTGATTTGATAAAAACGGAGGCTGCAGCAGTTAACGGTAAAAGTCATAACCCTTATCTTGTAGCTCAGCTTACTCATTCGGGTCGATTTGGGGAGAAAAATAATATTATATTTAGAGATGAGTACCTTGATTCTGCTGCTCATCTAGATAAAGATTATCATATAATGAGTGATCGGGAGCTGGACCGGCTAAAAAATGACTATCTGCAGGCAGCAAAACTCGCCCAAAAAGCAGGTTTTGAGGCAGTAGATATTAAAAGCTGCCACCGATATCTTTTATCAGAAATCCTGGCTGCCCATAAAAGAGAAGGTAAATATGGGGGTAGTTATGAGAATAGAACCCGTTTTTTAAAAGAAGTAATTAAAGAAGTCGGGGAACAGGTAGATATTGATCTGGCTGTTAGGTTAAATATATATGATGCAATCCCTTATCCCAATGGCTGGTCCACTGATTATACAGGGAAAATGGATTTAAGAGAAAGCCAAAGACTGCTTAACGAGCTGGAGGAATTAGGAGTAAAGATTATAAATGTAACGGCAAGTACTCCCTATTTAAAACCTCATGTTAATCGTCCCTATGATCAGGGAAGTTACCAGCCGCCGGAAGCTCCCCTTAAAGGCGCAGTTCGGTTATTGAAGTTGAGCAAATTTGCTCAGGATAATTTTAGTGGAGTTGTTGTGGGTACCGGCTTCAGCTGGTTAAGGCATCTGGCTCCTTATTTGGCTGCAGGAATGATCCAGGAGGGATGGATGACAATGTCGGGTTTTGGCCGTCAGGCCTTTGCTTATCCTGATTTTGTCAGAGATATTATTAAAAATGATCAGCTTGATCAGAACAAAGTTTGTATAACCTGCAGTAAATGTGCTGAATTAAAAGCTGCCAGAAAAAAAGCAGGCTGTGTTATTAGAGATCAGGAAATTTATCTTCCCCTTTACCGCCAGTTGAAAAAATTGACTTCTTAAAAATATAGTGTTAATATTTATTTAGTATTTACTGCAGATAAAGGATTGATTTGAATGGCAATTACATTAAAGCAAATAGCAAAAGAGGCAGGGGTTTCCGAAGCCACTGCTTCACTGGCCTTAAATGATAGTGAACTGGTAAATATTAATACTAAAATGAAAATCAAAAAGATTGCCAGGGAATTAGATTATGTAGCTGATATTAGGGGTAAATCTCTGGCCAAAAAATCTTCTGATACTCTGGCTCTGATTATTGGAGCCATGGATAATCCTTTTAACGCTGAGCTGTCTCAATTTATAAAAAACTATGTTAAACAGGCAGGCTATAATCTGATTATTTGCACTACCCAGGGAAAAAAAGAAGAAGAAGAAAATTATCTTAAAGTATTAAAAAGTGGAGCGGTAGATGGAGCAATTTTTACTACTCGTTATCACTAGCATTGCATAAAAATATTTAAGAAAAGTCAAGTTCTATTTTCAGCGAAAATACTTGCTTAAAATAGAAAAACTCCTTATAATTGGGATT
>NZ_QLME01000048.1 GCF_003259895.1 Halanaerobium saccharolyticum | reverse complement strand
TAGAGTAATTATGTAAAGTAAACCAGCAAAAATTTCTAGTATATCAACATTATTTTAATGTACTTTACATAATCATATACTTTACATAACCCTTATTATGTAAAGCTTTACATAAAAAAGGGCGTATAGAAAATTTAGTCGGTTATGCTAAAAACAACTTTGCAGCTCACAGAACCTTTACCAATTTAGAGAAGTGGAATGAGGATTGTCGTAGGTGGCTTGAGCTTCGTGCCAATGGTAAAAAACACGGCACAACGAAAAAAATACCAGCCCAGGTATTCTCCGTAGAAAAGAAATACCTGAAGCCAGTATCAGAAAAAATTAAAACTAATTCTTCTGACTTAAGTATAACCTATCAGGTGAGAAAAGACAATACCATTCCGATAAAAGGTAACAGATATTCTGTACCCTTAGGTACCTATCAGGGACCTGAAAGCTATGTAAAAGTGCTAGAGGACAATGATAAATACCTGATATATGATTTTGAAAGTACAGCTAAACTGGCAGAACATAAGATATTTAAAAACAGGGGTAATCTTTCTAAAAATAGTGATCACAGCAGAAAGAAAACTGATAATATTGATAAGCTGATAGAAAAAATTGTGTCTCTTTTTTCTGATAATGATAAAGCGAGTAAATTTCTGGCCAGAATCAGAAAAGAAAAACCAAGATATATCAGAGATCAACTGCAGGTAATCGATAAAGCTTTAGAAAACAGAGAGCCTGAAACTATTGCTAAAGCACTGGAATACTGTATTGGTAATAAACTCTACAGTGCCAGTGATTTTAGAGATGTTATCAATTTCTATGATAAAGAAAAAATCAAATCTGAAAATGATGATATTTTACTGGTAGCTGATAATATAGCCTTAAATGAAAAAGATAAAGCTAAACTTGCTGCTAAACCAGCAGTAAGAGACCTTGATGTATATCAAAAGATATTTGACTCTTAAAACTGGAGGTATAAATGATAACCACAATTGCAAATCTAAAAGATAAATTTAAAGTTTTAAAGTTAAAAAACGCCTCTGAAAATATATCAGAAATCATATCTTATGCTGTTGAAAACGACTTCTCCAGTGAGAAACTTGTTGAGTATATACTGGATCAGGAAATTGAAGGACGAGAAGCAGCCAGACTGGAAAAATACCTAAAACAGGCTGCATTTCCAGAGTATAAACCTCTGTCTGAGTTTAATCTTGAAGAACAGCAGACTCTATCTAAAAAACAGTTTAATCAGCTTAAGGAACTATCCTGGCTTGAGCGGGGCTACAATATAGTCCTGCTTGGCCCCACAGGAGTTGGTAAAACCTCTTTAAGTATAGGATTGGGTATTCATGCCATTAACGAAGGCTACAAAGTGATTTTTGCAAACATTAGTGATTTAATTTACTGGCTTAAAACTGCTGAGATGATTAGAACTTCTAAAACTAGACTCAATAGAGTTTTAAAGTGTGATCTTTTAATTATCGATGACATTATGTTTATGGCTATGGAAAAACAGGAATCTAACCTCTTTTTCCAGCTGATAAACAAACTGTATGGTCAGACTTCAATTATTATCACCTCGAATAAAGGGCCAACAGACTGGGGTGAATTATTAGGTGATCAGGCAATTACAGCTGCAATCTTGGATCGCATAATTCATAAGTGCGAAATCATTAATTTAGATGGCGACAGCTACAGATTGACTCACAGAGAAACCATTTTTGGAAAATCTTAGGTGTAAAATCTTATTTAACGAAAAGTGTAAAATCTTATTTGACATTCACAAACCTTTTAGAATAAGACAAAAAATTGAAACTAAATATAGTCAAGCTACAAAAAATAATTGGTTATTGATTATTACTGCTCAAGATTTGTTAAGAACTAAAGGTGATATTAAAAATATTTTATTCAATGTAAATGAGTATATGTATAAATATCCAGAATTTATTGGATGTATGTTAATTACTTGGTGGCAAGGTTTTGAACCAATAGGATTAAACTATAATTCAGATGAAATATCTGTTATCGAATCTTCAATTAATAATATTAGTCAACAGCAAACTATTTTATTGAAAAATATTTTTGCGAAAGCAAATTTCAAAATTGAGTTTTGGGATGAACTAATTAAAATAGTTAAGAAGTATGGTTCAGATATTAGTAAATTAAATAAAAAAGTAATAAGGGACTTCACATAACATGGGATTGACGTCATGCCTTCTGTCATAAAGCTTGCAGGTTAACCAATTACGGATATGGAAAAGCAAGCTTTATGCCAGTTCCTAGCGGAATCAGGCACGAGCGCAAATCCCAGTAACGTTATATGAAATCCCTAGTTATTCGAAAAAATAGATAAGAATTCAGTTGGACTCAAAGATTTTACATTAGCTTTTTTAAAATCATCAAGATTTCTTGATATTATATAGTCAATTTCATTTTCATAAGAACTAACATCTATAACAGCATCTTCAAAATCATTTATTTCTGAATTTAAAGATCTTCTTAATATAGTTTCGGTTATAGGAATTAATTTAAACATGTCTAAGAACTCATTTAATACAAATTTTACTTTTTGTGAATCATTATAGTTTTTCATTAAAAAATAAGCCAAGGTTGTGATCTCATGAGCACATAAATATCCCTGAATTTTATTTGCATTACACAATTCAATTATTTGAGCAGCTTGTTTATGCTTATTACGTTTGTTTAAAAAATCAAGGAGAATATTTATATCAATTGTAATTTTTTTCATGAAAAGCTCTCCTTAAATCTTTTTTATCAGGAATAGGTTTACTTTCAAAAGCACCATAAAGTTTTTCTATTCTTTTTTGCAATTTTTGTTCTTCAAAATTTTGTTCCTTGTTCTTTTTTAGTTCAATAAGATATTCTTCAACAATATGTGAAATAGATTGATGAGTTTCTTTTGAAAAATTATGGGCAAATTCAATAAGATCATCATTAATACTTAAAGTTAGTTTCTTTTTCATTAGTATCACCTCTTTACGTAATTAATTATAACATAACACGTAATAGAGTTCAATTTGATAATCGGGACTTCATATAACATGGGATTAAAAATTTCGCTGTGCTTTATCCAAGTTCATTCGGCAAGGGCAGTCAGTCGCCCTAAGCCTCATAAACTTCTTAAATCCCAGGGACGTTACGTGACATTGAGCTAAATAAAAATGTTTATCTATAATAAAAATTTATATTTTCATTTACCATGTATGATTCTTCTGATTTCAACAATTTTCTCTTTTTCAAATACTACATAAAACACAAGATAACTTCCTATAACAAGTATTTGGTAGCCTTTAGAATTTAAATTTTCATCGTCTGGCTTTTTACCTTTGTAAGGGAAATCTTATAACTGTGATATATTTTCATCAATCTTGTCTAAAAAGTTTAATGCTGCCTCAGGAGCTTCTATTTGTATATATGAAATAATTTCATTAAGATCCTTTTTGGCAGCTGGAAGATAGATAACTTCATATTTTTGTGAACTACTCATTTAATTTCTTCCTCATTTGTTTCATTAAGTCATTATGGGAAGTAGTAGGAGTATTATTTTCGCTTTCTTTTTCAGCTTCTCCTAATTTTTTATAAAGTTCTAAAAGTGCCTGCTGTTTTTCAAATTGAGCAATACTCATAACAACCATATCACCACGACCATTTTTCGTTAAAAAAACTGGTTCTCCATTTTCATGACAAACTTCGGATATTTCTTTAAAGTTATTTCTTAAGTCAGAAACAGGTCTAATAATTGGCATAAAATCATCACCTTTCTTGTTTTTATATCAATATTATATCATGATTATGATAATAAATACATAATATAATGACAAATAGAAAGAATTAAAGAAAATTGGATTAAAAAATATAGCACTTTTGCAACAGTGGATAAGGAGGGAAATCCACAAGCTAGAGCTTTTCAAATAGCATTGATAGAAGATGGTAAAATTTATTTTTTAACAGCTAAGAGTAAAGAGGTTTACCAACAGATGGAGGATAATCCTAATATAGCTTTTACAGTTGCTTCGCCAGATTATGTAGGTTTAAGAGTAACAGGGAAAGTGAATTTTGTTAATGATCTTACTTTAAAAGAAAATATTTAGATATTAATCCAGAAATTAAAGGAATTTATAAGACAGCTGATAATCCTGAATTAAAACTCTTTTATCTAATAGAATCAGAAGCAGAAATCTTTGATATGTCTGTTATGCCGCCTGAGATTAGTAATTATAGTTTATAAGGCAAGAAAAGTTTCGTTATATGGAGGTTATATAAAATAACCCAAATCGATTTGGATTATTTACATTTAGGACATTTGTCCGGTCCTATTCTTCCTGATTCTTAGTATTTCAAATTGATCTATTATTTATCGTTATCAGAATCAAAATATTC
>NZ_QLME01000047.1 GCF_003259895.1 Halanaerobium saccharolyticum | reverse complement strand
TCAAAGATACATATAGGAAATAATGATTAAGCCCTCGATCTATTAGTACCAGTTAGCTTAATGTATTACTACACTTACACCTCTGGCCTATCTACCTTATCATCTTTAAGGGATCTTACCTTCTTAACAAAGTGAGATACCTAATCTTGAAGTCTGTTTCACGCTTAGATGCTTTCAGCGCTTATCTTTTCCACACTTAGCTACTCAGCTATGCTCCTGGTGGAACAACTGATTCACCATCGGTGTGTCCATCCCGGTCCTCTCGTACTGGGGACAGCTCTTCTCAAGTATCTTCCGCCTGCGACGGATAGGGACCGAACTGTCTCACGACGTTCTGAACCCAGCTCGCGTACCGCTTTAATTGGCGAACAGCCAAACCCTTGGAACCTGCTTCAGCTCCAGGATGCGATGAGCCGACATCGAGGTGCCAAACCTCCCCGTCGATGTGAACTCTTGGGGGAGATAAGCCTGTTATCCCCGGGGTAACTTTTATCCGTTGAGCGACGGCAATTCCACACTATACCGCCGGATCACTAAGTCCTACTTTCGTACCTGCTCGACTTGTCTGTCTTGCAGTTAAGCTCCCTTCTGCCTTTACACTCTTCGTGCGATTTCCATCCGCACTGAGGGAACCTTTGAGCGCCTCCGTTACTGTTTGGGAGGCGACCGCCCCAGTCAAACTGCCCGCCTGACAATGTCCTGTGACCAGTTTATGGCCTCCAGTTAGAATTCCGCTGTAGAAAGGGTGGTATCCCACCAGCGACTCCACTGACATTAGCATGCCAGCTTCAAAGTCTCCCACCTATCCTGTACATTCTACATCAAAACCCAATATCAGGCTGCAGTAAAGCTCCACGGGGTCTTTCCGTCCTGTCGCAGGTAGCCTGCATCTTCACAGGCAATTTAATTTCACCGAGTCCCTTGTTGAGACAGCATCCAAGTCGTTACGCCATTCGTGCAGGTCGGAACTTACCCGACAAGGAATTTCGCTACCTTAGGACCGTTATAGTTACGGCCGCCGTTTACTGGGGCTTAGGTTCAGACCTTCGTGCATAAGCACTAAGCCTTCTCCTTGACCTTCCAGCACCGGGCAGGCGTCAGCCCCTATACTTCGTCTTACGACTTAGCAGAGACCTGTGTTTTTGATAAACAGTCGCTTGGATCTTTTCACTGCGACCCACTAGCTAATGCTAATGGGTACCCCTTCTCCCGAAGTTACGGGGTCATTTTGCCGAGTTCCTTAACAAGGGTTCTCTCGCGCGCCTTAGAATTCTCTTCCCGTCTACCTGTGTCGGTTTGCGGTACGGGCACTGTAAATCTCGTTAGTGGTTTTTCTTGGCGGCTCATTAAGTGGCTTCGCCTCTTTTGGCTCCACATCACCAGCAGCTATTAACGGGTAAAGGGATTTGCCTCCTTACCCTAACTTTCTGGCTTATACGTGCTCTTCCAGTCACACGCTCCACTCTCTTTGCCGCGTCCCCACTTCACTCAATCAACTTACAGTGGTATCTGAATCTTTACAGATTTTCCATCACCTACGCCTTTCGGCCTCGGCTTAGGTCCCGACTAACCCTGGGAGGACGAGCCTTCCCCAGGAATCCTTAGACTTTCGGCGAAGGAGATTCTCACTCCTTTTTTCGTTACTCATACCGGCATTCTCTCTTCTGTACAGTCCACTGCTCCTTCCGGTACAGCTTCGCTCCGTACAGAATGCTCCTCTACCACTTACAATCATATAAATATAATCATAAATCCACAGCTTCGGTGATATGCTTTAGCCCCGTTACATTTTCGGCGCGAAACCGCTTAACCAGTGAGCTATTACGCACTCTTTAAATGAGTGGCTGCTTCTAAGCCAACATCCTGGTTGTCTGTGCGATCTCACTTCCTTTTCCACTTAGCATATACTTTGGGACCTTATCTGGTGGTCTGGGCTCTTTCCCTTTCGACTATGAAGCTTATCCCACATAGTCTGACTCCCGATGAACATTAAATGGCATTCGGAGTTTGAATGGATTTGGTAACCTTGTTGGGCCCCTTGTCCAATCAGTGCTCTACAACCACTTAATTCTTACATCGAGGCTAGCCCTAAAGCTATTTCGAGGAGAACCAGCTATCTCCGAGTTCGATTGGCCTTTCACCCCTATCCACAACTCATCCCCTCATTTTTCAACATAAGTGGGTTCGGGCCTCCACAGGCTCTTACACCCGCTTCACCCTGGTCATGGATAGATCACTCGGTTTCGGGTCTACTAATCATAACTTCCGCCCTTATCAGACTCGCTTTCGCTCTGGCTTCATCTCTATGACTTAACCTTTCGCTACGATTAGTAACTCGCCGGTCCGTGATACAAAAAGTACGCAGTCAGGCTTTATAATAGCCCTCCTACTTGTTGTAAGCTTATGGTTTCAGTTTCTATTTCACTCCCCTTCCGGGGTTCTTTTCACCTTTCCCTCACGGTACTTGTTCACTATCGGTCATTCAGGAGTATTTAGTCTTGGAAGGTGGTCCTCCCATATTCTCACAAGGTTTCTCGTGTCTCGTGATACTCTGGATAATTCTCTGACTTCTTCTACCTTTCGTCTACAGGACTATTACCTCCTACGGTTGAGCTTTCCAGCTCATTCGACTCGGTAAAAAATTTAAGTCAGCCAAAGGCTGTAGCCTTTAGACAGTCTATCCTACACCCACATTAAGCAACGTCTACAGACTTACACTTAATGTGTTTGGACTCTTCCCCCTTCGCTCGCCGCTACTAAGGGAATCTCGTTTTGATTTCTTTTCCTCAGGGTACTAAGATGTTTCAGTTCTCCTGCTTGTTCTTACATGGCTACTTATTTCACCACATAATACCAGTGCTCCACACTGGTGGGTTGCCCCATTCGGATATCCGCGGATCTACGCTTATTTAGCAGCTCCCCACGGCTTTTCGCAGCCGGTCGCGTCCTTCTTCAACTCTGAATGCCAAGGCATCCACCATAAGCTCTTTCTAGCTTAATCAATTTATTTCCTATATGCATTTTTCAATGTACAGTTTTTTAAGAAATAGGATGTCAGATGTCGGATGTAAGTTAAAATCCTGGATCAGGATTCTTACTTCCGATCTCTTACCTCTTACTTCTTTTATATATTATTATAGAAGATTCCAAATAGAACCTTCAAAATTAAACAGCAAGCTCACGTTCTCTCCTTAGAAAGGAGGTGATCCAGCCGCACCTTCCGGTACGGCTACCTTGTTACGACTTCACCCCTCTTACCGGACACACCTTTGGCATCCGCAGATGACTTCTGGTGCATCCAACTCGATTGGTGTGACGGGCGGTGTGTACAAGGCCCGGGAACGTATTCACCGCAGTATGCTGACCTGCGATTACTAGCGATTCCAACTTCATACAGGCGAGTTGCAGCCTGCAATCCGAACTGGGACTGATTTTAAAGGATTTGCTCCACCTCGCGGCTTTGCTCCCCTCTGTATCAGCCATTGTAGCACGTGTGTAGCCCGAGATATAAAGGGCATGAGGACTTGACGTCATCCCCACCTTCCTCCGACTTTCACCGGCAGTCTTCTTAGAGTCCCCGACATTACTCGCTGGCAACTAAGAACAGGGGTTGCGCTCGTTGCGGGACTTAACCCAACATCTCACGACACGAGCTGACGACAGCCATGCACCACCTGTCTCCGTGTGGCACTAAGTGCCAAACTCTACTCTCATAGATGGTCACGGGATGTCAATTCTCGGTAAGGTTCTTCGCGTTGCTTCGAATTAAACCACATGCTCCACCGCTTGTGCGGGCCCCCGTCAATTCCTTTGAGTTTCAATCTTGCGATCGTAATCCCCAGGCGGGATACTTAATGCGTTAACTCCGGCACTGAAGGATTCGAACCTCCAACACCTAGTATCCATCGTTTACGGCTGGGACTACCGGGGTATCTAATCCCGTTCGCTCCCCCAGCTTTCGTACCTCAGCGTCAGTGTTAACCCAGAGAGTCGCCTTCGCCACTGGTGTTCTTCCTAATATCTACGTATTTCACCACTACACTAGGAATTCCACTCTCCTCTGTTACACTCAAGATAACCAGTTTCAAACGCAGTCTGTCGGTTAAGCCGACACCTTTCACGCTTGACTTGATTATCCGCCTGCGTACCCTTTACGCCCAATAATTCCGGACAACGCTTGCACTCTACGTATTACCGCGGCTGCTGGCACGTAGTTAGCCAGTGCTTCCTCCAAAGGTACCGTCAGGTGGGTAGCATTTACTATACCCACGGTTCTTCCCTAAGGACAGAGCTTTACAATCCTAAGACCTTCTTCACTCACGCGGCGTTGCTCCATCAGGCTTTCGCCCATTGTGGAAGATTCCCCACTGCTGCCTCCCGTAGGAGTCTGGACCGTGTCTCAGTTCCAGTGTGACTGATCGTCCTCTCAGACCAGCTATAGATTGTTGCCCTGGTGAGCCATTACCTCACCAGCTAGCTAATCTACCGCGAACTCCTCCTCAAACGATGGCTAAAGCCACCTTTTCTGATTGTGTGATGCCACACTCTCAGCTTACCCCGGATTAGCCCGACTTTCGCCAGGTTATCCCGGACTTGAGGACAGATTATTCACGTGTTACTCACCCGTCCGCCACTATCTAGATCTCGTCGTCAACCCGAAGGTTTCTGTCGAGGTAGACCGTTCGACTTGCATGTGTTAAGCACGCCGCCAGCGTTCGTCCTGAGCCAGGATCAAACTCTCCATATAAAGAATTTGAATTTGACTCATATTATTTAATATAAGCTTTAAACTATAATTACTTTTAAGTTTTAACACTCAAAGTATATTAACGTTGGCTTGCTGTTTAATTTTCAAGGTTCAACGC
>NZ_QLME01000046.1 GCF_003259895.1 Halanaerobium saccharolyticum | reverse complement strand
CACTCTTGTCGAATATTATTAATAGGGCTTCACCTTCTTTCGAGTTTTTTGGGTGCTACTATTAAATTCGACAAGATTGGGGTGAAGCCCTTTTTATATCATTAAATTCTTTGTTATATCAAGGCTTATTTTTATGAAATTCGCTTAATCCTTAAAAATCATTAGAACCTCAAATATAATAAGAATCTTACATTTCCATAAATTACTCTAATTTCCTAGTAGATTCTCTAACTATTAACCTTGATTCCAAAATAACTTCTTTATCTTCAACTAATTTACCTTCAATTTTTTTTAGCAAAATTTCAACAGACAATCTACCTATTTCACCAGTTGGTTGTGCTACACTTGTTAATGTTGGCCTTAGCTCTTGAGCAATGAATGTATTATCAAAACCAACTACGGCAATATCATTTGGAATTTTTAATCCATTATCTACTAGTGCATTCATTGCTCCAAAAGCCGCTAAATCATTATAAGCAAAAATACCAGTTATATCTATCCTAGATTTTGATTTTATAAAATTATTCAAAGAATTATATACTTCATGAGAACTCATCTGTCCTCCCCAAGATTTAACTTCTATTAAATTATTATTATCAAATTTTAAACCATTCTTTGAAAGCCCCTTTTTAAAGCCTTTAAATTTAGGATCATTCTCATTTCCAATAAATGCAATACTTTGATGTCCTAAATCATTGAAATGCTCAGCAACTTTAAATCCACCATTAAAATGCGAAACTGATACTGATGAAAAACCATTTAAATGCTGAGTTAACATTACAACAAAAACATTCTTTTTGATAAGATTTTTAATATGAGAAGAGTCTTTATCGATTGGTGCTATAAGTAGTCCATCAATTTGTCGACTCTGCATACTACTGATAACATTTTTTTCGGTTTGTTTATTTCCATTACTATTTGCAATGATAACATTATAACCTTGGTTTTTAGCCTCAATTTCAACTTTTTCAATAATTTCAGAAAAATATGGGTTAGATATTTCTGGAATAATAATTCCTATCAGATAAGACTTTTTATTTTTTAAACTCTGGGCTGTACGATTAGGTTGATAATCCAATTTTCTAACCCATTCCATAACAAGTTTTCTTTTTCTTTCACTTACACCACTGTGACCATTAATTACTCTAGAAACCGTCGCCTGTGAAACTCCAGCTTTTTCTGCAATTTCTTCCATCGTTGCCATTTTAAACACCTCTTTTTAATTTTATAATCTTATTATATCACACTCCCTGTATAATTTGTAATTTTTGAATACGTATTCAAAATAATTAAATAAAAAACTCCTATGACCTGCTTCTTCCAAAGTTAGATCATAAGAGTTATTATTGTTATTATAAGGTTATACTCTTATTGAGAATATTTAATTATAATTTGCATACGTATTCATTAATTTCTAAATATAGAATAACACTAATCTTTTCATTTGTCAAATAGTTTTTTTAAATTTTTGCAAATATATATTAAACTTATTTCCTGGTATAAAGTATCTTCTCTCCCGGCTCAGTAATTTCAGCAACTCTCGTTTGATTTGAATTAAACCTATCTTTAAAAAATTTAGTCACATCATAATTATCAGCAAAGTGAATTGGCACAAAAAGTGCCGGTTTAACCTGATCAATAAAATATTCTCCTGCCAGATAATAATGTTCCTCCAACCTTGGATCAACCGGAACAAAAGCAATATCTATCTGCTTATCTTTAAATTTCTCAACTTCTCTTTTATATTCTCTTGCTTCTCTTTTTTGAACTTCTTCGGTAAACTTCTTCCACTTCCACCAGTTTAAATCTCCGGCATGAAAGATTGCTAAATTTTCAAGTTCAACCAGAAAGGAAACACCTTCATCTGTACTGCCATAACTTGAAATATTAATCTGCTCCAGCTGCAGTTCTTCATCTTTTTCCATTAAATAAAGGTTATCCTTATTTTTTAACTCTGGCTCTGGTTCTACCTCGGCTGCTAAAATATAACTGATCTGATCACAATATTTTTCCCAATCAAAAATCACTCTATTATAGTGATCGTGGTGGCTGTGAGAAACAAAAACATAGGCTTCTTTTATATTTTTAAAGCTGTCTTCTCTCACTATTCCTTTTTCCAGAGAACTCTGCAGAGCTTTTTCCTGCTGAGGCTGATCTTGATAATAGTCAAATATAAATAATTTATTTTTTACTCTAACTGCGGTTCCACTGTGAAACAAATGATATACTTCTGCCTGCATATTATCATCTCCTAAATTAAAGCCTAACAAAGAAATTATATTTTATCAAGTATAGAAACTACAATTAAGAACTTCTGCAAAAATTCATTTCTCCAGTTTAGCAAAATTAAATCACTTTAAGTCAATTAACTCCATTTGATTGCTCAATAAATCAATATGCAGCAGCTGATTTTCTAAATAATCATCAAAAGCAAGCAGATATTTTAAAGCTTCCAGCACCTGAATCGAGGCAGTCACAGTTACAGCCGGGGAAAAAACTGCCGGGAGCTCTTTCTTCTCTGAACCGGCAAAAACATCTTTTAAACGCAGCTCACTTTCGGGCAGAACCAGCATAATCTGGGCAAAAAATTCTTCTATTCCGGCATGAATAAAAGCTATTTCGTTTTCAGCAGCCAGCTGATCCAGTATAAAGCGCGACTCAAAATTATCCATGCCGTCAAAAATAATATCAATATCAGCCGGCACTTCAGTCGCCAGCGTTATCTTTTCCGTGCTGACAACAATTTCAGTTTCTAAATCAAATTGTTCTAAAAAATCAGCTGCTGCCTCCACTTTAGTTCGACCAATATCATTTTTGCCGTAACAGAGCTGACGGTTTAGGTTGCTGACTTCGACCTGGTCATAATCATAAAGATAAATCTTATTGACCCCAATTCGCTGCAGCTGCAGAGCCTGATTGGTACCCAGGCCCCCGGTACCGGCAATCATAATATTTAATTCTTCCAGCCGCTGCTGTTGGGCCTCAGTAAATAATTTTTGCTGTCTTTTTAGATAATTTTTCATTTTTATCCTCCTGCAGATGGAGGGAATAAAGTAACTATATCTCCATCAGAAACTTTTGTCTCAAGTTTATTGAGATGAAAGATATTTTTACCATTTACTAAAATTATTGTTCCTCGAGCAATAGTTCCATCTTCTTTCAGCAATTTTTGAGTAAAATAACCTTCAAAATCCTGATCTAATTTTTCAATCAACTCAGTAATAGTGATTTCTGATTCCTGTTGATATTCGATTCCTTTTGTTTTTAAGTTTATTCTAAATAAAGAATAAAATTTAACTTCTAATGCCATCTTTATCATCCTTTTATAATAAAATTCCACCCAGCTCCCGGCAGAGAACTGGATGGATTTACGAGGCTAAATTAAATTAATTTAATTTAGACTACAATTTATTTTTCGACTATTTAATCTTCATCTCCTTTAATTTCTGATCACTAATCCAGCCGTCTTCCTGCCAGCCTCTAACTTCATAATATTCCGGTAAAATCTGTCTATACTCTGACTTTTTACCTTTTTGAGGGCCATCAGGTAGTGGTTCATCAAAACGAGCAGGTAATTTATCTTGTTCAGGTAAAATTCCTGCTTCCAGATTAAACTGGCGCTCTAGATTATAGATTCTCTCACCGGCTTCAAGTAAGGATTCTGATGTATAGTCAAACTGAGTCCCGGCATTTACTATTTCTCGATAGTCATCAAGTCCCAGGGCAAAGGAAGTAAAAAGACACATTCCAACCGAATCGATAACAGCTGTTAAATCCTGGAATGTTTTAACCCAGCCAGCTTTACCTTCCAGTTCCTGTGGGTCCAGCTTTTCGGGAGCTCCTAAAACTTCAGGTGAAATCATATAACCTCTAACATGACAGCCACCGCGATTGGAAGTTACATAATTAAGTCCCTGGCCCTGAACACCACGTGGGTCATAAGCAGGAAGTTCCTGTTTTTTTACACTCATTGAAAGTTCAGGCTGACCTTTAGAGTCTGCCAGACGATATGAACCTTCTGCTAGCTTATCACCTAGTCCTTTACGGTAAGCCATCTTTTCTGTGTAATAAATTATTGATTCTGAAGAACCGAATTTTAACTCAGGTCCATTTTCCAGTTCATCCTTATCAATATAGCCTTTTTCATATAACTCCATGGCACAGGCAATAGTTGTACCTGCGGTAATGGTATCCATGCCAAGATCATTACAGAGAAAATTAGCCTCAGTAATTGCATTTAAGTCATTAACTCCACAGTCAGCTCCAAATGCCCAGCCTGATTCATATTCTGGACCTTCACCCTGCTGGCCATTAGGAAGTTTAGTGTCCCTGGCACAGCGGATCGGACAGCCATAACAACCTTTATTTGACTGCAAATATCCTTTTTCAACCAGAGCTTCACCGGATACCTCATCTACATCAGCAAAAGTACCCTCCTGAAAATTATTGACTGGATAAAGACCTGTAGAGTTAATAATATTATCCAGTACCTTGGTACCTAAAGCAGGTAAGCCTTCTCCGGTTACCCCATCTTCTTTCAACATCTTGGTCTGTTTTCTAACAACCTTCATCATTTCATCTTTAAAGTATTCAACCTGTTTTTCATCAGCTTTTACAACCACAGCCTTTAAATTTTTGGAGCCCATTACTGCCCCGACTCCAGTTCTGCCAGCTGCTCTATCTTTTTCATTCATAATTGCAGCAAATTTAACTAAGTTTTCACCAGCAGGACCAATACAGCTGACCCTTGCATTTTTATTTCCGGCTTTTTCAATCAAAAGATCAGTGGTCTCATAAACAGTTTTACCCCAGAGTTCAGATGCATCTTTAAGTTCAACCTGATCTCCCATAATTGATAAATAAAGAGGGCGTTCTGCCTTACCTTCAAAAATTATAATGTCATTTCCACTAAATCTTAATTCTGCTCCAAAAAATCCACCAGAGTTACTGCTGGCAATAGTCCCTGTGAGAGGCCCTTTGGTGACAACCATATAGCGGCCACCGGTAGAAGCTGCTGTTCCAGTTAAAAGTCCAGTCGCATAAATCAGCTTGTTCTCCGGACTTAGTGGATCAACTTTTGGATCAATCTCATCATAGAGAATTTTTGATGCTAAACCTCTACCCCCAAGATAGTTTTTAACATTTTCACCTGTAATTGTTTCTCGCTTAATTTCTTCCCTTGTTAAGTCTACTCTCAAAACCTGATACTCATAAATTTTACCCATTAATTATACCTCCTTTAAAATTACTCTTCTTTCCAAGCACGGGAGGCTGAGTCATTTCTTCCTCAACCCCGGTCCAGCCACCATAGATAATTCCGTAGGCAAAAGGACTCGAAGGTATACTTTACTTATTAAGTATTAAAGTTCAATTTCCTGCTTTATTTTTTTAATTTTTTTAATTTTTTGTTTTTCTTGTTCAGTTTTAACCTTTGCTCAGTAATCATTAAGCTAATATAAGTATATTTACTCACTAGCATTGCATAAAAATATTTAAGCATTGTCAAATTTGAGTTATTGGTAAAGTATACTATCTACAGAATATTCAGTCACTACCCTATCCTT
>NZ_QLME01000045.1 GCF_003259895.1 Halanaerobium saccharolyticum | reverse complement strand
ACCTATAATTTCAAGTTAAAAGGCTTATTTTTATGATTCGTAGACAATATTTTTTTGAATTAAACTAAATTAAGCGTATTATGAAATTCGCTTAATTATTAAGTTATTACCATATACTATTAATTTCAAATACATTTAAACTATTTATTTTAATTTCAGATTTATTTACAGTTAGTTTAATCTCATCTGGATTTTTCTCTGGAAAAACTAAATCAGTTATTGAAATTTCTCCATCATCAATGAAAATTTCTATTGATGATTGGTCAACTAAAATATCTAATATCAAATTATTACTGCTGCTGATTCTATTAATTTTTTTCTGTTTTAAGTAGTTTTTATTAAAATTTACCAGGCCAGTTTTACTTAAATCCAGGGTAAAAGTATTTGTTTTACCCTCATAATTCAATTGTGACTGCTGCTCATCCTTTTTATGTAGTGCAAGATTAAAATTACTTTCATCACTTATCTCTAATTCTACCGTCAGCTGATAGCTTTGTAAATTACAGGGGATCGAAAAGTTATCTTTCAGGAGAACATTTTCTTGATGATAAAATCTTTCTCTAAGCTGTTTCAGTTCCTTTACTGGTTTTTGAATTAGCCTCAACCCGGCCTCCGTTTTTCTTAATGACAGCTCTCTGGGGATTGACATCATCCCTTTCCAGCCATCTGTTGGAATGTCTTCAGCATAAGCAATATTATTCATCCAACCCAGCCAGACTCTTCTCTGATCAGGCATATTAGACCAGCTCTGCAGAGCATATAAATCCTGTCCAAAGTCTACTTTATGACTTTTTTGTTCATTAGCTTTAAATCTCGTACCATCAAATTCACCGATAAAATACTGGGTTGAAACTCCGGCTTCTCCCCCCTGTTGATCTCCAATCTGTAAAATCCATTTCTCTTTTTCGTTATTACTGGCTCCAATTCCATTTTTCTTTTCAACTGGAAGTTTAAATAAATCTGGACATTCCCAGACCCCACCGTGACTCCCCAGTTCAGAACCAAACTCACTTAAATATTCCCATTTTTTTAAATCTGGAGAATTATAAAATCTAACTCTATCATAACAGGCAACAATCATCACCCATTTTTCAGTTTTTTGATGCCAGAAGACCTTAGGATCACGAAAATCTTTAACCCCATAATTTTTGATAACAGGGTTACCTTCATATTTTATCCAGCTGCGGCCACTATCCTTACTGTAAGCAATTGCCTGCTGCTGTAATGGACCTTCTTCTCTTTCGAGATGAGTGGTATAAACTGCTACAAGTCCCTCCCCACCATCAAAAAATCCTGTAGTGTCATTCTTATCTAGTACTGCCGACCCAGAAAAAATCATACCAAGTTCAGCATCAGGTTCAAGTGCAACCGGTAAATGTTCCCAGTGAATTAAGTCTTTACTGACAGCATGTCCCCAGTGCATTGGCCCCCAGACAACATCTGCCGGATTATACTGATAAAAAAGGTGATATTCTCCTTGATAATATACCATTCCATTTGGATCATTCGACCAGTTTTTTTTCGGGCTAAAGTGATACTGCAGTCTATATTTTTCCTTATATAAATTATTTGCAATCATTTTATCATCCTTCATATATTAAATATACTTATTTCTTTTTAACTTATTTTTTAAGCTTTTTTTCTATTTTTTATTCCTTTTAATTCAAGTGCATCTTTGTAATGACAGTCTGCAAAGTGCTCCCCCTCAATATTTTCCCACTCAGGTTTTTGCTCCACACACTTCTCTTCTGCATAGGGACAGCGAGTTCTGAAAATACAGCCTGATGGTGAATTAATGAGATCAACAACTATACTGTTCAAGTGTTGGAGTAGGTCTAAATGCATTTACAGTCTTGTCCATAACAACTTGTGAGTCATCTCCCGAATCAAGAACCGTATTTTGAGTCGATTCCTTTTCTACCAATACTTTTATCACATCAAGTGCATCCAAATCATCAATAGTGAGCAATGCTCTCACTTGAGCAGAAAAACAAGAATCAGTTGCCGCTTCTTGTGCCTCAGATGTTTCGGTAGTAGCAACAATATGATTATTAGAAATATAATTTCCCTTCCCTGAAACAACACGTATTATTACAGGTTTTTCACCAGACGGCTTGATATACTGGGTATCTATTATTTCCGAAATATGATTGGAAATTATAGAATTATTATTACCGTTAATATTCAGGAGACCATACAAATCATCCAACCCATTATCATATTCCAACATAGGATCCCAGGGTTCATGATCACGTAGAAAATGATTTGAAGACACAAAATTTTCCGAGCATTTTTCTTTGAATATAAGCATCCCTGGATAAAATGAATGAAATCTATTACTTGTGATAGTGGAACGTACTACACCAGAAAAATGAACGCAGCTTGCTCCTCGTGGAAAAACATTGTTTGCAGAAATTAAAATCCCTGCATAATTTTCAGCATAAATTGAATACCCTCTATAACCGGCTCCTATTAAGTTGTTCGCTATTTTTGAAGCTTGTCCTAAACCTCGAAGTTCTATACAGTTGCCACATTCGGCAATGAAATTATTATCTATAGTCAGTGCATCCGCATCATAAATAGTAACTCCATGCTCTAAATAAACAAACCCCATACCTGTTATACGAAATGAGTCGTTGGCACTTGCAATATAAATACCTGTTTTCCCGTTAGTATATGAATTTTCCGGATCTTTTTTTTCTGAACCATCATCTGATGAAAAATGTAATCCATCAATACAAAAATTAGCGAACTCTACCGAACTTATTCGGGGATCTCCACTCCGCTTAACATAAAAAGCTGCTCCCACAGATTCCCTATCGCCATCCTTTAGGGAAATATCTACAAGTATACGGCTTCCTCCAGGCCACACTTCTTGCCAATCAGCCAATTCACTTTCCGGAGTATTAAAACGGATACTTGAAGATGTAAAACCATGTCCGGAACCCACAATTTTTAAATAACTGATGTCTATAACTACCTGACTGACAAGATGATAGTCACCTGGGGGTATATAGATAACCGCGCCCGGTTTTCCTCCTTCATTGATATCAGAATCCGTTTGCCTGCTTTTAACATCCGCAATTATGCTATTGATCACTTCCCCAATATCCTCATAGGGATCACCAACATTCCACTCTGTTACGTCATAATAATTTTTACTAGCCATCAAGAATTCCTCCTCCAATATTAAGCTATCTCTTTCAAAATCGAAAGAGATCTTTTTTACTTAAATCAAATTAAAATCTATACAAATAGATTACCTTCTAAACATAGCTTCTTTTATAAATTCCATTATTATTTTACTTGGTTCCAATAATATTTTTTCCTCTTTAAAGGTGATTTTATCTAACATTATCTCAATAAAAGCATGTATTACACCAAAAGCTGCCAAATAGTTTACTACAAAAAATGATATAGCTTTTACATCAGATTCTTTAAATATTTTGTTGTAGCTTTTTAGATCACCTGAGAAACTGAAGAGCCTGCAAAATCAGATTCTATATAATTAGAAGGTCAAATTTCCAATCCGTGCCTTTTCATCTAATCGTTAAATCCCAGCAGTTTCCCTCTTTATCTGGTATGGGGACAATATAAAAAATATTCTTGTGTCCCGTTTCAATGAAATATCTGGCGGCTTCTACAACCCGATTTGATGAAAAACTAAAAATGAATCAAAATTGTTAATGTTTTTGGTTAAAGTTAAAACTGATCTTTTAACTCCTGAAAATGTAAAGTTTATATTCTGAAGTAATGACAATTATACCATCAAGCTGACTTCCATATAATATTTCTATATAATTCTTCTCTCAACATTAAACTGTCAATCACGGATATCTTCAACCTATAAGAGCCATTTTCGACTTCAGCCTCTTTAAATTAATTTAAGGACTGTATTTTTTTATAACAAATAAGGAGATTTGTCCTAAATGTAATTTTTATAATTCATGTCTAAGTCAGAAATATTTTACATACATTCTAAAATTAACCTTTAACCGAACCTAAAGTTAAACCTGCAACAATATGTTTTTGTACTAAAAAAGTAAAAATCATTACTGGTAAACTAAATAAAATTGCTACAGCAGCCATTGTGCCTAATTGTAAATTATACACTGATAAGAAATCAGATAGTGCAACAGGAACTGTTTTAGCATTGTTAGAAGTTAATAATAACGCAAATAAAAAATCATTCCAGGAAAGCATAAAACTAAATATTGATGTTGTTGCTAAACCTGGTAAAGTTAATGGTAAAATGATTTTAAAAAAAGCTTCTAATCTATTACATCCATCAATCAGAGCTGCCTCGTCCAGCTCTCTAGGTATACTTTCAAAAAAACTGACCATCATCCATATTATTAGAGGGAGATTTATTGATATATAAACTGCCCCAAGAGCTAATCGACTATCTCGCATTCCTAAATTACTTACTATTCGATATATTGGTACTGCAATACTTGTCAAAGGAATCATTCTTGTTATTAGAGCACATACTAAGAAAATATTTAGTATCTTTAATTTAAACCTAGAAATTGAATAAGCAGCCAATGCTCCAATAAGAACACTAATCATAGTACTTAAAACAGCAATTATTATACTGTTTGTAAAAAATTTAACTATGGAATCAGTTCCAATAGCATTTATATAATTCATTAACGAAAATTCATTTGGAAAAAAAGAAGGTGGAGAACTAAAAACACTTTGCGGTGGTTTTATTGATGAAAAAAACAGATATAAATATGGTGCAAGAAAAAGTAAAGTTATAATAATTGTTATAACAGCGATAATATTATCTATAAATAAATCTTTATTCTTTATTCTGAACATTAATTATTTCACCTCTTTAATTTTCATTGCGATTCCAAATTTTAAAAATAAATATGGAACTAATTAAAAATAATAGTATAGTAAATATAACAGATATAGCACTAGAATTACCTATATCTCCATAACGCATTAACATTTTATAAACATAAGTACTTAACACTTCTGAAGAAAAATGGGGGCCTCCTTGAGTTAAATTCCAAATAATATCAAATGAGCGTGCAACATCAATTGTTTTAATTAAAATAGCTGTGACTGCTACTGGTTTTATAACAGGTAAAGTTATAAATACAAATCTTTTTAATGAATTAGCCCCGTCTACTTTTGCACTTTCATAAAGACTTTTAGGTATACCTTGTAAACCAGCTAATAACATTAATGCCATAAATGGTGTTGAAAGCCATATTTCTGCAATTGCACAAGATAATAATGCTAATCTTGGATTTGAAAGCCAAGCAATAGAATTTGGATTTTGAATTAACCCTAAACTGTAAAAAACCCAATTTATAAGTCCAAAATCGTTGCTTAACATAAATTTCCAAATCAAGCTTGATACAACTGGGGCTAACATAAGAGGACTTAATAATAATGTTCTCCAAAATTGATGAGTCTTGAATTTCCTATTAAATAAAAGAGCCATAATAAATCCTAATATAAATTCTAAACCAACTGCAATAAAAACAAATTTAAAAGTATTTAATATTACATTTAAAAACCTTTCAGACTGAATTAAACTTAAATAATTTTCTAAACCAACAAAACTACCAGATAAAGGATCAAACAAATCAATAGAAAAAAAACTATCATATAAAAGTTTTATTAAGGGATATGCAAAAAATAATATTAACATGATAATAGCTGGTAATATCATAAGAACAGCAATTTTTTTATCTTTAGATTTCACAATTTCACTCCTTTATTAAATAATCATCAGGGGGTTAACCCCCTGATGATTATATTAATTTATTTCAAAATGTTCTCAATTTGTTCATTGGCCCATTCAATTGATTCTTCAACTGTTTTTGATCCACCTAATGTATATTGAACAGCAGGTATTAAAGCTTCACTTTCAATTCTTTGCCATTCTCTAATTGCAGGTCGATTTTTGGTTTGTTCAGCATTTAAAGTTTTCATCATAGGTTCAAGATGTTCATATCCTTTCTTATCTTTGAAAGCATTGAAAACTGACTCTCTAGCTGCTACACCAAGTTCCTCTAAATACAAATTATTTCTTTCATATAAAAATCTAAGATATTCTTTGGCAATTTCTTTTTCATTTGATGACTCTGGTACAACTTGGTACCATGGTCCTGGGATAGCACCAATTCCTTTATCACCAGATATCATAGGTGCAACTCCAACATTCCCAGCAATAGAAGATTGCTCAGGATCGTTAGATGGAACATAAAAATGTCCCCAAGTTAATGTCATAGCTAACTTGCCATCCCAAAATAAATTTGCAGCTTGTGGTATAAGCATTTCTAAAGTACCGCTTGGAACTGATTTATCTTCATTTACAATCTTATTTAAGAAATTCAATCCTTCGATATATGGTTCTTTATTTATTACTATATCTCCTTTATCATCAATAACTAATGACTCTGCACCTGCTTGAAGTGAATGTTCTAACCAACCTGTTACACTATCTCCATGATTCCCGCCAATAACTGCAGTACCATATAAATCAGTTACCCCATCATTATCTAAATCTTTTGTGAAAAACTTGGCCACGTCTCTAAATTCTTCCCAATTTTTCGGAACCTCTAACTCATAACCATATTCTTTATTAAATTCTTTTTTGTACTCTTCATTATTGAATAAATCTTTTCTATACAATAACAATTTTGAATTTGTCCAAACAGGAATACCATAACTATTATTATTAATAGAACCACCTTCAACTAAACCCGGAAAAAAATCGTTTTTCATATCTTCTGTTAATACATCATCAAGTGGTAATAGTCCATTATATAAAAATGGTATCCATAACACATCTATTGTAGCTACATCATATGCTCCAGTTGGAGAAGCAATTTCAGCTCTCATTTTATCATAAATTCCATCATATGGAGCAGTTTCTATTATAACCTCATAACCACTTATTTTCTCAAATTCTTCGGCCGTACTTTCAGCTACCTTATGAGCCGGGCCACCACCTTCTACTAAAACTGTTATGCTTTTTGCTCCTACTAACGAAGAAAATCCTAAAAATAAAACCATTAACAGACTTACTATTAATACTTTTCTTTTTGATTTAAACATCAAAATTCCTCCCTTTGAAGTTAATTAGTTTTTATACTTAATTAATCAATTAAAAATGATCTAACTAATTCCAAAAATCATGTTCTTGCTACCTCCTAGTTATCCTATCTTTTATAGAAGGTAATGTTAACTTTTTTCTGTAGCTTTCTCGACATTTATATAATTATCACTATAATTTTTTACATGACCATGTTAATAGAAACTTTAACATCTCTAGGTAAAATCTAAAAACTACTACCTATTTTATTTCAACTTAACATTCTGCCCTTTAATAAGTCTTATATATAATCAAGCGAATTTCATAATACGCTTAATTTAGTTTAATTCAAAAAAATATTGTCTACGAATCATAAAAATAAGCCTTTTAACTTGAAATTATAGGTTT
>NZ_QLME01000044.1 GCF_003259895.1 Halanaerobium saccharolyticum | reverse complement strand
TGAAAGGAGCCCAAAATTCACTTTAATTTTTCCCTATTGGGTGGCTGTGAAAAAAACTTTGCAAAAACCGGGAATTTTAACTTGCAAAAAACACTTCCATAGTCGGTGGCTTTTCAGGATTAAATTTTTCTAAGTCATCAATATTTGTTTTTACTTCTGTATGTTTTAAGATACCCTCTCTTACTGCATATGTTAAATTTAAACCAGGTATTATTTTACCATCAATTTTAACTCCATGATATAATTTTTCAACAACCCAAACACTTTGAACATTATGTGAAAAGCCATCTATTTCCTTTAAGCTGTCATTTAATACTCTTTCACCTGCATGACCAAACGGTGTATGGCCTAAATCATGTCCCAAAGCAATTGCTTCAGTTAGATCTTCATTTAGATTTAATGCCCGTGAAATCTGTCGAGAAATTTGAGAAACCTCGATTGTATGAGTCAGTCTTGTTCTATTATGTTGATTATAAGGATCATTTAAAACCTGCGTTTTGGTACGTAATCTTCTGAAAGCATTAGAATATAATATTCTTTCAATGTCTTTTTGAAAACTGGTTCTATAAATATCTTCATTTTCAGGAATCCATCTTTCAGAAGCATAACTAACTGAATTAGTTGCCCTATCAGATAGATTTTCAGTTTCCCATTCTATTTTATCTTCCTTTACAAATAAACTATCTGACATTTTAATTTCTCCTCTCAAAATTCAATTAAACATTTATTCAATATTTTTTATATAACCTTTAAGCTCTTTTAAAAATTCTTTTTTAAAATCTGGAATAAGTTCTCTTATATCAAATTGGTATGAGTCTCGATCATTTTTTTCTTGTCTCTCATCAATTTCTAATCTAGTAGTATAAATAATACCAGACAACCTAAAGACAGCATCAATAAAGATATCTCTTGGAGATGAGTCTTCTAATTTTTTATATTCATTTAGATTATCACATTTATCAGAAAGTGATTGCTTATCAAAATCTATAAAATCAGCAGAATGAGCAAATGTGTTTCTCATTTTTCTTATCTGGTTTAACTCTTGCTTTGTCTTATAGCTAATTAGCCCAAGCATATAAGTTAGATCAATTTTTGAAGAAAAAGAGGATAAAAATCCATATTTATTAAACGGATCATCTTTTGAAGAAATATTTTTTATAAAATACTTTTTTAGTAAAAATTCAAGACTGTTTTCTAAATATGCAGCAGACATTAAAGCAACTCCTCTATCAGTTTCCTTTAATAATAAAAATTGAAATTTAAAAATATCTTCTGTTGCAGAATCAATTAAATGATCTAATTCATTCATTTTTAATATCTTAGCAATCACTTTCTCAAATATTTCAGACTGACTTATATTATTAACCTCTAAAAAACTTTCTAGTCCAGTTAAAAGAAGATCACTAATTGTGCTTTTATTCATTATAGAAAACTCCTTAATTATAAAAATGACTAAATTAAATCAATAATTTCTATATTCTATTCGCACCATTCTTTTATATAATATATATACTCTGGGATTGGCATCATATTTAACTCTTGATCATCAAAATTTTCATTCTCTTTTTTTCGTTTATCATAAAAATCAGTTGCAAAATCTGTAAAATTATACCATATTTGCTTCCCGCTAGGTATATCTCTTAATTCAACAGTCTCAATAAACCAATTCCTTACTTGAATAACTAATTTACTTGGATTATTTGAATGATCTTTTATATCAGACCCAGATAGATCTGATAAAGATTTCATGAAACGGTATCTTTCTTTTTCTAATATTAAACATTTCTTTTCTTTTAAATGATCATTAGCGAATTTTCTGCATCCTATATCTAATCCCAGCTCAAAGGGCATATTTTGTCTTGAAAACTCATCTTCATCTGGCTTTAACCTTGATAAGTCATGTATGCTGTATTTTGATTTCTTAATCAAATCACATATTTTATTAATTCGCGTTTCTCCTGAATCTGATCTCTCATTTGACAGCTTTGGAAAATATCCTAAAAAAACAATAGTAAATAGCATTGGTCTAAGCAAAGAATTATAATCATCATCAAAAGGGCAATTTATAAATATATTTCTTTCGTAACTCATCTTATTTTTTATCCTTTGGAGGATAAGGATCTTTACCATGACTTGCTTTTCTTTGAATTGTTCCATCTTTCTTGTGAATATAAAGTTCCGATTTTTGATTGCGGCTCACACTTCTAGCCCAACTTATTGCTGATTCTTTGTTATCAAAATGCTTTGATGCCCTAACAGAACCACCTCTCTTAACATTCCAGCCACCTTTAGGATTTGGAACAACATGATGTGATTTTTTTGCCATTATAATCCACCTCCCCAAAATTATTTTAATGATCAATTCAATTAATAAAATTCATATTTTCATTTTCTGTTTTTTTATTTTTTTCTATTTAAAATTTTTAAACATTTTTCTAATAAAACTTCATTATTTATTATTATTATATTTAGCTTTTTCCTAGTTCTTGTTAATATTTGAAAAAGCATTTTTGTCACATGATAATATCCTCTATATTCAGTTGCTAATTTTCCTTCTTTATTATAATGAAAATATTCATCAATCACTGCAACTACTTTATCAAATTCTTGACCAATAACTCCATGAGCACTATCTTCACCACATATATTATATCTCCTATATGGATAAGAATCTCGAGAAGGAGTATAATTTATAACTTTCCAGTCTCTTCTATTAAGTATATCTAGATATTTCTTGGCATCAGAATAATCAGAAAAATAACTGATCTCAATATTAGAATATTTCTGAGTAGGATTTATTTTAGATAAATCAAATAAGTTCTTAATAAATGAAGCAATTTCATTATTTGTTCGAATTTTTTCAGTTAGTTCATGCTTTTGTACTGGAACTTTATCTTCAATATATTCAGGAATGTTATTAAAAATCTCATTTCTGTGAAGACACTGCTTAGGGTCGTATGAAAAAATGCACTTTACATTAGTATCTTTTAAACTTTCCAAAATTCTATTTAATTGATTTTTTCTTATCCTTTGAATTTCATCTATAACAATAAGATTATAAGTTGTTAATTCATGCCGATCCACTTCTTTTATTGGAACAATTGGCCAAGAATAATTAGAATTAAGTCTATCATGACCTTCATTTAAATTTCCACAATGAAATATAATTACCTCTTTAGATTCATTAATATAATACTTAGCTATATCATATGTTAAAAGAGTTTTACCAGTTCCAGCAGCACCATAAATTGAAATATAACAAGGTTGAGTTGTGGGATTGTCTTCTAATATACTTTTTCTGATAGTTTCT
This sequence comes from Halanaerobium saccharolyticum, assembly GCF_003259895.1. GTDB lineage: Bacteria > Bacillota > Halanaerobiia > Halanaerobiales > Halanaerobiaceae > Halanaerobium > Halanaerobium saccharolyticum_A. Next base: position 5,023 of record NZ_QLME01000044.1, on the reverse strand, counting down.
TGATGATTTGTTAAAAAATACTTTCCTTCCACAAATACATCAGTTGAATTAAATGGAGAAACAAGATAATTAGATGGATCAAATAAGTTATCTATATTTTTTATCTTGGGGACCTCCTGTTGGATTAATTTATCAATTAGCTCATTTATATTTTGCTCAATTAGATTTTCAGCTTCATTCAAAGAATATAGTTTATTACTTTCATCAACATAAGTGTAATTGAAAGTTTCTTTATCCAAAAAGCTAAGATAATACTTATTTCTTTTCAATTGTTTTTCTATTCTTTCTTTTCCAGTATATATTTTTTTTAGTTCTATATTAATAACATTATTATTTCCAATTCTCAAAAGGTCAAACTCTCTACTAATCTGTGGGATAGAATATCCAACGAAAAAATTTTCAAATATCTCCAAATCATTATGACATCTCTGGATATTTTCAACTAGTGAATATAAGTCATCTAGTTCATTATCACTGATTTTCACAGAATAGTTATCTAAATAATTAGAAAGAACTTCTATACTTAAATCTTTTTTTGCATCAATTAAGGACAATAAATTTAAAGACTTCAAAATGACCTCCCTTTTTAATAAGCTCTTTTACATATTTCACTTAATTAATATATCACAAATTACTTTCAATAATATATTTCTTGAAATATATTATTTTTCCTTTATCTATAAATCGACAAAATTTTCATTTTTACACCCCGTAACATAATAAAGCTGAAGTTATATATTTAAAACTCCAGCTCTGTCATATCATATTTAATTGTTTTTCTTAACATCTACCTGCAAATTTTTGTTCATACATCTTTCTATCAGCTTTATTATAACATTTTCTAATGTTTTTGATACTATAGTTTTGAATATTACAATCTGCCGTTTCAAAGTCCATAGCAGTAGTTAAAGGTAATGGTAAATCTTCAATCTTATTATCTTCTTCTACCCTCTTTAAAATCCTGGCAGCAACCTCTTCTGCTTTAGAATAATCAATTTCTGATAAGATAATTGCAATTTTATCTCTACCAATTCTAGCAGCGACATCTTACCTAATTTTTAATTGCCTCTTCAGCTCTTTTGATATATCTATCCCCCAGGCTGTGACCATAATTATCATTCTGTCAGATTTAGTTTTCAATCTGTAAAAATTATAATATAACTAATCTAGAATAAGCTCAAGCTCCTGGACAGCTTTTTGAACTGGATCCCAGGGACTGCTCAGCGGCGGAGTATAGCTTAAATCAAGCTGGCTGAATTCTGCACAGGTCATTTCATTATAAATCGCAGCTGAAAATATATCGATCCGCTTCGATATTTCAGCCCTGACATTGCCGAGTATCTGGGCTCCCAGGATTCTCCCGCTTTTGCTGTCTGCAATTACTCTAAGATAGGTTTTATATGCAGGTGGATAATATATTTTATGATCCCGGGCCTCGATTTCAACCGTCCGGGGTTCAAAACCGGCCTTTTCTGCTTCAGCCAGGTTAAGCCCAGTTCTGGCGACGACCTGATCAAAAAGCTTAATTGATTGAGTTCCGATAGCTCCAGCAAACTCTTCTTCTCTGCCACAGATATTACTGCCGATAATTCTGCCGTGCTTGTGGGCAACTGTACCCAGGGCATAATGCTTATTTTCGCCGCTGAGATAATTAAAACTCTGAACACAATCTCCCCCGGCATAAATATCTTCAATATTAGTTTCCAGTCTGCTGTTAACACTGTAGGTTCCATCATCATTAAGCTCTAACGAAGTACCTGCAGCTAATTGACTGTTGGCCTTCGTTCCAACAGAAATAACCACCGTGTCTGCAGCAGCAGAAAAACCCTGACTTCCTTTTATTATCAGTTCACCGTCAGATTTTTTGATTTCTTTAACTTCAGTATTTAAAATAACCTTAACTCCATTTTCTTCGAGCTTATCCTTAATTCTTTTTCTAAATGAGCTGCAAACTGTGCTCAGTATACTATCTAAAAATTCGATTACTGTAACTTCCAGACCGCGCTTTGTCAGGGCATCTGCCATCTCAAGCCCGACATAACCCCCACCTACAATTACAGCCCTGCGGGGATTTTTTTGAGTAATAAAGTTATCAAACTCAACTGCATCCTGCATCCACCTCATAAAAAATACTTCATCCAGTTCCAGCCCTTTGATTGGGGGTTCTATATTTATGCCGCCGGTTCCAAGCACCAATTTATCGTACTTGATCTCTCTGACACCATCATTATTTTTAATTAATATCTTTTTTGCCTCAGGCAGTATTTTTTCTACCCTGGTTTCTAAAAGCAGTTCCAGACCAGCCTTTCTTAAATCACTCTTTTTCCGGTGAGCAAGATCCTGCCACTTCTCAACCTCACCACCCAGAAAAAATGGTATCCCGCAGATACTAAAATTGGGGAAATTATTATCAGCAATAACTAATGGCTTAATCGACCTGTCAAGTTCTCTTATTCTTAAGCCAGTACTTATCCCTACATCACTGGCCCCTACAATTACTATTCTGCTGTTCATTTAATCAGCCCCCTTTAAATTAATAGTCCACCTCAGGTTAATTTTATCATATCTGGATACTAAAAAAGAAGCTAATTAATGTTAACTTTCAGTAAAATCTGAAAGCTGCTAAAAACAAAAAAAACACTGCCGGCACTTAATTTTAAGTGTTAGCAGTGCTTTTAGCAGTAAACTTAATTTCTAAACTGGATTGCTTTAAGATTAATATCAAAATTTACAGACTCTGGCTTAATATCCTATCAGAGCAGAATCCTTAAAAATTATTTGTTTAATTCTTCAATTTTTTCTTCATCACCTGCGGTTATTTTTTTACCAAGCTCAGAAGTAATGGTGCTGCCACTCGGAATATTGTTAGCATCAAAACTGGCTTCTGTTACATAAGAAAACACCCGGCAGTTTCGTCCCATAATAGTTCCTGCGGGAATTTCAGCTCTTTTAGCAATAATGTTTAAACCATTCTGCAGCAGATCAGGTTTTTCCGCATTGGGGGAAAAATCGTCACCCTGGCCAATCTGACAGTTCTCTTTAATTTCTACCTCTTTATCTATAACTGCTCTTTCAATTACTGTACCACTTCTAATTACAGTATCATTAAGAATTACGGAATCTCGAACAGCAGCTCCCTGTTCAATATAAACTCCGGGGCTGATTATAGAGTGGTTAACCAGCCCGTTAATAATTGCACCATTAGAAATCAGACTGCAGGAAACCCGGGATTCTTTACCAAACTTTGCCGGCGGTTTCTCTTCACTCCGGGTGTAGAATCTCCACTTCTCAGAATAGAGATTTAATTCTGGCAGATCTGCTGTCAGATCCAGGTTAGTTTCCCAGTAAGAATCCAGTGTTCCTACATCTCTCCAGTAACCATAGTACTTATATACATATACTTTCTGTTTTTGATCATCTATCATTGGCGGAATTATATGATGGCCAAAATCGGATCTCTGGTTGGTGCAGTTTTGTCTTAACATATCCAGCAAAACATCTGTTTTGAAAACATAAATACCCATCGAAGCGAGGTTACCCGGAGGATCTGCAGGTTTTTCTACAAACTCAGTAATTTTCATATCTTCCTGATGAGCCAGAATACCATAACGACCTGCATCCTGATAATCAACAGGCTGGGCGGCTATTGTTAAATCTGCTCCTTTTTGACGATGAAAATCTAGCATCTGATCATAATCCATCTCATAAACATGATCACCAGAGAGAATAATTACATTTTCTGGATCATCATTTTTAATAAAACTGATATTTTTATAAACAGCGTGAGCAGTGCCCTGATACCAGTCATCAGCTCCCAGGTTTCCTTTAAATGGCTGTAAGATTGTCAATCCACCCTTCTTCCTGTCGAGATCCCAGGGCTTTCCAATTCCAATGTGTTTATTGAGGGAATGGGGCAGGTACTGAGTTAAAACACCAACATTATAAATATTCGAATTAATGCAGTTGCTGAGAACGAAATCAATCAGTCTAAACTTCCCTGCAAAAGGAACTGCAGGTTTAGCTCTGTGTGCTGACAAAATATCCAATCTGCTGCCTCTGCCGCCGGCCAGAATCAAGGCTAAAGTTTTCATTATATCCCCCTTTTGGATTTTGCCCTTTAAAAGTTTCCAGATACTCAATGGAAAACTAACTATAAACCGATATTTTTGAGGGAATCAACCCGGTTTAATAACTATTGCAAATAATTAATTCAGCTCAATATATTCTTTAAATAATTTAGGTTCTTTCACAAATGTTGTGAAATCTAAATAGCACCGTTTGAATCGTGTTATCTCTTTTATTTTTTTAATTGCTCTTAAATACTTAGCAATGATAAATATACTCGGTGTTTTAAGTTTTCAACTTTGGGAACACCGTAGCCAATTCTTTTAATTAGTTTGATTTTGTTGTTTAAACCTTCAGCAAATCCGTTGGTTATTCTAGTTTTAAAATAGTTAATAATATGCTGTTCCCACCGTTTTACTGTTCCTTTAGCTCTATAGAAAAGATTTAATTTGGCCTGGCTAACATTTTCATACCAGTGATTTAAAGCTTCAAGAGATTCTTTAACATCAGGTATTTGGAGAAGATCTCTAAATTCTTCTTTTAACTCCCATGCTTTTTCTAAAGCAGGAGATAATTTAAAGATTTCTATCAACCGCTGATGGCCGTCATCATCAAGATCTTCACCAGCCATCAGAAGGGTGAGTCTTGATTTATAGAACTTCTTTCTATTGGCAGCAGTCTGTTTATCTTGCTCCTCTATTCTCAGCGTATCTAATGCATTATTGATAGCTGTAACCAGATGGAACTTATCAACTACTATCTTAGCGTTGGGAAAAACAGTTTCTGCAACAGCTTTATATGGGCTCCACATATCCATGGAGAAATACTTGATCTGCTCCCGCAATTTCTCAGGCCAGGTATTGAAGTACTCAATTAAATCATCTTTTTTTCTAGAAGTTAATATATCAATTAGTTTACCATTAATCGGATCAGTTAAAGCGACAGCATATTTATGTTT
>NZ_QLME01000043.1 GCF_003259895.1 Halanaerobium saccharolyticum | reverse complement strand
TAATGGAATTATGTAAAGTAAATTTGGAAACTATCCTGTTATCATTATAGTCTAAGAATTTACTTTACATAATCATATACTTTGCATAACCCTTCTTATGTAAAGCTTTACATAATAAGGGCCGTATTGAAAATGTTGTTGGCTATGTGAAAAATAATTTTGCAGCTCATAGAACATTTATCAATTTAGAAAAGTGGAATGAGGATTGTCTTAAGTGGCTTGAACGCCGTGCTAATGGGAAAATACATGGCACAACGAAAAAAATACCAGCTCAGGTATTCACCGTCGAAAAGAAATACCTGAAGCCAGTATTCGAAAAAATTAAAAATAATTCTTCTGACTTAAGTATAACTTATCAGGTGAGAAAAGACAATACTATCCCGATAAAAGGTAACAGATATTCTGTTCCTTTAGGTACCTATCAGGGTCCTGAAAGTTATGTTAAAGTGCTTGAAGACAGTGATAAATACCTGATATATGATTTTGAAAGTACAGCTAAACTGGCAGAACATAAAATAATTAAAACAAAAGGTAAACTCTCTAAAAATAGAGATCACGGTAGAAAGAAATCTGATAATATTGACAAACTGATAGAAAAGATAACTCTTCTCTTTCCTGAACACAAAAGAGCAGATAAATTTCTATCAAGAATCAGAAAAGAAAAACAGCGATATATCAGAGATCAACTGCTTGTAATAGAAAAAGCTTTAGAGAATAAAGATTCTGAAACTATCACAAAAGCATTAGAATACTGTATTGGTAATAAACTCTACAGTGCCAGTGATTTCAGAGATGTTATCAATTTCTATGATAAAGAAAAAATCAAGTCTAAAATTGATGATATTTTACTGGTAGCTGATAATATAGCCTTAAATGAAAAAGATAAAGCTAAACTTGCTGCTAAACCAGCAGTAAGAGACCTTGATGTGTATCAAAAAATATTTGATTCTTAAAACTGGAGGTATCAATGACAACCACAATTTCAAACCTAAAAAATAAATTTAAAGCTTTAAAGTTAAAAAACGCTTCTGAGAATATATCAGAAATCATATCTTACGCTGTTGAAAATGCCTTCTCCAGTGAGAAACTGGTTGAGTATATACTGGATCAGGAAATTGAAGCACGAGAAGCGGCCAGACTGGAAAAATACTTAAAACAGGCGGCATTCCCAGAGTATAAAACTCTGGCTGAGTTTAATCTTGAAGAGCAGCAGTCATTATCTAAAAAACAATTTAACCAGCTACAAGAACTATCCTGGCTTGAGCGGGGCTACAATATAGTCCTGCTTGGACCCAGCGGTTTGGGCAAGACTCACCTTAGTATTGGTCTCGGAATTCATGCCATTAACGAAGGTTACAAAGTAATATTTGCAGGCATTAGTGATTTAATTTACTGGCTTAAAACTGCTGAAATGATTAGATCTTCTAAAACTAAACTCAATAGAGTTTTAAAGTGTGATTTATTAATTATTGATGACATTATGTTTATGGCAATGGAAAACCAGGAATCCAACCTCTTTTTCCAGCTGATAAACAAACTGTATGGTCAGACTTCAATTATTATCACCTCGAATAAAGGACCAACAGACTGGGGTGAATTATTAGGTGATCAAGCTATAACAGCTGCAATTTTAGATCGTATAATTCATAAGTGCGAAATCATCAATTTAGATGGTGATAGCTACAGGCTGACTCACAGAGAAACCATTTTTGGTAAATCTTAGGTGTAAAATCTTATTTAACGAAAAGTGTAAAATATTATTTGACATTCACACTTGATTTACATGAGTCATAAATCCATTAAAATCCTCATCAATTTTATTATTTGTTTTTCTTGTATTTACTCTCTCTGGTGCATATACTTGAAAAAATATTTTTTCTTTATTAAGTAATCCATCAACTTTTCTATCCCCTATTGAACCTTGAGGCTTTATAGGTGTATAATTTCCTCCATAAATCTTTGCCATATAAAAATTAAATTTATCTTGAAATTTAGTTTTAGTTGAAAGCACTAACTCCGATTCAATTTCTATTAATTTTCTTTGCATTTTTTCTTTCCCTCCCAAATTTTCATTTTATAAAATATCAAAATCAATGATATAATAAATTAAAATCCAAATATTAAGATAAAACTTGCATTAGCTCTGTCATCTAACGTCCCTGGGATTTAAGAAGTTTATGAGGCTTAGGGCGACTGCCCTTGCCGAATAAATTTGGATGGAGCGCAGCGAAATCTTCAATCCCATGTTATATGAAGTTGGGGCTATTAGTTATTAATATACTCGATACTAGCTTTCTCTAAATCTTCTAAAGTGAAAATATCATATGATTTTTTATTCATAAGTTTCATTCTTTCATTGAAGTAAAATTTCTTGGTTTTATTATCAAATTGGTTCCAATTATCTTCTTTATCTAAAATATTTAACATATGTTCTCTAGTCTGATCAAAAATTGAAATATTATAATTAGTAAATAAACCTTTTTTAGAGTTCAATATATCATTTAATATTTTTCTGCGACGATTTTCAGGAATTTTATCCCAAACACTTGGCTTAATATACCAGTGATCTGTTGCATGAATCATCAAAGTTTCTATAGCTATTAACATTAATAATGGATCTTGAGTATAATGAGTTATATAATTATCTAAAATATTTTTGAATTTAACATTTGTTGCAATAGTAAAAAGAGTACCATTTTCTTGAGGAATAATGTTAAAGATAAAATAATTTCTTGTAGTACTTTTATCTTTTTTAAAACTAGCCAATCCTGATAAACATACTGGAACTAAATGTTCTATTAAAACTGTCTGATAGTAAATATTATTCTCTTCTTTTTCTATATCTCGGAAAAGAGGGTTAAAATAGTTATTCGATAAAGATTCAATATCTTTATTTAAATCTTCTATTAGATTATTCATAAACAAAATTTTAAAATCTTTGCTATCAAGCATTAATTTATAAAACTTCTTCTTTAGTTTCATTTTTCGTAAATATTTTGCAAGTATTTTTTTAAAATTGTCCAATTGATAGTTCTTATATTCATTTTTTTTATTTATATTATTTTCTAATAAAATATTTTTTTCGTGAAGTTCTCTGCATAATGATCTAAAAAGTTGCAACTTAATATCTCTATCATACTTAAATTCTTTATTCTTTTCAAAACTATTAAAAGTACTTTCATGTTCAATACAAAAACCTGGAAAAGTAGAGGCATAATTGATACTTGTCTTTTTCATCGTTATTTTACTTTTTTCATAAGAAAATACTGGTCTATAAACATGATTTTTTTCTGCAATCATTTTTAATCCACCATTTTTTTGAATCGTATGAGAATGTTTAATACTTTTTTCATTACAATCTGGAAACATACAAGTTTTTGAATTTTTAAATCTTTTTCGATATTTTTGTATATATTTATAGAAAAAAGCTTTTTTTTCGTTATTAGTAAATATATTTTTAGGATTCTGTTTAATAAATTATATTAAAGCCTTATCTAATGCTTTCTTATATTTTTTTCTATTTCTTTCATCCTCTTCATCTCCAAAAGCAAATAGTTTGTTGCCCCAATTTCATATAACGATTCTGGGATTCGCGGTGTGCCCGATGTCCACAGACCTGGTGCAAAGTTAGCTTTCATATCCGCAATTGTTCAAGTGCTAACTTTGTACCAGAGGGCATGCCGTTAATCCCATGTTATCTGTCTGTTATAGCAACATCGACTCTATTACTTCTCATTTATCTTCAAAACTCCGAACCTCTATCCTCTTTTTTGCCACGGTCTTCCCGCAAAAAACTTAACCATAAGTCGGCAGTTTTGAAGATAATGCTATGACCTCTCATAAAATTGATCATGGTTTTCTATTTCTTAGTGCACTCAGGTTCGTTAATACCCTGCAGTTTCTATTTTCCTACCCAGAAGAAAGTATAAAAATATCATCATGCGATAACCAAACCCTTTCTCTTGGTCTTATTAGCTGCAGTAACTTTTGCTATAATGTCAGATAACTAAGTTATTTATGAAATAAAGTACATGATTTCTGAATTTATTTCTCCTTATTACCATTACATTTATTCAAAAGTAATATTTATCCTTTTATTTTACATCTGTCTATTCCACTAATATAATTCATTATTTAAATCAATTATTTTTTATTTTATAATGAAAAATTCTTCATAGAATTATCCATAACATCCTGGTTAATCCCAATATAGTTTAAAGTAATACTCGGTGCAGAATGATTAAATAGCTCCTGAAGCAATGCTACATCTTTATGTTGCTTGTAATGGTGATAACCGAAGGTTTTCCTCGTGGAATGACAGCCAATACTATCTAAACCCACTTTTGTCCCTGCACCATTTAGAATCCTATAAGCCTGGCTCCGAGATAATGGTTGATTGTTACCATTTCTACTCTGGAATAAATACTCATGATCAGCCATATTACTAATATAATTATCTAAGGCATTTCTTAGTACTGAGTTAATGAAGAATTTTTTGGATTTATTAGTTTTCTCCTCTTTAAGAATAATGTGAGTCTGATTTCTAACATCCTTTACTTTAAGTTTAAGCATATCTCCAATTCTAAGCCCTGTATTAATCCCAACCACGAAAAGTAAGTAATTTCTGTAATTATCCTTTAGCAGCTCCATTTTCACTTCTTCAATCTTTTCTCGATCACGAATAGGTTCAACTTTATTCATTACTAATCACCCCTCAATTTATAATATTTTATCTATTAAAGTGTATTTAATACTTAAATCTACTTTAATATGTTGTATCATATATTAAAAAAATATATTTAAAGTGCCACCAACACTGATATATAAAAGATAGTGACACTTTTTATCAATGGGACTTAATGTATATTTTGTTGTATTAATAGAATTCTTAATCATAAGTTATAAAATATTTTAACTTCAGCTTTTTCAACTTTAACAATTTTTAAATCTATATCTTTTTTAAAATTTAATATAGCATAATTATTATAATCTTGATCCTTTACGCCTTTATATTTTATTCCATTATATCCAATCATTTTACAACATTCTGAGATATAGTTTGTTAGCAAATATTCATTATGTAATTTTTTATTTTTTTTTGGAGATTGTGATAAATATTCGCCAAAATTGCCCATAAAGTTGCTTAGATCTAATATTTTTAAAGGATTTACTATTTTTATTGTAGCAATATCTAGAGAATGCTTATCAGAATAATTTAATTCTCTTGGAATAATTCCTTTATCATCAGAACAATATAAAACAGGATTGCCAACAATATTATATCTTCCATGAGTAGATATTCCTTGCGATGGATTCCACATCTTATTTTCGTCAAATTTGCTTGCTCCTTTTTGATTTAAGCGACCACGATAAAGCTTTTTATTCTCTAATTTAATAAAATCATTATTTTCATACATTCTTTTAAATAAGTTGTATATTTTTTTTCCTATTCTATATTTAAAACCTAACATAGGATATAAAGAAAGTAGTTCTGTAAAAAGATTAAATTCAATATCTCTAATAAAGATATCATAAGTTTCCATTTTTGGATATAAATCTTCTAAATTTATATCATAAAATAGCTCCTCAAATTTTTTATTGTTCATAGAATATAAATATAAATCTTTCATTTCATGACTTGAATCAGTTATTTTAAATTTATTATTACAATTATTACATTCTAAATTAGGAATTATATATTCAAAATAATTTGAAGGAATTTTATACATCTCTAAAAAATCTCTTATCGTTTCACCTTCAAATAATTTTTCTTTATATTTTTTTTTATATAAATCGTTAATTTCTTCTACATCTTTTCCTATTTCGCATTTACTACAATAATCTATCTTACTTATAATATCTTTTTCTAAAATTTTCAGAATCATTTCCACAAATTTATTTTTTTTATCTTTATAAATATAATAATCTTCATTATAAATTTTTTTGCTACAACAACTACATTTTTGATATACTCCATTTTCGTCTTCATTATCTTTCTCATCATCAAATTTAATTCTATTGCCATACAAATTATCAAATTCTTTATCATAATTAAAAACTTCAATTAAATTTCTGTTTCTTAACTTTTTTGTTGCTTCAACTAAACCTGTACATTCTAAACAAATTACTTCATCCATGAATATAAGCTCCTTCATAATTTAACTTTTAAACTAGTAAAATAAAATCAAGTATTAAATTGATTTTCTCAAATTATTCTCAGTTCCCCTCAAACATCTAAAGAATGATATTAAATATTTTACAATAAAAATTAATTTACTTAATCATATTTCTATAAAAGTCATCCTAAGGATTAAATTATTTTACTCTTTTAATATAATTATTTAATACTTTTTCGAATATTTGGTCTCCCAACCACTGGATATAATCAACTATAACTCTTTCTAAACAATTTTCATCTAATTTTTTTTGATTGCTTTTAGTATCTGGTAATAATTCTGGATATTTTTTTAGCAAATCAAACATCCGTCCTACTAACTCAGCCCCTTTATCATCCATCTCTTTAACTTTCGGATTTCCTAAAATTTTATCTTTATGGATCTGTTTTAAAGCTTTATAAGCTTTTTTTAATTCAGGGCTAAAGTCTACTATATTATTTCCATTGCTAAATTTAATCACATCATCAATTAAAATATGAAACCAATTTTCATTTTCTATATGACTTACCTCTTTCCATATTGAAACGATTTCATCTTTTGTTACAAAGTCATTCATAATTCCGTCTTGAATATCATGATACAAATAAGCCAAACTGTCACTTAACCTAACTACTTGTCCTTCCATATATTTGTTGTATACTAAAATTACCGGGAATTGCAAAGTAGTATTCCCGGAAGTTGCAAACTAAAATTCCCTATTATTGCAGAATAAAAAAAGTCATTGCAGTCACCCCCAAAATACCGTACCCTTATATTAAGTCAACCACAACTTATATAAGGGAGGAAAATGGAGATGACATTAGCAATGACTGATATTAATGATATCAAAAAACTGTACTTTAAGAAAGGTTTAAATGTGGCTGAAATAATGAGAAAAACGGGTCATGATCGCAAAACAATTAATAAATACCTCGATATGACTGATTTTAATCTAGTTTTAGAACCACCTGAAAGATCCAAGCGTGGCTCAAAGCTGGACCCATTTAAGAAAACTATTGATGAGTGGCTTGAAGCTGATAAAAAAGTCTGGAGAAAACAGCGTCATACTGCGAAAAGGGTACATACCAGATTAACTGAACTCTATGGCAGTAAATATGACTGCTCCTATCGATTGTTAGCTGAATATGTGAAAATCAAAAAGAAAGAAATATTTTCTGATGAGCCTAAATTCTTTTTACCGTTAAAACATCTGCCTGGAGAAGCTCAGGTTGACTTTGGCAGAACAGATTTTAGAGAAAATGGGACTTTTTATGAAGGTCGTCACTTAAATCTTAGCTTTCCACAAAGTAATACTGGTTATGCACAGCTTTTTAAAGGTGAAAACCTGCAGTGTTTAGAGCAGGGCATGATTAACATATTTAATTATCTTGGTGGTGTTCCCTCAAGAATAGTTTTTGATAATGCTTCCAGTATGGTTTCAGATATTGGGAAAAACAAGTATCGAAAGCTGACTGAACACTTCATGATGTTTAAAAACCATTTTAGATTTGAAGCAGTATTTTGTAATCCGGCTAGTGGACATGAAAAAGGCAATATTGAGGGGAAAGTAGGCTATCACAGGCGCAACTATTTTGTGCCACCACCAGAATTTGATGACTTAGATGAATTCAATAAATCATTACTTACTGAACTTGACGATGATCAGAATCGTGAACATTACAGAAAAAATGCTACTCAGCATGAATTATTTCAGGCTGATCTAAAGGCATTATTACCGCTGCCTGAGGTCGAATTTGAGCCAGCAATAGTTGTTTCTAAAAAAACTGATGCTAATGCTTTTATTACTATCCATAAAGGTAAACACAGATATTCTACTAAACCCAGTCTTGCCAAAAGCAATGTTTTTGTTAAACTTACAGCTGAGAAAGTGATAATCTTAGACCAGGATCTGAAAGAGATTGTCATTCATGATAGGCTTTATGGTGACTTAAAACAGGAATCAATTAACTGGCTCCTTTATTTAAGTCAGGTAGCCAAAAGGCCAACAGCTTTAAAATATACTGGAATCTTTGATCTGTTTCCTGAAGAGGCTAAAGAATATCTTGATGGCTTAGATTATGAAAACTTAAGAGCAACTCTAAAAACTTTAAATACACTGACAGAAGAAACTAATTTTGAAGCTGCAGTAGATGCACTCTTAGATGCTATCTCTCATGGAGCAAGTGATACTGACAGTATTCAGGTACTATTTAAGAGAAAGAACTCTAAGATTATGGAACTTGATGGTCATTTAGCAGCTAAAAATGCACCTGAATTGCCTGAACTAAAACCTGATATTAGTTTTTATGATACTTTCTATACTGTAGCAGATGGAGTTGAAGCCAATGATTAAAGAGCAGATTGCAGCCTGCTGCAAAACTCTCAAGTTAAGTCAGAACATAGCTGATAATTTTGAAAGTATTGAAGCAGAAAATCGTTATGAGTTTCTACTTAAAATACTGCAAAATGAAGTCGAATACCGTAAAGCCAAAAAGATAGAGAGACTGATTAAACAGGCTAAATTTTATACTATTAAGACCTTTGAAGGCTATTCGTTTGATGAAATCAGAATACCTTCTGCACTATCAATTGAGGATCTGAAAACAGTAAGCTTTATTGAAAAAAACGAAAATCTAATACTGTATGGGGCCGCTGGTACCGGGAAATCTCATCTTGCAACGGCAATTGGCCTGGAAGCCTGCCGCCAGAGAAAATCAGTTTTATTTTTTAGAAC
>NZ_QLME01000042.1 GCF_003259895.1 Halanaerobium saccharolyticum | reverse complement strand
CTAACTATATTATACCATATCTTAAGGAGGAAGTCACCAAAAATTTATGTCGAGAGCCCTGTTATTTCGGGCCTTAGACATTATACAAACGACTAAATAGAGTTTAAAAGTAAGGAGGCAGGTTTAGAAATGAATAAAGATCTAAATAATAATAATCTTAAAAAAAGCTCAGATAAAAATGATTTAAAAGAGCAGCTTAATAGTATTAAATCATTTATGCGGAAATATCTGAGTGGAATAAATATCTGGATAATTGTAATTGTAGTTATCACTCTCTGGGCTGCTCAGGGATTACACACAATTGATGAACCAGAAGTCGGCTTGGTCAAAAGGTTTGGTAAACATGTGCGGACAGTGGGACCGGGATTGCATTATCACATTCCAGCACCAGTAGAAACGGTGATACCTGTGGATGTTAAGTCGGTCAGAAAAATAGAGGTAGGATATGAAACAATATCACCTCCACCAGATCCAAAATATAGATCGAATAAAGAAGAAGCACTGATGCTGACAGCTGATAATAATATTGTACATATTGAATTTGCAGTACAGTATAAAATTCAGAATGCTGAAAACTATGCCTTTAATGTCATAGATGCCAGGACTTTGCTCAAAGAAATGGCTGAGGCAGTAATGAGAGAAGAGATAGCTAAAACTAACTTTGAAGATATTATAACTACTTCCAGAGGTGAGATAGCACAGAGTGTTCACACAAGTCTGCAGAAGCTTGTAAACAGCTATGATACTGGAATGATGGTGGAAAATGTAAAGTTACAGGATGCAAATCCACCTCAACCGGTAACTGCGGCTTTTGATGATGTGAATAGTGCTAAGGAAAATAAAGAAAATTATATTAATCAGGCCAATGCCTATGCCAATGAAGTAATACCTCAGGCAGAAGGAAAAGCTGCCCATGTAATCAATAAAGCTGAAGCTTATAAACAGGAAAAAGTTGCTCGAGCCGAAGGTGACGTGGCTAAGTTTAAAAATGTTTTAACTGAATATAAGATGGGAAGTAAAGATGTCACCAGAACCAGGCTTTATATTGAAGCTATCGAAGGTATTTTACCAAATACAGAAAAAATAATACTTCCTAAAAATAAAGAAGGAAGTTCTGTTTTGAAATTATTAGATTTAAATAAATTGAGAAATACCGGAGGTCAGAGCAAATGAAAAAATTACTAACTTTTTTACTGTTAATTTTAGTTATCGTGCTGGCTTATAACTTCTTTACTTTTACTGTTGATGAAACAAAGACAGCAGTTGTTAAACAGTTTGGTGAAGTAGTAAAGATTTCTAAAGAACCGGGGCTCCATTTTAAAATGCCCTTTGTTCAAAATGTTATCTATCTTGAAGATAGAATTTTATCCTATGATATAGAACCACGAAAACTGATTACCTCTGATAAAAAACATCTGCTGGTTAATAACTATGCACTCTGGAAGATTGATGATCCACTAAAATTTGTGCAGACAATGAGTGGACAGCGGACACTTGCTCAGACCAGAATTGATGATATTGTTTATTCCAATCTTCGCAATAAACTGGCTTCAGAGACTTTTGATAATATAGTCTCTGAAAAAAGAATTGGATATCTCAATTCAATAACTGAAGAGAGCAGGAAACAGTTAAAAGATTATGGAATTCACTTAATAGATGTAAAAATTAAAAGAGCGGATTTACCTGAGGCTAACGAAGAAGTAGTCTATGAAAGAATGTCTTCAGAAAGAAAACAGAGAGCTAAACAAATAAGAGCTCAGGGACAGAGAGAATCTGAGATTATTAAGGCTGAAGCTGATAAAGAAGCTGAAATAATTGGTGCTCAGGCTGAAAAGAAAGCTCAGGAACTCAGGGGACAGGGTGATGCTAAAGCACTGCAGGTTTATAGTAATGTCTACAGTCAGGATACTGAATTCTATAAATTCTGGCGCAGTCTCCAGTCATATAAGAATTCTCTTAAAGAAAAAACTACCATCATTCTTTCCGAGGATATGGAGTATCTAAAATATTTAAATCCTGCAAATTAAAGAGAATATATTAATATTTTATCGGCCCTTCTCTTTTTGAGGAGGGCTTTTAAATTATAATTAAAAATGTTATGATTAGTTCAATATCATTTAATATGGGAGTGGTTAATTTGGAGAGACCGGACTGGGATCAATATTTTATGGATATGGCAGATCTGGCTGCTACCAGGGCCAGCTGTCTGAGGCGAAAAGTTGGAGCAGTATTAGTAAAAAATAAGAAAGTTCTGGCTACAGGATATAATGGAGCTCCTAAAGATATTTCTCATTGTGAAGTTACCGGATGTCTGCGGGAAGAGATGAAGGTTCCAAGTGGTGAAAGACATGAAATCTGCAGGGGGGTTCACGCTGAACAAAATTTGGTTGCCCAGGCTGCATTTCACGGGGTAAAGACAGAAGGTTCAACAGTTTACTGTACTCACCAGCCCTGTATAATCTGCACTAAAATTTTAATCAATGCTGGTGTTGATAAAATATATTTTAAAAATGCTTATTCTGATGAATTTGCTGAAAAAATGCTGGAGGAGTCAAAAATTGAGCTTTTAAAATACTGAGAGATTTTAATGTTTTTAAAAATCATATATCTAGTAGGGGGGAGCTAAAAAAAATGAGCAAAAAAGATTTAGACTGGGAAAACCTTGGTTTTGAATATCATGAGACGGATAAGAGGTACATAGCAAATTATAAAAATGGTGAGTGGGGAGAAGGAAAATTGATTTCTGATCCCAATGTAGTGATCAATGAGAGTGCAGCAGTCTTACAGTACTGTCAGCAGGTTTTTGAAGGCTTAAAGGCCTATACCACTAAAGATGGGAGTGTAGTAACTTTTAGACCTGATTTAAATGCGAAACGGATGCTGAATTCGGCAGAGGGGTTACAGATGCCTCCTTTTCCTGAAGAAAGGTTTCTGGAAGCAGTTGATCAGGTAGTAAAAGCAAATCTGGACTGGGTGCCGCCATATGGTACAGGGGCTTCTCTTTATCTGCGTCCCTTTATTTTTGGAACTAAAGATGTGATTGCCATTAAACCTGCAGAAGAGTTTCAATTTAGACTTTATGCAACTCCAGTTGGACCTTACTTTAAAGGAGGAGTAAATCCGCTTATCCTGAGAGTCAGCAAATATGATCGGGCAGCTCCTCGTGGTACAGGTCAGCTTAAGGCGGGACTAAATTATGCCATGAGTTTAAATACTACTGTAGAAGCTCATGAAGAAGGATATGACGAAAATCTATTTTTAGATGCTGCCACCAGAACCTATGTTGAAGAAAGTGGTGGAGCCAATATCATTTTTATTACAGAAGATAAGGAGCTGGTGACACCAAAATCAAGCTCAATTTTGCCTTCAATAACTAAAAGGTCTATTCTCTATCTGGCTGAAAATTATCTTGATTTAAAGGTTACCGAAAGACCGGTAAAACTGGAGGAAGTTAAGGACTTTGCAGAAGCCGGCCTCTGTGGTACAGCAGCTGTAATTTCTCCTGTGGGTAAAATAGTTAATGGAGATCAGGAGATTATTTTTCCCAGTGGAATGGATGCTATGGGCCCAATAATCAAGAAATTATATGAAACCCTGACTCAGATGCAGCTGGGTGTTTTAGAAGCTCCTGCTGGCTGGATCAGAAAGATTAAATAATGAACTTAAAGAATAAATAATTTTTATAAATTAAAACCCTTCTCAAATTTGATTTACAGTGAGAAGGGTTTTCTTTACTGGTAGTTATTTTAAATTGACCCAAGTTGTAAGCTGTAATTAAAAACTGTATAATGAGCTTAAAGAATTAATTTTAAAATTATTTTTAAAGATAAAATTAATTAGGAGTGTTATGATGAATGATTCAATGAAAGAATTATATGAGAAGTCAATTGAAGTTTTAAATGAGCGAGGAGTAACTCTTGAGGATATAGCAAAGCTGGTTAAAAAACTGCAGGAGCCATATGATCCTGATATTAAGCTAGAAGTCTGTTATGAACATGTTGATGCTGTTTTGAAAAAGCGGGAGGTTGCTCATGCAATATTAACCGGAGTTGCTCTGGATCAGCTGGCTGAGAAAAAAGAGCTGCCAGAACCGATACAGAGTATTATAGACACTGATGAGGGACTTTACGGAATTGATGAGATTATCCCACTTTCAATTGTTAATCTTTATGGAACAATTGGTTTGACCAGTTATGGGTTTTTAGACAAAGAAAAAATTGGGATAATTAAAGAACTTGATACAAAAAAAGATGGTAAGGTGAATACCTTTTTAGATGATCTTGTGGCCGGAATTGCTGCTGCAGCCGCCAGTCGTTATGCTCATGGGGACGGGAGTGAGTAAAATGGCATCATTAAATCATTTGAAAAAGGAAACAAGTCCTTATTTAAAACAGCATGCTGACAATCCTGTTGACTGGTATCCCTGGGCTGAAGAAGCTTTTATGGAAGCAGAAAGGCGGGATGTACCAATTTTTTTATCAATTGGTTATTCAACCTGCCACTGGTGTCATGTGATGGAAAGAGAATCGTTTACTGATCAGGAAACAGCTGAGATGATAAATAAGCATTTTGTAGCAGTAAAAGTTGATCGAGAAGAAAGACCGGATATTGATCAGGTTTACATGGATGTCTGCAGAGCGATGACCGGCAGTGGTGGCTGGCCGCTTAGTATTTTTATGACAGCTGACAAAAAGCCTTTTTATGCTGCTACCTATATTCCCAAAAAGGATAAATATAACCGGATGGGCCTTTTAAGTTTATTACCTGAAATTTATAATTTATGGATCAATGATAGAGAGCAGTTATTAAATCATTCAGAAAATGTAATCAATCACCTTCAAAAACAGCAAAATAGCGGTGGAGAGGAAATAGAACTTGAGCAAGAGATCGTTACTGATGCTTTAAATATTTTAAATAAGTCTTATGATGATAAATACGCTGGTTTTGGTAAAGAGCCTAAATTCCCAATGCCTCAGTATTTAATTTTTTTATTGGAACAGTGGCAGAAAAGTTCTGAAAAAGAATATTTAAAAATGACAGAAGAAAGTCTAGCTTCAATGCGGGCAGGCGGTCTATTTGACCAGCTGGGCGGAGGTTTTCACCGCTATTCAACTGATCGCAAATGGGAGCTGCCTCATTTTGAAAAAATGCTCTATGATCAGGCCTTACTAATCTACACTTATGCTCAGACCTATCAGATAACTAAAAAGGATATATATTTAGATACAATAAAGAAAACAGTCTCCTATCTAAAAAGAGAGATGCTGGACCAAAATGGGGTTTTTTATTCTGCCGAAGATGCAGATAGTGAAGGAGTTGAAGGTAAATTTTATTTCTGGAATAAAAAAGAAATAAAAAATCTGCTTTTCGAAGATGAATATCAGAAATTCCTGGAAGTATTTGAAGTTCAGAATCAAAGTGAAATCACTTTAAACCTCAAGCAGGCAGAATATTTTGCTGAAATACCTGAAATTAAGGCTAAATTTTTTGAGCAAAGAAAAAAGAGAGTCAGACCAGCAAAAGACAAAAAAATATTAACTGATTGGAATGGCTTAACTATTGCTGCTTTAGCAAAAGCTGGTTTTGTGACTGATAATCAGGAATATATTGTCTTAGCTGAAAAGGCTGCTGATTATATTTTGGAAAAAATGCGGGATGAAGAAGTAAATTTAGTTCACAGTTATCATCAGAGAAAATATTCAGAAGTTGATAATCTTAATGATTATGCATTTTTATTATGGGGACTTGTTGAGCTGTACCAGGCTACATTAAAAAATGAGTATTTAATTAAAGCAGAAAAAATAACAAAAACAATGATTTCTAGATTCTGGGACCAAAAAGCCGCCGGCTTTTATTTTACTGCAGAGGAGAATAATGAACTCTTTTTAAGGCAGAAAAAGACTGAAGACAGTGCAATTCCCTCTGCTAATTCAATTGCCTGTTACAATATGCTTAAGCTTTCTCATTTATTAGATAATGCTGAATTAAGGAAAAAAGCAGAAGAGATGCTTGCTTCTTTTTCTTCAGAGATAGCGGCCGCACCAGTCAATTATATATTTATGCTTTTAACCTACCATTATTTAGAAAATCCTTTTAAGGAGATAAATATCTACGGCAGTGCGGATGGGTCAAAGGTAGAAACACTCCTTTCTTATCTGCGTGATAATTATAGGCCCGATCTACTCTTGAAAGTTAATCAACCAGAAGGAGAAAAAGAAGAAAATAAGTTTTCACTCTGCCGCAATTTTGTCTGTGGAAAGAAAACTGCTAATTTAGATGATATAATTTCTGAACTGTAAAGGAACTTTCTTTTTAATCGCTAATATAATAATAGAGTTTAGAAAATAATATAGGGAGGTTTTATAATGCATAATACTGAATTTATTGAGACCTTTGATTCTCAGAAACTCTTTTTGCAGAGGGATCTGGTTGCTGATCCTAAAGCTGTTTTAATTATTGTTCATGGCTTAAATGAACATCAGGGCAGATATGATTACCTTGCCGGCAGATTAAATGGAGAAGGCTTTTCTGTTTACAGATTTGATAATCGGGGTCACGGCAGATCTGATGGGGCTCAGTCCTATATTGAAGATTTTAATACCTATTTAGATGATGCAGATACGGTTTTTGAGCTGGTTAAAAAAGAAAATCCTGAGCTGCCAATTTTTATGCTCGGTCACAGTATGGGTGGCTTTATCGCAGCTGGCTATGGTGTTAAATATCCTGATAAATTAAACGGACAAATTTTAAGTGCTGCTGCAACAAATGAGCTTGATGCTTTTAGTGAGTTAGAAGAGATGAGCCTTGAAGATAATTCTGAGATGAAGCTTCCCAATGAGCTGGGGAAATTTGTTTCCAGATCAGATTATGTAGTTGATGATTATGAAAAAGATCCCTATGTTTCAGAATTTACCACTTTAAAATTAATGAAAGTTGTTTTTATTGATGATGGTATACCCTGGCTGGTTGACAATCTTGATCAATATCAGTATCCTGTTTTAATTCTTCACGGTGAGGGTGATAAAATAGTTGATCCTAGCTGTTCAGAAAAATTCTATGATTTAATTGCTTCTAAGGATAAGGACTTAAAGACCTATCCTGAACTTTATCATGAGATATTAAATTCAGAAGAAAAAGAAACGGTGATCAATGATATTTTAGACTGGCTGGAGGAAAGGACAGATATCAGGATTGATTTAAAACCAGAATAATGGCCAGAATATACTACCGACTACTTAATTAAGTAGTCGGTTTTTTTAAATAGCTGAAGATAATTAAGCAGGAAATGAATGATCTTTAACGAAGAATTTATTTAAGAAATATAAACCAAAAAGGAGATGAAATAAATGGATAAAATAGTAGAAAGATTTAAAAGATACATAGCAGTAGATACCAAATCTGATTCAGATTCAGAAACTGTTCCCAGTACAAAGGGTCAGCTGGAGCTGGGAGAACTTTTAGTTGAAGAATTAAATGAACTGGGTCTTAAAAATGTAAAGCAGGATGAAAGTGGATATATTTATGCAGAGCTGCCTTCTAATATAGATAAGGAAGTTCCAACTATCGGCTTTATAGCTCACCTGGATACCAGTCCTGATTTAGATGGTAAAGTTACTAATCCGCAGATAGTAGATTATAAAGGTGGAGATATTAAATTAAATGATAACTATAGTCTGACCCCAGATGAGTTTCCAGTCTTAGAAAAATTAAAAGGAAAAACCCTGATTACCACAGATGGAACTACACTTCTGGGGGCTGATGATAAAGCAGGGATAGCTGAAATTCTAACTGCACTCGACTATATAATTTCAAATCCTGAAATCAAGCATGGATGTATTAAAGTCGGCTTTACACCCGATGAAGAAATTGGCAGAGGAGCAGACCATTTTGATGTAGAAACTTTTGCAGCTGATTTTGCTTATACTCTGGATGGAGGACCACTTGGTGAACTGCAGTATGAAAACTTTAATGCCGCCTCTGCTGACTTGAAAATTCAGGGTAAAAATGTTCATCCAGGTACAGCTAAAAATTTAATGGTCAATTCAATTAAGATAGCAATGGAACTAGATTCTATGCTGCCGACTGCAGAAGCACCTGAACATACAGAAGGTTATGAGGGCTTTTATCACTTAACTGATATCGAGGGAAGTGTGGATTATACTGAATTAAATTATATTATCAGAGATTTTTCTCAAAAAGAGTTCGAAAATAAGAAGGCCTTAATGCAGCAGGTAGTGGACTTTTTAAACGATAAGTACGGAGAGGTAATTGAACTAAAGCTGGAAGACAGTTATTATAACATGAAAGAGAAGGTAGAGCCTCATTTTGAGATAATTGAGCTTGCCAAAAAATCAATGGAAGAGCTGGGAATTAAAGCAGATATAAAGCCAATCAGAGGTGGAACAGATGGAGCCAGACTTTCCTATATGGGACTTCCAACTCCAAATTTATTTGCCGGTGGCTATAATTTTCACGGCCGGTTTGAATTTATCCCGGTGGAAAACATGAAAAGAGCTACTGAATTGATTGTTAAGATTGCAGAAAATGCTGCTCAGAAATAAGATCTTTTATAAGCTAACTGGGAATGTTTATCCAGGAGTATTTTTAAATACTTTTCTCATGACTATGATCACAGTAGCCAATACTACCTTATATCACGGCTTAGGATAAATAATTACTGTCAGCTTAAAATTGGTAGTTAGCTAAAAAAGATATAACAGCGATATACATGAAAAATAAATTTGAGTGTAGGGCTGTATGCTGAGTTTTGATCTGGCATACAGCTTCTTTTATGTTTGCCTGGCATGAATATTTGCTAGTCAGTGAAAGTCTGATGTGGGGGTTAATAGTACCAACCACTAGCTGAAGACAAGGGTGTCCATCGTGAGGTGGAATCTGAAGGA
>NZ_QLME01000041.1 GCF_003259895.1 Halanaerobium saccharolyticum | reverse complement strand
GATTAACTCAAGTTATGTAAAGTAAATTTAAGAACGATGCACTCATTACAGTGTTTTAAGAATTTACTTTACATAATCATATACTTTGCATAACCTTTATCAGCAGGAGAATACGGCTTAGTGTGAATCAGGGTAATACCTAAAGAAGCACAGGCAAAATGAAGATTATCACTGCGATAGACTTTACCATTATCAACATAAAGGAGTTTTGGAATACCTCTTCTTAAAATAGCTTCTGAGAATACCTGCTGCACAGCAGAAAACTTTTCTGTTGTTAAGAATTTGGCATAAGTAATAACCCTGGAGCAGTCATCAATAAAGGCAAAGAGAAAAGTCTTAACCTTTTTGCCATCAAGGTTGAGATAGGGTCCATACATCTCGTCTCCCTGCCAGAGCATATTAACCTGATCATAGGCAAAACGGCGTCTGTTTTCTTCTTTGCGGGGAGAGTTGACCAACAGGTTCTTCTTTTTAAGAAAGCGATAGACAGTAGAATAGGAGGCCTGAGAGGGCAGCATTTTCTTTTCCGTAATCAGCTGATCATATAGTAAAGAAACAGATCGATCAGGGTGTTCTTCTCGGGCTTCTAAAATAACTTCCTTAAGTTCTGGAGTTAAAACACGACTTTTACCTCTGTCATTTCTGGGTTTGGGTTTCAGCCCTTCAAAACCACCTTTGCGATAGGCTCTAACCCACATGGATATGGTTTTTGGTGAGTATTCTCTGACTCCATAATAAGGGACATTATGTTTTTTAGCAGCCACCTTTTCCAGATACTCTTCAGGCAAAATCAAATTGTCTATATTCCTATTAATGATTTCTGATTCTTTAAAGCCAAACAGCACCTCAAACTTCTTATTAGCTTTGAGCACCCGATGCTTATTATCCAAAAGCACTATTGCTTCCGGAGAATTATTAAAAAGCTGTTCAAAATATGCTTTCTGTTCCTTCAATTTTTCTTCCTGTTCAATTCTATCAGAAATATCAATACCTGTGCCCACAATATATTTTATTTCGCCCTTGTCATCTAAAATAACATTATTTGCCCAGGAAATCTGCCTTTTCTCTCCTGTTTTAGTTAGCCAGTAGTTTTCCGACTTATTGGGATAATCCTTATTTTTAAGCTGAGTAAAAACAGATTTAACTTTCTCTTTATTTTTATCTAAAAATAACTCCCAGACTGTTTTGCCTTTAACTTCTTCTTCCTTATAACCTGTAAGTCTTTCACAGGCCTTATTAAATCGAACAATTTTCCCTTCAGGATCTAAAAGAATAACCAGTCCACTTTGGACTTCTAAAATTGTTGATAAAAAATCATTCTGTTCATTAATTTTTTGCTGAGAATATACTCTTTCTAAAGCTGCTGTAACATGTGAGATTAAAATCTCTGCTAACTCTAAATCACCTTCATCAAAGGCTGATTTTTTAGCTGCTGCCGCCTGAAAGACACCAAAATCAACGATTGGTATACTGATAGCTGATTTATAGATTTCTTTTGTCGCAGCCGCTTCCGAACTGTTCTGCAGGTCATCAATGATCAGACTTTCCCCCTGATGATAAGTTTTAGCTGCTATGCTCTTTTCTGAAATTGAAATTCTTTCCTCTTTGAAATTATTGGAAGAAGCTGTTGAAATAAATTCCTGTTCTTTAAGCAGAATAAAATTACAGAGGTTAAAATCAAGAAGCTTTTCTGCTAATTCTACAGTTCTTTTACTTATTGATTTTTCATCTTGTAATTCCTTAAAATCTACAGCTATTTTATGTAATTCCTTAATTACACTTTCTCTTTCTTTTTTTTCAGTAATATCTTCAGCTGAACAGACTACATATTCTACTTCTCCCTGATCATCTAACTTGGGGTTTTTTGTTATCGAAAGTAATCTTTCTTCTCCTTTATAATTTTTTAACCATTCTTCAGTTCGAATTTTTTTCTTCTGCTTAAAAACTCTTTGATTTCCCAGATTACAGGTCTGAGCTGCTTTTCTTGAAAGAAAATCTTTTAAATTTTTATTTTCAACAGCCTCTTTTTCAAATCCTAAAAAATCTGCATGAGCCTGATTTACTCTTTCATAAGTAACAGGATCTTTTAAATACCAGACCTGGGTTTCAATTGTATCCAGTATCATATTTCTTTCCTCATTATTCTTAAGTATCTTTTTCTGCATCTGATTTTTATATAAAGCAAGTTCGATATTATTTTTAAGTTCTTCTTTATTGAATGGTTTATTTAAATATACTGAAGCCTCAAAATCTTCTATTTGATCAAGGTGAGCAGTCAGAAATATAAAGGGAATATTGGTTTCTGAAGTAATCTTTTTAGCTACCTGATAACCATCTACCTCCCCTTTAAGAATAATATCGATAATTATTAAATCAGGGTGATTGCCCTTATTTATTATATAATCTACAGCATCTTCCCCATAAGCAAAAACTTTAGATGCCTTATATTCAAGTTCTGATATTATGTTTTTTATTTTTTTCTGATGAAGCTTTGAATCTTCAATGATTATTATTTCTTTCATATTTGCTCACCTCTTGGCTCAGATAAATTTCAATCTATATTTTACTACATTATATAGTTATTATAACTTAATTTTATTTGAAATAAAAATTTGTAAGACAAAAATAATAAATTTTCAATTTTTATTTTTTAATCGAACTCTTCTATTGCTTTTTAAATAAAACTATGGTATTCTTTTGTTAGTTTTATCTTAAAAGGGTGATTGCAAGTGACAAAAGGTCAAGTTGAAGCAAAAATTAGTGAGGCAGTAACCAAATTTGAATTAGAAGTAATGGGTAGAGGTCCTAAGCAAATTAATACTATGATCGTTAAAAATTTGATAATTATTAGGCTCGAAGGATTCTTCAGTATTTCTGAGAAGAGGCTGGCAGAGAATAATCGTGTTGAATTAGTTAAAAGAGTTAGGACTTTATTATTTGAAAATGAAGTAGAAAATTTTAAAAATATTATTCAAAATATAATTAACACTGAACTAATCAGTGTGCATTCTGATGTAAGCACAAAAACCGGGGAAAAGATAATTATAGTTACACTTGATTGTAATTTAGAAAACGAATATTAAATTTAATAAATTATATATTTAGTTGGCAGATATATGAAAGGTATTTTTTACCAGTCATTATTAGGTCAATTAAAATGAAAATAAACACATATTAATTTAAGATTATTTATCTTAAACATTATAATTTCAACTCAAGAAGGAGGTGATGATAATTATTTCTTTA
Organism: Halanaerobium saccharolyticum; assembly: GCF_003259895.1. GTDB lineage: Bacteria > Bacillota > Halanaerobiia > Halanaerobiales > Halanaerobiaceae > Halanaerobium > Halanaerobium saccharolyticum_A. Next base: position 6,523 of record NZ_QLME01000041.1, on the reverse strand, counting down.
CAAGCAGCGATCGATAACATACTTTCACCAGCAATTATGTTCTTTATTTTAGGACTAATTGCTGCAATTATTAGATCTGATTTAGAAATACCAGATTCTTTTGGAGCTTTTTTAACTATGTTTATTCTAATTTCTATAGGTTTAAAGGCAGGGATTGCAGTTAGACAAACAGGAATATCAGAAATAATAATACCTGTTCTTGCAGCTATTATAGTTGGCGCTATAATTACTTTCACTGTATATTATATAATGTTAAAAATAGGATTTGATGCAGCAAATGCTGGCTCTATTGGCGGTCATTATGGGGCATGTAGTAGTGTAACCCTAACTACAGTGATAGTTTTTCTAAGCAGGATGGGAGTAAACTTTGAAGAGTTTGTTCCAGCACTATATCCATTTATGGATACAGCAGCCTTGATTACAGGTATTGTTTTAGGACACGCCGGTCTAAAAAAGAACAAAATAGATTCAGATGATGAATATAGTATTAAAAATATTTTTAAGGAGTCACTGAGGTCTAAATCAACAGTTTTAATTATTGGAGGTCTGATAATTGGTTTAACTGCAGGAGTAAAAGGCACAGAAGACCTGATGCCATTTTACAGTACTGCATTTGACGGGATCTTTACAATATTTATGCTGGATATAGGAATTATTACTGGACGAAGAATATCGGTTCTAAAAAATGTTAAACCAGTTACTTATTTGATTGCAATAATAATGCCGCCTGCACAAGCAGTTATGGCAATATTAATTGCTAATTTTATCGGCTTAAGTCCAGGTGGAGCAACAGTTTTTGCAGTTCTAGCAGCAGGAGCCTCATATATTTCAGCACCAGCAGTAATGAGAAGTACTTTTCCAGATGCAAACCCTTCCATAGCATTAGGGATGAGTCTAGGGATCATTTTTCCATTTAACATAATACTTGGTATACCACTGTATTATCAGATTGCAATAATTTTGAGTTAATTTATAAATTTATTGATGAAAAAATAAGGAGGTTTCTATTATGTTGATCAGAGCAGAGAAGGTAATTATTATTACTGAAAAGATTATTTCTTCTCAAATTATCGATTATTTAGAATCAATGGATATTACAGCTTATACAATCTATAAGGATGTTTCTGGACAGGGAAATCGAGATATTAGATCTATATCTGGAGGTTTAAGTAGATATGGCGAAAATATAAGGTTAGAAGTAATTATTAAAGATGATGAAAAGGCAGTAAAAGTTGTAGAGAAAATCTATGCAAAGTATCTGCATTCCAAATATGCAGGTATTATATATATTGAAGATGTTAGGATAATTAAACAAAATGAGGAGTGATTTTGATGAGAGAAAATATACCTGTAACAATGATGACCCAACACCCTGATTCTGCTCAAGAATATGTTCCTATACAAAAAGAATCAGAAGAGGCAATTGAGGCTTTAAAAGCTATCCCTGATGGTTTAAAATAATGATTGACTTTGAAGGAAAATTAACTCCATATCACCAGACTGCTCAAATTGTAATAGGTCTAATTGAGAATGGAATAACACCAGGAAAAGAAGTTTTTGTAACCCCAAGAGTAGCAAATGCCAATGAAGAAACCGCTTTTAGACAAATAATGGCTTTTCTTTCAATAACAGAAACTATAGTTAGCGCAAAAGAATATAATGATATCCAGCCTATTATAGAAGTTATTCTTCCTATGGTAAGTTCTGCCGATGAATTAATAGAAGTGAAAAAGAGAATAGATTCTGTGGCAAAATTAGCAGAAAAAGAGTTCAAAATGAAAAAAAACAAAAATTTATTACAGATTATTCCTCTTATTGAAGAAGTGCCTGAACTTTTAAATATTGACTCAATTATTTATCAATTTGTTACAAAATTAAGAAATAATGATTATCCTGTTGATTATCTCAGATTTATGCTGGGGAGATCTGACCCAGCATTATCTTACGGAAATGTTTCTGCAGTTTTAGCAAATCGAGTAGCCCTTTCTAAAGCATATAAAATAGCTGAATCTCTAAATATAAATATTTATCCTATCTTTGGGGGAGGGGCCCTACCTTTTAGGGGACATGTGACACTTGAAAACATTTATAATGTCTTAGAAACATACCCAGGGCTTAAAACTATCACGATTCAATCTGGTCTTAGGTATGATCAACCACGAACAAAATTGATTGAATTAATAAAAATACTTAATAATGAATTACCTAATAGTAAAGCTCATTTTTATAGCGAAACCGAATATCAACAATTATATAACTATGTTGGAATTTTTACAGCTAATTATCTTGATGCATTTTTTGAAATCATACCAGAAGTAGCAAAACTCTCAGATTATATTCCCAAACAGAGAGATAGACTGGCCCGCAAAAGTGGTGTTGGCTATGCCCGAGATATTGCAAGACCAGAAGAAATTGCTAAGCTTGTTAATATTGAGAGTATCAAGAATAGATTAAATAAGCTCAATACAGTCAAAAAGTTTGCTTTACCTAGAGCAATTACTTTTACTGCCTCTCTCTATTCAGTTGGGCTGCCTCCAGTTTTTATAGGAACAGGTAGAGGCCTTAACGAAATAAAAAACAAGTGGGGCAAAAGTGGATTAAATGAATTTTTAAATAATTATCCATCATTGAAAGCTGATCTAAAATTTGCAAGCAAATTTGTTAACTTTAAAAACATAAATAGATTCTTTAATCAGAAAGCTGTTGATTATATTGAAGAAGATATAAACTTCTGTTGTGATTTCTTTGATTTAGATATATGTCGAGATAAAAATATAATAAAATCTGACATATATCATATGTTAATGGACTCTTCATTAGGAGTATTATTTCACCTGCAAAAGGCCTCTGATTTTTCTCGTCCCAAAGAAGTTGAATTATTAGAAAACTGGCTTAAAGAAATGGGAAGTATAAGGGGGAGTCTAGGTTAAAAAAGCAACTCAAAATTTTGGCTACTATCCAATAGCTTTTTTTCAGCTAGTTTTAATATATTTTTGTTTTCTGTATTAATTCCGGCAGCTGTTAAAACACTTTTTATGCGTTGTAGAGCCGCCAAAATTTAAAATGTCAGGATTTACACCTAAGAACACAAAAGACCCGCCTCTCGGCGGGTCTCTAAAATGGGCATCAGCCCTTAATATTCAATGGCGGAGAGACAGGGACTCGAACCCTGACACCTTTCGGCTTCACCGGATTTCAAGTAAGGAAATATCGGGGAAGACCTTTCAATCCTAGTATAAAAGGCTCTGCACCAAAATTAACTGATTAAACTTCGTCTGATTAACTCCTATAATAATATAATAATACTTATAGCTTTAAAAAACAAGGAAAGAATATAACTTTTACAAATTTAACAAAAAAATCAGTTTATATCAGGAAAAAATCAGGATAATTTGTAAAAGCACTAGTTGTTGAATTAATTAGAGCAACTGTATTTTCGTGAGTGACAAGAACTTAATATTCATTCATAAATTTATTATGAGATCTTTCTAAAAAATTATAGTTGTATCGGTCTGACCTTGCTAAAAGATCTCCTTCTGTTAAAACTTCTTTGATCATTTGAAAATAATCAACTATATTTGCATTTTTAAATCTATAATTGGCAAAGTCAATAAATTGATCATAGTTTGATTTAGTCTGTTTATTTTTATCTAATGTAATTACATCAATTGATTTTAAGTGATCACAATCTAATATAGAAGATTTCAACAAATAGATGATATATGAATCAGTTACAGGCAGAGAATATCCTAAAATTCTTATATGGTTAGCTTCGCTTAATAACTTATCTGCGAGTTGCCAAGTTTTTAGTAGTTTATCATTAGAAGTTTTGTTCCAGGTAGGAGGTATTATATTACCTAATTCAACACAACCATGTAATTTACATAGCGGCAATTGACTAGGCGAATTGTTATATTCTTCTAAAGAAGTTATAATTTTTAAATCATCTTTAGGGTCATAAACCTTAGATAAGTGATCTACATAATTCTCAATAACCCTATCATAATTTAAGCTGATTATTGAATAATTATAATTAGAATCACTGTTAGTTTTATAAGATTTAACTCCTTCATTTTTGAAAATTAAATTAAATATACTAACAATAAAGTTTCCATATGTATTATGAATTTTATCTTTAGACCCCATAATGGCATGATGAAAGTTTTTATCTGGTAGACTTCTGCTATTAATCGTTGGTGTATAATATTCTATTACATCACTAATATAATTTATAAACATTTTTTTGTCTTGATCATCATTAAGAAAGTTTCTCATTTCTAATATAGATAAAATCTCTTCAATGTTGAACAAATTAGAATTATAATAATTTTTGATATATGACATTCTTTCAATTAACTTAAAAACCTCATCAAAATAATCATATTCACCATCAGTATTAAAATACATATCCTTAGATTTAGATAAAAAATTTGACATTACTGGCAAGCCTAGCGGAGCAGAGAAGCCAGCACCTAAAATATAAACAACATTCTCCATTTTTATCACTCTCCTCTTATTTTAAAACTTTAAGTTTCTTGTGAACAATCACGTAAAAAGCAAAACTTTTTTAATTTAAAGGCTTCTTAATTAATTTAAATAAAATTGACTGAGGCCGTTTTTCTTTACCCAACCTTTATAATTACTCGAATTCAAAACCTCTACTTTACACCAATTACCTTTTTCAATTATTATATTTACTTTATCTATATTTTTATTAAGTGTACAAATTATTTCAGAATTATTGTTAGCTTTTTTTCTTAGTTTAAGGTTATTTATAGAAACTACTTTTTTAGGACTATAATTATAATGTTTTGGAAAAATATTAATGTCTCCAAAATTTATATTTATATTCGTTAAAGAAAGGGGGAAAGTTATAGAGAATAAAGGATTAGACTTTAAATAATTCCATATATACATAAAGATCTGATTCACAGTGTGCATATCATGTGATTTTGCAAATTAATCCAGTTAAATTATTCAGATTAAATCAGCCTAAATTAGCTAAAATTACAGCATAATTTTCAAATTAAATTAGTAAAAACAAAAATATTTTGCAGATTAAATTAGCAAGGGACTTAAAAATAAGCCCCTTTAATTTAAATAATATTTTTCACTTTAAAATGTATCTTTTTCGCAGGCTTTGAAGACAATTTCCTGGTTTATCTGCTCTGCTTTAAGCTGAAATCCTAAAAGCAGCGAGTTAACTGCGATATTGTTGATCAATCTGGGTAGTCCTCTGGATCTCAAGGCAATTGCCTCCAGAGCCTGAGGTATGAATACTGGGTGATTTGCTCCAGCAAGCTCAAGCTGGTGCTCAACATACTCTTTGACTTCCTCTTTGTTTAAAGGATTTAACTGATACTTCATGATTACTCGCTGATTTAAGGACTGATTATGATTCAAATTTAGCTTTGTCATAAAGTGAGATAAACCAGCTAAAATCAGAATAAATGGGTTCTGAGAATCCATAGCAAAATTAAATAAAATACCAAGATCACTCAAAAATTTGTTGGGAGCAAGCTGCATTTCATCTAAGATAATGATGGGAGTAATCTTTTTCTCGTTGTAAAACTTTAAGATAGCAGCCTGAACCTGATTAAAAAGGTCCACCTTTCTAAATTTAGGTTCTTCTCCCAGGCCAATGGCTATGCCTCTGTAAAAATCCATTACTGAGCCTGTAGATAAAGGGAAATAGATGACCTTAAATAATGATGGATTAACACTGTCAGCCATAGATCTCAGGGCAGAAGTTTTACCACTTCCAGGTTCACCAATAATGACAGCAATGCCTCTTGTTTTTTTAAGATAATTAAGTCTGGCAGAAAGTTCTTTTAAGTTTTCAGACTGGTAGAGATCTTTAGTTTCAATCTCTTTTTTAAATGGATTATCTGATAAAGAATAAAAAGATTTATACATTTTTGCTGCCTCCTTCAGTCATTTTAGCAAAGGAGATAGGATTACCTCTTTTAGCATGAGCATTATCAGCCATAATCACAGGCTCAGCTCTAGTAATGCATTTACCATTTTCATAAAGATAAATATTATCATATGTTTCTTGATCAAAGCGGATCTTAACCTTTTTGCCAATATAGACAGGTGGCACCTGATAGAGTTTAGAATTAACAGATATAGTTCCATCATGTCTAACTTTTCTCTGAGCTCTTTTGAGAAAAAGCAGCTTAAGTTTTTCAGGATCATCATAGGTTTTAACCTGACTAATCTGGGACATGTATTTATCCAGAGGAGTCATCTTCAGAGAAGAGTGCACTTTACGGTGATAATCTTTTTCCAGCCACTTAAAAAAGCTCTTGTTTAGCTTATCCAGGGAAGATAAATCTTCATCAGTTAAAAGAGGTAAAAATCTTTTTCTGACAGTTAAGTAAAACCTTTCAATTTTGCCTTTATTATGTGAAGCTTCACATAACAAGGGTTATGCAAAGTATATGATTATGTAAAGTAAATTCTTAAAACACTGTAATGAGTGCATCGTTCTTAAATTTACTTTACATAACTTGAGTTAATC
>NZ_QLME01000040.1 GCF_003259895.1 Halanaerobium saccharolyticum | reverse complement strand
CACTCTTGTCGAATATTATTAATAGGGCTTCACCTTCTTTCGAGTTTTTTGGGTGCTACTATTAAATTCGACAAGATTGGGGTGAAGCCCTTTTTTTATCATTAAATTCTTTGTTATATCAAGGCTTATTTTTATGAAATTTGCTTAAATTTATAAAAAGAAGATAGGCAATCGGAAAAATAAAAATAATAGATGTTTGATTGTATCTACCAATAATTAAATAACCTAAATTAAGAGCCAGCAGACTCAATAGTAAATAGAGATTTAATCTGTCTTTTTTTAAAATACTTTTCACTAAAGAAACAAAAGTAACTGCAGCAAAAAATAGGAGCTGAAATTTAATCGGTGGAATATAATAGGTGCCGCTGATTCTGTAAAATAATTTCAGATAGAAAATTTTTAGGTTTTCTAATTTGGATAAAAATGAGTCCAGAACTCCTAAGCCGGCTCCATAACTGCTGTAATTACTGATAAATTCAGGATCAAAATGAAAACTTAGATAAATGAAAAGACCTGAAATAAGTATCAAAGTCCCTCCAAAACTGATATAATTTTTAAAAGTAGTTTTTTGGTTAAAAATTAAATTCCAGCTGTAGATTATAATAAATGGAAGGCCAACAATAAGAGCATTGGGATGAAAACCTATTGCTGATCCTAATATTAACCCCAGAACAATATCTTTTTTTATGGAATAGCTAAAGTTTGACTGTAGGTAAGAAAGATATGTATTTTCGGAATCAATATTTTTTATAAAATAATAGAGTGAAGACAGTAAAATTAGAACTAAAATACTTTCCTGACGGGCCAGGTGTGAACTATAAATAAAGTGAATATCTGCTGCCAGAATAATTAAAGCTCCCAGACTTAGTTTTTTTGATTTAGTAATTAAAAAAGAAATCTTATAAAAAACAAAAAGGCTCAGACTGCCGGCTAATAGTGAAATCAGGCGAAAAGTAAAAACCCGATAGTTGAAAGTTTTGATAAAGATAATCTGCAGTAGGTGGAAAAATATTTTTACTGCATGTGGATTACGCGGCAGCAGATCAAAAAAAGCTTCAGTACTTGCTAAATTTTCAGTCTCCATAATCTGTCTGGAGAGCCCACTCAGCCAGGCTTCATCAGAGTGGATGAAAGGAAAATTTGTGAGAAAAAACAGGTTGATAAGAAAGAAAATTATAATTAAATGCCAGGCTTTAATTTTTTTAAATGTTTTTTTAAATAAACTATACATAGTAAGACTCCCTTAGAAAATTTTTATTAAGATTATTATAGCATAGATGTTTACTATATTTAAATATTTGTAGATAAATTCGCAAACAATCATTAAAGAACGTTAATCAAAATAGTTACAATCCGGGCTTCATTTGATAATTGAATGTACTATTAATAAATGTTATAACCATAAAGGCTTAATATGTCTTATAATATTAATAGAGATTGTTCTAATTTTAACAATATAAATTTGGAGGTGGAAAAATGAAAAAAACAGCAAAGTTATTATTTGTTTTACTAGCTTTTGCGATTATTCTCACAGGTTGTGAAGCAGATATTTCTGTTCCCGGAGAAGTGGGGCAGGATATAATCACAGCAGATGAAGCTCTTAAAATGATTGAAGAAGAAGAGGTAGTTATAGTTGATACTCAAAAATCTGGAGAATTTGAAGATCATCATTTAGAAGGTGCTGTAAATATTGCTAGAAATGATATCACAACTTTTGGGCCTTATCCCAATATGCTGGCAGATACATCTAAAGTGGAATCTTCTTTAGGAGATAATGGTATCTCAAATCAGTCAAAGGTACTTATTTATGATAATAACAATAATATGGACGCAGCCCGCTTATGGTGGACAATGCTGGTTTACGGGCATGAAACTAATAATATGAAGGTCATAAGTGGTGGATTAAATGCTTTAGAAGATGCTGGCGCAGATTTTACTTCTGGTGAATATGAAGCTGAGGCTGTGGAATATACAGCGGCCGAAAAAAATGAAGATTTAATTGCTACTAAAGAAGAGGTATTAGCTCAAGCAAATAATCCAAGTGATGGTGTTGTAATATTAGATGTTAGAACTACAGATGAAGTTAGTCAGGGAATTATTCCCGGTGCTATTCATATTAATTATGTAGATAATAATAAGGATAATGGAGAATTTTATCCACCAAGTTATATTCAAAGATATTATCCTGATAATGATATCACACCAGATAAAAAGGTTATTATGTACTGTCAGACTTCCATTAGAGCTGCACAGAGCTTTATAGTTTTACATAATGCTGGTTATAGAGATTTAAAGCTTTACGATGGTGCCTGGATCGAGTGGTCATCAGATAGTTCTGTACCAAAGGCGATGCCAACCGGTGCACCTGCAGAACCGAGTGCTCAGGATGGTTCTTAAAGATTTTAAGTATGATGCAGAATAAAATATAAGGGTTCTCGACTAATGTTGAGAACTTTTATTTAAACAAGTTTGTGAAATATATTTTATTTTATTTATTTTTTAAGTTCAATTTAACATTGCAATTTAAGAGTTTAATTTAATTCAATTATTATCAAAAAAATTAGGAGGAATAAGAATGAGAAAAAGAAGGATTTTATTATCAATTGCACTAGTGGTTATGGCTTTGCTGGTAGTTTCAACATCGGTTTTTGCAGCTGCAGATGTGTTAGAAGATGCAGTTAACGATTATTTTGCAAATCTTCCTTCAGATAATGCAATGATTGGACAGGAAGCTTTTGTAGAGCAGGTTAAAGCTGGAGAAGATCTTTTTGTTTTAGATATTAGACAGCCTGATGTTTATAATGAGGGACACATTAAAGGTGCAGTTAATATCCCCTGGGGTCCTGAAGCAATTCCAGCTGCTTTAGATATGCTTCCTGCTGACAAAACAATTTATGTTTACTGTTATACAGCTCAGACTGCTAATCAGACAGTTGCCTTGTTAAACTTTGCTGGTTTTGAAGCAAAGTCAGTTAAATTTGGCTGGAATTTGGGTATTACTCGAGTTGATGGTTATGAGGAAGCTGTAGAAACTGAAGCAAATGAACTTGCTGGAACAACAGGTTATGAAATCAATGCTGATATAAAAACTGCAATTGAAGATTACTATGCAGGTTTAGCAGATGTTAGTGACACAATGTATAAAAACTATAAGATTTCGGAAGATATGTTGAAAATGGCCATAGATTCCGATGCTGATATGATGGTAGTATCTATCAGACAGTCTGGTGCTTTTGCTGAAGGACATATTGAAGGTGCAGTAAATATCCCCTGGGGTGCTGGTATGGAACAGTACTTTGGTCAACTTCCACAGGATCAGAAGTTAGTTGTTTACTGTTATACAGGTCAAACTGCAGGTCAGGCAGTAGCAGGTTTAAGAATGTTAGGTTATGATGCTGTATCACTTAATGGTGGTATGGGTACTCCTGCTAATGAGCCTCATGGTTGGACTAACAAAGGTTATGAAGTAGTTCAGTAAAAGATAATTAAGTTTAAATGTTTAATATAAGAATTGATAATAATATAAAATAGGAGCCCATTTGGGCTCCTATAATTTTTTTGCTAAGTATTTTTGAAATTAATTCATTGTTTTTCAAATTAATTTTAATCAATTTGATTATGAATAATATCCATAATCTCATTTTTAACTTCGAAATAATCTTCATTATAAATTACTTCTTTACTTCCTTTTTCAAAAATCTGATTTGTGAAATTCACATTAAAAATTTCTATTATTTCCCCTGGCTGTTTAGACATTACTACAACTCTATTGGCAAGTAAAAGAGCCTCATCCACATCATGAGTAATAAAGAAGATAGTAGTATTATTTTCTTCCCAGATATTACGGATTAAATTCTGCATATTTTCTCTGGTTAAAGCATCCAGAGCACCAAAGGGTTCATCCATCAAAACAACCTGAGGATAATTAGCCAGAACTCTGGCAATAGCCACTCGCTGTTTCATTCCCCCGGATAATTCGAATGTATAATTTTCACCAGCACCGCTTAAATTTACCTCATTTAAGAAATATTCTCGAATATCTTTAATTTCAGCCTTAGGTAGATCACGCATTTTAGGACCAAATTCAACATTTTCATTGACCGTCATCCAGGGGTAAAGGGTAGGAGACTGAAAGACTACCCCTCTATGCCAGTCAGGCCCATCAACTTCTTCACCCTGCATTAAAACCCTGCCAGATGTAGGCTTTATATAACCTGCAATACATTTGAGCAGAGAACTCTTTCCACAGCCGGAAGGTCCTAAAACACAGATGAATTCCCCTTTATTAATTTCTAAGTCAATTTTTTTTAGAGCCAGAGTAGAGTTGATGCTTTCTCCATATTCTAAACTCAAATTATTGATTTTGATTAAGCTCTCTTTTTTTGCTTGAGCAGTCATAAAATATATCCTTTCCTGATCAACTATAGATATTAATTAAATTAATTATTTTGATCATTTTCTAATGACATTTTTATATATTCAGGATTAACATATTCATTAAAAGTTTCCTGTGAAGGAGATTCTTCGATAGAATCCTGAGCCTGAAGAAAGTCAGAAGTATCTTTCATTACTTGAGCAAAGTTTCCGGGGTCATCTACTGTACCAAAGAAATCTTCATTTAAAAGTTCTTCTCTGGTTTTCCAGGTTGTACCCCGCATTTGATGTAGAGCCACTTCAGCTTCAAGTCCTAATTCATTACCTGCAATTTCTGCAGCTCGTTCGGGATTATTTCTATAAATATCTCCTGCTTCACTTAAAGTAGAAATAAAATCAGCTACTAATTGGGGATATTCTTCCGCAAAGTCACTGCGAACCACTTCTACATTTGCTGTGATATAACCTTTGTCAGCCATTTTTTTACTATCAGTTAAAGTAGAACCGCTTTTTAAGAGCTGAGCTAAAGTTGGCTGCCAGGTATAAGCTGCCTGAATATCACCACGTTCCCAGGCTGCAACAATTTCGGCAGTCTGCATATCTAAGAGCTGAACATCTTCTTCAATTTCTGCTTCTTTTAGCACATTTAAAAGAATATAATGAGCTGTAGAAGCAAATGGAACAGCAATTCTCTCGCCAACTAAATCTGTAACTTCTTCAATTCCAGAACCATCTTTTATTGCTAGAGCTTCATTTTCACCAAGAACTTCATGGATCCAGATTAATTCAACATTGAGATCTCTGGCCAGAGCAGTAATAGCATTTGTGTTGCCCATTGTTGCAAAATCAATACTGCCAGAAGCAAGGGCTTGATTAGCTTCTACACCGGAGTCAAAGACTCTGGTATTAACTTCAATCCCGCGGTTAGTGAAGTATTCATCGAAAAAACCCTCTGCAATGGCTATAGTTTCATCATTAGGAACTCTTAAAATACCAAAATTAATTTCTTCTGGTAGAGATTCTTGACTGACTGTATTTTCATTTTGTGCCTGATCATTACCACAGGCGGTTAGAGTTAATGCCAGAGCTGAAATTAAAAAGATTAATAATATTTTTTTTAAGCTGCTTTTTTTCATTTTTTTTCCCCCATGTTCTTAATACGTTACGTCAAATCTAATAATTTTATATAAATAAATATTTTTTATTTTAAATATGACCTTTCCAAAAGATAATTTTTCTTTCTAAAAATCTTAAACCTGCATCAATAATAACACCTGTAATTCCCATAATTATTATTCCAACAAAAATTACATCACTTTTTAAAAAATTAGAAGCATCTAAAACCATCCAGCCAATACCAGAAGTAGCGGCAACCATTTCTGAGGAAACAAGGGTTGTATAAGCAACACCAAAGGCTGTTCTAATTCCGGTAAAGATTTCAGGGAGTGAAGCAGGGAGTACAATTTTTAGAAAGACGTCTTTTTGATTTGCTCCTAGTGACTTGGCACTCAAGACAAAATCCTGATTTAATTTTCTAACTGCAGAAACACAGGCAATATATATAGGTGCAAAGGCAGCTAAAAACAGGAGGATTTGTTTGGAAGTATCATCAATACCAAACCAGAGTATTAAAAGAGTGTAATATGCCAGTGGTGGAAGTGGGCGATAAAATTCTACCACAGAATCAAGTACTGCTTCGATTTTATCAAAATATCCGCTTAATAGTCCTAAAGGGACTGCAGTGGAAATTGCAAAAAATATAGCAACAAATAATCGTTTAAAGCTGGCACCTAAATGAACCCAGATAGGTACACCATTATAACCATTTTCTAAAATTCTTAAAAAAGCTTTCCAGACCCTGGCAGGTCCCGGCAGTAGAGTCGGAGTAAAAATACCCAATCTGGTGATTACATACCAGATAAGAAAAATAGATCCCCAGGTTAATATAGTTAGTGCTTTTTCTGTCTTAGTTTTTTTATTTTCAGCAGTCTTTCGGCTGATATTTTGGTTGGCGGCCTGAGCTGAAGAGTTATTATCCTGTTTTTCTGCATTTTTATTATTTAAAGCCATTCTTTACACGTCCTTATAATTAAGAAAATCTTTTTGAACATTAGTTATATACTATCATCAAAGATATCATATTTATTATAAATTATCAATTTGAAGACTCCTGATTAAAGTTTAAAAGACCACCAGTTTAACCCTGATGGCCTATGATTAGGGTACCGAGCTCACAAATTCAAATTTCAAGAACTCGGCACTTATATATATTGGAAATTTAATCCAGGTACCCGGTACCAGGATTATTCAAAGTTATACTCAGTTACAATTTTTTTGCGATCAGTTGTCTGATCTAAGAAATATTCATAGAAACAAATTCCCAGATAGGATCCAGAGATGTTAATTACATTATCAAAATCTCTACCTTGAAGTGCTAAACAGGCGTTATAACTTCTCTGGCCTGAGCGGCAGTGTAAGTATACAGGTCTATCTTTGGGAATCTCATCAGTTCTTTCTCTTAATTCACTTAAAGGAATATTAACTGAGTTAATTAGATGTCCTGCTTCATATTCATCTTTTTCTCGTACATCTACAATAAAAGCATCTTTTTCTACTAATCCCCTAACCTTAGTTACCGGTACCTGATTGTAACGGTTGTTGATTAAATTGGTAGCTACTAATGTTGATTGGTTAACTGCATTTCTTGGAGTAGAGAACAGAGGTGCATAAGCAAGTTCTGATTCCGTTAAATCTTCAACTGTTGCATCCATTAAGATTGAAGTTGCCATGACATCAATTCTCTTGTCTACATTACCTTTACCTACTGCTTGAGCACCAAGAATTTTACCTGTTGGTACTTCATATAATAATTTAAAATGTAACGGATTAGCATCTGGCATTAAACCAACTTTATCTGTTGGAATTATATAAACAAAATCATAAGAAATGCCGGCATTTTTAAGCTGTTTTTCATTTAGACCTGTTGCCGCAGCATTGTAATCAAAGGCTCTGATTACAGAAGTGCCAATAACTCCATTATTTTTAGTAGGGATATTATAGATATGATTGGCGGCTGATCTCGCCTGCCTTTGAGCAGGTCCCGCAAGAGGTAATCTTGTTTTAGATCTTGCAATCTTAGAATAAACTTCAATTACATCTCCTACAGCATAAATATCTGGATCACTTGTAACATAATTATGATTTACTTCAATTCCACCGGTTTCTCCAATTTTAAGTCCTGCATCCTCAGCAAGTTTAGTTTCGGGACTAACACCGATTGCTAAAATAACAGCTTCAGCCTCAATTTTTTTACCAGATTTTAAAACAACATGATTATCATGTACTTCGGTTAGAGGGTCAGATAAAACTACATTAACCCCATTATCATGAAGTTCTTTTTGAATAATCTGAGCCATATCAAAATCAAAAGGCTGCAGCACCTGATCCATGGCTTCAACTAATGCTACATTCTTGTCAGAATGAATAAAGTTTTCAGCAATTTCAACACCAATATAACCAGCACCGATTACTGCAACATTTTCTACATTATTGTTTTCAACATATTTATTTAATTTATCAATATCAACAACGTTTCTGATTGTAAATACATTATCATTATTTACACCTTTTATACTCTGAGGTTTAATTGGATTTGCTCCTGGAGAGAGGACTAGCTTATCATAATCTTCAGTATAAGTTTCCTCAGTCTCCAAGTTTTTAACTTCAACAGTTTTTTCATACCTATTAATTCTTTTAACCTCATTATTAACTCTAGCATCAATATTGTACTGTTCAGCAAACTTGGAAGGACACATTAAAACTAAATCATCACAGTCTCTAACAACCCCGCTTAAGTGATAGGGAAGAGCACAGTTAGAAAATGAAACATGTGGTCCACGTTCAAACATAATAATTTCTGCATCTTCGTCCAACCTTCTTGCTCTAGCAGCTGTACCAGCTCCACCAGCTACTCCCCCAACAACTAAAATCTTTTTACTCATATTTTATTCCTCCTGTAAATTTTATTATAAAATCGCCGTTTAAGAAATTAGATACCTTTTGTCTTAGACAGCATGTTGCTTGTTATCTTTAAAATACTTTTTCACTGAACTTATTACTGATTAATCCACCGATAATCATGAAAACCAGGAATACCCAGCCTGAGAGTGAAAAGTTAGATATTGGAGTATATAAGGCTCCAACATTACATCCCTGAGCAAGTCGAGTACCAAAACCCATGGATAAACCACCAAGAGCATACATTAAACCCTGCTTTCTGGTGATGTGCAGTTCAGAGCTGAAGAATTCCATAAACTTGCCGGCAGTTAAAAGATAAATAATGGCTCCAATTAAAATACCGAAGTTCTGGACAGAAATTTGATGTTCAAAAAAAGGTGTAGAAAAAGAACTTGCAGATAACTTTGTGAATTCTGCCAGACTTTCTGCGGAAATACCAAATAACATTAATATTTTACCAAACCAAATACCATAGGGCTGCGAAACTCCCCAACCATATCCAGTTACTCCCATCATAATTGTTACAATAATGGCTAATGCAATTCCTCCCTGTTTTAATGTCCAGGGTTTTTCAAATAAGTGATAATATGTGTCAGCACTGAATAATTTAAAATTCTTTAAATCCATTGGCTCTAAATTTTCCTGAATTCTTTCGATCTCCAAACCAATATATTCACCTGTTTTTTTCTTGTGTTTTTCATACATGTAAGACAGGATAGTAAAAAGAAGACATAAGGCTCCGAGAGCAAGTAGACCTCCTAAATACCCTTCAAAACCATCTCCCTGAAATAAGTCAGGTAGAAAAACTCCTCCCATGGTTCTATAACCAATATATGTACTAAACCATGATTCCTGAATCCAGCTTGCAGTATACTGAATTGGAAAACCAATAAAGACTCCAAACATAAAGAAAATTAAGGTTGTAAATGCACGGGGGAGAGCCTGCGGTAAGTCTGTCAGAACTCCACTTGCACAGCAAACAGAAATAGACATCCCAAAACCAAATAAAAATCCTCCCAGCATTAAGCCAATATTAATTGGTTTGATCCAGAGATGATAACTAGCGGGATCTTTCCCAAATAAAAAGGCTGTCATTAATACAGCTGTAATAAAAAACATAAACATTAGAGTTCTCATTAACTTAGTTGAGCCAGTTCTATAAGCCCTGTTTACACTACCTGCAAAGCCGGTATAGGCTCTTGCTAGAGCATAACCTAATCCTGATCCCATTAATAATCTAAAAAATAAAATATCTGTTTCTAACCAGAATTTTGCTGCTGTCAGGACTAAAATTACAGCTATTAATCCTAAAACTTTTTCAAATTTTTTCATTAAAAAATTTCCTCCTTATAATTTTTGAATATTATAGTCGTTTGTATAATGTCTAAGGCCCGAAATAACAGGGCTCTCGACATAAATTTTTGGTGACTTCCTCCTTAAGATATGGTATAATATAGTTAG
>NZ_QLME01000039.1 GCF_003259895.1 Halanaerobium saccharolyticum | reverse complement strand
CACTCTTGTCGAATATTATTAATAGGGCTTCACCTTCTTTCGAGTTTTTTGGGTGCTACTATTAAATTCGACAAGATTGGGGTGAAGCCCTTTTTTTATCATTAAATTCTTTGTTATATCAAGGCTTATTTTTATGAAATTTGCTTAAATGGAAAAACATAATTTTTGAAAAATTAGGCGCTGTGTTTGGTTTATTAGTTTTAATAATTGTTTTATCCTTCGTTTCACCATATTTTTTAACAGTAAATAACATTACCAATGTACTACAACAGGCTTCAATTAATGCCTTAGTGGCATCAGGTATGCTTTTAGCAATACTTACTGCCGGAATTGATCTTTCGGTTGGATCAGTTTTGGCTCTATCTATTTCAATTGGTGGTCTTGCAATTGTTAATTATGGAATAAATCCTGTTATTGGAATATTAATTGTACTTGCAGTTGGGGCAGCAGCTGGTTTGACAAACGGTCTTTTACTTACAAAATTAAAGCTACCTCATCCTTTTATCTCTACTCTTGGTATGATGAATGTGGCAAGAGGTCTGGCATTAATTGTAACAGATTCTTCTCCTGTGTCTGGTTTACCAGAATGGGTTCAGTTTATTGGTTCAGGTTATATAGGTGTCATACCCTTTAGTTTTATTCTTGTAATCGCTGTAGTAGTATTTTTCCATTTCTTTTTAAATAGAACTACTTTAGGTAGACATATTTATGCTGTTGGAGGAAATCCAGAAGCAGCAAGATTATCAGGTATTGATACTAAAAAGGTTTTAACCTGGGTTTATACAATTTCTGGATTAATGGCAGCTATGGGTGGTATTGTTTTAATGGGTCGAGTAAATGCAGCCTATCCTAATGCTGGTTTAAGTTATGAATTAGATGCGATTGCAGCTGTTATTATTGGTGGAGCAAGCTTCCTTGGCGGAGTTGGTACTATCTGGGGTACTTTAATTGGGGCGATGATTATTGCAGTAATCAGAAATGGTCTTAATCTTCTGGGGGTTGCAGCAAGTCTGCAGACAGTGGTTTTAGGTACAGTTATTATTGTTGCAGTTTACATTGATGTTTTAAGAAGGAAAAAAGCATAAATTAATTTAACTAGATTGATTTAGGAGGTATTTGAGTGAATAAGATAAAATTTGATAAAAATAAAGAATTTGATTTAATTGCTCTTGGAAGAGCGGCTGTAGATTTAAATGCAAATGAACTCTATACAACTCTAGAAGAGACAGAAACTTTTACAAAATATGTAGGTGGCTCACCTGCCAATGTTGCGATAGGAATGGCTCGTTTAAATAAGAAGACAGGTTTTATTGGCAGGGTTGCAGATGATCAATTTGGAAACTATGTGCTGCAGTATTTTGAAAATGAAGGTATTGATATTTCAAATATGCCTGTTGACAGATCTGGAGCTAAAACCGGTTTGACATTTACTGAGATTAAAAGTAAGACAGAAAGCAGTATTTTAATGTACCGCAATGAAGCAGTAGATTTAAAACTGTGTACAAATGATATAAATGAAGATTATATTAAAAAATCAAAAGCCTTATTAATTTCTGGTACTGCTTTATCAGCTGAGCCTTCTCGTCAGGCCGCTTTATTAGCAGTAGAGTATGCTGTTAAAAATGAGGTTAGGGTTATTTTTGATATTGATTATCGTCCATACTCCTGGAAAAGTGAAGCTGAAACAGGTATTTATTATACTAAGGTAGCAGAAAAAAGTGATATAATTATTGGCTCAAGATCTGAATTTAACTTTATGGAAAAAATAATTAAAGAAGAAAATAGAACTGACAAAGAAGTTGCAGAACACTGGTTCAGCTTTAAGAGTAAACTAGTTGTAATTAAACACGGAAAAGAAGGTTCAACCGCATATACTAAAGAAGGAGAAAGTTATGATGTTAAGATTTTCCCTGTTGAAATGATTAAGTCTTTTGGTGGTGGAGATGCTTATGCGTCTGCTTTCATCTATGGCTTGTTAGAGGACTGGGATATTCTTGATGCCTTAGAATTCGGCAGTGCTTCTGCTTCAATGCTGGTTTCAGCCCACAGCTGTTCAGATGCTATGCCTACAGCAGAGGAAATTAAAGAATTTATAGAAGAAAAGAAAAAAGAATATGGAGAAAGAGTAGTTCGAGACTAGATTAATTAGGAGGGGTTTAAAATGTTAATAGAAAGAGAGAATGAGTTTGAATTAGGATATAATAAAATTACTGAACTAGATGGGAAATACAGTACAATGCTGATGGATGTAGGTATTTTAAGTCTTGAGGCTGATCAAAATTTTAAACTAAAAAGTGATGAAAAAGAAATGGCCTTACTATTGATAAATGGAGAAATTATTTATAAATGGGAAGGAAAAGAAGAAAAGGCAGAAAGAGAATCCTGTTTTGATGAAGAGCCATGGGTGCTTCATGTAAGTAAAGGTGTAGAGGTAGAAGTTGAGGCTCTTTCGCAGTCAGAAGTACTGATTCAGAAAACTAGAAATGATAGAGATTTTGATTCTGTATTCTATAAACCAGAAGATTGCAGAGTTGATATGTTTGGTGATGGTTTAATGAATAATACTGCTACTAGAAAGGTACGAACAGTTTTTGACTATGAAACTGCTCCTTATTCCAATATGGTTATGGGTGAATCAATTACTTATCCTGGTAAATGGTCCAGTTTTCCCCCCCACAGCCACGCCCAACCAGAAGTATATTATTATAGATTCAATAAACCACAGGGTTTTGGAGCTGCTTTTTTAGATGATGATGTGGTCAGAGTTACCCATAATGATACAGTAACCATTCCTGGCGGTTTATCACATCCACAAACATCTGCGCCAGGTTATGCAATGTATATCTGTTGGATGATTAGACATTTAGAATCCAATCCCTGGACAGATAGAATAGACATTCCTGAACATACATGGCTTTATGATGAGGATGCAAAAATTTGGCCAGAAGTATAAAATTTATTACAATTTGTGAACTTAATCAAAAAGCAGTTAATGAACTGAATCATATTTAAGGAGGATTTACATTGAGTACAATTAGATTAACTACTGCACAAGCACTGGTAAAATTTCTTGATAATCAGTATCTGGAAGTTGATGGTCAGGAAAAGAAATTTGTAGAGGGAGTATTTACAATCTTTGGTCACGGTAATGTTGTGGGTCTCGGTCAGGCTCTAGAAGAAGATTCTGGTGATTTAATAATTCGACAGGGCCGGAATGAACAGGGAATGGCTCATGCAGCAACAGCTTTTGCCAAACAAA
The DNA here is from genome assembly GCF_003259895.1 of Halanaerobium saccharolyticum. Classification (GTDB taxonomy): domain Bacteria; phylum Bacillota; class Halanaerobiia; order Halanaerobiales; family Halanaerobiaceae; genus Halanaerobium; species Halanaerobium saccharolyticum_A. Next base: position 7,457 of record NZ_QLME01000039.1, on the reverse strand, counting down.
ATAATAGACAAAAAATTTATGCCTGTACTTCTTCTATTGGACCTGGAGCGGCAAATATGGTGACAGCTGCTGGGACAGCTACAGCAAATAGGATTCCTTTATTATTACTGCCGGGAGATACCTTTGCCAGCAGACAGCCGGATCCAGTTTTACAGCAGGTTGAACATCCAGAAAATTATAATATTACAACAAATGATGCCTTTAAATCTGTAAGTAAATACTGGGATAGAATTAATAGACCGGAACAGCTAATGACAGCTGCGATTAATGCAATGAGGGTGCTGACAGACCCTGCAAAAACAGGTGCGGTCACCTTATCTTTACCACAGGATGTACAGGCAGAAGCCTATGATTATCCAGAAGAGTTCTTTAAAAAGAGAGTCCACCATCTGGAAAGAAGACCTGCCAATCAGAGAGTATTGGCTGAGGCTGCTCAGCTGATTAAAGAAAAGAAAAAGCCACTTTTAATCTGTGGTGGAGGAGTTAGATATTCTGAGGCAGCAGCAGAATTCAAAGAATTTGCCGAAGAATTTAAAATCCCATTTGGTGAAACTCAGGCTGGTAAAGGCTCAATTGTCTGGGATCATGAACTTAATCTCGGTGGAATTGGTGTAACAGGAAATTCTGCAGCCAATAAACTTGCCAGAGATGCAGATCTTGTAATCGGTGTTGGAACTCGTTTTATGGACTTTACAACTGCTTCTAAACAGTTATTCCAGAACCCGGAAGTAGAATTTATAGGGATTAATGTCTGCGAATTTGATGCTTATAAAATGGATGCTCTGCCGGTAACTGCAGATGCTAAACTTGCCTTAGAGTCCTTAACTGCGGCTCTAAAAGAAGCTGATTACAGCAGCTCATATCAAAGTGAAATTAAAGAGGTTAAAGCCGAATGGCTTGAGGAATCAGAAAGATTATTTAATTTAGAGTATAACTCTGATAATTTCACTCCAGAAGTAGCTGGACATATTGATGAAGTCCTGGCAGAATTTAATGCTGATACTGAGAGTGTATTAACTCAGACAGCTGTTTTAGGAGAATTGGACAAATTACTTGCTGATGATTCGATAGTTGTGGGATCATCCGGTAGTCTCCCCGGAGATTTACAGAGGCTTTGGCGGCCCAAAAAGCCAGGAACTTATCATGTTGAATATGGTTACTCCTGTATGGGATATGAAATCTCAGGATCATATGGTGTAAAACTTGCTGCAAAAGATAAAGAAGTATTTTCAATGGTTGGAGATGGCAGTTATTTAATGCTTCATTCTGAGCTGATAAGCAGTATTCAGGAAGGTCAAAAAATAAATGTTATTTTATTTGACAATATGGCTTTTGGCTGTATTAATAATTTGCAGATGTCTCAGGGAATGGGAAGTTTTGGCACAGAATTTAGATATAGAAACCAGGAAAGTGGTAAGCTGGATGGATGTTTAATTCCAATTGATTTTGCTGCCAGTGCAGCTGCCTACGGTGTAAAAACTTTTACAGTTAAAAATATTGAAGAACTAAGAGAAGCAGTGAAAGAAGCGCAAAAAAGCGAGGTCTCAACTTTACTAGATGTGAAAGTTTTACCAAAAACTATGACTCATGGTTATGACTCGTGGTGGAGAGTTGGAGTGCCCGAAGTAGCAAAAAAAGAAAGTGTAAAAAAAGCGCATCAGGAATTTAAAAATGAAATCAAAAAAGCCAGACAATATTAGAGGGGGAAATAAGATTATGGATAAAAACAAAGTTAAATTAGGGATAGCACCAATCGCATGGACTAATGATGATCTACCTGAACTGGGAGCAGAAAATACTTTTGAACAGTGTGTAAGTGAGATGGCTCTGGCAGGATTTACAGGCAGTGAGGTTGGCAATAAGTATCCAACTGATCCGGAAGAATTAAAATCAAAATTAGAGATTAGAGGAATTCAGATCTGTAATGCCTGGTTTAGCACTTTTTTTGCAGAAGGAAAAAAGAAACAAACAATTGAAAAGTTTATAGAACATAGAGATTTTCTGCATGAAATGGGCGCTGAAATAATTGGTTGTTCTGAGCAGAGTTACAGTATTCAGGGACTGGACAAAGCAATTTTTGAAGAAAAACCGGAGTTTAGTCAGGGAGAATGGGAAAAAATAGCTGAAGGATATAATCAGCTGGCCGAACTTGCTGCAGAAAAGGGAATGAAGGTATCTCTCCATCACCATATGGGAACCGGTGTTCAGACTCCTGCAGAAGTTGATAAATTTATGGAGATGACAAATGATGATGTATATTTATTATTTGATTCCGGCCATATTTATTATTCTGAAGGTACTCAGGAAGCTGTAGAGAATTTACTGAAAAAGTATGTTGACCAGATTGCACATGTTCATCTAAAAGATGTTAGAAATAAAGTAGTAAAAGAGGTTAAAGAGAAAGGTTTAAGTTTTCTGGATGGAGTTAAAATGGGTACATTTACTATTCCAGGTGATGGAGCAATTAAATTTGAGCCTCTATTTGAGACTCTGGAAGAAGCAGATTATGAGGGATGGATGGTTGTTGAAGCTGAACAAGATCCAGCAAAAGCAAATCCGTTTGAATACGCTGTTCAGGCCAGAGAGTTTATTAAAGACAAAACTGGACTATAATAAAATAACAAAAAAATCAGGAGGGTTTTAAATGATAAAATTGGGTATTATAGGTTTTGGTCGAATTGGAAAGGTTCATGCAGAAAGTATAATGAATTATGTTAAAGATGCTGAGGTAAAGGCAGTAGCTGATCCATATGTAAATGAAGAGGGAAGAAAAATGGCCTTAGAACTTGGAATTACAAATGTATATAAAGATCATAAAAAAATAATTGATGACTCAGAAATAGATGCTGTATTAGTCTGTTCTTCTACTGAAACACATTCTCAGATGTCAATTGAAGCTGCAGAAGCAGGAAAGGATGTTTTCTGTGAAAAACCAATTGATAAAAGTGTAGATAAAATTAAAGAAGTACTGGATGTCGTAGAAAAAGCTGGTGTTAAATTCCAGGTTGGTTTTAATAGAAGATTTGATCATAATTTTCAAGCTGTAAAAGATAGTGTAGAAAGTGGAAAAATCGGTGATGTACATTTAGTCAATATCACATCACGTGATCCAGAAGCTCCTCCAATTGAATATGTTAAAGGTTCTGGCGGTATGTTTTTAGATATGACAATTCATGATTTTGATATGGTAAGATTCTTATCTGACAGTGAAGTTGAAGAAGTATATGCAGCCGGTGAAGTCTTAGTTAATCCTGATATAGGTGAAGCAGGAGATATTGATACAGCAGTTATCACTTTAAAACTGGCAAATGGCGCTATTGCTGTAATTAATAACAGTAGAGAAGCAGTATATGGTTATGACCAGCGAGCGGAAGTTTTTGGTTCAAAAGGTGCTGTAGAAGTTGCTAATGATAAAGCATCCACTGCTGTACTGAGCACCAAAGATGGAGTCGAAGCAGAAAAACCTCTATATTTCTTCCTTGAAAGATATATGGAGTCTTTCGCAGAAGAAATGAAGCAGTTTGTTAATGCAGTAGTAAATAATACTGAGGTACCAGTTAATGGACTTGATGGTTTAAAACCTGTATTAATTGCAAAAGCTGCCCAAAAATCATTAGAAGAAAACAGACCTGTTAAAATCTCTGAGATAAAATAATAAAACATAGCTCTAGGGGGTGATATTGTGACAGAAATAAAAAATAGAGATCAACTCAAAAAAAGAGTTGAAGAAAAGTTAATGGATATTCTTTCTCAGGGGTATAAAGCACATTATATCTTAAAAAAAGTGTTAAAAGATGATACACTATTTGTAGATAATAGAGATATACTTGATGTAATTTTTATTAAAAGAGAAGAATTATATGATAATAAGAATAGACCTGAACCCTTTAGTCCAGCAAAATTATTAATTGCTACTGATTATGGCATCTTAATTCTGGAGGAAGGATTTGAAGAAATAACCGATAATTACTTAGGTTATAGTATGCAGAAAATGTATTACAAAAATATGGACAGTGTTAAACTTGACATTTGTATGCTTAATGGTAAATTTAAGATTTATTCTGGTGGTAATGAACTGGTTCTAATAGAATTTGAAACAACGAAGTATTTTAAAGATTTTGAAGAATTCATTAAAATAATTCATGATAATAAAATGGCTGAATACTGCAAATAAAAGACAGGAGTGGGAAAATTGGGTGTTACTATTAAAACAATCGCAAAAGAATTAGGAGTTTCTTATGCTACAGTATCGAGGGCATTAAATGATCATCCAGATGTAAATGAAGAGACAAAAAAAAGAGTTATATCTAAAGCAAATGAAATGGGATATCAACCAAATGCAATTGCAAGAGGGTTAGTAAATAATGAAACTAAAACAATAGGTCTTGTAATACCAGATATAACTAATCCATTTTTCCCACAGGTTGCTAGAGGAGTAGAAGAGGCTGCGGTAACTGCAGATTATAATATCTTTCTATGTAATACAAATTGGAATCCAGAACGTGAAGATCATTATGTTAATGCTTTAATGCAAAAACAAATTGATGGATTAATAATGACTCCAAGTTCTGAAGATGTTAATCATCTAAAAAATTTATTGAATTCTCAATTAAAAACTGTATTCATTAGTTCTTTTATTCCTTTAAATGATTACACTTCTATAATCGTTGATAATGCTAAGGGTACTGAAAAAGCAATGAACTATTTAATAAAAAAAGGTCATAGAAATATTGCTTTTATTGGAGCTGGAGAAGAAAGGTATGCTAATCAGGAAAGATTAAAGGGTTATAAAAATTCATTAAAAAAACATGATATAAAAATTGAAGATAAATATATTACTAATGTTAAAAATTCTTATGATCGTAAAAGTGGTTTTGATTTAATGAATCAAATAATTGATAACTTTAATAAAAAAAAGCTTCCAACTGCTGTTATTTGTTATAATGATCTTCTGGCTTTAGGAGTTATTCAGGCACTTAGATTAAAGGGTTTTAAAATACCGGAGGATATGGCAGTGATTGGTTTTGATGATATCTCGTTTTCTTCACTTCCAGAAGTCCAGTTAACAACAATAGCACAGCCTAAATATGAAATGGGAAAAATAGCTCTGGAAACTTTAATCGAAAAAATTAAGACGGGTTCTGAAAAAAAATTCGAAAACAAAATTGTTTTATCTCCTGAATTGAAAATAAGAGCGACTACCTAATTTTATTTAAAATTAGTATTAAAAAGGAGTATTCTATAAATGAAAAAAATGAATTTTTCACACTTGGTAAAATCAGACAACTTAAATCATCATGGCACCCTTTATGCAGGGAGAATGGCCGAATGGTGTGTTGAAGCTTGTTTTATTAATGGTGCTCAAACTACTCAACATCCAGAAAATATTGTTTGTGTTAAAATCCATGAACTAAGTTTTTATATTCCTACTAATGAAGGTGATATTTTAAATATTGAAACACAGATGATTCGCTCTGGTAGAACCAGCTTTGTAGTTTATGGAAAAGCATATAAAAATAATGATAGCGAAAAAATAGCTGCGGACTGTTTTATAACATTTGTTTTTGTTGATGAAAATGGAAATCCAATGAAACATGGTTTAAATGTTGATGAAAGTGAAATTGATAATGAAATTATTAGACGTTTTGAGAACTTATAAACAATAATAAGATTGATTTTTATAAAAGGAGTGTTTATTAATGAGTGAAGAAGCCAAAAAGTTAGTTTCTGGAATGATAGATAAAGCAAGAAAGGCAATGGATCAGATTGCAGATTACAGCCAGCAGGAAATTGATGAATTATGTAATAAAGTAGCAGCAGCTGCAGCAAATGAAGAAGACGCTCAGGAAATAGCTGAGTTAGCTGTAGAAGAAACTAAAATGGGAGTTGTAGATCATAAAAGAGTTAAAATAACTAAAAAAGTTAAGGGTACCTGGAATGATATTAAAGATTTAAAATCTATGGGTAAAATTGAAGAGGATAAGGAACAGGGAATTATTAAGTTTGCTAAACCAGTTGGGGTAATTAGTGGTATAGTACCTGTAACAAACTGTGAAGCTACTCCTCCTGTTAAAGCCTTATTTGCTTTAAAAGGAAAAAATGCTATTGTTTTTTCACCACATCCACGCAGTAAAAAAACATCGACTAAAATTGTTAATTTAATGAGAGATGTTTTAGAGGAAGCGGGTGCACCAAAAGATTTATTTCAGATTATTGAAGAACCTTCAATTGAAGCAACTAACGAACTGATGTCTCAGAGTGATCTTGTAGTTGCAACTGGTGGTGGATCAATGGTTAAGGCAGCTTATTCCTCTGGAACACCTGCTTATGGTGTTGGACCAGGGAACGCACCAATTATAGTTGATGAAACAGCTGATTTAGAGGATGCAGCAGAAAAAATAATGAATGGAAAAACTTTTGATAATGGAACCAGCTGTTCAACAGAGAATTCACTTATAGTAGAAGAATCTGTTTATGATGAACTAATGGAAAATCTTCAGAAACAGGGTGGTTATTTTACAAACAGAGAAGAAAAGCAGAAATTGCAGGATGCATTCTTTGTTGATGGATATCATTTAAATATTGATTTAATCTGCCGTTCTGCCAAAACAATAGCAGATGCAGCTGCCATTGATATTTCAGATGATATTAAGTTCTTTATTGTAGAAGAAGATGGGGTAGGCAAAGAATATCCCTATTCAGGCGAAAAACTGTCACTAATTTTAACAGTTTATAAGTACAGTGGATTTGATAATGCTCTCAAGAGAGTTGAAGAGATCTTAAGATTCCAGGGTTTGGGTCATTCCTGTGGAATTCATTCTGTTGATGATGAGCATATTGAAAAACTGGGTGCTTTTGCTCCAGTAAGTAGAATTATGGTCAGACAGTCTCAAAGTTATGGTAATAGTGGTAACTGGAATAATGGTATGCCATTTACCTTAAGTTTAGGTTGTGGAACCTGGGGTGGAAATATTACAACAGAGAATATTACACTTAAACATTTCTTAAATGTAACCTGGCTTTCCAAACCAATTGAAGCTGACATTCCAAGTGATAAAGAATTATTTGGTGAAGAAGCCTAATTATTAGTTTATTAATTTCTAAAAATAGATGTATAAAATAGAAGTCCCTTTTTACAGATTCAATTGAAAAGTGGACTTCTATTTCTTTAATGTCAAATTTAAATTTTTAAGTTAATTAATGAATTTTTTAACAAATCTTTTGTATTTATAAATTATGAGAGGTGATTTTTAGATGTCAGTAGAAGATAGGGAAAAGTCATTAGAAAATAAAAAAGAAACGATTCGCCTTGGTGGCGGCCAGGCTAGAATTGAAAAACAGCATAAAAAGAACAAAAAGACTGCCAGAGAAAGAATAGAATACTTACTGGATGATGGTACATTTAATGAATTAAATATGTTTGTAGAAAACCGCAGTACATCTTTAGGGATGGATGA
>NZ_QLME01000038.1 GCF_003259895.1 Halanaerobium saccharolyticum | reverse complement strand
ATGGCTTTAAGTAATTATCCCTGGGCTGATTTTAGATCAACAAAAGCAGGAATTAAAATACATACTCTCATCATTTATGATGGAGATATTATGCCAGATAAAGTTGAGATTACTCCAGCTAAGTGTGCAGATAAAACCAGGATGGATAATCTAATTGTTCAGGATACAGATACTCTTCATGTCTTTGATAGAGCCTATGTTGACTATCAGAGTTTTGACAATTACTGTGATGCCGGTATTCTCTTTTTATCAAGGCTCAAGAGTAATGCTAAGATTGAGGTTCTAAAAACTAAAACTGTAATTATTGATGGCCAGGAAGTTAAAGATTCTACTGTTCTCCTGGGTGACAAAAAACAGGACAAACAGATGGAGAATATCTTGAGAATCTTAGAAATACCTGACAGAGAAAACCCTGGCAGTACAATTAGATTAATTACAAACGACTTTGAACATTCTGCAGCATTAATCAGCAGATACTACAGAGATCGCTGGCAGATAGAGATTTTCTTTAAGTGGATCAAACAGCATCTCCATGTTAAAGTCTTTTATGGACACAGTGAGAATGCTGTTAAGTCACAGATATTTACTGCTTTAATCAGCTTTGTATTACTTACTCTTTTAAAGAGAGAAGCCAATACAGATAAGAGTTTATTTAAAGTGCTTAAATATTTTAGAGCCTGTAAGTTTGAGAGTCTAAAAGCTTTTATCAGAAAGATAAATCGACCATCACGCTCATCTAAAGGTCGGAGAGTAATAGATTACGAAAAAATCTATCAGCTAACCGAAAGGCAGGTGATGGCAGGAGAAACAGAGCTTTTATATTCAACAGAATTCAATCCAGTAATTCTGTAAAAAGAACAAATATATTATGGTAAAATGTGGATAAAGGCTATCTCTTAATACTCCATTATCTCTTTTTCTAAAAAAAGGATAAGGTGGTGACTGAATATTCTGTAGATAGCATACTTTACCAATAACTCAAATTTGACAATGCTTAAATATTTTTATGCAATGCTAGTGAAATTATGTACATATACTGCCAGAAAAGTAATAAAAAAGCCCATGGTAAAACCAGAAAATATTTCTCCAAAAGGAGTCCGAGAAATTGGAACAGGCCCGGAAGTATATAAAATTCCAATTATAAATGAGATTACACCAATCATTAATACTATAACATCACTGTTTACATAAAGAAGTAAACCACTTACTACTGCCAGAAAAAAAAGAATAAAAATTATATTTTTTACAGTCTTCTTACCCAAATTATAATTTACAACTGCATTATGTTTTTCATAATTATAACCCTCTTTTTTTTCAGCTCTAAGATAATCCTGATAATTATTAACAGCTGTTGTTCCCATATCTACACAGAGTAAAGAAATAAAGAACAGGATAAAATTAAGTTTATTAAATTTTGAGTAATGATAGACAAGATATAAGTTTCCCAGTAAAAAGGGTGTAAAACTTGCAATTTTTGTCCTGATTTCTACAAGTTTTAAAAAAGCAGTTAAAGACACCTGTTTCACCCCTTATTATTTTCTACAAACTTATTTCTCAGCATCTGATAAACAAAATCGGGAACCAGTTCTTTAATATTACCATCAAAGTAGGCAGCTTCTTTAATCACACTCGAACTTAAAAATGCATATTTAGTATCTGTCATTAAAAATATTGTTTCAATTTCATCATCTAGATGTTTATTCATTGAAGCCATCTGGAACTCACCTTCAAAATCAGAAACAGCTCTTAAACCGCGTAATATAGCTTCTCCACCAACTGAATTAACATATTTGGTAGTTAAACCAGAAAAAGAATCCACTTTTACATTCTCATATTTATTTGTAGCTTTTTTTAACATTTTAACTCGCTCTTCCATTGTAAAAACAGGCTCCTTATTAGGATTACAAAATACCGAAACTATTACTTCGTCAAAAATGTTGGCAGCTCTTTCTACAATATCAAGATGTCCATTTGTCACAGGATCAAAACTTCCAGGATAAACTATTTTTTTGCTCATATTAACTACCCCTTATAATTTAGTTTAGTTTATAGATTGTTAATAATGAATTTCCATAACGTTTATTTTTTATAATGCTTAGTCCATTAAATTCTTCTGCCTTTTCAGTCCCTGATCTTTCACTAATAATTAACCCTTTTTCTTTCAATAAATTATTCTCAATAATTAGTCTCACAGCCTCAGCTGTCATTTCTTTTTCGTAGGGTGGATCCATAAAAATTAAATCATATTTCCGACTGCAGGTTTTCAGATATAAATAAACATCCTGCGTAAAAAGTTCAGCCTGCTCAAAAAGCTTAGCTTTTTTTAAGTTTTCTTCAATTATTTTAAGGTGAGATCTGTTTATTTCCACAAAATCTGCCTTTACTGCTCCTCTACTTAAAGCTTCAATACCAAGACTGCCAAAACCCGCAAATAAATCAAGAACTTCAGCACCAGGCAAATCAAAAGCAATAATATTAAACATTGATTCTTTTACTCGATCAAGAGTTGGTCGAACATCTCTTCCTTTTAGACTTTTTAATTTCAAACCACCAGCTTTGCCAGCAATAATTCTCATTAAATAACTCCTCCAAATATATTAAATCTTTAATTCTATTTTAGAAATAATTTTAGCCAAATTATTATATTTTTGCTGCCAATTTTCGTCTTTTACAATTTTTTGAGCTTCATCTCTTGCATCTACTAATAGTTTCTGATCATCAATTAAACTGGCTACTTTTAAATCATCAATCCCATGCTGTTTTGTTCCAAAAAATTCGCCCGGACCCCGCATTTTTAAATCCTCTTCTGCAATTAAAAAACCATTATTGCTTTTGCACATAATTTCCAGCCGATGAGAAGCATCCTCTCCAGGGGGGTTAGAAATTAGAATACAGTAGGACTGATGCCGACCTCGACCAACTCTGCCCCTCAACTGGTGCAGCTGAGCCAGTCCAAATCTTTCTGCATTTTCTATTACCATAATACTGGCATTACTGACATCTACCCCAACTTCAATTACTGTTGTAGCTACCAGAACATCAATCTCACCATCTCTGAATTTTTCCATAATTTCCTTCTTTTCATCTGCAGGAATCGAACTGTGAATTAAAGCAAGCTTATAATCTTTTAAAATTCCCGACTGCAGATCATTATATAATTCTTCTGCCGAGATCAACTCTGGCATTTCTTCTGATTTTTCAATTAAAGGACAAACAATATATGCCTGTCTGCCGGCTTCAATTTTTTCTTTTAAAAAAGCATAAATTTGTTTTCGTCTATTTTCTCGCCGCCAGAAAGTTGCAATTTTTTTTCTGCCGGGTGGCATTTCATCAATAACAGAGAGATCTAAGTCACCATAAATTAGCATTGCCATTGATCTGGGGATTGGTGTTGCTGTCATAATCAATAAATCAGGACTATCACCTTTTTCCTTCAGACTGTGACGCTGTTCTACCCCAAAACGATGCTGTTCATCAATTACAATCAAACCAGGGTTATTATAATTTAAACTTTCCTGAAAAAGTGCATGAGTCCCGATAATAAGATCTGTTTTTCCCGCCTCAATTTCAGTCTCAATTTGCCTGCGTTCAGAAGCCTTCACACTTCCTGTTAATAAATGAATATCATAATCAAAATCATTTAACAGCTCTTTAAAATTTAAAAAGTGCTGTTCAGCCAGTATTTCTGTGGGAGCCATAAATATTCCCTGAAAACCATTAGCTACAGTCTGCAGCAGTGCCAGAGCTGCTACCACCGTTTTACCTGAGCCAACATCCCCCTGCAGTAATCTGGACATAGTTTTTTTAGATTCCATATCTTTCCTGATCTCTGAGTAAACTTGTTTTTGCGCATCAGTCAGTTCAAAACCAAGTCCAGCCAGAAAATCCTGGCTTTCCTTTTCTTTAAACTGATGTTGAATCCCGACTAAATCATTATACTTTTTCTTTTCTTCCAGTGCATAAAGCTGTAAATAAAAAAATTCTTCAAAAGCCAGCCTTCTGCGAGAAATTTTTTGATGTTTCTCATTCTTAGGAAAATGCATTCCCAGAATAGAAGTCTTTAGATCCGGAAAATCCTCTTTTTTTCTAATTGAATCAGGCAGCTGATCTTTGAGTAAAGATGCGTAACTTTTTAAAGCATTGGCAATTACTCTCCTCAGCCGCCGCTGTGTTATTCCTTCAGTCAGCGAATATACAGGAACTATCCTACCTGTATTTAAGACTGATGCCTCAGATTCAAGTTTTTCATAAACAGGATTATTTATTTCTTTTCTTTTATATTTTCTCCAGTTTTTTTCGCTAATCTTACCACTAATAAGATATTTATCTCCTACGTTAAACTGATCACGAAGATAAGACTGATTATACCAGATTCCATTAACTACATCACTACCGTCAGAAAATGTTACCCGAAGTAGATCAAGATTATATCTTATTTTTTGATAGTCAATTTTTAAAACTTCAACTTTAAAATTAGCCTGTTCACCTACAGCTGTATACTTTATCTGACTTATCTGACTGCGGTCCTCATATTCTCGGGGAAAATAGTAAAGTAAATCCCTGACTGTTTTTATTTCTAATTTGGAAAGGCGCTCGGCCCATTTGGGCCCAACACCTTTAACAAATTGAACTTCATCTGAAAGTTTTAATTTCATTCTTCTAACAATTCTCCTCTATAAACAACAATCCCATAAACTAGAGGCCCGGTATGAGAACTTAACACAGTACCAATTTTATTTTCAAAAAGCTGGTAGCTAAAATCATTCTGAGCTTCTAATTTTGTCTCAAAGAGTCCTTTTAACTGCTGATAATTATCACTATCTTTACCATAAATATAAGCAAAATTAACATTATCACTATCTGCAGCAGCCTGTAAAGCTAAATCAACCATTTTTTGATTGGTTTTTTTATAACCCCGTATTTTCTCTTTTGGGGTAATTTCTCCCGCGGCAGCAGAGAGTTCCAGAATTGGATTGAAATTAAAAATACTGCCTAAAAAGGCCTGAGCTTTTCCAATTCTACCTCCCTTTTCCAGATAAGTCAGTTCATTAACTGTAAAATAAATTGTTAACTTTTCTCTTTCCTGCAGCAGAGTTTCTTTTATTTTTTCAATATTTTTACCCTCTTTTATCATTTTTGCAGCCAGCAGAACCATAAAACCAAGTCCTGAACTGGTCGATTTAGAATCTACAATCTCCACTTCTACAGCTTCCACCTGAGCAGCAGCAAGTCTCGCTGACTCACAGGTGCCACTTAAAGCAGAAGCTATATGGATAGAAATTATCTGATCATAGTTTTCTGCCAATTTTTCATAGCTATCAATAAAAAGACCAACAGATGGCTGTGAAGTAGTAGGTAACTCTGCTGCGGATTCCATCATTCCATAGAACTCTTCATTATTCAGATCAACTTTATCATAATAAGTATCTTCTCCAAAATGAACAGTTAACGGAACAATTTCTATTTGATACTTTTCCAGTATATCTGCTGATAAATCACAGGTGCTATCTGTTACCAGAGCAATCATCTTAACACATCCTATTCTAATGAAATTATAAAGGGATAAAGAGGTTGACCACCAGGATAGATTTCGATTTCATCAAAATCAAAATTTTCCTCCATAATATTTCTAATTTCTTCAGCTTCAGCCTCATCTATTCCTTCCCCATAATAAATGGTGACTAATTCTTCAGCTTCAGCAACTTTATTTAATAAATTAATTACTGTTTCTTTTTTAGTTTCATTACTTACTACGATATCGCCATCTTTAAGGCCAATATAATTATCTTTTTTAATTTCCAGGCCATTAACCTTAGAATCTTTGACAGCCTGAGTTATCTCCAATGTTTTTACATATTTAATTTCAGCTTCCATTATTTCTTTCAGTTCAGCTGGAGAAGCCTGATCATCAAAACTCATCAGAGCGGTAACTGCCTGTGGTATAGAACGAGTTTCTATAATTGCAATCTCTTTCTGGCTGAGCTCTGATACCTGTTTTGCTGCCGAAATTATATTTTTATTATTGGGCAGAATTATAATTTGTTCGGTGTTCATTTTTTCAACTATTTCTGCAAAATCATTGGTAGAAGGGTTCATTGATTGACCACCTTTAATTACATGGTCAACTCCCAGTTCTTTTAAAATATTAACTACTCCTTCACCATTGGCCACAGAGATAATCCCTATATTTTTATCTACATTAATTTCTGCCTCTGCAGCTGACTGAGCTTCAGCTTTGCTTTCTTGCTCATCAATATTCTCTGCTGCATCAGTCTGTTCTGGCTTTTGATCTGCAGAGATCTCAGAATTATTATCCACATGAAACTGAGAATGATCAAAATCAGCTTCACTCTCAAGCTTAACTTTTTCCTGATTCTGTTTTTTCATATTATCAATTTTGATATCAAAAACTTTACCTTTTTTTAATCCGTATTCTAATAAAACACCCGGGTGGTTGGTATGAATGTGAATTTTAATTATATCATCACTACCAACAACCATAATTGAATCTCCATAACTCTGCATATCTTTTCTAATCTTATCAATCATTCGATTAATATTATTTTTTCTGGTATCAATTTCAATTAATATTTGAGTACAGTAGGTAAATTTAATATCTTCTGCAATCTCAGCTCGTTTTTTAGTTTTTCCTGCAACAGCTGCAGCTTGATATTCTATTTTTTCTCCCTTTAAACCTTTAAGCATTCCCTCAAGTATTGTTAGATACCCCTGTCCACCCGCATCAACTACTTCTGCTTCTTTAAGTGCAGCCAGCAGCTCAGGAGTATGTTCTAATGATTCTTCTGCTGCTTCAATTGATATCTCAAGCAGTTCTACCAGATCCTGAGCAGATTCTACCTCTGCTGTAGCCTTCTCAGCAGTTTCTCTGGAAACAGTCAAAATTGTCCCCTCTACTGGCTTTAAAACTCCATGATAAGCAACCTCAGAAGCTTTTTTAAGTGCATCAGCTAAATCTCTGGTTTTCATTTTCTTTTTATTTTTCAGGGCCTGAGCAAAGCCTCTAATCAATTGAGAGAGAATAACCCCTGAGTTACCCCTGGCTCCCATTAAAGCCCCTTTAGACAGCGCTGCAGCCAATTCGGAGACACTCTTTGAGTTATTATCTTCCAGACTGGATACAGCCTCTTTAAAAGTTAAATACATATTTGTTCCTGTATCTCCATCTGGAACTGGAAAAACATTTAATGAATCAATAAAAGATTTCTGTTCTTTCAGCCAGTGTAATGATGCAAACATCATATCTTTAAATTGTTCTGCATCTACTGTAGTAATTTTTCCTTCATTATTAATTGGCATCGCCAACCCTCACTCCCCTTACATTAACATCTATAGTTACAACTTCAATTCCAACTTTATTTTCGAGGGTATAGCGAACTCTTTCCATTACGTTATGAGCTACTTCATGGATATTAGTTCCGTATTCAACAATAATATTTAAATCCAGATGAACTTTCTCTTCACTAATATCAACACCAACACCCTTACTAATATTGTCCCAACCCAAAAGATCTGCAAGACCATCCTGCATACTTCTAGAAGACATACCAACAAGACCATAACATTCCATAACAGCAAGCCCCGCTGTTTTAGCTATTACTTCTTCATCAATAACAATCTTACCAAGTTCATTTTTTAATTCTTTTTCCATTCTTTACACCTCTTTTCATACATAATTATTCTATCTTATATAAAGTCTCTATGCAAGAAATAAATTTAATGAGTTTATTTAAATCCTCATTTATTACTAATTTCAAGATAAATTAATACTTTCCTGCATTCCTAAGTCTATATTTTTTCTAAACTTACTTTAATTAACTTGCTAAAGACCGTTTATCTATGTTAAAATATAACCTGATGGAGATTTTATTTTGACACGCTCAATACAAATCTATCTATTTGTTGTAAAATAGAGATTTATGAGCCGATGATTTGTAATAAATAAGGAGGTGTTTTTCTATGTCCAGAGTCTGTGAAATTTGTGGTAAAGGTGGAAATACTGCCAATAGCATACAAAGACGTGGTAAAGCTAAGAAAAAAGGTGGAGTTGGACGTAACATCACCAGTTCTACAAAAAGAACTCAGCGTCCAAATCTTAAAAAAGTAAAAGCAATTGTTGATGGATCACCAAAAAGAATTAAGGTATGTACTCAATGTCTTAAATCAGGTAATGTCGAAAGAGCTTACTAATTAAGATTTAGATAACAAAGGGAGTAGAGCATTTTTAAAAATGCTCTACTCCCTTTAGTACTTTTTACAGCTAAATTACTTATTTAAACTCTTTAATTTTTTATTAATTTTATTTTTTAGTTCCTGATCGCTAATTTTTAATTCTGCTAGATTATTTTCGATAGCACTTCTGGCAACTGAAAAAGCAACTGTTGGAACTACTCTCTGGTCAAACGGATCAGGAATAATATATTCAGAAGATAAATTGTCTGCAGCTAAGTCTGCTATTGCCTCAGCAGCTGCAATTTTCATATCCTCACTTATTTCTGAGGCTCTTACATCAAGGGCTCCTCTAAAAACCCCGGGAAAGGCCAGCACATTATTAATCTGATTGGGATAATCAGATCTTCCAGTTGCAATTACTGCAGCTCCAGCCTTCAAAGCTTTTTCAGGAGCAATTTCAGGTGTAGGATTAGCCATTGCAAAAACCAGTGGATCAGCGGCCATCTCTTTTACCATTTCTGATTCTAAGATATTACCAACAGATAGGCCAATAAATAAATCTGCATCCTCAACAGCTTCAGCTAAACCACCTGCTAACTGATCAGGATTAGTCCTTTTTATTAACTCCTGCCTTAAAGGATCATACTGATTCAAATTAGAGGAATTCAAAATTCCAATTTGATCATTGATAATTAAATTTTCTGCTCCAGCATCTAGCAGTAGATTAGACACTGCTGTAGCAGCAGCTCCTGCTCCATTAACAACAATTTTTATTTCCTCTAATTTTTTATTAACAAGCTTTAAAGCATTGAGTACTGCAGCCAGCACAACAATTGCTGTTCCATGCTGATCATCATGAAAAATAGCCATATTAGTTTCTTCTTTCAATCTAGCCTCTATTTCAAAGCATTTAGGTGCCGAGATATCCTCTAAATTAATACCAGCAAAGGTAGGTTCCAGCAGTTTTACAAATTCAACAATTTCATTTACATCTTTTGTTCCCACACATAAGGGAAAAGCATCTACATTGGCAAATTCTTTAAATAAAACAGCTTTCCCTTCCATTACAGGCAGAGCAGCTTCTGGGCCAATATCACCCAATCCTAAAACTGCAGTTCCAGAAGACACAACTGCAACCTGATTTCCCCGGGCAGTATATTCATAAATTTTTTCTCTGTTTTTTTCGATTTCTCTACAGGGCTCTGCCACTCCAGGGGAATAGGCCAGGCTCAATTCTTCTTTATTTCTAACTCTCACTTTTGATTTAACTTCAATTTTTCCCTGGTGATCACTATGTAATTTTAATGCTTTCTGATAAATATCCATTTATAAACCTCCATTATTTCTCTACTCTCTACTCTATATTCTCTAATACATAAATTAAAAGTCCAGCTTCTAAACTTACTTCTGCCCAATCATTCTCAATCAGATTACTGATTCCTCTGCTTTTTGAACGTTCAATATCTTGAGATTCTAAATTGTATTTACAACCTCTAATGCTGAGGCCTTTAACAACCTTAGTCTGGGGAATTAAAGAAAGTCTAAATCCTTTTTTGTTATCAAACTGCTTTTTGCTGTCAATTAAGGCGATCTCATTTTTTTTAGAAATTATTCTTGCTTTTAGATTCAACTGATATATGTACTCCAATAAATTTAAATTAGCAAGCTGTTGATCTATTCTACCACCCAGAGCGGCAGTTAAGTACAGTTCTTCAAAGCCATTTTTTAGACAGTAATCAACTGCAATCTCACTATCAGTCTGATCCTTTTCAACTGGATATTCTATCATTTCTAGATCTTTTTTTCTATAAAATTTTTTGTTGTTTTTAGTTATAGAATCCAGATCCCCAATTATCAAATCAGGTAATATATTTAATTCCCTGGTTTTATTGGCTCCACCATCGACAGCTATAATTTTATCTATTTCTTGTTTTTTAATAATTTGTTTTAAATTATTTTTATCCAAATCCAGCTCACCATTCAAAATTAAAAGTACTCTTTTTTTAGACATCAGCAGCAATACTCCTCATTTCGGACAGTGTTTTGCCAGGATCAGCTGCTCCAAAAATTGCAGAACCAGCAACAATAATATCAGCTCCAGCTTTTACAATTTCTTTCAAATTGTAAGTTTTAATTCCTCCATCAACCTCTATTTTACAATTATAATTATTAGCTGCAATCATTTTATTTAATTTGTTTATTTTTTCTGTCATCTGGGGGATATAAGACTGACCACCGAAACCCGGGTTTACAGACATTATTAAAACCTGATCCAACTCAGGCAAAATATATTCCAAACTAGCTAAAGATGTAGCTGGATTGAGGGAAACTCCTGCTTTAATCCCCTGATCCTTGATCAGCTGAATTACGCGGTGGATATGATCTGTAGCTTCTAGATGAACAGTTAAAATATCAGAACCAGCCTCAGCAAAATCTTTTATATATCTCTCAGGTCTGGTAATCATCAAATGAGTATCAAAAGGAAGTTGGCTGTGTTTTCTAATGGAACTAATCAATCCCGGGCCAAAGGTAATATTGGGAACATAAACACCATCCATTACATCCAAATGTAGATAATCAGCATCTTTAACCAGCTGAATTTGATCTTTTAATTGACTGAAATCTGAAGCAAGAAGTGAAGGTGCAAATTCTGTTTTCATTAATATCTCCTCCCTTTTTCCTTTAATTCGTTATATAGTTGTTGATAACTCTGATATCTTCTGGCTGAAATTTCACCATTTTCTACTTTCTGCTGGACAACACAGCCCGGTTCATGCAGATGAGAACAGCCATTAAATTTACAGGCATTATTATATTCTGCAAATTCAGGAAAATACCAGGATAAATTATCTGGCTCAATTTCTAAATTGATTTTAGACATTGAAGAAAATCCAGGAGTGTCTGCAACCCAGCCTTTATTGGGCAGAGATATGAGTTCTACCATTCTCGTAGTATGGACTCCCTTTTTTAATTTTTTGCTAACTGCAGCAGTCCTTAAATCCGCATCCTCAATAACTTTATTTAAAAATGAAGACTTACCTGTTCCTGAAGGTCCAGTTAAAACATTAATTTTATTATTAAGTTTTTCAAATAATTGATTTAAATTTATATTTTTCTTAACACTAATAAAATCAAGCTGGTAGCCTGCTTCTCTATATTCTTCAAAATTATCTTTAAAACCAGCCTCTGCCTGATCAATTTTATTAATCACTATCAGCGGCTCAAAACCAGAACTTTCAACCAGAAGCAAAAAACGATCAAGCAGTGAAGCCGAAAAATCTGGATTTTTAACCGAATGCATAATAACAACCTGATCAACATTGGCAACTTTAGGTCTCTTTAATAAATTACTGCGGGGATAATAATCTTCCAGAATCTTATTTTCTTTATCAATTTCTACATAATCACCAGGATAAATCTTTTCTCTGATCTTACCTCTAATTCTACACTGATATATTTCTTTGTCTTGATCAGCGACAAAGAAAAATCCTCCTATTGATTTTATTAAAATACCTTTCATCTAAATTATCAGCCCCCAATACTTTCTGATTTTATTAATTGATCATCAAAATAAATCCTGATTTCCGTTTGTCCCTGACTTCTGATATCCCTGACTATATTATCACCAGGTTGATGTACTGCCTGATAAACTTGATCCTGACCATTATCATCTTCAACTACAATCCTGACCTCTCTATTTTCTGAGCCAGTAACATTTACCGAAATTCTATTTGAATGAAATTCTTTGCCAGAGTTTGATTCAGAACCACTGCTGATAACAAAATCTACAGCAATTCCTCGAGGTAAATATTCGCCAGCCCTTACACTTTGAGAAATAACATGTCCCTCAGCAAATCGGTTGGATGTTTCTACACTAACCTGACCAATATTTAAACCATTTTCTCTAATCATACTAAAAGCTTCTGACTGAGTCAGACCGGTTAAATCTGGCATTCTAACAGATATATCGCGTTCTCCCCGACTTACAAAAATGGTAACCTCATTCCCTTTTTCTACCTCAGCTCCAGCAGCTGGGATTTGATTAATCACAGTTCCAGGCTCTTCTGATAATCTGAATATATACTGGATGTCACCACTATTTAATGATAAATTATCTAATTCTATTAGAGCTTCTCGTAAAGAACTGCCAACAAAATCTGGGATCTCAATCAGCTGGGGACCTTTACTAACTGTAATATTTAAAGGTCGACTTTGTTTAACTCTTGCTCCAGCTGCAGGCTGCTGACTGACAATATGATTGGCAGCAATTTCTTCACTAAATACTCGCTCTTCATTTTCAACCAGGTTAAGTCCAACTTCTGAGACCATTCCTCTTGCCTCTGCCAGGCTTTCTCCCTCGATATCGGGCACTTCAACTACAGGAACATTTGTGTACTGATTAAAAAAGAAAATAACTCCACCAATAGAAATTATAAAAAATAGGATAACAGCTCCAATAATCATAAGTGGCCTCTTATATTTTTTAGCTTTATTTTCATCTTTTTCACTGTTGTTAACTTTATCAATTTTTACAGAACTAAGATCTTTAACAGCTTTATTTTCATTCTTATCCTTATTTTTATTTCTTAAAAGCTTTTTGTTCTTTTTAGTTTTTTCCTCTTTATCCTTATTCTCATCATTTTTTTTATCATCTTTGCCAGTGTTTTTTTTAGAATTATTTAGTAAGCTGATATCTGACTTCTTCATTACTCTGGTTTCATCAGCATCAAAGTCATTTTTCTTTTCTGGCTGCTTAGTCTTAGATTTAAGATGTTTTAAACAATAAGTAATCTGCTGTCTCATCTCATAAGCATCCTGAAAACGTTCTGCTGGATCTTTGGCAATTGCCTTCATAATCAAATCATTGACTTCTTCTGGAATATCTTTATTGATTTGTGAAGGTTCAACGGGCTTCTGCTGAATATGTTTTAAAGCAACTGAAATAGGACTTTCTCCATGAAAAGGTAATTCTCCAGTAGTCATTTCGTAAAGCAC
This sequence comes from Halanaerobium saccharolyticum, assembly GCF_003259895.1. GTDB lineage: Bacteria > Bacillota > Halanaerobiia > Halanaerobiales > Halanaerobiaceae > Halanaerobium > Halanaerobium saccharolyticum_A. Next base: position 1,461 of record NZ_QLME01000038.1, on the reverse strand, counting down.
AACACCCAGTGAATAAATATCAGAGTAGGCTTTAATTTCTCCGCCTTTTGCCTGTTCGGGGGAAAAATAATGGGCACTACCAACTACTGTTTCAGTCACTCTAACTGTTGAATTACTAACGGCTCTTGCAATACCAAAGTCCGTAACTTTAACCTCCATCTCATCAGTTAAAATAATATTATGGGGTTTTATATCACAATGAACAATCTGATTACCATGAGCTACAGATAAAGCAGCAGCAATCTGCCTTGCTATCTCCAGTGATTCAACTATAGAAAGTTTTGACCTCTCTTTAATTATGTCCTTTAATGTTTTACCTTCCACTATTTCCATTACAAGATAAATTCTTTCTTCATCAACCACAATATCAAAAATACTTACCACATTGGGATGAGATAACCTGGCTACAGCCCTTGCCTCCTGTCTGAATTTGTCGATAAATTCAGCATCAGATTTATATTCTGGACGCAGCATTTTTAAGGCCACTCTTCTTTCTAACAGAGTATCTCGGGCTGAATAAACAATTGCCATTCCCCCACGGCCAATTTCTTCGATTATCTTATAACGGTTATTTAAAATCTTCCCCTGCATAAATTCACCTCTATTATCATTAAACAATAATTATTTTTCATTAAAATCAGCAACTATTAAAGTGACATTATCCAGGCCACCACTGGACAGAGCTTTTTTAAGCAGCTGTTCTGCTATTTGGTCAACTTTTTGAGTTTTTTTGAAAACAGATTCAATTTCATTTTTTCTAATCATATCTGTTAAACCATCAGTACATAACAATAGAAATTCATTATCAGAAATTCTAATTTCCCCTTTATCTAAATCCAGATCAGTCTCCAGACCTAAAGCCTGAGTAACAATATTTTTTTTAGGATGGTTAAAAGCTTCTGCTTCAGAAATTTCTCCCCGACGAATCAAATCGGCAACCAGAGAATGATCCTTAGAAATTTTGCTTAAATTGTCTTCTTTTTTATTATAAAGATAAATGCGGCTATCACCTAAATTAACATAATAAAGTTTATCTTGCTGAATTATAACGGCTGCAAAAGTTGTCCCCATTCCACTATAATTAGGATTCTGCTGACTCTTATTTATAATTTCTTGATTAATTTTATAAGTTAACTCGCTCAAACCATCTAGAGGAGAGGATAGGTCAAAATTAAAGTCAGAAGCATAATCTGCTGCCACCTGACTTGCGACTTCTCCTGCAGCATGTCCCCCCATTCCATCAGCAACCATAAAAAAGTTGATTTCTTCCTTAATAAAAAAATTATCTTCATTTGTACTGCGTTTATTTCCTTTATCACTTAAAGCTTTAAACCGCATTTTTCTCCTCCTTCAATTTCAGCTTCTATAGTCGTTTGTATAATGTCTAAGGCCCGAAATAACAGGGCTCTCGACATAAATTTTTGGTGACTTCCTCCTTAAGATATGGTATAATATAGTTAG
>NZ_QLME01000037.1 GCF_003259895.1 Halanaerobium saccharolyticum | reverse complement strand
CGCTAATAAATAATTCAACCACTCAAAGAAGGATTCCTCTTTTTTTATTTTAAAAAAGTATCAAATTTAATTTACACAACTTATTATACATTACTAATAAGGATTGAAACATGCGCAGGTGAAGGGTGGTCTGGTGCATAGGTATAGATCATAATTAGTAATCAAATTCGAATTAAATTTAAAATTAAAATGAGGAAGGTATCTAGTCATTCATTTAATTTACCGCTTTTTGTATAATATTTTATAATTTGCGAAATGACTCTGTGTTATAATTATAATCAGAAATTATCAGGAGGGATAAACCATGAAAAACAAAAGAAAAGATTTAATAAAAGTAGTTTTTGTGGCAGATGCACTTTCATTTGGATCTCATTGGGTTTACAGTACAGATCAGTTAAAAGAAGAATACAGTGGGATCATTGACGAATACAGGGCCCCAATGGCTAAATTTCACCAGGGAAAAGAAGCAGGTGACCTATCTCATTACGGAGAACAGGCTTTTGCTCTTTTAAAATCAATTTCTGAGCATCAGGGATTTTACTTAAAGAGATTTAAAGATGATTGGATTGAGTATCTAGAAAATAATGAAATGTATATGGACCATTCGATGAAAGACTCACTGGAAAAACTTAAGGGTTCTGATACTTTGACCGGAGCTGACAATGTTGAGCTGGGAGGAATTGCCCGCAGCCTACCGGTATTCATAGAAGAAGGTATATCTAAAAAAGAATTTCTGGATCTAGTTCATCTTACTCATAATGGAGAGATTGTTGATCAGACAGCAGAATATATCTTTAATGTTATTCAGGATACTTTAGAAGGTTCAGATTATAAAAAGGCCCTGGAAACTCATAAAGATATTAATCAATTTATTAAGGATAATTTCGAAAAGATCGGATCTAAAGATAAGATTGTAGAAAATGCTGATCAAAGAGGCCAGAGCTGTTCGACTGAAAAAGGACTTCCAATTGTACTTGATGTTCTCTGGAATGCAGATAATTTATTAGAGGCTTTAACTTTAAATATTATGTCAGCTGGAGATACCTCCTCTCGATCAATGGTAATTGCAGCTATAATGTCAGCAGATGAAGGATTAGATTCTATTCCCCAAAAATTGCTTGATGGTTTTAATAAATCTCAGGCTGTTAAAGAATTATTATCTTAGGAGCTGATAAATAATGGCAAAGATCGCTCTAATTCATACAACACCAGTCACAGTCGAGTCACTGCAGAATTTAATCAAAGAAAAAGATCCTGATCTGGAAATAATTAATATAGTTGATGATTCAATTTTACCGGAATTAATTAATAATAAGGCAGATCTAAGTCTGGTAGAAGATAGAGTTAGATATTATATTAAAACAGCAGTTGAACAGGAAGCAGACCTGGTGCTGAGTGCCTGTTCATCTATCGGAGGGATTTTTGAGGAAGAAAATCAAAATTATGAGATTCCAATTATGCGGATTGATTCTGCAATGGCAGAAAAAGCAGTAAAGAATGCTGCAAAAATTGGAGTAGCAGCAACTCTGGAGACTACTTTAAAACCAAGTACAGAATTAATTAAAAAGAAAGCGGCTGCCTTAAATAAGGGTATAGATATAAAGACTGCCCTGGCAGATTCCGCCTATCAAAAATTGATGGCCGGTGATCAAAAAAGACATGATCAGCTTTTAGCTGAAAAACTAAAAGAATTAGCAGCAGAAGTTGAGTTAGTAGTCCTTGCTCAGGCCTCAATGGCCAGAGCAGTCTCAGTTCTACCTGAAGAGATGCAGGACAAATTTTTGACCAGTCCTGAATCTGGAATTGAAAAGGCTCTAAAAACTATTGCAAAGTAATAAATTATTAGAAACAAGATAGGTTATTCTGATTTTTTTATCTATTAGATAAAAAAATATAATAAACCTTTCTTAACTTTAAAAGGACAGCTAATTAGCTGTCCTTTTGATAGTTTAGGACTTTGGATCAAAAGCATCTCTGAGTCCATCACCAAGTATATTATAGCTTAGTACGGTTATAAAGATAAAAAAACCAGGTAATAATAACCAGGGGAAATCAGACATTTTAGTTATATTTTGAGCTGAACTCAGCATATTTCCCCAGCTGGCAGAGGGTTCCTGAATCCCGAGGCCAATAAAACTGAGACCGCTTTCCATAATAATATAACCTGGAATAGCCACAGTTGCTCTGATAATTACATAAGTGGCAGTTGCAGGAAGTATATGTTTAATAATAATCCTTTTGTCTTCTGCCCCAATAGCTTTTGCGGCCGAAATATAATCTTCATTTTTGACAGATAAAACCATGCCTCTGATTACTCTTGCCATTCCCGCCCAACCCTGAAAAGCTAAGATCGAGACTATAAGAAAAAAGCGAAAAGCAGAAGAAATATCCAGTGGTAATACAGCTGCCAGAGCCAGCAGCAGATAGAAACTGGGAATAGACATAATAACTTCCACAGCTCTCATAATTATTGAATCAATAATTCCTCCGTAATAACCGGAGATTCCGCCGGCGATTAAGCCAATAAAAGTAGTGATAAAAATAGCAAAAAAACCTATAAATAGAGATACCCTGCCTCCATAAAGAATTCTTGTAAATAAATCTCTTCCATAATTATCACTGCCTAAAATAAAAATCGGTATATTAGCTTCAACTCCAAAAAGATGAATATCACTTTTAAAAAGACCAAAAATTTGATATTCTTCTCCCTGATGAAAAAATTGAAGGCTGTGTGTTTTCTCTCTATTAATATTGTATTCAGCCCACCCTTCCTGAACCTCAGTTTCATAGATGAATGGAGTTTGTAATCCATTTTCATCCCAAAAATGAATTTTAGTAGGAGGATGGAAAAATTTATCCTTAAAATTTTTATTTGCACTATAAGGTGCAAAAAAGGGAGCAAAGATAACAAGTATATACAGAAATAAAATAATTATTGCTGCTGTCAGAGCAAATTTATTTTTGTAGAAATTAGATATTTTTTTTATCCATAGATTTTTATTTTGTTTAATCTCAGTTTCATTTTTTATTATATTTTCCATAATTAACACTCCCACTTAAATGTCAAAAGATCCAGATTTTGATGAATGAAACTTAAGTTAGTTATATTTTATCCGGGGATCATTTAAGGCCAGTATAATATCAGCAGCCAGATTACCCAGTACCAGCATCAGGCTTCCCATCATTAACCCAGCCATTGCTAGATATAAATCTTTTGATCTAACTGCAGTTAGCATCATTTTTCCCAGCCCGGGCCAGCCGGTTACAATTTCTGTTAATGCTGCACCACTGAATAAAGAACTCAGCTGAAAACCAAAGATAGTAATCATTGGATTAATTGCATTTCGAAAGGCATGTTTATAGATGACATTTCTTTCTGTAAGTCCTTTTGATCTAGCCGTTCTGATATAATCCATTTTAATTACATCAAGCATCTGACCCCGCATCTGTCTCATTAAAGTTGCAGTTCCTGCGGTCCCCAGTACAAGAGCAGGAACCAGCAGATGTTTTAAAATATCAATAATTTTTTCTGTAGGACTCAGATAATCATACATAATACTTGTCATTCCATTAATCGGAAGTGGAAGATTAAGTCTAACGATAGCAAATAAAAGCAGCAGAGCAAAGAAAAAATTAGGAATAGAAAGACCGATAAAAGAAAAAACACTGAATATATTGTCCAGCCAGCTGTAGCGGTGAGTAGCTGAGTAGACACCAATCGGAATAGATATCCCCCAGCTAATCAACATAGCTGCAAACGAAAGAATTAAGGTATTAAAGAGCCTGCTGATTATAATCTGACTGACCGGTATTCTATAAGTAAAAGATTGGCCCAGATTTCCCTGCAGTATTTGACCCAACCAGGAAAAATACTGCAGAAAAACATTTTTATTTAAACCAAAATCTGCTTCCATTTCCTTAATTAAATCTTCCGAAATATCAGGGCTCATTCTCATTTGATCAAGGTAACTTCCCGGAGAAAGCTGCATAATGAAGAAAGATAAAATAGAAATTGCCAGAAGTAAGGGAACAATTATTAAAATACGTCTAATTATATAATCTCTCATCTTCTTAATTTTCCAGATACAATTCGTGAATATTCCATAAAACTCCGCCATAAGCTGTGACCTCTGTGTTTTTCAATGTATTACGGACAGCATAAATTGAATTTGGGGTTACAGTATAGATTACAGGCAGTTTTTCAGCAATTATTTCCTGAAATTCATCATAATATTCTTTGCGTTTTTGTGTATCAATGGTAGAAGCTCCGTTGATAAATAATTCATCAAGTCGTTCTTCCCATTCTGTTGCGGGTTCTTCCTGAACAGGATTCCACATATGAAGATGTCCATTAGACATCCAGACATTGCTTCCCTGATGTGGTTCGACACCACCTGTTAGACCAATTAAAATTACATCATAATCCCACTCACTGCTTAACTTACTAACCATTGTATTAAATTCAACTGGATTTGAATTAATTTTCATTCCCAATTCTCTTAACTCGGAAGCAATAATGTTTAATAAAGATTCACGGACATTGTTACCTGCATTTGTAAGTATATTAAATTCTACTTTATTACCTTCTGAGTCAATTAGTTCTCCATTTTGACTCCAGCTAAAACCACCTTTTTTTAATTCTTCCCTTGCTTTTTCAAGATTATATGGATATTTATCTACATCCTTATTTAAATAAACTTTATTGGGGAGACTAACAGGACTCCACTGTTTACTTCCCTGTCCGGCAAGTGCTTGATCAATCATGGTATCTTTGTCCATAGCATAGGCAACTGCTTTTCTGAAATTTAAGTTCGTAAACCACTCATAGTTATATGGCTCATCTTCCAGATTAGGATTGCGGGGATTCATATTAAAAACTAAAAAATTAGTGCTAAAAGTAGGACCCGCATCAATCAGAGTAAAATTATTTTCTTCTTCCTGCTGCTTCATTCTTCGATAATCAATTCCTCTGACAGATAAAAAATGAGTTTCACCGTTTTCAAATAATAAAGATTCCGTTTCCTGACTTTCTGCAATTATTCTAATCCATCTATCTAGATAGGGAAGAGATTTTCCAGCAGGATCTTTACGCCAGTAATGTTCATTTTTTTCCATCACTACTCTTTCTCCATTTCTATAATCAACTAATTTAAAAGGACCTGTCCCAACAATTTCTTCAGGATCAGTATTGATCCCCCATTTATTATTAAATTCGCCTTTCTGCCAGGCAGTATGGAGTTTATGACGTGGGATTATTGGAGCAGTCATGTTATTTAAAAATGGAGCAAAACTGGTTGGAAGTATAAATTCAACTGTATATTTATCGATTTTATTATATTCTGGGAATTCACCATCAACTTTTAGTACATCACGACTGCTGGTAGGTATATTTTCATCCTTAATTACATCAAAGGTGAAAATAACATCATCAGCTGTAAATTCTTCTCCATCACTCCACTGTACTCCCTCTCGCAGGTAGAAAGTATATTTTTTTCCATCCTCAGATATTTCCCAGTCTTTGGCTAATTCAGGTTCATAGTTTGTAGTGATTCCATTTCGAGTAACTAAACCTTCAAAAATATATCCATCAATAATTCTCGAAGAGGAGGTTTCTTTGGCAATAATAGTATTAAATGTTTTTGGGTCACCAAGGAGGGTGGAAATTAGCATACCTCCGTGATTACCCTGTTCTCTTTCTGAAATCCAGGGATCTTTTAATTCAACTGCTGCTGTACTTAGACTAAAAACAAAAATCATCAATAATAAAATGCTAATAATTTTTTTATTCAATTTAATCTACTCCCTTCTCATTTTAATGCTTATTAGGTTATATTCTTGTTAAAAGATGCAAATCCTGCAAAAACTAAAATATACATGGATTATAACTATTGTTAAGTTTTAATTTAAACAAGGAATATTTCTATTAATATAGAATATAAGTAATAGAAGTATTAAAGTATAAAAGATATTTTTAATGTCAAAAAATGTTATAATAAAAATACAGATAATTTTCAAGGAGGCGATATTTTGAAAGCTTTTAAAGCATACGATATTCGAGGTGTTTATAATCAGGATTTTAATAAGGAAGATGTATATAAAATAGGTTTTTTTCTGCCGGAACTGCTGGCCGCAGATAAGGTACTGGTTGGTTATGATGATCGGGAGTCAACCCCAGAAGTTTTTGAAGCATTAGCAGCCGGTATTACTGATCGGGGAGCAGATGTTTATAAAATTGGTTATGCAACAACTCCAATGGTTTATTATGGTACAGCCAAACATGGTTACAGGGCTTCGGTAATGATTACAGCTTCTCATAATCCACCGGAATACAATGGATTAAAAATTTCACGCGAAAATGCACTGCCGGTTGGTTATGATTCCGGACTTAAGAAATTAGAAGAGATGATTGAAAATCAAGCAGTGAAACCTGTTGGTAAAAATAAAAAAGGTGATATTTTAGAGCATGATTTAAGAGATGAATATATAGAATTCCAGAAGTCATATTTACCTGATCTATCAGATTTAGACCTTTCTATCGACGTTTCTAATGGGATGGTAGCAATTTTAACTGATGCTATTTTTGGTGACCAGCCTCATTATCTCTATAATGAACTTGATGGGACTTTCCCCAATCATGAAGCAAACCCCTTAGAGGCTGAAAATAGAGAGGATTTAAAAGAATTATTACTGGAAAAGGGATCTGATCTTGGGCTGATTTTTGATGGTGACGGTGATCGAGTAATGTTCCTGGATGAGAAAGGCAACTTTATTTCACCTGATTTAATTGTAGCTCTGCTGGCGGAATATTATATTAATGCAGGGAAGGGTAAAAATATTTTATATGATATTCGTACTTCCTGGTCTGTTAAAGAGCATATCGAAGGACTTGGTGGTAAAACCCATATGTGGAAGGTAGGTCATGCCTATGCTAAACTCAAACTTAGAGAAATAGATGGTATTTGTGGAGGAGAACTTGCCGGCCATTATTATTATAAAGACTTTTTCTACTGTGATTCTGGTATGCTGACTGCTCTGGTTGTTTTAAATGTGGCAGCCCGACTAAAAAAAGAAGGCAAAACTATTTCCGAATATATTGCGGAACTTGATAAATATGCAACTTCGGGTGAGGTTAATTTTAAGATTAAAAATAAAATTGAAGTTATGGAAAGACTCAAAGACTATTTCTTTGCTCAGAGAAAACCAGAAGATTTTTATGATTTTGATGGCTATCGTTTAGAATATAAAGACTGGTGGTTTAATGTCAGACCATCTAATACAGAGCCCTATTTAAGACTGGTTGTTGAAGCGGAGAATCAGGAACTACTGGATGAGAAATTAGAAGAAATCAGAAAAGTAATGAATGTTGACTAAGTGAACCTTTAAAATCAGATTTTTAAATAGAGACTTCTTATAGAAAGGAGCGGGTTTTATGAAGATTCCTGTTAAAAAGTGGTATGAGGCTGTGCAGACACGCTATTCTCAGCAAAAGTATATGTCAAAAGAGATAAAGGAATTTACTCAAAAATCTTTAGAAAAAAAGATTGAGGAATTAAATGACGCTTTTTCAGAGGTTAGAGTAGAAATCTTTAATAAATCAATCAAAGAAATTTTGCCTGCTTTAAAGGGTAAATATGGCAACTTTACTGACTCGCCGGCATTTATGGCTTTTATCATCAAAGATAAGGGGGAACACCGCTGGACAAAAATGGGTTATATTGGAGAGGCAGCTATTTTAGAAGCTACAGCTTTAGGTCTGGGAACCTGCTGGGTTGGAGCCCGTTATATAGAAGAACGCTCAAGCCTTAATCTTAATTTAAAAAGGGATGAACATCTGGTTGCTGTCAGCCCTCTAGGATATTCATCAGAAAATTATAGTTTAACCCGACATTTTGTATCTAAACTTTTTCCACATCGGGATCGTAAAGATGTTAAAGAACTCTGTCCTGATGGCTATAATGATGACTGGCCAGGCTGGGTAAAAAATGCAATAAAAATGGGAAGTTTCGCTCCTTCCAGACTGAATAGACAGCCCTGGCGTTTTTACTATGGAGAAGGAAAAATGGTGGTAGACTCTGTGGGTGAACCTTCCGCCTATAAAAGGCTGGAATGTGGAATTGCTCTTCTTCATGTTGAGGTAGGAGCTCTGGATGGTGGTACTACCGGTGAGGTTGAATTCGGGGGTCTGGGACTTGGAACTTTTATTAGTGAAGAATAATGTAATGACATAATTCTTTTAAATAATGATTTTTTAAGCCGCAGGTGGATGATATGATCCCATCTGCGGCTTTTTCATAATTTCACATATTTCTTTGCTATAAATTTAATAATTCTATTATATAATTATAATCAGTAAATATATTGGAACAGGGAGGAAAAAATGGCTTATAAAATTTATTTAGTAGAAGATGATCAGAATTTGAATGATATACTGAGTTCCTATTTAAAAAAAGAAGGCTGGGAAGTAGAATGTTTCACTGCCGGCAGACCTGCTCAGGCTAAAATTACGGCAGAGCCAGACCTCTGGATTTTAGATATCATGCTGCCTGATATAGATGGTTTTCAGCTTATTTCCGAAATTAAAGCAGAAAATGAGGAGATACCTGTTATTTTTATTTCTGCCCGGGATGCAGATTTAGATCGGATAATTGGTCTGGAAAAGGGTAGTGATGATTACCTGGCTAAACCATTTTCACCCAGGGAACTGGTAATTAGAGTAAAAAATTTATTTAAAAGAATTTACGGTAAAAAGCCAGATGATTCCGTGCACAGCTATGCAGGTTATATAATTGATTATAATGGCCGCAGAGTTATTTCCCAGAATACAGAAAAAGATATTGAACTGACAGCAAAAGAATTTGATCTGCTTACTTTTTTATTTGATAATTTGCAAAATGCACTTTCCAGAGAACAGATAATAGAAAATGTCTGGGGAGATGATTATTATGGTTCAGACAGGGTTGTGGATGATCTTATCCGGAGGCTGCGCCAAAAAATGCCAGGAATAAAGATTGAAACTGTATATGGTCATGGTTACAGGATGGTGAAGCAATGAAAAAACTACTTACCTGGATGAAAAATAAGCCGCTTGCCTTTCAAATCTGGCTGATTATTGGAGCTGTACTTGTAATTTCAGTCTTATTTTACTCAATTTCTCTCCCTTTTATTTTACAGTCGTTAATTATTTCTGAGAAATATGATAGATTAGAAGAAACTCAGGCTTATATTATAGAAGAGGGGCATTTTGATAATCTGAATCAGGATTTAGCTTCAGATGATTTATCTTTTATTAAAACAGATAAACCGCCAGAGAAAGGACCTCCGGTCAGATTTTCACGAGTACCGAGGCACTTTATAATTGATCAAGAGGGACAAATTTTAGATAATGATAGTTTGACTGCAGCAGAAAAAATAAAGGAAGATATTTTAAACAGTGATGATGAGGAAAAGCGTTCTAAACTGCATCTGTCAAACAATCAAATTATATATTATGTTTATCAGGAATTAGAAATTGAGGGTGAAAACAGAGTCATTGTTTCCTATCTTCAGAGCCGCTATCGGGACAGCTTTTTTAGGGAGTTTTTTATTCGTTTAATTATTTCACTGCTGGTATTTTTAATTCTGGCCTGGTTAATTTCAATTTTTGTGGCCAGGTATTTAACCAGATCGCTGCAGATTATAAAAAAACAGGTTAAAAAAATAGCAAATCGCGAATGGGACCAACCTTTAAAAATTGAGCGTCAGGATGAGATAGGGGAGCTGGCCAATACCATAGAGTGGCTCAGGCAGCAGCTTGTAGAGAGAGACGAAAAACAGCAGGAGTTTATCCAGCAGATTTCTCATGAAATTAAAACACCAATTATGGTTTTACGTTCCTATGTTCAGTCAATGCAGGATGGTATTTATCCCCGCGGTGATCTGCAGGGGAGTTTGAAGGCTATGGAAACAGAAAGTTTTAGAATGGAAAAACGGGTTAAAACTTTAATCAATATCAGCAAGATGGAGTATTTAAGCAGACAGAATCTAAAAATTGAAAAAATAAACTTTAATCAGCTTCTAGAAAATAAACTGGAAAAACTAAGCTGGAGAAGAAAAGATGTCAACTGGTCTTTAATTGCAGATAGTATTAGTTTAAGAGTAGATCGAGATAAATTCGAAGTGATTCTAGAAAATATTATTGATAATCAGTTTAAATATGCTGACCAAAAAATCAGGGTCAGTATAGAAAAAATGTTTAAGAGAGGGAAAAATATTATTCAGATTCGTTTCTGGAATGATGGACCTGAAATTGAAAAAGAAGATTTAAAAAATATTTTTGATAAATTTAAAAAAGGTGATGATGGCGAATATGGATTGGGTCTAGCAATCAGCAAAGTTTTAGTGGAATTACATGGGGGCCAGATCTGGGCTAAAAATGAAGATGGTGGGGCCGCATTCTATATAGAAATCCCGGAGGAGGATAAAAATGAATTTTAAAAAAATTGGAATTATATTTTTGCTTTTAACAGTTATTACTTTTCCAGCAGCTGCAGCTGAAGTATTAACTCTGGAAGAGGCAATGGAAAGAGCAGAAACCGAAAATATGGATTTGAAATTGACGAAAATTGATTATCAGAAATCAAAAATTAATTTAAAAAATCTGGAACTACAGAATGAATTTAATTATACAGAAACTCAAAGTATAGAAATAAATAAAAATTATTTAGATTCACAAAAAAATTATCAAGATAGTAAAGCAGAAATTATTAAATCAGTTATTCAGCAGTATACAAATTTGTGGCTGCTACAAAAGGAAATAGAAGCCCAGGAATTAACTACAAGAGCCGAAGAGCGATTATATAATGAAATGCAGGCCCGATTTGAACTGGCACAGATTAGCAAAATAGATTTACTGGATCAGTCAAATCAATATAATGATGCCAGTAATGAACTGGAAAACTTAAGAGATAATTATGAGCAGAGTTTAATTGAGTTTAAAACAGCTTTAAATCTTGAAAATCAGGAAATTGAAATTAAAGAATTGGCTGCACCAGAAATCTGGGAGATCACTGAAGAAGAGGCTTTAGAAAAGGGTATAGCAGAAAGTAATACTATTAAAATAGCGGAACTTGGTTTGGAATTGGCAAAAAAAGAATTCCAGAAAAATAAAATTGAAGCTTCCAGTTCCGAGCAAAAAACTGCTGAACTTGACCTTCAAGCTGCAGAAATTTCTTTAGAAAAGGCAGAGAAGGATCTGGAAAACGAAATTATCAAAGCTCATCTCAGTTTACAGCAGGCCGAAAAGAATATAGAATTGATGAAAAATAATTTGGAAAAGGCAGAAAGTCAGTATCAGCAGACTAGAAGACAGTTTGATTTAGGTAGTGTTACTCAGACTGCATTATTGCAGTATGAGGCCAGTTTAGTAAGCAGTGAATATCAGTTAAAAAATGCTCACTTAAACTATTACCTCGCTAAAGAGGATCTTGCAGATTTATTAAATATGGAGCCAGGAGTGACAATTAATGAACAGAAGTAAAAATAAAGCACTAATAATTTTAATTTCTCTTTTGCTTATTTTTTCAATTACCTATTCTCTGGCAGCAGCAGAAATATCTTTTGGAGAAGCGCTCAGCCAGGGTTTGGATAATAATCTGGAAATTAGAGAGCAGCAAAATACCATTGCCAGCCTGGAAAGGGAATTAAAAACTATCAGAGCCCAACAGGGGTGGCAGATTGAGGTGGCTGCAAATTATAATGAGGTAATTGATCAGGGGAATTTAAAGGATGCAGCAGGAGTACTTGATGATACCATTAATACTGCGGCTGCAGATGGAGGAAATACTTCTTTAAGTATCAATAGAAGCTTTACTTCTGGACTGAATATTTCTCAAGAAGCAGTCTATAATGATCAGGAAGAAAGTGATTACGGAGTAATAATTTCCTATCCTTTATTTACTGGAGTTCCAACAGAAACAGAAAGAACTTATTATCAGCAGGAACAGGAACTTTTAAAGGAAAAAAATAATCTGGATTCTCTAATTGAAGAGAAAATATCCACCTGGACAGAAAACTATCTCCAGATAATGAGACTTAAAAAGAGCAGAGAAAATGCAGAACTTCAGTTAGAAACTGCCAGAACCTCCCTGGCTGAAAGAAAAGAATTATATGATAATCAACAAATTTCTAAGACAGAGCTTAATAATGCCGAAGCAGAACTTCTAGATGCTAAAAATAGTTACTCGGAAACGAGAAACCAGTATCAGAATACAGTTAAGTCATTAAAATTAGAGCTTGGTCTGGGCGAGGAAAGCAGTATAATTATTGGGGATAATCAGATTCGCAAAAAGCTAGAAGGAGAACTAATAGATTTTAAAAGTTATACTTTTAAAGAACTCTATCAGACAATGCTTAACTCAGATTATGATATGCAGTCAGCGCTTATAAATTTAAGTCTGCAGCAAAAACAGCTTGAGTGGTTTCAAAATGAAGGTAGAACAGACATAAATTTAAGTGGGAGTTATAATTATTCTACAGAGAAATCAGTTATTGGTGTGACATTTTCTTATGATCTTTATGATGGTGGACAGCGAGAATTTAACGAAGAGAATCTAAAGGAAAATTTGGAACTGGCTCAGGATAATTTAGAAAATTTAAAGGTAAACAAAAAAATAACTCTGGAGAGTCAGCTAAATACAATTAATAGTGCCCAGAATAATAAAAAAAGTGCGCAGTTAGAATATGAAAATGCTGAAAACCAGCTTGATTTAGCTGAGGCTCAATATAATGCCGGAATAATTGATCAAAAGGAATTTGTTCAGCAGCAGGTGGACTATCAGCAGAGTAAAAATAACTTACAGCAGGCAGAAGACAAAGTCTTAATTGCAGAATTGGATCTGACTATGCTTTTAAATAATAATTTTAAAGATATATATAATGAGGTGTTAAATAATGATAAAAATGATTAAAGAAAATAAATTAATTGTAGTTACTTTAATTGTTTTACTGGGAGCAGTAGGCTCTGGAATCGGTTTTTACAATATTTTTAAGAGTTCTGTAAATGCTCAGGGACCGGGAGGTTCTCCGCCTCCTTCTGGTTCAGCAGGAGATGATTCAGCTCAGGAGCAGACAGTTGCTGTTGAGACAGCTGAGGTTATGGAAGGTGATATCTATATTTACTCAACTGTGAGTGCTCAGTCAGAAGCCTATGAGGAAGTTGCTTTAACCCCGCGAGTCCAGGAGGTTGTTATTGAGGTATTAGTTAATGTTGGTGACAGAGTGCAGACTGGAGATTCTTTGATCAAAATGGATGCTCGCAGTAATCAAATTAGTGTTATTCAGGCAGAAGCTTCTTTAAAAAGTGCTGAGGCCAGTCTGCAGGAAGCAGTAAATGGCCCCCGAGAAGAAGAGATAGCACAGCTTGAGGCCCAGCTGGCACAGGCAGAATCAGAACTTAAATTAAGAAGAGAAAATTACGAGAGACAAAAACAACTTTTTGATGAAGGATATCTTTCTCAGGAAGAAATTGATCAGGTAAATAACGAGTTAGTTGCCGCACAGAGCAGTTATCAGTCCGCACTAAAAAATCTGGAAATGACTAAAGCAGGTGCCACCGAGGAAGAAATTACACAGCTGGAATCTCAGGTGACCCAGGCTGAAGCTGAACTTGAACAGGCTAAATTACAAAAATCTTATACAGAAATAAATTCTCCAATAAAAGGGATAGTTGCTGAAATTAATGCTCAGAAGGGACAAATGACCGATAATAACACAGCTGCAATAATAAGTAATATTGATCGAATTAAATTAACTGCCTATGTCAGTGAGAAAAATATTAATCGTTTAACATCTGGTGATCAGGTTAAAGTTGGATTTACAGCTTTAGAACGAGAATTTACAGGAGAAATAAATAATATATCTCCCAGAGCTGCGACAGATCGCCGCAGTTTCCCTGTAGAAATAGTGGTTGAAAACCCAGATAATATAATAAAAGCTGGGATGACTGCTCAGGTATCTTTACCGATCGACAGAGCAAAAGAGTCTGTGATTATACCTCAAAATGCACTGCTGGAAGGCGCAGAGGGTTATTATACTTTTGTAGTCAGTAATGGTCAGGCTGAGAGAAGAGATTTAGAAATTTCTCTCGCAAATGAAGATAATGCAGCAGTAAGTTCTGGTCTGGAAGCGGGAGAAATTGTAATAACATTGGGTAAAGAAAATTTAAGTGATGGCAGCAGGATTAATGTTGTTAACCGGGGGGATGAATAATGAAAATCTCTGATATTTCTGTCAGTCGTCCGGTAACAATAACAATGATAATTATGGCAGTTGTTTTAATTGGGGGACTGGCTTTAACCAGACTGCCGATGGACTTAACTCCAGAAATGGAAGTGCCTTTTTTAATGATTAGAACTTCTTATAGTGGAGCAACTCCCGAAGAAGTCGAGGAGTCCATAACCCGACCGGTGGAATCAACAGTTGCTACCATTGATGGTTTAAGCAGCTTAAATTCTAACAGCAGTGAGGGTAGTTCAATGGTTTTTCTTGAATTTGAATACGGAACAGATCTTACAGAAGCTAAGAATGATTTGAGGGATTTAATTTCGCAGGTTGAAACAGGACTGCCTGATAGTGCAGATGAACCAAGGATAATGAACTATGATCCCAATGCACAGCCAATTATGGAGCTGGCAGTGGCTGGAGGGACAGCAGTAGAATTAAAAAATATTGCAGAAGATACAATTCAACCCCGGCTGGAGCAAATTATTGGTGTTGCTACTGCAGAAATTTCCGGAGGTAGAAGCAGAGAAATTAGAATTAATGCTGATCAGGAACAGCTTTCCGCCTATAATCTAACTTTAGATCAGATTGCTGAAGCTGTGAGAGCAAGCAATCAATCTGGAGGTCTGGGAACTGTAATGGTCGGTAATGAAGAAATTTCTGTTAGAGCCCTGGGGGAGTTCGAGAACTTTGAGGACCTCGAAGAAATAGAAATTACTACTGCAGCAGGAGATAAAGTTCCGCTGTCTCTGCTGGCAGATTTAGAAGATGGTTTTCAGGAAGTTAGCAGTATCAGCTATCTTAATGGTCAGGAAAGTATAGGTATTTCTATTCAAAAACAGGGTGACAGCAATACTGTTAGTGTGGCCAATGAAGTTAGAGATACAGTTGCAGAATTAAACAGTGAGCTGACGGACACAGATATCCAGATTACTACCAATAATGCTCAGTATATAGAAGATTCAATTTCTTCTGTACTGCAGAATTTTATAATTGGTGGTATCTTAGCTGTAATCATACTTTTCATTTTCTTAAGGAATTTCAGCAGTACTGTTGTTATTGCAACAGCAATTCCTATTTCTGTGCTGGCTACATTTGCTTTAATGTATTTTGCCAATTTAAGCCTTAATCTGATCACTTTGGGTGGTATAGCACTTGGTGTAGGAATGCTGGTTGATAATTCAATTGTTGTTTTAGAAAATATTTATCGTCATCGTGCCCTGGGCATAGGTAGACTTGATGCAGCTAAAGATGGGGCATCAGAGGTTGCAACAGCGATCAGTGCCTCAACTCTAACAACAGTTGCAGTGTTTATTCCGGTGATATTTATTGAAGATTTACTGGCTCAGCTTTTTACACCAATGGCTCTTACAGTAACATTCTCACTGCTGGCATCTTTATTTGTGGCCTTAACTTTTATTCCAATGTTGTCGTCAAAAGTTTTAAAAGTTAATCAAAATGAGTCAGATGAAAGTGTAAAAAAGAAAAAGTACGTTATATACTATCAAAAAATACTTAATAAATCTTTAAAACACAGATATAAAATAGTAGCAGCCTTTTTAATTTTCTTTATTCTTTTCGGAGCGGGAATTGCTTTAGATATTATACCTCTCGAAACAGAATATATGCCGGATTCAGATCAGGGGACAATTAGAGTCTTTGCCAGGCTGGAAGGAAATTCTACAATCGAGAAGAGTAATCAATTAGCTCAGGATCTTTATTCCAGAATAGAAGAAATTCCGGAAATTGAACTTTTAACTGCTAGAGTCAACAGTGGTCGTGTTAATTTAACTGTTGAACTGCTGCCGCTGGAAGAAAGAGATAGAGATATTTCTACAATTGCAGAAGAGATTAGAAGCAGATCTAAAAATCTTCCCGGTGTTTCAATTAACGTTTCTGCTATGACCTCAATAATAGGAGGAGGTGGTGGTATGGGAGGTACCGCTATTGAAGCTCAAATTAATGGTCCTGATTTGGACACCCTCTTAAATCTGGGGGAGAATACCGAAAATCTGATTACTGATATTGAAGGTATTAGAAATATAGATGTTAGTTTAGAAAGGGGTAATGAGGAAATCCATGTTGGAATTAATAAAACTCAAGCTCAGAATTTTGGTTTTACAAGTAGTGATATTATTTCCTATGTTAATATGGCTCTCAGCGGCAGCACTATCAGTCAGCTGACTGAATCAGGAGAAGAAATTGATATAATTTTAAAGCTAAAAGATAATGAAAGTACTTCTTTAAGAAATCTTTCCAATATTAAACTATTTGCTTCCAGTAGAGTCAGTGTTCCATTGTCCCAGCTGGCTACTATAAAAGAAGGTACAGGTTATTCTTCAATTGAGAGAGAAAATCAGCAGCGGTATATTTCAGTGGGTGCCGATATATTTGAGCGTCCCCTGGGTGAAGTACAGAATGATGTGGAAACAGTACTGGCTGAAGAACTAAACTTACCTTCAGGTTATACAATTACCTATGGTGGTGAAGCAGCGGATATGTCCAGTTCATTTAATCAATTATTTACAGCAGCAATCCTGGCAATAATTCTGGTTTATATGGTAATGGCTTCCCAGTTTGAATCACTGATTCATCCTTTTATCATTATGTTTACAGTTCCTCTCTCAATTATTGGAGCTGTACTTGGATTGATTATTACAGGAACCGCTTTAAGTGTATACGGCTTAATTGGAGCAATTATGCTGGTTGGTATCGTAGTCAATAATGCGATTGTAATGATTGACTATATAAATAACCGTAAAGAACAGATGAGTCGAAAAGAGGCAATTCTGGAGGCTGCTCCAATCCGTCTCCGGCCAATTTTAATGACAACTCTGACAACCGTCCTGGCCCTAGTTCCCCTTGCAATAGGTATTGGTACGGGAGCTGAAACACAGCAGCCGATGGCCATAGTCGTAATTGGAGGACTCTTATTTTCAACTCTCTTAACTCTGGTAGTTATACCAGTAGTCTATGATATTGTAGATGAACTTAGAAATAAATTTGTAAGATGGTTACTAAAAATAGTGCATAAAGAAGAAGTAACAGAAGAATAAATAATTTCAATATATCTCGGTCTATGACCGGGATATATGTTTTTAAAAATAATTAATTCACAGCTTAAATTAAAAGGATTTCCCAATTTAGTCTTGAATATATTATAATGAGATAAGTTAAAAATTTAGACTTGACTATAATTAAATTGGGGGTAAAAAAATGAAGTATAGAAAAATGGGAAAGCTTGACGTAGAAGTTTCAGCTCTCGGCTTTGGAGCAATGCGTCTGCCAATAATTGATGATGATTCAGCTAATATTGATGAAGATGAGGCAATCAAAATGATTCGTTATGGTATTGATAATGGAATTAATTATGTTGACACAGCCTGGCCCTATCATCAGGGAGAAAGCGAAAATGTTGTGGGCAAGGCTTTAAAAGATGGCTACAGAGAAAAGGTTTATCTGGCAACTAAGTTACCGATCTGGGAATGTGAGACTAAAGAAGATCTTGATAAATATTTAGATAAGCAGCTGGAAAAATTACAGGTAGAAAAAGTAGATTTTTATCTACTTCATGCTTTAAATGCAGAGCGCTGGCAGAAGATTAAGGATCTGGATATTTTAGAATGGGGAGAAAAGAAAAAAGAAGAAGGTAAGATTGAGTACTTAGGTTTCTCTTTCCATGACAGTCCAGAAGTTTTTAATACAATACTTGACGGCTATGACTGGGATTTTACTCAAATTCAATATAATTATCTGGATACTGAATATCAGGCCGGTAAAACTGGTCTTCAAAAAGCACATGCTAAAGGGATGGGAGTTGTAATTATGGAGCCTATCCGCGGTGGCTGGCTGGCTCAAGAACCACCACAATCTGCAAAAGATTTGTTAGAGTCCCAAAATCAGGAGAGAACTCCTGTAGAATGGGCTTTACACTGGGTCTGGAGTCAAAAGGAGCCGGGAGTTGTGCTCAGTGGAATGAGCAATATGCAGCAGCTTAAAGAAAATATCGAGACAGCTTCTAAGTCAGAAGTTGGCCTTTTAAGTGATTCTGAGTTTGAAATGATGGAAAAAGCAGCAGAGGAAATGAGAGGCCCTGTTACTTGTACCCGCTGTGAATACTGTCTTCCCTGTCCCGAAGGAGTTAATATTCCAGAAAATTTCCACCTCTTTAATCAGGCTAAACTGCTTGATAAGGGAGAGGAAATGGCAGAGAAGTACTTTGAACTGGACGAAACAGCCAGAGCCAGTAACTGTGTAGAGTGTGGTCAGTGTGAACCCGCCTGTCCACAAAATTTAAGTATTATTGAATTATTAAAAAAAGTGGATCAATATTTTAAGGAAAGTGCGTAAGTTTATTAAATTATAGATTTATTTAAAAGTAACAAATAAGTATTTCAATAAAATTAAAAGACTAAGGTTTTATTATCCCGGCAGAAAAAAATATTCCTGTCGGGATTATTAATTTAATAATCTATGATATAATATAAGTAAGTAAATATATTAAAATTAATTTGTGTATTTTAAGTCATAGGTGTTTGCAAAATAGGCAAAGAAAATAGTAAAAAACTGTAAATAAGTAGATTGGATTCAATTTTAAGAATTTAAAAATTGAATGAGAAAATG
>NZ_QLME01000036.1 GCF_003259895.1 Halanaerobium saccharolyticum | reverse complement strand
CCAACCAGCTTTTAAAGAAACTGGGATACTTTAGTTTTACAGAAAGATATGCACAAGTAATTAATTCTTAATGAACCGCCCAGTACCGAACGGTACGCTGTGGTGGTGTGAGAGGACGGGGAATAAACTAATTATTTCCCTCCTACTCGATTTCAAGTTCTTCTAACAAAGAGTTTAAACAGAGCTAAAAAAGAATAGATTTCTTTTTGAAGAATTAGATATTAGTAGATATTTTATTAAGATAGAGGAAATGTGAGGTGCTAATTATGGAAAATAAAAAAGATCAATTTATTGAAATGTTTAATGAACTTTATGACCATCTAAAAGAGGTTAATGACTGGGACACATCTTTTTACCGAATTATAGCTGAGAAAGCATCGCCTATGATAATGGGCGGGGATGAATCAGCTATTTTAATTTTTAGTCAATATGGAAATTAAAATTTTGTATAATATACTCTTGAAAATGAACATATGTTTATGATATAATGTATTTAACAGCTAACATTTAGGAGATTTTAATAATGAATACCTATAAAAGCACAAGATATGCAAAGTTTCTTTTAAATTATCATTTTATATGGATTCCTAAATATAGAAAACATATTTTAGATAATCCTAAAATTAAACAATTAACCTTAGATACTATCAATGAATTAGCTGATACACATAAATTTGAAGTGTTAGCTACTGAAATAATGCCAGATCATATACACCTTTTTATATCAGCTTTGCCTAAGTATTCTCCCAGTAAGCTAATGAATATCATTAAAGGTACTACTTGGAGGGAGAATATCAAAGCACTTTCCAGAGTTGAATATTAAAGGTTCTATTTGGACTAGAGCATATTTTGTAGCTACTGCAGGTAATGTGAGTTCTGAAACTATCCAACACTACATTGAAAATCAAAGGTGATTAATATGCAACTAACCTATATTTTAGAGTTGTTAAAACCAACTAAAAGAAAAGAAAATATATTCTTAAATAATATTGCAGAAGTAGTTAAGAATCGTCAAGCTGTCGCTGTCAAACTTAAAGCAGGAGAAATTAACTTGAGTTCTGCTGATTTTAAAGAGCTTAACCTTCCCTCTGCTGTTAAAAATCAGAATATTAGAGAAGTTAAAGCACTCTATAAACAGTTTTTAAAGTCTAACTCTAAAAAAGAAAATATAGAGTTTAAAGAGAATCAACCTATTTGCTATAATAATCAAAATTATAAAATTGATCACCATATAATTTCAATTCCGCTTTATACCAACAAATGCAAAAGATTTGCTTTTCCTGTTAAGCAGGCTGAAAGGTTTGAAGAGCTGCGGCAGCATATCGATAGTGGCTGCAAATTAGGTAAAGCCAGTCTCTTCTACAAAAGAGGTAAGTGGTATTTTGCTGTAACAATTAAAATTGCTGCTAAAAAAACTTCTAAATCTAATTTAATGGGAATAGATATAGGACTTCGACAATTAGCTGTTGCCAGTATTAAAAACCCTCAAGGCAAAGAAATTAATCGCCAATTCCACAATGGTAAACAAGCAGGTTTTATCCGCAAAAAGTATCGTATGTTAAGAAGAAAACTGGGTCAATCTAAAAAAGTTAAAGCTATTAAAAAAATTAATGACAAAGAGCAGAGATGGATGACTGATTTAAACCATAAAATTAGTCGCCAGCTTATTAATTTTGCTGTGCAAAAAAAAGTTGGGACTATAATTATGGAGAATCTAGAAAATATCCGGAATACTACTAAGAGTCTTAATAGAGCAGATAGAAACATCCACAGCTGGACTTTCTATCAACTACAACAATTTATTAAATATAAGGCTGAATTAGCTGGGATTAAGGTAGAATATATAAATCCTAAATATACCTCCCAGAGTTGTTCTAAATGCAACAAAATTAAAAAATCTAACCGCAAAGCTAATCTATACTCTTGCGAGTGTGGTAATCATATCCACGCTGATCTAAATGCAAGTAGAAACATAGCTAATAAATATTTAGAGCAACAACCTGCTTAGGTGGTAATAGTCTAAGTGCCTGAAGTGCCTATATTAGCAATAGTGCTAGGAATATGCTATTAGAATGCATAGTCGGCTATCTCAGGAGGGCTGATGGCACAGCCTGAAGTCGAAGACGAATTGGGCTACTAGAAATAGACTGCCTTCTAATCATTCGACAACCTCGTGACGGCCTCGATGGCCTAATATCGAAACTATCATTTCATAATACAAAAGAGAGTTTCGATAAAAGTTCTTTTAAAGAATCCTCGTTTGTGAGTGTTAACGAACGGGCGGGGAGGATGTCAAAGCCTGCTGCATGAAGGTCGAAATAATGATTATATAATTAAAAAGTACAGAGATGAACTGGATACTGTAAGGAAAGTTAGAAACTCTATTGCCCATAATAATGAATATTATTTTTTGCCCAGCAGCTCATTATACACTTTATTAGAAGAGATATTAGAAAAAGTAATAGATTCTCCCAAGATCAGTGATTTTATTGATAATGATTTAATGGTGATTAAGGAAGATACCTCAATAATTAAAACAATCAGAGATATGAAAAAATATGACTATGATCAAATCCCAGTAGTAGACCACAAGGGAAAGTATATTGAATTATTGACCACAAATACAATTATTAGATGGATGGGAGACTTAAAGTTAGACCAGGACAGTAATCTGATTATTGAGGATGCGCAGATCAAAGAAGTTGTAAAATATGCAGAGGAAGATGAAGTTTGTGAGTTTATTTCTAAAGACAGCAAACTTGATACTTTAATTGATAAGCATGAGTCAATAATTAAAGCAGGAAATAAAATTGATGCTTTTTTGATAACTGAAAACGGGAACAAAGAGGAAGTGCTGCAGGGAATTATAACTGATTGGGAAATACCAGAAATTTATAATAAGTTGAGTATTTGACCTTAAGATATAGACAATGGGTATTAAAATAGAGATATAGTAGTTACCAAAAAAATACTTTAGTAGAAATATAAATTATCTAGAAAAGTAATGGTATTGATAATGCTATAAGGGATGGCATCGAGATGGGATGGGCAATCCTCCAGAACCAGAACCAGATCCAGAACTAGATCCAGAACCAGCTCCAACTCTAAAACCAGAACCAAAAAAATGGTAATAATCCAACTGTTCGAGAATATTGTTTACTTCCTAAATCGTTTTATGTTACAATAAAACTGTGATTTATACATTCTCAAACGCTAGCTATAGAAAATAATTATTAAATAAAAATAAGGAGAGTTCAAATGAAAAAGATTAAACTCGATATGAAAAAATATGCAGCTATTTCTCGACAGGCAGCAGCCGAGGGATGTGTACTGCTTAGAAATGAGGAGCAGGCACTGCCAATTAAAAGAGGAGAAAAGATATCTGTTTTTGGTAGAATTCAATTTGACTATTACAAAAGTGGTACCGGTTCTGGGGGGCTGGTTAATACTGAATATGTTGTGGGTATTTTAGATGCCCTAAAGGCAAATAATGAGCTTGCTCTTAATCAGGATCTGATAGATATATATGAAGAATGGGTGAAAGATAATCCCTTTAATCATGGCGAGGGTTGGGCTCAGGAACCCTGGTGTCAGAAAGAGATGCCGGTCAGTGCTGAACTGGCAAAAAAGTCAGCAGCAGAATCAGATCTGGCTGTCATAATTTTAGGTAGGACTGCTGGAGAAGATAGAGATAATTCTGCCACTAAAGGTAGTTATCTGCTGACAGATACTGAAGAAGAAATGCTGGCCCGTGTAACTAAGGCCTTTGATCGAGTTGCAGTAGTTTTAAATGTTGGTAATATAATTGATATGAAATGGGTGGAAAAATATCAGCCTCAGGCAGTGCTCTATGCCTGGCATGGAGGTATGGAAGGTGGTAATGGAACTGTAGATGTTCTGTCCGGGAAGGTAAATCCTTCTGGAAAGCTAAGTGATACCATTGCCTATGACATTGAAGATTATCCGTCGATGGATGATTTTGGCAATCAAGATACTTTATTATATAAAGAAGATATTTATGTAGGTTACAGATATTTTGAAACAGCAGCTAAAGACAGGGTTGTCTACCCCTTTGGTTATGGACTGTCCTATACAGAATTTGAGATGGAAATTCTTTCTTTCGATGAAGATAAAGATTTACTTAGAGTAGAAGTTGAAGTGAGAAACACAGGCGATAAAGCAGGAAAAGAAGTAGTGCAGGTCTATGCCAGTAAACCTTTGGGTAAACTGGGGAAAGCAGCTAGAACTTTAGAAGCCTTTACTAAAACTAAATTATTAGAGCCGGGGGAAAGACAGAAATTAATTTTAAGCTTTCCTAAAAATCAGCTGGCCTCCTATGATGACAGCGGTATAACCGGCCATAAATCTTCCTATGTTTTAGAAGCAGGTGAGTATAAAATTTATGCTGGCAGTGAAGTGCGCAATACTGAACTGGCCGGTAGTTTTAGCATTGATACTCTTGAGCTTATTGAAGAACTTGAGGAAGCATGTGCACCTGTAGAATCTTTTGAACGCTTAAAAGTTGAGGCAGATGGGACAATGGCTAAAGAAGAAGTCCCCCGGAGAACTGTAGATCTGGAGGCTAGAATAGCTGCTAATCGTCCGCAAGAAATTTCTTATACAGGTGACCAGGGAATTAAGTTGAAAGATGTTTATCAGAATCAGGCTTTTTTAGAAGATTTTATTGCTCAGCTGAGTGATCATGATCTGGCCTGTCTGATCCGGGGTGAAGGAATGAGTTCTCCCCGCGTAACTCCCGGTACTGCTGCAGCTTTTGGCGGTGTGAGTAAGAGTTTAGTTGACTTTGGAATTCCTGCTGCCTGTGCTGCTGATGGTCCTTCCGGAATTCGAATGGACTGCGGCACAACTGCTTTCAGTCTTCCAAACGGCACATCCTTGGCCTGTACCTTTAATACTGAATTAGTAGGTGAATTATTTGATCTGATGGGGCAGGAGCTTTTGGCAAATCGAATTGAAACCCTCCTGGGACCGGGAATGAATATTCACAGAACACCTCTAAACGGACGTAATTTTGAATACTTTTCTGAAGACCCGCTTCTGACTGGTAAAATGGCTGCAGTACAGCTTCGGGCAATGAATAAGTATAAAGTTACTGGAACCGTTAAACATTATGTTGCCAATAATCAGGAAGCTCATCGACACGATGTGAATGCTGTTGTCTCTGAAAGAGCTTTAAGAGAAATTTATCTAAAAGGCTTTGAAATTGCAGTTAAAGAGGGGGAAGCAAGCTCCATTATGTCTACTTATGGCGGCCTAAATGGATTTTGGACTGCCGGAAACTATGACCTGCTGACTACAATTTTACGAGAAGAATGGGATTTTGACGGTATTGTGATGACTGACTGGTGGGCCAAAATTAATGAAGAAGGTAAAAAAGCCAGAAAAGGGAATACGATGCCGATGGTTCGAGCTCAGAATGATTTATACATGGTTAATGAGAACCCGGAAAAAAATAGTGCTGATGATAATACTTTAGAAGGCCTGAAAGAAGGAAAAATCACCAGAGGGGAACTGCAGCGGAATGCAGCTAATATCTTGAAATTTATAATGGACTCAGCAGTGATGGAAAGATATCTTAGTGGTCCAGGAGAAGAATTAGAGGCAGTAGAGAGCTCTGAAGATCCAGGAAATGTAATGGAATATTATGATCTGACTGAGGTAGAAGCTATTGATCTTTCAGATGTAAATACTACAAAAGGAGAATCAGTGGTATTTGGTATAATTAGAGATCAAAAAGGTGTTTATAAACTGAGTCTCGAAATGAAAGCCAGTGGAGGAGAACATGCCCAGGTTCCTGTCTCTTTATTTTTGAATAATAAATTAAATTCAACAATTACTCTAAATGGTACCGGAGAATGGCAGACAGTAGAAAAAGAGATAGTTCTCTGGAATAAAAATAATTACATTAAACTCTATTTTGCTCAAAGCGGAATGAAACTAGGAAAAATGACTGTTGAATTTGAAAAGAAAATTGAGTCAGATTAAATCAGACAAGTAATAAAGATGTATAATTATATAAAATGAAGCACCTGATATTTATATCAGGTGCTTCATAAATAATCTAATTTTGCCTATTGAAGAGCTTCATAGTGTAAAATAAGTTTTGGAGATTCATTTTGAAATTATTTAAAAAATTAGAAAGAAGACTCCCTTTTTGATAAAATGTTTTTAGGACAAAAACAAAGAAAGGGGAGTCTTCTTATGGATAATATTATACAGGATTTTTCAGAGAATTTCATCCGTCATATCGAAAAATATCTTGATAATCTTTTTGAAGGTGAAAAAAAGGATATTTCAGAGCTAATTGAGATTATGCAGCAGGATATGGATAAATTAGGCCGAGAAGCCCTGGCACATGTTCTGGAGAAAATGGATCAGGAAATTATGGAATCTAAAGAACGTAAAAAATCATGGAATATTCAGGCCAGAGATATGGATAAGACTCTAATCACTCAGTTTGGAGAGGTAAAATACCAGAGAACATATTATGCCTCTAAAAACAGCGAAGATACTGATTACACATATCTTGTGGACGATATTTTTGGTATTGAAAGATATCAGAGACTGGATAAAGGATTGGAGCTGGATCTGGTAGAAAAAGCTGAAGAATATTCCTATCAGAAAGCAGCTGATATGGCTTCTAAGGTTGTTCCTCTAAGCAAACAGACAACTTTAAACAAGATAAAAAAGCTGGGTAAAATAGACAATAGAGCTACTGATGAGAAACTTGAAGAAAAAGAAAAAAAGAAGCTTAAATATCTCTACATAGAAGCAGATGAAGATCATATCTCTATCCAGAAGAAAAACCGTGATGAAGATGAGAAAGATAAATCTGAGAATAAAGTAACAAAACTGGTCTATGTACATGAAGGGCGTCAGGGAGCCAGAAATAAATTAAAGAATGTTAAATTCTTTTCAGGTATCTACAATAAGTCTGAAGATCTCTGGGAAGAGGTTTTAAGCTATATAGATGATATTTATGACATGGACTATATAGAGACGATATTTTTAGCAGGAGATGGAGCAAACTGGATTAAAACCGGTCTTAAAGAGATTCAGAAAACAAAATATGTACTGGATAGATATCACTTAAATAAATATGTACTAAAGGCGACAGGCCACTATCCAAAGCAAAGAAGTAATCTTTGGTTGGGTTTAAATCAAGCTAAAATCAAATGGGTTAGATCAACTTTTAAAATACTTTCTAAAGAAGCGGAAAATGAGGAGCAAAAAGAGAGAGTTAAAGAAGCAAGAAATTATATATATTCTAACTGGGCAGGCATAGAAAATTACGCCAATGATCCAAACTCCCAGGTTTGTAGTGCTGAAGGTCATGTAAGCCATGTATTGGCTTCAAGAATGTCTTCCAGGCCTTTAGCCTGGTCAGAAGATGGTGCAGATAGAATGGCAAGATTAAGAGTATTTAAGTATAATGGCGGCAAAAAAGATGATCTATTTAAACTATATGAGCATAAGGAAAAAGAAAAAAGAATCAAAATGAGAACAGAAAAAATTATAGATCACAGAAAAACATTATTCCCAGTTGCTAAAGAAACAGTTCCTGCCTTACGTAAAGGCAAAGTTAGTGGATTGCAGAGAGCAATCAGGTCTCTTGCATTCTAAAATATTTACAGGGAGTCTTAATTTATTTCCAAAACCTACTTGACACAATCAAGAGCTTTTTCTAATTTTATTAATCTTGTTTCTGTGATATAATCAGAATAAAGTTTGGATTAAATAAAATCTAAGTTTTATTATAATTTTTTAATAAAAAGTCAATCACTTACATAATTAATTGGCAGAATATTTTGGATAAAGTATAGTCCGAACTAGAGTGAAGACAATTAAATAATAATTAAATCTCTATACTGGCAAAAATATTATAAATCCGTTATAATATTATTAGGTAATAAACCGACATATTTGAAATATTAGATTAAATGACGACTCAGGGGGTTGCTTATGCTTTATTCTTTATTAATTCTGGCCCATATTCTGTCAGATTTCACTTTTCAAAGTGAAAATACAAGTAAAAATAAAAGAAAATCTAATTTTACTTTATTGAAACATGGAATAATAGTATTTGTTATTTCTTATATTTTAACAATTTATTATTTTAGTTTATCCTATTTTTTTATGATATTATTCCTATCCCTGCTGCATATAGCTGTTGATTATATTAAGGTCAGGCTAACTGATAAATTGAGTAACTATAGTTTAGAATTAATTATTTCTGATCAACTGCTTCACCTTTTAGTTATTTTTATAATAACTCCTTTTTTCAATCCTGTTTCTAACCCGGAATTACTAGCTTTTTT
Source organism: Halanaerobium saccharolyticum (assembly GCF_003259895.1). GTDB lineage: Bacteria > Bacillota > Halanaerobiia > Halanaerobiales > Halanaerobiaceae > Halanaerobium > Halanaerobium saccharolyticum_A. The sequence goes on along the minus strand of NZ_QLME01000036.1, from coordinate 13,604 downwards.
CAAAGAACTAACTAATATTTATCCCGCTTTAGCATCTTTAACAGAAGCAAAAATTAGCTTTTTGCTAATTACTCTAACAGTAATAATTTTTAATTTTAAAGCGGCCACTATTCTGGTCAGGGAAACACTGAGCAAATATAAAAGTAATATAACCCGGGAGGGAGATAAAGGAGAAGCAATTGGAAATTTAGAAAGATTATTAATTATTGTCTTTATATTTTTTGAATATTATTCGCTAATCGGTTTAATGTTTACCGCTAAATCATTGATCAGGTTTAAAGAGATTGAAGTAAAAGCAGAAAAAAATTCTTCTTTTGTAGAATATTATTTAATAGGATCCTTTATCAGTATTTTGATCGCAATTTCTACCGGAAGTTTAATTAAAATATTTTCATATTTATGGATTTAGGAGGTGGCTTTAATGAGCAAAGATTCAATTGTTGTGATTGGAGATATCATTAAGTCTAAAAAAATAAATAACCGAAAAAGTGTGCAAAATAAACTGACTGAATTATTAACTAAGTTAAATGATGAATATCAGAAAGATATAGAGTCACCTTTTAAAATTACTCTGGGAGATGAGTTTTATGGTGTACTCAATAACTTTTCTCCGGTAATTGATATCCTTCAGTTTCTGGAAATTGAATTTAAAGAAATTGATTTCAGATTTGGTATTGGCCAGGGAGAATATAATGATAATAGTCAGGGAACTGGCTATGAAAATGCTCTTAAAGCAATAAAATATGTAAAAGATAATAAATTTAGTGTTCATTTAATTAGTGATAAGGCCAATAATAATTTTCAAATGATAAATTTGATTTTACATTTATATTTCAGCATTTTCAATAAGTTTACCTTTAATCAGAAATATATAATTTATAATTTAAGCAAGGGGAAAAAACAGAAAGAAATTGCAGCTGATTTAAACAGTTCCCAGTCAAGTGTCAGTCAATCTCTAACAAATATCAATTGGAAACTCTTAGTCAGGTCTGTTGATTTTTTTAAAGAATTAACAGGTAAGCGAAAAAAAATAGAAATCAATTTAAAAGGAGAGCATTTAGCTTTAATAGGAGCTTATCCCCGTAAACTTAATGAGGGAAATAAAATTGAAAATACATTAACAAAACTTAATGAGGAATATAACAATCTTATTAGATCTAAATTTGTTTTAACCACCCTTTCTGAGGAAGCTAAAGATTACTTTGAGTTTCAGGCATTATTTAAAAAAGAAATTTCGGATTATCAAAAATTACTGTATTTATTCGTAGACCTATATTATGAAATAAATGAATTATATGTGGGGCTTGGTTCAGGCGATATATCTACAGAGATTAAAGATCAGGCTTTAGGAATGGATGGACCGGCTTTTTATAAAGCAAGAGAGGCACTAAAAAAATCATTTACAGAAGGAATGTCTTTAAATTTAATTGCAAATGAAAATTTAGCAGATACCAGTATTTCAATAATCTTATCTCTGCTACTTGAATTTGTAAAAAAATGGACATCTCAGCAAAAAAAAGCTGTAAATTATAGAATAATAGGCTTAAGTCAAAATGAAATCAAAGAAAAAATGGGTTTGTCAGCCCGCTCAACCATAGGAGGACATCTCCAGAGAGCTGGTTGGAAGGAATATGAATATATTGTAAAAAAGCTGTCTGAATTATTAGCTGAAAATACGACATTAATGAAATATTAGGTAAAAGACCGACATATAAAGTTATTTATCAAAATCTATGCAGAAAGAGCTGATGAAGATTATTTAAATAGTTATGCTTACATGTTTTTGCCTGAGAAAGATCAGCAAAATTTTGAAGAAAAAGCTATTTTCAAAGAAAATAGTTATTGTGAAATGTATTCTATTAAACAGCTCAGCAGTATGCAGATAGATGAGTTTATGACTGACTTTATGATCAGGAAAGTAATGGGTGAAAAATATCTCATGAAAAAAACAGCTACAGTAATGCGTCGCTTTACTAAATGGTTGAAAAATAATAATTATATGGATAATATTGATGAGATAATTAGTAATATTGTTGATCTTGATGAAATTTTTTTAGATAAAGTAATTTATCCATATTCTAATTCTAATGATGAAGAAATTAATTTAATAAAAATTAAATCAGGGCATAATTTTAAATTTATTGAAAAAGTATTGTGGCAAAGATATTGTTATGAAATGAAAAAAGGATATTGGGAATATGATGTAGATGTTTGTTTAAATTGCAATAATGAGAATTTATTATTTAAGGAGATTCCTGATACTGAATATAGAGAAAAAATAGTATGTCAGAATTGTGGTTATGAAATGGTTATTGGTCCAGAAGGATTAAAAAAATATAATTAATTTAATTATTTCCCAAGACTTATGCAAAGGAGTTAAAAATGAAAGGTTACAGCAAAAAAACTAAAAAAGAAATTAGGCGGCTGGCAGGTCTTGCTCACGAGAGGGAACTAGAAATAGCTTTAGCTGATCTGAATTTAAAATTTAAGCAGTGGGAAAATGAAGAACTGGGTCCTTTTGAATTAGATGAGCAGATACACAAATTTCATAATAAGATATCTAGAGAAATCTTCAAAAAATATAACAGTTATAATATGGAGGATCATTTTGTTGCTATAGCAATAGTTAATGGAATTATTAATAAAGATGAGGTTGATCTAGAAGCATATCAGGAACTTGAATTATTAATTGAGAGAATAAAGGACAGCGATTATTTCACAAATGGTTGAACCTAAAAGAAAACGATAAAGGAAAATCTTAATTTATAAAGAACTATGAAAAGGTAAGCAAAATAGTTTAAATAGAAGGTGTTTTTAATGACTAAATATACAGTTATTACTGGTGATGTAATACAATCCCGAAAATATAATAAGATAAGTGAAATATTAAAGAATAATCTTAAAGAAATCAATTATCCGGACAATATGGTTATTCCTTTTAAAATTTCTAGAGGAGATGAGATTCAGGCAGTTTTTAAGGGGAATTTGACATTTCCGAATTTAATAAGACAGATCAGATATAAATTAAATAATATTGATATTCGTTTTGGGATTGGATTTGGAGAAATTAATGAAGAAATTTCTGAAATTAATTCCTGGAGTATGAATGGGCCCGCTTTTCATAATGCGCGGGAATCACTAAAAGAAATTGAAGTAGATAATAAATTTAAAACTATATTTAAAAGTGATTATAAAATCGATGAGGCAATTAATACTTTGTTATTTTGATTGATAGTTTTCAAGCAGAATGGACAGATGCACAGTGGGAAGCTGTCTACTATTATGAAAAAGAAGGTACCTATCAAAAAGCTGCAGAGAAATTAAATATTGCTTTTCAGAATGTAGAAAAAAGATGTAAAGCTGCTAAATGGAAAGAAGTTGAATTAGCTGAAAAAACAATTAATAATTTAATTAAAGATTTTATACTGGTAGAAGGTGAATAATAAATGAATTTACTTTTTTCTTTACTTTATTTTACGGCTTTAAAATAGCCTTTATTTTTGCTCTGATTATAAGCATAGCCCATCTTCTCTTAGATTTTATTAAAGAAAATTTATCATCAAAAACAGCATTACTGGAATTTATTATTTTTATACTTGATCAGATCTTACATTTCACAATTATATATTTCATCTGGAAATTTCTTATTAATTATTTTTCTCTATCCGTTTTTGAAAAGGTTGTATTTTTAGATTTAAATTATCTATTTAATTTTGGTATAAGTTTAAAAGAATTACTTGTTTTTGTAAATATCTATTTAATCGTTTTTTTTCGGCGCAGTTTTTTTAGAAAAAATATTAGAGATAATAGATATTCAGATTAATAACCAGTCTGATGGAGTAAAAATGGGTAAATATATAGGAATTATTGAAAGAGCTTTAATATTAACACTGGTTACATTTGGCTCAACCTCTTCTATTGCTGTAATTTTTACTGCTAAATCAATTGCTAGATTTAAAAAGTTCGCTGATAAGAAACATTTTGTTGAGTGGGGACTTTTTGCAGTATATTTATTGCTTTAATAGGTGGTTTGCTTTTGAAAAAACTGATTATATGAAACTTCACCCTATTTAAGGTGAAAATTTTAATTTCACCTGTTAAAAGGTGATTTCGGAGAAAATAGGGTGATCTTAAATGAATAAAACTAAACTTTCAAAAACCATCTCATATATCTTACGCCACCATCCGGAAGATTTTGACTTAAAACTCAAGCCAGATGCTTCAGTTGAAACCGATGAACTTCTGCAGGCACTAAAGGATAAGTTTAACAATATAACTAAAAATGATTTGATTCAATTGGTAAAAAATGATGCCAAAGGTCGCTTCAGTTTTTTAGAAGATAGAAAAAGAATCAGAGCAAATTACGGTCACAGTATCGAGGGAGTCAATCCTGATTATCAGGCAGTTAAACCACCGGAGATTCTCTATCATGGAACAAGACCGGAGGTTAAAGAAAAAATAATGATCGCCGGGCTGAAGCCGATGGGTAGAAATTATGTTCACTTAAGTGTTGGCGTCAAAGAAGCTAAAAAGGTTGCTTTTAGAAGAACCAGTCAGCCGGTCATCTTTAAGATAGAAGCTCTGAGAGCTTTTCACGCAGGACAGAACTTTTATAAAACTGCAGAAGATATTTATTTAACAGATCAGCTTTTTGCAGATTATTTATCATTATTAAATGAGTAAACAGAATTTATAATTATTTTAACGCCCAAACTATTATCTCAACCAATCAGAGGATTGATATTATGCTGACAATTAAATGTGCAAATTTATTTTTAGCAAATTTCATTAAAACAAGTCTTTATATAATAATTTGAGCAGTCAATATATTAGTATAATAAAGAGCCAGAAAATTTGTAATAAATATAAATAAATTATATAATTAAATAACAAACTTATTTATTAATGAAATGGGGTAGATATTAATGACTAAAAAGCAAATTGAACTTATGAAAAATGGCAAGGGTTTTATTGCAGCTATGGATCAGAGTGGTGGAAGTACACCAGGTGCCTTAGAAGATTACGGTATCTCAGAGTCTGAATATGATACAGAAGCAGAAATGTTTGATCTTGTCCATGCAATGAGAACCAGAGTTATTACAAGTCCTTCTTTTAGTTCAGAATATATTTTGGGTGCAATTTTATTCAAGCACACAATGAACAACAAAATGAAAGGTAAATACACTGCTGATTATCTCTGGGAGGAAAAGGGAATTCTACCAATACTCAAAGTTGATCAGGGTACAGAAAATAAGGAAAATGGTGTTCAGCTGATGAAACCGATGACTAAACTGGATGATCTGCTTGCAGAGGCCGAAAAGCATAATATTTTTGGAACTAAGATGAGATCAATTATTCACAGTGCCAATCCAGAGGGAATTAAAGATATTGTATCTCAACAGTTTGAATATGGTAAAAAGATCTATGATGCGGGATTTATACCTATTTTAGAACCAGAAGTTAATATCAACAGCAAAGATAAATTAGAATCAGAAATAATTTTAAAAGAAGAAATTTTAAAACTGCTTAAAAATTTAAATAATGAGCAGTATATATTTAAACTTTCACTTCCAAGTCAGGCAGACTTTTATCAGGAAATTATTGAACATCCCAATGTAGTCAGGGTGGTAGCTTTATCTGGGGGTTACAGTCAGGAAGTTGCAGTAAATAAACTTTCGGAAAACCATAATATGATTGCAAGTTTTTCGCGGGCACTACTGCAGAATTTAACGGTTGATCAGTCAGAGAAAGATTTTGATAAGGAACTGAAAGATGCTGTAGTTAAAATATATAATGCTTCTGTGACTTGATATATTAATAGAACAAAGATAAATTTTCAAAATGAAAATTATTAAAAAGCATCTATTTATAATTAATCCCGGCACTTTTAATGCTGGGATTAATTATATAATTACATTTTAGGATAAAACTTATTGGATGTTAATATTATTGTCCATCCAGCTGGAAGAATAATTGCCAACAGACAGCAAAAGAAGATGAGTATTTCAAAAGATAAATAAGGAGAGTCCTTAACTTGAATTATTTTCAAAAGATATTAGAGGAAATAAAAAAATATAAACCTGAAAGTCAGGCAGAGAAAAAGTATAAAAAACAAATATTAAATTTTTTAGTCAATAACAAAGAGAATTACTTACGAACTAATCCAAAAGGACATTTAACAGCTTCTGCCTGGATAATCAATCGTCAGGGAGGTAAAGTTTTACTTCATCATCACCAGGCATTGGATAAATGGATTCAGTTGGGCGGACATTTAGAAAGAGGGGAATTAATTCAAGAAGCTGCTTTAAGAGAAGCTATAGAAGAATCCGGCTTAAATTCTCTTTCAGTTGTTAAGCATAAAATTTTTGATCTTGATGTTCACAAAATTCCCGCAAATAACAGTCAAGCTGAGCATTTTCATTATGACATTAGATATCTATTAGAAGCAGATAGTAAAGTAGAATTAGTAAAAAGTAGTGAATCTGTCAATCTCAAGTGGCTTCAGTTAAATGAGATAGAAAAATATGTTTGTGAAGAATCTGTCCTGAGGATGATGAAGAAAACTAAAAAATATAAGGAGGATTACTAATGGTTATTGCAGAATTAACAGTTGTACCCCTGGGTACAGAAAGTACAAGTTTAAGCAGTTATGTTGCTGGCTGTCATGAGGTTTTAAAAAAACAGGATAAGGTTAAATATAGATTAACTCCGATGGGAACTATTTTAGAAGGAGAATTGGAAGATATTTTTGAGGTCACCAAAAAGATGCATGAGGTTCCTTTTGATAGTGGAGCTTTAAGAGTTACAACTAATCTAAAAATTGATGATCGCCGGGATAAGGAAGCAGGAATGGATAAAAAAGTTAATTCAGTAGAAGAAAAACTTAAAATATAGGGTGTTGAAATGGAAAAAATTAAACTTAAAAATCGAAAAATTGAATTTGAAATTATCCGCAGCAGCAGAAAAACAATCAGTATTATAGTTAATGCAGATCAAGAATTGGTTGTTAGGTCCCCTAAAAGAACTTCAATCAAAAATATAAAAAATCTGCTTAAAGAAAAAGAAAACTGGATTTTAGAAAAACTGGCTAAAATGTCAAAAATTAAAAATCCTCCTAAAGATAAAGAATTTATCAGGGGAGACACTCTTTTTTATCTGGGCAGAGAATGTAAGTTAATTCCCATTACTGAAGCTAATATTGAGAGCCTGGAGATCGAATTAGTAGAGGAGAAGTTAATAATTAGATTTCCAGTTAAATTTGAAGATAATAAGGAAAAGAGAAAAATAGAAATTAGACAGAAGTTGATCGGGTGGTACCGCAGCCAGGCCAGAATAAAAATAAATGAACTGATTAATATTCATAAAAAGTACTTAGATGTTGAACCAAATAAGATAGTCATCAAAAAACAGAAAAAACGTTGGGGCAGCTGCAGCAGCAAAAAAAATCTAAATTTCAACTGGAAAATTATAATGGCACCTCTAAAAGTGATCGAGTACTTAGTGGTACATGAACTGGTGCATTTAATTCATCCAAATCATTCAAAAGATTTCTGGCAGACTGTAGCTAAAATTATTCCTGATTATGAAAAGAAAAAAGAGTGGTTGAGAATCAATGGAAGATTGCTTACTATTTAATAGGGAAGGTGATCAAATGTATCTTGTAAGTTCCTGTCTGGCGGGAATTAACTGCCGTTATGATGGGAAAAATAATATAAATATAAAAGTAGTAGAACTAGTTAGAGCAGGTAAAGCAATTACAGTCTGTCCTGAAGTTTTAGGAGGACTTGATACTCCCCGTGATCCCTCGGAAATTATTGTTGATCAGCAGGGACATAAAAGAATTGTGACTGAAAGTGGTAAAGATGTTACAGCTGAATTTCAACTGGGAGCAGAAAAAACTTTAAAAATTGCCAGAATTGTGGAAGCTGAAAAGGCTATTTTGCAGCAGAGAAGTCCTTCCTGTGGCTGTGGAAAGATCTATGATGGATCCTTCAGCGGTAATTTAATTAAAGGTAATGGTCTTACAGCAGAGTTATTAATAGAAAATGGTATTGAAGTTTTAACTGAAGCTGATTTGGAAAATAAGCTTCCAATTAAAAAGTGAGTTTGATAAAATTTAAAGGAGCTAATACTATGCCTGATTTTAAGCTGCAGCATCTAATAACAACTGGTGTCAGAGAAGCAGAGATGATAGAAGCACTGCTCAATGAGAATAATATAGAGGTTATTGTTCGTCATGATGAATTTGGCGGCTACAGCATGATCTATATGGGATATTCTGCCTATAATATAGAGTTTTATGTTGTAGATAAAGATTATGAGCAGGCCAGAGAACTCCTGAATAGTTTAAATTTAGAAAGAGATAATCAGGATGATGAAGTAGTTGAAATTTCAGAGGAGTTAGATAAAAGAGAAGAAGGTAAAAGTATTTCTTCTTATCTGGCTCAGATTGCTAAAATAATTATTATTCTTTATCTGCTGTTTAATTTAATTGCATTGATTTTTTAATATAATTAACTATAAATATTTCATTTGCCGGTGATATTTGAGTTAATATTCATAAAAGAGGTGTTATTTATGAAAACTATTTTAGTTACTGGTGCAACTGATGGAATTGGCAGAGAAACAGCAAAAGAGTTAGCTGAAAAGGGACATAGAATTATCATCCATTATGGTTCATACTCATAATTTAGATACCGATAAAATCTGGGACCCTATTAATTTCAATGGCAGTCAGGCTTATTCTGATTCTAAACTGGCAATGATCTTATTTACTTTTAAGTTAGATAGAATAGTAAATGGGATTACAGTTAACTGCCTTCATCCAGGTGTGATTAATACAAAGCTTTTACGTCAGGGCTGGGGAGCAGGTGGTTCTTCTGTAGAAAAAGGAGCAGTAACTCCGGTTTATTTAGCACTTTCTGATGAGGTAAAAGAAGAAAGTGGAGGCTATTATGTCAATAAGCAAAAAAAGAAACCAATAGAAGCAGCTTTTAAGCAGGAACTGCAGAACCAATTATGGAATAAAAGTATTGAGATGATTAAATATCAGGAAATTTTAAATAAAATTCCTGATCAATTTTTAAATTAAAAAAATAATTATATATAAAGAGGTGGAGAAATGTTTTATCTACTATTATTAGTTACTTTTCTTGTGGCCCTTTTGGTCTGTTATATAGTCAGCAGATTATTTAATGATTCAATTTACAAGATTTTAAATCTAATTGTACCTGAGGCGATCAATGAAGCCTGGCTTAAATATATTAAGTTCGCCATCTATGTAGTTGGTATTTCCGGTGGGGTCAGGATTAGTGATCTGGAGAAATATATAACTTCCAGATTTAACAATCAGGAAGTGCTACAGTTAACCACAGAACGCTGGACTCTGGAAATCTACAGAACTTTAATCGGTTCTCTGCAGAGTATTGCCACAGTCTTACTGATCTTTTTTGTTTTTACCTTAATAGCCTATGTTATCTTAAAAATCTTTTCTTCAAAAAATGAAAGTAAATAATCAAGTGAGGGGTCTGAAACAGAAGCAGTTCATTTAGGTTTAGGAGCTGTTGGGCTTGGAGTTCATCCTAAAGAGAGAATTATAAAACATGTGTAATTAATTTCGAATATATTTTAAACTTTTAATTTTTTACTTTAATTAATTTAATTTTTCAATAGATTTCAACATCAGAAAGTTTACTAATTAAAATTTTAATGATAAACTTATACAAATAGTTATTAATAATTATTATGATTTAGATAAGTGAGAAGTAGAGAAAACGAGTAGAGAAAGGAATGATATTATGAATTTCGTATTTTTATCCCCGTATTTTCCGAATAATTTTTATAACTTTTGCGTAGAACTTAACAACGTTGGTGTCAATGTACTCGGGATTGGTGATCAGCCCTACGAGGAATTGCGAACTGAACTTAAAGATTCACTGACAGAATATTACAGAGTTGATCAAATGGAAGACTATTCGCAGCTGCTTAAAGCCTGTGGATATTTTACTCACAAATATGGGAAAATCGATCGGATTGAATCTCACAATGAACACTGGCTGGAAACAGATGCCCGGTTAAGAACTGATTTTAATGTAACTGGTTTAAAAATCGATGAGATTGGGCCGATGAAGTATAAATCAAAAATGAAAGAAGTATTTAATCAGGCTGGTTTAAATACAGCCCGGGGTAAAGTTGTTGATAATCTGGCTGAAGCAGAGAGTTTTATTGAAGAAGTAGGTTATCCAGTTGTTGTTAAACCTGACAGTGGAGTAGGTGCAGCGGATACTTATAAGATTCAGAACCACGATCAACTGCTTGAATTTTTAGAAAAAAAGTTAGCTCTTGCTTATATAATGGAAGAGTATATTGAAGGAAAAATTCATACTTTTGATGGCCTGACAGATGAAAATGGAAACATTATTTTTTCTTCCTCTATGGTGTATAAAGGTGGAATTATGGAGACTGTTAATGAAGGTCTTGATATGTATTATTATATACCGAGAGAACTACCTGAGGATATAGTAGCAGCCGGTAAAAAAACTGCTGCTGCTTTTGAGCTGAAGGAAAGATTTTTCCATTTCGAATATTTTAAGATGGATGACGGTAGAATTGTTGCCCTGGAAGTTAATGTTCGTCCGCCGGGGGGTTTAACTCTGGATATGTTTAATTATGCTAATGATATAAATATTTATAAGGCTTATGCTGAACTGGTTCTGCACGGTGAATTTGGAGCCGAAATTAGCAGAAAATATAACTGCTTCTATGTTGGTAGAAAGAATTTTATCAATTACAGGCATTCTCTGGAGGATATAATAAATAAATATGGAGATTATATAGTGCTGCACGAATCTATTTCTCCCATTTTAGCTCCTGCAATTGGAGATTACGGAATAATTTTAAGAACAAAAGATCTTGCAAAAGGAAAAGAAGCGGTTCGCTTTGCAATGGAGAAAGCTCAGGAGGAGTATTAGATATTATGAAAATAGAGTACAGAAATTTTCACAGTTCACATTTAAATAGAGATATGCCATTTAAAATTTATGGGCATGCAGGGAAGCCGATGCTGGTTTTTCCTTCATCTGGAGGTAGTTTTCATGAATATGAAGACTTTGGCATGATTGATGCCATCTGGCCATTTATTGAAAATGGTCAGCTAACAGTTTATGCAGCCAGCAGTGTTGATGGAGAATCCTGGTTGAAACATGATCTGCATTCTCATGATAAAGCAGTTATTCACAATAATTATGATAATTATATCATTGAAGAACTGCTGCCACTGATTAAATATCATTCTAACTGGCAGGGAGGTTTGATCAGTTCTGGCTGCAGTATGGGAGCCTTCCATGCTGTTAATTTTTACTTCCAGCATCCTGATGCCTTTGATACGGCTGTTGCTTTAAGTGGTATTTACGATGCAAGATTTTTTACCGGTGGTTATATGGATCAGGAAGTTTATTTGAATTCACCAGTTGATTATCTTAAAGAACTGGATGACGAATGGTACCTTAATCACTATCGCAAAAATAAATTAATTATCAGTGCCGGTCAGGGTAGATGGGAAGAAGATACTCTGAGGGACACCAGACTTTTAGATACTATTTTGGCAGAAAAAAACATTCCTGCCTGGTTTGACTACTGGGGTTATGATGTTGATCATGACTGGACTGGTTGGAGAGAGCAGATGCCCTACTTTTTAGGAAAGCTTGTAGATGATGGCATTATTTAGCTGCATATATTTCAAAATTTTGTTAAGTAGAGAAAATAATATAATTGTCGGCAGAGGAGTTTCTTGATGTTAAAAAATAAGATAGAGATAAAAATAATAGAAAGTTTTTATTCTAAGGTATTAAATAATATAAGAAAGATAAGAATTTATTTACCACCTTCTTATTCAACCGAAAAAAATAGAAATTATCCGGTACTATATATCCACGATGGCCAGAATGTTTTTGAAGGCAAAAAATCTTATTCAGGTGAATCCTGGAATCTGCATCAGAAAGCTGAACAGTTAATTAAAGAAAATCTGATAGAGGAAATAATAATTGTAGCAGTTGATAATATGGAGGAAGAAAGATTAAGTGAATATGCACATCAGGATGGTTTTTTTGAGGGAGAAAAGGTTAAGGGTCGTGGTTTTGATTATGAGAAATTTTTCATACGCGAATTAATGCCTTTTATAGGTCAGCATTATAGAATCAAAAAGGGGTCAGAAAACACTGCTTTAATGGGTTCTTCGATGGGGGGGCTGGTTACTTTTAACATAGGCTTAAGAAGGTCCGATTTATTTTCAAAACTTGCAGTAATGTCACCTTCTTTCTGGTGGGGGAAGAGTTCTCCCTCAGAAAAAATTAATTCCTATAATTATAAAAACTTAAATTCTCAGATCTGGCTGGATACAGGAGAAGCCGAAGGAAAGTTTATGTCTTTTACGGAAAATGTTATTTCTGAACTAAAACATTTAAAAAATAATTTCAGTTTAGATTTAATATATTATCAGGTGCCTGAGGCTATCCACAGTGAAACAGCCTGGGCATCCCGTGTCCATTGTCCCCTGCTTTATTTTTACGGGGATATGGGAAAAATTAAAGAAATTGAATTAATTGGAGAAGAAAAGATAGCACTTAAGGGGGCCAAAAAAAGAATTAACCCTATTGTAACTTTTGAGAGCACTTTTAAAATGACTGCTTTAGAAGGAGATTTTAAATCATTAAAGCCAGAGGTTTTAAAAATTAATAAAAATGGAGTTATAACTCCTAAAAAGGCTGGATCAGCAGATATTCAATTTAATGCTTTTGGTTATAAGGCTTATAAAAATATTAAAATAGTAAAAAAGATAAAACCGAATAGATGATATGTTCCCCTTTCTAATAGGCAGATTAAATTATAAAAATCTGTTCTATCAGAAAGGGGTTTTTAATGCTAGAAAAATTTATTAATTCCAGCTAATATCTGCTTCTTTTCTGGGAACTGTTCTAGAATATTTGACATCAGGATAGCCTATAACCAACGCTGTTACTATTTCCTTATTTTTTTTAATATTTAGAAATTCTCTAACTTCTTCTTTGTCTTTTGCTCCTCTTAAAGTGAAACCACTAAATAATACTCCTAAATCTAACGCATTAGCCATTAATTCCATATTTGAAGAAGCTAAAGAACCATTGACAATAGAATTTGCTGAGACCACAATTACAAGTGGAGCCTCAAAAAATAAGCGATCATTATGTACAGATTCGTTTTGATATTCTTGATACATTTGTGTCCACATTTCAGCATATTTCTTAAACTGCATTGTTTCTGGGCCTAAATTACTAAGTATTGATTTACCTTTTTCATTTAGATTTTTTAATATCAGTTCTCTAAATTCACTAATTTTATCTTTAACTACTGTAAAAGAAACATCCTGTTGATTGCTTCCAGTTGGAGTAAAGCGGCCTGCTTCTATAATTTTTATAATTTTATTATTTTCTACTTTCATTTTTTTGAATTGCCGAATAGTTCTTCTAAATTTAATCACTAGCATTGCATAAAAATATTTAAGAAAAGTCAAGTTCTATTTTCAGCGAAAATACTTGCTTAAAATAGAAAAACTCCTTATAATTGGGATT
>NZ_QLME01000035.1 GCF_003259895.1 Halanaerobium saccharolyticum | reverse complement strand
CCAACCAGCTTTTAAAGAAACTGGGATACTTTAGTTTTACAGAAAGATATGCACAAGTAATTAATTCTTAATGAACCGCCCAGTACCGAACGGTACGCTGTGGTGGTGTGAGAGGACGGGGAATAAACTAATTATTTCCCTCCTACTCGATTTATTATAACTAGTGAATTAAATCACTTGTACCAGGTACAAAAGGACCCTTTTGTACCTGGTACCTATATACCTGCACATATATTTGTTTTTGGAGCTGAATTATTATATAATATTTATAACTATTGAAATAAAATTTAAAATGTCTAAATTAGTGAGGGATTTAATATGGTAAATAAAAATAATACTAAAATTGAAGAAAAAATAAGGAATATATCTAAGTATTTAAATGAGTATACCAAAGATCATCTTAAATGTTATAATTTGACTCTGGGGAGATTTCATGTTTTAAGAGTTATTATTGAGTCACAACCTGTAAGTATGGGAGAGATTCATGAAGAACTGCATATGGCTAATAGCACAGTGACAGTAATAGTAGATTATTTACATGAGGCCGGACTGGTTAAAAGAAAAAGAGATACTGAGGATAGAAGAGTTGTTCTTTTAGAAATCACCGAAAAGGGTAGAGAAATTATGGTGGGTTTGATTAAAAAGAGACAGGAATTTATGGAAGAAGCATTGGTGGATATGGGAGATTCAGCCGAAGAACTAGCTCAGCTTTTAGAGAAGTTGCTAAATAAAATTGAAGAGATATATTAGAATATTGAAGTTGATGGAGTGATTATTTTGAAAAAAAGAATATTATTTTTTTTAATTATGTTTTTATTAATATTTATCTTTAATGCGAATGTAGCTGCTCAAAGTGAACTGGCTATGTCAATTAGAAATCACTTGCTTGTAATTGAAGAATATGAGGGAATGTTTCCTGAAAATGAAGATGTTAATTTTTATCAGCAGTTAAAAGAGTTTTATGAGCAGAGACATTATCAATCTATTTGGTTAAAAGAGGAACAGTTCAGGAGAAATCCGGAAGCGCTGGTGGAAGAAATTAAAAACAGTTATGATGAAGGTTTAAATCCAGAAGATTATCATCTAGAATATATAGAAGAAAATACAAGATATCAGGAATTATTTGAAGAAGGGTCGCTTAAAAAAAGAGCACTGCTTGATATTTTATTAACCAATGCCTATTTGAGTCTGGCTTCTGATTATTTAAATGGAAAAATTGATGCAGAAATAATAATTGAAGATTATAGTTATCAACCTGATAATCTGGAAGCCCAAAATCTTTTAAAACTGCTGCTGGAAGAAAAGGATGTAGCTCAGACTTTGCAGGAACAGCTTCCTCAAATAGAAAACTATAAAAAATTAAAACAAAAATTAGCTGATTATCGTAATCCAGAAAAGATAAAAGAGTGGACTCAGATAGCGCCAGGTGATCTTTTAGCTGAAGATGCTGAAGGTCAGAGAGTGTCCCAGTTAATCTCTAATTTAAATTCGCGCAATTATTTAAATCAAGCTCAAATAGAAAATGATGACTATTTTGATCGAACTGTAAAAAAGGCTGTAGTTAGATTTCAGATGAATCATGGTTTAAATGCAGATGGAGTTGTAGGTGACAAAACACTTAAGGCTTTAAATGTTCCCCTGGATCACAGAATAAAACAAATAATTATAAATATGGAAAGATGGCGCTGGCTGCCTGAAGATTTAGGAAGCCGCTATATTTATGTAAATATTGCTGATTACAATCTTAAATTATATGAGAATAATCAGGTCATTATGGAGATGAAAACCATTGTCGGTCAGGAGCAGAGAAGTACTCCTGTTTTTAGTGATACTATTAAGTATCTGGTTATAAATCCTTACTGGTATGTACCTAAATCAATAGCAGTAAAAGATAAACTTCCTCAGATTAAGAAAGATTATAATTACTTAAAAGAAAATAATTATTCTTTATTTAAATATATGGGGGATAGTGAATTAAAAGAGATTGATCCAGCAGAAGTTGAATGGTCAAAAATTAATGAAGACAATTTTAATTATCTCCTGCGGCAGAATCCAGGCGATCAAAATGCTCTGGGGAAAATAAAATTTATGTTTCCCAATAAATTCAGCATTTATTTACATGATACACCGGGTAGATATTTATTTTCAGAAACCGACCGAAGTTTTAGTTCAGGCTGTATTAGAATTGAAAAGCCAGTAGATCTGGCAGAATATCTTTTGCAGGATCAGGAAAAATGGAATCGAGATGCTATAGAGTCAGAAATGAAAAAAGATAAAGAAAAAACTGTTTACTTAAACAATCCGATTAAAATTTATATCCAGTATAACAGCGCCTGGGTAGATTCTCTGGGAAATTTAAATTTTAGAGAAGATATCTACAATCGAGACCAAAAAATAATTAATGAATATTTTAAATCACTATAATAATTGACTTAAACTAATAAAATTAAAGGAGTAAAAGAAGAATAGATGAAAAAAATATTATATTTATCAATACTATTATGCACATTATTAATTTTAAGCTTAACAGTTAACACAGCAGCTTTTTCAGCGGGACATGCAGACTTTTCTGTAGAATATGATGGTTTAGAGATTCCTCTAAAAGTATTTAGTATTTTTGTACTGCCCGGAGAAGAAATAAAATTTACTATTGCAGAAGAAGATAAAGGCCCAATGTATCAAATTGAACTGGGAGGAAAGATTTTTGAAAGTACTAGTTCATTCACCTGGAATGCTCAGACAGAAAGTGGAAACTATCAGGCTGTAATTAGAGAAAAAAACATTGATAGTTCAGCTGCAGAAATTAAAATAAATATTTTTGTTCTGCATCCACGTGAGAAAAAAAATGGCCAGTATATAGAAAATTTCAGGATTGGAAATTATCCAGAGATTCCAGCCGACAAGAAAGATTATTATGCGAAACCGGATGGTTTCTGGAAAATAGATGAATCAATACTTGATTTGAAATTAACTCCTCATTTTAAAGTGAAACAGTTTTTAACAAGACAGAGCAGTGAGCTGCCTCAATTTATAGCGATTCAGGAGTCTTTACTGCTGAAATTGGAGTTTTTTCTGGAAGAAGTTAATAATGCAGGTTATCAGGCGGAGACTTTTGGTATTGTAAGTCTTTATCGTTCCCCCTATTTTAATAAAAAAATAGGTAATAATACTGATTTCAGCCGTCATCTTTATGGAGATGCTGCAGATATATATATTGATAATAGTGGGAATAGCTGGATGGATGACTTGAATGGTGATGGCCAATCAACTAAATCTGATGCAGATATCCTGTATGAACTTGCGGTTAAATTTGACCAAAAAAAGAAATTTTCTCATCTCCAGGGTGGAGTCTGCAGTTATAAAGGAAATGGAGTCAGAGGTCCGTTTATTCATATTGATACCCGAGGTTTTCATGTCAGCTGGTAATTGGGAGAAAAAAATTATAATTGACAAATGTTTTTATTATATAACAGGAGGTAATTTAATTGTTAATTGGAGATATTATTTCTAAAACTGCAAATCAAAAAAAAGAAAAAACTGCAGCGGTACTGGAGGATCGAAAAATTACATATGGTGAGCTGGAAAAAGAAAGCAATAAACTTGCTCATGGGCTGATAGACTTAAATATTAAGCCCTCAGATATGGTCAGTATAATGCTTCCTAATTGTCTGGAATTTCTCACTGCTTATCTTGGTGTTATTAAATCTGGAGCTACTATGGTACCTTTAAATATTAGTTTTAAGACACCGGCAGTCGAGTATATATTAAATAATTCTGAAGCAAAAATAGTTATTACTTCTAAAAAGTTTTTGCCTTTAATTAAAGAATCTAATTTAGATTTTCTGGAAAATATTATTTTAGTTGATGGTGATAAAGATGATGGTTATATATTATTATCAGAATTAAAAAATCAAAAAACTTCTCTGCCAGAGCTGCAAAATATTGATCAGGAATTTACTGCAGCCTGTCTTTACACTTCTGGGACTACAGGCAAGCCCAAAGGAGCAATGTTAACACATCATAATTTAATATTTGATACTCAAAAAACAATTGAACATTTAA
Source organism: Halanaerobium saccharolyticum (assembly GCF_003259895.1). Lineage (GTDB taxonomy): Bacteria > Bacillota > Halanaerobiia > Halanaerobiales > Halanaerobiaceae > Halanaerobium > Halanaerobium saccharolyticum_A. The sequence continues at coordinate 22,218 of NZ_QLME01000035.1, read as the reverse complement.
AAATTGATGATACTGATCGCTACATCTGTGTGCTGCCGATGTTCCATGCTTTTGCTGAGACAGTCTGTATCTTACTGCCCCTATTTTTGGGAGCAGAAATAGTTATTGTGGATAGATTTTTACCAGAAAAAGTATTGAAAACTATTCAGGAAAAGAATGTGACATTTTTTGCTGGAGTACCAACAATGTACTCAGCACTCTTAAATGTTAAAAATAAAGAAGAATTTGATCTTTCCCATTTAAATCTCTGCATTTCCGGGGGAGCTGCTATGCCGCAGCAGACAATGGAAAATTTTGAAGAGACATTTAAGGTTAAAATTCTGGAAGGCAATGGTCCTACTGAAACCTCACCAGTAGCTTATGTAAATCCGGTTGATGGAGTTAGAAAGACGGGATCAGTTGGTCTTCCAATTCCTGAAACAAAAGTTAAAATTGTTGATGAAGATGATAATGAAGTATCTTTTGGTGAAATTGGAGAAATTATTGTTCAGGGTGAACATGTAATGAAAGGTTATTTTAAGATGCCTGAAGCAACGAAAAAAACTCTGCGTGGGGGCTGGTTACACACAGGTGACCTGGGTAAAATGGATGAGGATGGTTATGTCTATATTGTTGATCGAAAAAAAGATATGATTAATGTTGGTGGGATGAATGTTTATCCCCGTGAAATTGAGGAGCAGTTATATAAACATCCCAAGATTAGAGAAGCAGCTGTAGTTGCCACCAAAGATGAGCTTAGAGGTGAAATTCCAAAAGCCGTGATTGTTCTAAAAGATGGTGAAACTGCAACTGAAAGAGAAATTCAGAAATACTGCATGCAGTATTTTGCTAATTATAAGATTCCTAAACTGGTAGATTTTATTGAAGAGCTTCCCAAAAATGCCACTGGTAAAATTGATAAAAAGTCTTTGAGCGATCTTTAAAATTGGTTTATTTTTTTAAAGAATTTTATTTTAGCCTTAATCCAATTAAACAGCTTATTATGAATTTTAAATTTTAGCGGAGGTGTAAATTATGGAAAAAGATTTTGAAAAACTTCGCCAACTGATGGTAAAAAATCAGTTAATTGATAGAGGTATAGAAGATCAATTAGTAATTGATGCTTTTAAGAAAGTCCCGAGAGAAAAATTTATGTTAGAAAAAAATAGACACTTAGCTTATGAGGATGGTGCTCAGAGTATTGATGAAGGGCAGACAATCAGTCAACCCTATATTGTGGCTTCAATGCTGCAGGCTCTAAATTTAGATGAATCAGACAGAGTCTTAGAAATAGGAACTGGTTCGGGTTATGCTGCCGCACTTTTAGCAGAAATTGCAGCTGAAGTTTATACTATTGAAAGAATTGAGAAATTGGCTGTAAAAGCAAAGGAAGTGCTTGCAGAACTAAATTATGAGAAAGTAAAAGTAAAAATTGGTGATGGAAGTCTAGGCTGGGTCGAAAAAGCTCCTTATGATGCTATTATAGTTTCAGCAGCAGCTCCCTATGTACCAGAAAAACTGCAGGAACAGCTCAAAAAAGGTGGTCGAATAATTATTCCTATTGGAGAACGTGGGGGAATTCAAAGTCTGAAGTTAATTAAAAAGAAATATAACGGGAAATTTAAAGAAGAAGAACTCGAGTATGTAAGATTTGTTCCTCTTTTAGGAGAGGACAGCTGGAAATAGTTTATTTAATCAGCCGCTTTATGCGGCTGGCTTTTAATGAGACTTCCTGGTGCCGTTAATCTGGGGGCTTAAGTCAGGTCTGGATTGCAGTTGGATTATTTATTGGTACAGTGTTAAACTGGAAGTATGTAGCTGCTCGTTTAAGAGTATATACAGAAAAAACGGATTCAATGACTCTCCCCTCATTGATTTTTTATAAATATAATTGTAATCATGCTGGTTAATAAAGTTTATCCACAGCAGGATCAGGGGATATTGGATGAATTTGAAGCGGTAGAGAAAATTTATCAGCGAGATATAAAATAGATATAGAAAGGTTGGATATTAATGAGAATTTATTCCTGGAATGTTAATGGAATAAGAGCAGCAGCAAGAAAAGGGTTTTTAGACTGGATTGAAGAAGAACAGCCTGATGTCCTGGGACTGCAGGAGATTAGAATTCAGGATCATCAGTTAAAAGATAAATTACGGGAAATTGAAGGTTATCATTCTTACTTTAGTTTTGGTGAGAAAAAAGGATACAGTGGGGTAGCTTTATATACTAAGATAGAACCAATTGATGTCTGGCATGGGCTTGGAATTAAACGTTTTGACCGGGAAGGAAGAGTTATAGCAGCAGAGTTTGAAAATTTTTATCTGCTCAATATTTACTTTCCCAATGGTAAAAGCAGCCAGGAAAGACTAAATTATAAACTTGATTTTTATGATGCCACCCTCGAATATTGTGAGGAACTTCGTGAAAATGGAAAAGAAATAGTCGTGTGTGGAGATTATAATACAGCCCATCACCCTATTGATCTTCATGATCCTGATTCTAATAAAAAGACTTCAGGCTTTTTGCCGATTGAGAGAGTGTGGCTGGATAAGCTTGAAGAACATGGCTATCTAGATACTTATCGTTATTTTCATCCTGAAAAAGAGACTTATACCTGGTGGAGTTATAGAACCAGGGCTCGTGAACGGGATGCAGGTTGGAGGATAGACTATCATTTTATATCTGAAGGGCTAGAAGATAGCCTGAAGAGCGCAGAAGTTTTAACCGATGTTATGGGCTCAGATCACTGTCCGGTTACTATTACACTTGATTTAGATTAGTTAAATTTTAAGTCAAAGATAAATATTAAAAGTAAATATACCTTAAAGGCAGCCTGAAAGTGTTTTAGATTTCAGGCTGCCTTTTTAAAATTTAATAATTAAATTTTGATTAAAGTGAGATTACTTCATTTTAAGATTGTTTAATACTAAAATTAAATATTTTCAGCTGAATAATTGTTTTAATTTTCTTTTTTTAAATTATTAACCTGATCTTTTTTTAAAAAGAGAAAGGAGATAATTATTCCTAAAATAGCAATTATTAGAGTCGGATAAAAGACAAATTGATAACTTCCCATAATATCTCTAATACTTCCGGAAAACAAATTACCAATCACTGCTCCAACACCATAGGCAGTAAACAGGTAGCCGTAGTTTTGACTGTAATTTTTTTTGCCAAAAAAGTACGAAGTTGCAGCAGGAGCAATTGCAAGCCAGCCTCCCAGATTTAACCAGAAAATTGCAAAGGATATAAAATAAAGTACTGGACTACCCGAAGTATTAATTATCATTAAAATTGAGGCAATAATAATTAAAGAAAAAGAAATAATTGCTGTTCTTTTTGCTTTAAATTTATCAGTGAGGGCTCCGAAAATTGGACGTCCAATACCGTTAAAAATAGCAAATAAAGAGACACAAATAGAAGCTGTGGCTGAATCTAGATTAATTAATTCTTCTGCAACAGGGCCAGAAATAGCTATTGCCATCAGGCCAATAATTGTTCCGATTACAAAAGTAGTCCAGAGTGCATAAAAACTTCTGCTTTTAAGCATCTTCTCAGGAGTAATTTCTACGCTTAATTTTTTATTTTTCTTAGCTTTAGATTTTTCATTTTGTTTATCCGGAAACTTAAGTGGTAAAGAAAGCAGTGTAATAATTACTGCAAATAAGATTCCCAGAATTTTAAAAGTACTAAAAGCCCCAAATTGTCTGATTAACCAGCCAGCTGCAGGAGCGGTTATAAATGGTGAAAGTCCAAACCCTCCCAGTGTTAAACCAACTGCCAGTCCTTCTTTATCAGGAAACCATTTAGCTGCTACTGCCATTGGAGCTCCATAGGCTATGCCAACTCCCATCCCACCTATGACACCATAACTAATGGTTAAAACAGTGATTGAAGAAGTAAAACCAGATAAAAACCAGCCTATTGAAATTAAAATACCCCCAGCAATTGTCATCACTCTTGGTCCGTATTTGTCCATATAGCTGCCAGCAAAAGGCATAGCCAGAGCATAAAAAACCAGAAAAACCATATAGGGTAGACCACTTTTAGTAGCACCAATATTAAAAGCTGTTTCTATAGGTTTACGAAAAATACTCCAGGAATAAATAGTTCCCATACACATAAATATTATTAAGCCTAACGGAATATAAAGCCATCTACTCTTATTCTCAGTTACTGAAGCCTGCATATTTCAATATTTCCTCCTTAGTTTTCTAATTTTACTTGAATATATAGCTATTAACAGTTAATATATTATTAGGAAAATGATTAATAAGCTAAATAAATCTATAAATTTAAGAGCTATAGTTAGAAATAGCATAACAAAACTTCCTGACTTTATCAAGCTAAAAGGCTAAAATCTAAATATTTTAAATTTTAAGTTGGTACTTTTAACAGAGGAGAATATTAGAATAATTAATGTTGTCCAGCAGCAGATGAAAATTAAAAAATTCAAATAAAATGAGGATAGATTATGGATAAAAAAATACTCGCAATAATTAATCCAGCAGCGGCTGGTGGTAAAACCGCAAAGATCTGGCCTAAAAAAAATAAATATGTCAAAAAAGAATTCATTAATTTTGATGAAGTCTATACAAAAAAGTCCGGGGAAGCAGTTAAATTTGCCCAAAAGGCAGTAGAAGAAAATTATGATTATATCATGTCAGTCGGTGGGGATGGTACGGTAAATGAGATTATCAATGGGATGCTTTTAGCCGAAAAAAAAGAAATAAGAACAAAATTAATTATTTACCCTCTGGGCACCGGGTCTGACTTGAGCAGAACCCTAAACCTGCCAACTAATATAGATGATTTTATCGAGCTGGTTAAACGCGAAAAAAGTAAGAGTATTAAAGTTGTGGCAGCAGAGTTTTTTAATTATCAGCAGCAAAAAAGGAAAAGATATTTTATCAATATTGCTGATTGTGGTATGGGAGCAGTGGTGGCTAAGAAATTAAATAAAAGCAGAAAAAAACTTGACGGTAGTTTGAGTTATCTAGTAAAAATTTTTCAGACTCTGTTTAATTATCGAAATAAAGAAATTAAAGTTGAAGCAGATGATAAGCTACTTTATCAGGGGAAAATTAAATCTGTTATAATTGCTCACGGCAATTATTTTGGTGGAGGAATAAAAATTGCTCCTGAAGCTGATCTTTTTTCTGATAAGCTAAATTTAGTTTTACTAAAAGATTTTTCAAAATTAGGGATAATCCTAAACTTAATAAAAGCGTATAAAGGTAAACATCTCAGCCATTCTCTGGTGGAATCATACCAGGTAGAAAAGATTAAAATTACAACTCAGGAGCGGGTGGAACTGGAGCTGGATGGTGAATCACTTGGACTTTGTGATGCCAGTTTTGAAATTTCTAGAAAAGAAATTGAAATTTTAGTTTAAGATTGCAATTTAAGAATTTAAAGTATTGTTAAATTAATGTAAATTTATGAAAAGCTTCTTGACTTTAAAAAAATTATATTATAAGATTTGAATATGAGTAAAATCGAATATTCGAATAATGGAGGGGTCAAAATGGAAATTACTGAAGTTTTAAAAGCCCTTGCTCATGAAAATAGAATAAGAATTTTAAATCTTCTTGCTGGATCTGAATTATGTGTCTGTGAGTTGGAAAATATTATGCAGGTGACTCAGTCTAATGCTTCCAGACATCTATCTAAATTAAAACAGGTAGATTTAATTAAGGGCCGCAAAAGGGCTCAGTGGATTTATTATAGTTTAAATCAGGATCTGTTAGCTGAACATAAGTTTCTGAAGAATTTGATTGAAGAAGAAATTAAAGATTGGTCGGTGGCTAAAGAAGATAAATTGAGACTGGAGAAATATAATGCCAGTTCCTTAAGTTGTGAAACATTACCAGATAGCAATATTTTTGAAGATTAAGAAATAGATAAATAGGAGAGAATTCAATGAAATATAAAGTAGCTTTTGTTTGTGTTGGTAATTCCTGCCGCAGTCAGATGGCAGAAGGATTTGCAAGAGAATATGCAGGTGATATTCTGGATGTTTATAGTGCAGGGACAGATCCTGCCCCAGAAGTAAAACCTAATGCGGTCAAGGCAATGGATGAGGTTGAGATAAATATCAGTGATCAGTATCCTAAATTGTTAGCAGATATTCCATCTGAGTTAGATGTTTTAATTACCATGGGTTGTGGAGTTGAATGTCCCTTTATTCCCTGTAAATTTAGAGAAGACTGGGGTCTAGATGATCCAGCAGGTGAACCGATGGAGATGTTTAGAGAAACAAGAGAAATAATTGATACTAAGGTGAAGCAACTGATAGAAAAAATTAAAAATGATAAAATTTAAATGATTTGTTTAATTTAAATTAATTATTTATTTGAGAGTTTTATTGCCTTAAATAGAAAAAATAACTATTATAGTGTTTTTAAAATCACATATGTATTAAAAAAACCGGCTAGTATAATACTAGCCGGTTAATTATTTTTATTGATTAAGAATATCATTTACCAATTATTTACTAAGTCACCTGTAACAGTAGCTCCGCCTTCAATAGTAAATGTTTCTTTAGCTGCTTCATTTTCGAAGTAAACATTACCTTCTACAGTAAAGCCAGTTGTTAATTTGAAGTTTTCTGATTCAACATAAACATCTCCTACAAAAGTACCAGCTTTAAATCTTGTTTTAGGACTTGCAACTGTAATACTTGGAGCTTCTAAAGTATATCTATCAGTTACATTATGATCGTCATCTTGATCATAAAGAGCTAACTTGCGGTCAACTTCACCTCTGTTGGTGTACTCACCTTCTAATACGATTTCTTCGTCAACACTTAAATCCTGTTGGATGATTAAGATCCAGGAATCTTCTACTGCTGTCATTAAACTATCCTCATCTACCACCTGAGATGCAGAAGAAACTGTGTCTTGAGCACTTACTGTTGGTGCAACTAATAAAGCAGCAACCGCGATCATTAATACAATTGTTTTGATTTTCATAAATAAATCCTCCTTTTAAAAATTTGATTAATTAATTTACCTATCTCTATCTTAACATATATGTGAAAAATGTGTCAAGTGGTATTAGTGATTTATTTTACTTTTTTCATAAATTATTAATAATCAATAAAGGAAAGATAGACCAAACATAGAATATATTAAATAAGTTATTTTATATATTTAAACTTAATTTTGCTATATTTAATGAGAGGTGAGAAACATGAAAGATATTATAAAAATTGAAGAATTGAGAAAAAGAGTTAAACTTGAACTGGATATTATTGCAGAGTTTTTTGCTGTTGAAGATTTAAAAATGGCAGTTTTAACACCAGAAGCTGAACTTGAATTTTTTAGCCAACAAAATACTGATTTTGAAAAAGAAGTTAATAAAACTAGACTTACAAAAGCTATGCATGAAAAAATTAAAGCAGCTCCTGATATGGAAATAAAAAATATTTTAGCAGAATATCTGGATGAATTCAAAAGTGAGTTTATCTGTTTTAAAGTTCAGGCTGCTGAATATATTTATATTATATATTTTTCTTTAAATTCGAAGTTAAAAAGCAGCAAAACTGAATCTATAAAGTTATTTAAAAGACAATTAAAAGCTGTCTTAGATGATATTTATAAACAGGAAACAATTAAAGATGATTTAAGTCAGAAAAATGACGAAAATAAAACTTTAAAAAAAGAAAAATATATCACTGCCTCAGCCCTTGATTCGGTTCCCGGAAATATTTCGATTTTAGATAAAAAAGGGAAAATTGTTTATACAAATAGTTCCTGGGAACAGTTTGCAGCTGCAAATGGTGCACTGCCAGGAAATGTTGGTATTGGAGAAAATTATCTGGATGTTTGTAAAGAAGCTGTGGAAGAGGGAGACTTATTTTCTGCTAGAGCCTATAATGGAATCTTATCAGTTTTAAATAACGAGATAGATGATTTTAGTATGGACTATCCCTGTCACTCTCCTGAGGAAAAAAGATGGTTTAGAATGTATGTTTCTTCATTTAAAGGTATTGGTTCTTATGAGGTTATGATCTTACATCAGAATATTACCAGAGAAGTTTTGTCTGAAAAAAATTATGAGAAAATATTAAATGAATTTCCGGCCTCTATCATAAAATATGATAGCGAAAAAAGGCTTGTTTATTTTAATCAAAAGGCTCTGGAATTATTTGATTTAACAGAAAAAGATCTTAATAAAGCTTTTTCTGATTTGAAAATTGCAGGTTACAGTAAAGGGGATTATTTAGAAAAATTAAATTATGTTATTGAAAACAATAAAAGTACTAAAACAAGAATAATAGTAAAAAAAGATGAGCAGGAAAGATATTATGATAATTTTTTAGTTCCTGATTTTGAGGCCAATAAGTTGAAAACCATTACTTCAATAATTCCAGATCAATTAGTAAATCAAACTGCCAGGTCGCATTCGCCAAAACACAGAAATCATTATCTGCAGCTTTTTAATAATTTTCCTGATGCTTTAGTTTTGCTTAATCTTGATGAGAGAGTTATTAATGCTAATAAAAAGTTCTGCCAGCTATTTGAATATGAGATGGAGGAATTAAAAAATAAGGAACTTGATTCTTTGATTGTACCGGCTGGAAAAGAAGGTGAGGCCAAGTATTTTTCTCAACTTGTTTTAACCGGGACACAATTAGAACATGATGTTTGCCGGATTAATTCCAGGGGAGAAAAGCTTAATCTGCAATTAACTGCATTTCCTGTACTTTTAAATAATAATAGAATAGGTGTATATGCAATTTATAGAGAAAAAATAAAGTAAGACCAGTGTGGTAGGGAGGTATTTTGTTTTGGAAAATAAAGATGGTATAGTTTATCTCGAAAATGGAAATTTAACTATTATTAATCCAGAAGGGCTGGGCAGATATCCTCGTATTAAGGCCGGTGAAAATGTTGATATTTATATAGCTGGAGAAAAGGAAAGCAAAGAGGTAGTTGTCAGTCAGGATGTAGAGGATTTAATTGAGTTTAAAATTAATAAAGTAAAAAGAAGAAAAAAATTAGATATAGAACTTACTGAGAATAAATTAAAGGCTTATTTAATAATTGAAATTATTCCCGAGCAGAGATTAGTGCTTAAAAACACAGAAGCAGCCAATCAAATAAAAGTAGAAACCAAAAGCAAAGAAGAAATTTTTCCTGAAGTAAGAAAAGAAGAAATAATTGAGCTTTTAAATTTTTATAACATCAGTTATGGAATAAGACATGACTATCTCAATCAGATTCTGACTCAGGAGAGGAATTTAAGTGGTAAATATTTAATTGCTGAGGGAAGAAAAGCAGAAGCTGGTCAGAATGCAGAAATTATAAAAAGTGAAGAATATAAAAAGAAGGAAGAAAATTTATTCAATGTTATTGACTCAATCGATAAAGGTGAGATGATCTGCTATAAAAAGAAAGCAGTTGAAGGAAAAATCGGAATCAATGTTTTTTCTGAAAGAATTCCCCCACCTCCTGTTAAAGATTTAGAACTTAAAGCAGGTAAAAATGTACAGCTGACAAAAGATGGTTTAAAAGCAGTTGCCCTTGAAGGCGGTCAGCCCAAGTTGATCAGGAGAAGATCAACAGTAGAGGTCCATATTTATAAACAATATATAATCAAAGGTGATGTAGATAAATATACCGGACATATTAAATATTATGGAGATCTTCTTGTTAAAGGGGATGTAAAGGATTATTTTAATGTTGATGTAGGTAATGATTTAAAGGTTCAGGGGAATATTGCCAATGCTGAAGTTAAAACTAGGGGTAACCTGCATGTGAATAATAATATTATAGCCAGTAAACTATTTATTGGTAACTATCTGGATCGAGAAATTGTGACAGCTTTAAATAAAATTATTGGAAGTTTAGAAAATCTTAAAAAGGGTGTAGAAGAGATTCTAGGTGAAGCAAATAAAAGGAAAATGGATCTCAATAATTTTAGAACTGGAAGAGTTTTAAGGTTGCTGATTGAAAATAAATTTCCGGTATTAAAAAAGTTAATTTTAGATGTCAATGATAAAATAAATAATAGTGATCAGTTAAAAAAATATTTTAAGGAGATCACCCCCTATTTTAATAATATGGCAAATATAGAACGAATTACAGATGAAAGAATTCTCTATAAGTTTAAAAATAATTTAGTAGAATTTATAGATCTCAATTTAAATCAGAATGGAGTTTTAAATATTTATGCCGGTTATATTCAGAATTCGGAAATTAATATTGGAGGTTCGGTGATTATAAACCGTCTGGGATGCTATAATTCGACTATTAGAGCAAAAAAATCAATTATTGTAAAGAGTAAATCAGGATTTTTAAAAGGTGGCTCCTATCAGGCAGAAGAAATAGTTTTCGCCCAGGAAGCAGGCAGCAAATTGAGCAAAACATATTTTAGAGTTGGAGAAAAAATCTTTATTAAAAAAGCGCTGGGAACTCTAATAATTAAAAGTGATAAAGATAGTAAAATTATTGAAGCTGGAACAAAAAACATAAATTTTAAGGTTAATGACTTCGGTCAGCTGGTAGCTGTCTCTAATCTACCCAATATAAATCAGTATCTTCTGCGGGATGAAGAGCTGTGATTTCTAAAATTGGGTATTTATTTAAACCTGTCAGTAAATTTACTGGCAGGTTTTTTGCTATTTTATTAATTATACTTTTATGTTACAATAAAGATATAATTAATTATAGAAAGGTACTGGTGAAATAATGAGAAGCAGTGATATTGACACAACAGGAATTGAAGAAGCTCCCGAAAACGTAGAGTTTAGTGAAGGAGATAAGGTAGATATTTTAGTTTATAAATTTACTGATTTAGGAGCAACAGTAATTATTAATGACAAATATTTTGGTTTAGTTTATGAAAATGATATTTATAAAGAAATTACAATTGGAGATCAATTAAAAGGTTATATTAAGAAAATTAGAGAAGACAATAAAATTGATGTCAGTCTGCGCAAGATAGGCTATGGCAGAATCGAAGATGCGAAAGAAAAAATTCTGGATCGTCTTCAGGCTAAAGGTGGCTCCTTACCCTTAAATGATGACAGCTCACCTGAACGAATTAAAAAAGAGTTAGAAATCAGCAAGGGAAGCTTTAAAAAGGCAATTGGTGGTTTATATAAAGAAAAAATCATTGACATAACTTCTAAAGGGATTAAATTAAAAAAATAAGTAGAGAAAAGAGTTGTCGAAATGAAGGGTAAAAATCATTTTTTTGATTGTCTTAACTTTGATCTTATAATTTTGATTGTAGTTATTTTTCTCTGGTTAACAGTAATTCCGGTTTCAGCGTTAGAAATAGTTTCGCTTCCAGTTGAAAAAATAGAAAAAGATGTTTATCAAATTGAAGCAGAAATTCCGATTCTGATGGAGCTAAACCATAAAAAAATACAGGAAAAATACAATGACCTATTTAGAGATAATATTTTAACCTTTATTGAATATACTATAGAAATGGCCAGACAGAGTCAGCGTGATTTTTCTGAGGCAGATTTTTCGAGGCGCGAGTTTGTAGGTAGAGTAGGTTTTGATTTAAAAAATAGTAGTGAAATATTAAGCATTAAATTTAATTATTATCAGTATACAGGTGGAGCTCATGGTAATCCCTACAGTTTGAGCTATAATATTGATCTTTCCTCAGGTAAAGATTTAAAATTAAGCAACTTTCTGGAACAACAGGATATGACTCTCATTGAGGTAGAAGAGCTGATTAAAGCTGAAATAAAAAAGAATCCTGATATTTATTTTCAGGATGATTATGGTTTTCAGAGTTTGGATGAGGGACAGTGTTATTATCTGGAGGATGGGAAGCTGGTTGTATATTTTCAACCATATGCTATAGCTCCTTATTCAACTGGAATGCCTGAATTTAAAATTAAATATTAGTTTTGAGGCTGCTGTATTAACTTACAGCAGTTTTAATTTCCAAAAGTGGTTGTCCTGGCAGCTGGTTTTTATTTTGCCTTTTTTACGAACTTATGTTTGTTAAAAGTGAAGAATTATGCTAAACTATATTCAAACATATGTTTTTAAATGGAGAGGGGGAAGTATTATGAAACCTGATTACACCGATGCACCAGAAGATCAAATTTTATGTATTGATATGAAATCATTTTATGCCAGTATAGAACTAGTTAAAAGAGGTATCCACCCACTTAAAGGTTATTTAGCTGTAATTGGTGATAAAAAAAGAAAAGGCTCGGTTGTTCTGGCCTCATCGACTGCTTTAAAAGATAAATATGGAATTAAAACAGCAAACCGCTTATTCCAAATTCCTGATAATGAAGAAATTATATTGGCCGAAGCTAATATGGGACTTTATCTTGATCTCTCAATGAAAATCACAGAAATTTTTAATTCTTATTTACCTCTGGAAGCAATACATATTTATTCTATAGATGAGGCATGGCTTAAATTAAATGGCAGTCAAAAAAAATATGGGGATCCACTTGAACTGGCAGTGAAGATAAAAAAAGAAATCTGGAATAAATATAAATTACCCTGCAGTATGGGGATAGGTCCCAATATGTTTATGGCTAAGGTAGCAATGGATAATGAAGGTAAAAAAACTGGTCTCTGCCGCTGGGATTATAATGATATCCCAGATAAATTGTGGCCGCTAAATCTTTCTGACTGCTGGGGAATTGGCAGTAGAACTGAAAAAAAATTAAATAAAATTGGGGTTTATACCCTGGGTGAGCTGGCCCAGCTGCCTCTGGAGTATCTGGAAAACCAATTTGGAATTATTGGTAATCAACTCTATTATCATGCCTGGGGTATTGATTATTCGGAAGTAGAAGGACATTTTGATGACCGTAAAAAAGCAGTTGGACGCGGGATTACACTTTACAGTGACTATAAAGATTTAGAGGAAATTAAAACTGTGATTTTTAATTTGGCAGAAGAAGTAAGCAAAAGAGTTCGCCATAATAGTTTGAAAGGAAAAACTGTTTCTCTATCTCTCAGTTATTCTAAAGCTGAGACCAAAAAGGGTTTTTCCAGGCAGTTCAGTCTGGAAAAAAGAACAGACATGACCAGAGATATCTATCAGGCTGCACTGGCAATTTTAAATAAACATTATCAGGGAGAAAAAGTTAGAAAAATAAGCCTTTATCTTGCTAAATTTGTGGAAAGTGATTATCAACAGTTAAATTTATTTGAAAATGATTTAAAGAGATCGGAAATTAATCAATTACGGGATCAGTTAGCCCAAAAAATGGGGAAAGATGTTCTTTATTATGCCCGCAACCTGGAAAAGGGAAATATCAAAAAAAGAATTGAAAATACCATTGGGGGACATCATAAATAATAAATAGTTAAAGTGAGATTTCTAAAATTTGTGCGAATTTTAGAGTTTTAATTTCTTTATTTAGCTGTTTAATTTTTATCTGCTGTTCATATTTTTCAACTCTTAAAATTTTTCCTTCAATATTTTTAAGTTCTTTATTTTTATAAAACTTGATTTTGACTATTAAATTTCTATTTAATGCCTTATTAATTTTAAAATTAATTTCTTGCAGCTGCTGCTCGTCTAACTCAGGCTTTTTAACGTCCATTTCTCGCATTTTTAATTCTTTTAGTTTTTTCTGATGTTCAACTAACATCAAGGAATTCCATTTTTTATTACCTCTGTCTTTAAAATTCATATTTTCAGCTCCTTTGATTATGATTTAAAATTTAAAAGTCAATTATCGATCTACTTCAGCAAAATAAAAAGTTGGTTTATCTTAAGTTTAGCATACATTTGTTCGATAAACAAGATCTGTTCAAAAAAATTGCAGGATTAATATAGAATTAAAGCTTAGTGTGATATAATTGTTTTAACAAAAATTGATTTTTAGGTTAAATAAATTTTAAAAAATAATTATAAACACCAGTAAAGGAGTTGAATTAGGTGAAAATATTAGTTACAGGTGGAGCTGGTTTTATAGGGAGTAATTTTATCCATTATCAGCTTAAAAATTATGATGATCAGATTATTAATGTTGATAAATTGAGTTATGCTGGCAATCTTGACAACTTAAAAGATGTAGAGAAAGATCCTAACTATGAGTTTCATCAGCTGAACATTTGCGATAGAGAAAAGGTTGCTAATCTGCTACATCAAGGTATAGATTATATAGTTAACTTTGCCGCTGAGTCCCATGTTGACCGAAGTATAGAAGCTCCTTCAATTTTTGTCAAAACTAATATTGAAGGCACTCAGAATCTACTTGATCTAGCCCTGGAATTTGGAGTCAAAAAATTTGTACAAATTTCTACAGATGAAGTTTATGGCAGCCTGGGAGATAGCGGAAAATTTAGAGAAGATAGTATTCTAAATCCCTCCAGTCCCTACTCAGCTTCTAAAGCTGCTGCTGACCTTTTAGTTAAATCATATGCTAAAACATATAAATTACCTGTGAATATTACCCGCTGTTCAAATAATTTTGGTTCCTATCAGTATCCAGAAAAATTAATTCCACTTTTTATTATTAATGCCCTGCATGATAAGAAATTACCACTCTACGGTGATGGTAGTAATGTTAGGGACTGGATTTATGTTAAAGATCACTGCCGGGCAGTTGATCTGGTCATGCGTCAGGGCAGAAAAGGGGAGGTATATAATATTGGAGCTAATAACGAAAAAAGCAATTTGGAAATAACTAAAAAAATACTTTCCTTATTATCTAAATCAGAATTATTAATTAAACAGGTAGAAGACCGCAAAGGACATGATTATAGATATGCAGTTGACAACAGTAAAATAAAAACTGAATTAGACTGGGAGCCTGAATATGATTTTGAAAATGCTTTGAGAAAAACTTTAAACTGGTATCTGGACCATAAAAAATGGTGGCAGAAACTACTTTAAAGAAAAAAATTTAAGGTTAAACTTAATATTCTGATTTTGCGATTAACTCTTGTTATTTTTCCTGATTAATAATATAATTAATTAAGAACATTAGTTAAAAACAATATTTTCCAATTTATATTTCATGACTATGAAAGGGTGTATTTATGCATATAGAGAGCCTTAAGTATTTTCAGGAAATTGCAAAGGTAAAAAGCATTTCAAAAGTGGCAAGTAATTCTCATATATCTCAGCCAGCTTTAAGTCAGCAGATACAAAAGCTGGAGGATTTTCTGGGAAAAGAACTTTTCATACGCAGCAATAGAGGAGTAAAATTAACAGAATCAGGAGAAATAGTTTTAAAATATGCAGATAATATAATAAGAATCTATAATAAGATGATTGCTGATTTAAATGATCAAGAAAGCAAGGAGATAAAAATAGAAGGAGAATATACCATTGCAACTTATTGCCTTCCCTGTGCGATTTTAAATATGCAGTTTAAATTTCCAAAGCATAAGTATAATCTGGTTGCAGCTTCTTCAGATAAAATTGAGCAGGATGTATTAAGTGATATTTGTGAGGTAGGTTTTACTACTCATCCAGCTCAGGCAAAAAATTTATATTCAGAAGAAGTAATTAATGAAAAGGTAGTATTAATTTCTCCACCTGCTTTTGATCTTCCAGAAAAGTTAAAGCTGGAAGAAATTCTGGCCCACAAATTTGTGATTCTAAAAGAGGACTGTATAATTAAAGAAAAGTTTAAGGATGCATTAGGAGATCTAGATCATAATTTTTCGGAAATTGATGTTATTACTCAGCTTGATTCGACGGAGGCAATTAAAACTTTAGTTCGTAAAGGTTATGGAGTTGCTTTTGTGCCATATAATGCAGTTAGAGATGAATTTAGTGCTAAAGAGATTAATGTTTCTCGAATTAAAGATTATGATCTTGATTATGATATATACATGATTAATAAAAGAGCTGAATTTGTATCTCAGGATGTAAAAGAGTTTACAGCAAACTTTAAAAAATTGGGTAAACATATTTGTTATTAATAAAATTTTTGAAGTTAAATGGTTAAGAACGGAGTAATTTTAATGTGCGAAATAGCTTTTAATAAAATTTATTTAAGTGGAAAAGAAAAAGATTATATAGCTGAGGCACTAAATAGAGGCAGCATAAGTGGTGATGGTCATTATACTAGAAAAGTAAATAAATTTTTAGAAAATAAACTTGCCCTCAATAAGGTTTTATTGACTACTTCCGCTACACATGCTCTAGAAATGGCTGCTCAACTGATTAATTTAAAAGAAAATGATGAAGTGATTATGCCTTCTTTCACTTTCAGTTCTACAGCCAATGCGGTATTAAAAGAAGGAGCAAGACCAATATTTGCCGAAATTAAGCCTGATACTTTTAATCTGGATCCTGCTGATTTTGAGGCTAAGATCACAGATAAAACTAAGGCAGTAATTCCAGTTCACTATGCTGGTATCAGCTGTGAAATGAATCAGATTAGAGAAATATCAGCCCAAAATAATATCTCAATAATTGAGGATGCAGCTCACGCTGTTAATAGTTTTTATCGAGGAGAAGCAGCCGGCAGTCTGGGGGATTTTGGTTGCTATAGTTTTCATGGGAGCAAAAATTTTGTCAGTGGTGAAGGTGGAGCTCTAATTATTAACTCCAATCAGGAGCAGATGCTTGAAAAAGCAGAAATTATTAGAGAAAAGGGAACAAATCGCTCTCGTTTTTTACGGGGAGAAATTGATAAATACAGCTGGATTGGAGAAGGTTCAAGCTATCTGCCATCTGATATTTTAATGGCTTTTTTATTTGCTCAACTTGAGGAAATAGATTATATTACTAAGTGCAGAAAATTTATATTTGACTTTTATAACTCTCATTTAAAAGAATTTTTAACTGAAGATTTTTTGGAAGTGCTACCAATTGTACCGGCTGATAGAAAGAGTAATTATCATATTTATTATCTAAAATTTAAAAATCAAAAAATAAGAGATTTCATTTTACAGCAGCTTAGAAAAAAAGGAATTGAAGCTACTTTTCATTTTCAGCCATTACATTCCTCTCCAATGGGGAAAAAGCTGGGCTATCAAAAAGAAGATCTGGAGCTGACTAATAATGTTGCTGCCAGCATGCTTCGTCTACCAATTTATCCGGGACTTTCTCGCCCTGAGTTAGAATATATCATTGAGGCTTTAAGAAATGTTTTTGCTCAGATTAAGGATGCAGGTGTATAAGTAATGGCTGATTTAATTTCTATAGTGGTACCAGTTTATAATGGAGAAAATTCTCTGGATGAGCTGTATTCTGCTGTTAAAAATACAGCTGCTATTAATAAATTAGAATTCGAATTAATTCTGATTGATGATCGCAGTCGGGATCAGAGCTATCAAAAAATTTTAAAACTGCATAGTCAGGACAGCAGAGTAAAAGGTATTCGATTGGCTCAAAATTATGGGCAGCAGAATGCCATTTTTTGCGGCTTTAATTATACAGTTGGGGACTATATAATCACTATGGATGATGATCTCCAGCACCGGCCTCAGGATATAGCTCTGCTTTATCAGCAAATTAAAAAGGGGTATGATGTGGTTTACGCTATTCCAGAAGAGAGAGCACACAATTTTTATAGAAGACTGGGGTCAAAGCTAACTAATTGCCTTTTTAATTTGATTACTCCCAAAGACGAAGAGATCAGAGTCAGCAGTTTTAGAATAATTACCAGAGAAGTCCTTAAAAAAGTTATTGCTTCTGATAAGTCATTTATTTATCTTTCGGCAATTATTCTCAAAGAAGAACCTGAAATCGCAAATATTTATACCAGACAGGAGCAGCGAAAATACGGTCAGTCAAATTATAATTTTTTAAAACTTTTAAAATTATTTTTAAAGCTTTATGTCTATTACGGAAAATTTCCTTTTTTAAAGTATTTGCGCAGACAAAAAAGACAGTACATAATTGAAGAAAGCACTTTTATATAGGGAGAGGAAAAAGTATGAGACTTTTAATTTTGGGTGGAGGCAGCGGCCAGCTCAGTTTAATCAAAAAAGCAAAAGAACTGGGACATCAGGTGGTTGTTTCTGACTATTATCCAGATGCTCCTGGAAAAAAAATTGCTGACTTCAGTTCCGATAGCAGTACCTTTGATCTTGAAGCCAATCTTAAAACTGCTGAAAAATATGAGGTGGATGGAATTTTAACTGCCGGTACTGATCAGCCGGTTTATACTGCAGCTCAGGTGGCAGAAAAGTTGAATTTAAATCAATATCTTTCAGTTGGAACAGCAGAAGCTGTCACCAATAAAAGAGTAATGAAAAGTAAATTTTCAACAGCTGGGATTCCAACAGTTAAATATAAAATACTGGCTCCAGATTTTTTGGAGCAGGATTTAAAAGATTTCAAAAGACCCCTTGTTGTTAAACCACTGGATAGTCAGGGTCAGCGCGGAGTATTTAAGTTAAATTCTATTGCACAAATTAGAGAAAAATTTAACAAAGTTTTGTCTTTTTCCAGGCAGGATCAGATCCTGGTGGAGGAATATTATAAATCAAATGAAATAACAATCAGCGGTTGGGTTTTTGATAATAGAGCAAAAATTTTAACTGTAACTGATCGGTTACGTTTTGAAGAAGATATTCACATTGGTATTTGTTCTTCTCATCTTTTTCCCTCCCAATATTTAAAGAAATATAAGTGTCAAATTGAAAAGCTAGCTCAAAAAATTGTAAATGAGTTTGGGATTGTAAATGGGCCTATCTATTTTCAATTTTTAATTGGAGAAGAGGGAATTAAAGTTAATGAAATAGCCTGCAGAATTGGTGGTGCTTATGAAGGGGATTTCATGCCGGAACTGACAGGTGTCGATATTTTAAAGATGATGGTAGAACTGGCAGCAGGTCAAGAGATTGGTAAAACTGCTCTCACAGATTATTCACTTCAGGGTAATTCCAATCATCTATCTTCACAGCTCTTTTTTGCTGGCCCGGGAAAAATAAGAAGGATTACAGAAATTAATAAGATTTTAAAATTTCCCGGTGTATTAAAAGCGGGGCTTAATTATGAGCTGGGAAATATCATCCCTGAGATAGAAAACGCAACTGCCAGAGCCGGTTATTTTATTGTTCTGGCAGAAAATAAAAATCAGCTGCAGAAACGAGTAGAGGCAGTATATGATAATTTAAAAATTATTGATCAGGATGGTAATAATCTTGTCTTACGAGAAATTGGAGAAAATTTTGGAGAGGGGCCAGAAATTCAATTATGAAAAAATACATTTTAGTCATTATAGTTATTAGTTTAAGCCTTTTTATAATAAGCGGTTGTGAAGGAACTGAGCAGAGCAATCAAAAGAGTATTACAATTGCTGAACAGTATGGACTTGCATATGCACCAGTACAGTTAATCAAAGAGCTTGGGCTTTTAAATAATGAAGATTCAGACTTAAAAGCGGAATGGAAACAGTTGAGTAATACGACTGCTATCAGAGAATCGATGCTGGCTGGAGAAGTTGATATTGCTTTTATGGCTATTCCACCATTTTTAATAGCTAAAGATAAAGGAATGGAATGGAAAATAATTTCAGCTCTTTCAGAAAGTCCACTGGGATTAATGACTAATAGAGAATATATTAAGTCTCTTGCGGATTTTAAGGCTGAGGATAAAATTGCGCTGCCACAGCCGGGAAGTGTTCAGCATATTTTGCTTTCAATGGCAGCTCAGAGAAATTTTAAAGAAACAGATAAATTTGATGATCAGCTTTTAACAATGAATCATCCGGACGCAATGAATGCACTGCTGGCAGAAAGAGAAGTAAGTGCTCATTTTGCTTCCCCACCCTATTTGTTTTTAGAGAGTAAGGAAGCTGGTATTAAAAAGATTTTAAGCGGCAGTGAAGCTTTTGGTGGTGACTTCACCTTTATTATAGGAGTCAGCACCGAAGAGTTTTATCAGCAGCAGTCAGAAAATTACATACTATTTTTGAAATCATTAAGAAAAGCAATTGATTTTATAGAGAAAAATCCAGCTGAGGCTTCAGAACTTTTAGCAGACAATTATGATCTAAGTCAAACAGAAATGGAAGAATATCTCACCTGGCCGGGAATGAAATTCACTCCTGAGATTAAAGGATTACAAGAATTCCTGTCTTTTATGACTGCTGAAGGGTATTTAGAAAAAAAAGACTATCAGCGTTCTGATCTTATCTTTACTGATAAAAAAGATTTAGAGGATAGGGAAATTAATAAAGCTGAACTAAAAAGAGGAGCTGCTAAGAATGGGGAATAAATACCGTCAGCGTTTAATCTGGATTACAATTCTAGCTCTGATCTGGCAGCTGACAGCTTTGAGCGGTATTTTTTCAGAAATGATATTTCCCGGACTGGATCAAATTTTTCTGGCTTTAATTAAATCATTTAAAGATGGAACATTAATTAAACAGATAGGATTTTCGCTTTCAATTATCATTCAGGGACTATTTTTAGCGACAGCAGCAGCTTTAATATTAGCACTGACAGCATATTTTTCTAAAAGTGCTGCCGGTTTAATCGATACCTTGACTGCTCTGGCCCATCCATTACCGGGTATTGCACTGATGCCGTTAATTTTAATCTGGTTTGGCTCCGGGAGAACTGCAATTTTAATTGTAATCATTCATTCGGTCTTATGGCCGTTAATTTTAAATCTGAGTACTGGTTTTAACTCTATTCCGGATATCTACACCCTAATTGCTAGAAATTATCGCTTAAATAAATTAGAATTTATGTTTAAAATATTGATTCCGGCTTCACTTCCTTATTTTATTTCCGGGTTAAAAATAGCCTGGGCCAGATCCTGGCGGGCCTTAATTAGTGCAGAAATGCTTTTTGGTGCAATCAATAGTCTGGGTGGTCTGGGCTGGTTTATTTTTCAAAAGCGTGTCTTTTTCGATTTGCCAGGTGTATTTGCCGGGATTATAGCAATTATAGTGATTGGAGTCACAGTTGAGGATTTTATTTTCAAAAAAATAGAAGTAAAAACAGTAAAAAAATGGGGTATGTTAAAATGAAATCCTATTTGGAATTAAAAAATATAAATAAGAGTTTTGAGACAGAAAAGGAAAGAAAACCCGCTCTGAAAAATATTAATCTGCAGATTAATAAAAATGAATTTATAACTATCTTAGGTCCTTCTGGCTGTGGAAAATCAACTTTACTAAAAATAATTGCTGGTTTTAGCAGAGCAGACAGTGGGCAGCTGTTAAAAAACAAAGCAAAGATTGAAAAAGCAGGTCTGGATAGGATTATGCTTTTTCAGGATTTTGAGCAGCTTTTTCCCTGGCAGAAAGTAATTGAAAATGTTACTTTTGCGGTTAAAGCTTCTGCAAAGAATAATAATTTATCTAAAGCACAAATAAAAGAGAAAGCCTTAAAATATTTAAATGAGGTTAAGCTTGAAAATTACCAGAATTATTATCCCCATCAGCTTTCCGGTGGCATGAAACAGCGGGTAGCGCTGGCCAGGACTCTGGCTGCAGAAGGAGAGATTATGCTGATGGATGAGCCTTTTGGTAGTGTAGACAGTCAGACCAGACAGGAACTGCAGGAGCTTTTAGTTCAGATCTGGCAGAAAGAAGAGAGAACAATTATTTTTGTGACTCATGATATTAGAGAGGCAGTTTTTCTTTCAGAGCGGATAGTACTTATGAAAAATGAACCGGGAGAGATAATAGAAGTAGTGGAAAATAGAATGTTATATTCACGAAGACGCAGCAGCAAAGAATTTAATCAACTTTTTGAGCAGCTGGAGACTCGATTATAGAATTCACTTTATAGATTTTAACTGACCATTTTTTTTGACCAATTTCTCTGACAATTCTCATGCCATAAGTAGAATTGCTGAAGCTTTTAATCAGTTTAGTTTCCTGTTCTAAAAATTGCTGCATATCAGAATAATAAGGATAAAGATTGCCGTAGAGAATATTCCAGGTAGGACGGCTGTTATATATAAAGTCCATTTCTTCCGGATAAATTATATATTCAATTTCATTTTTGGCTATATACTGGGAAAAGGAAAGGTTATTTTCCTCTAAGTAATCCAAATTTCTATAGTCAAAAAGACTACCATTTTTAAAATAATAATCTGTATTTAAATTTGCCAGTACCCGAGTGTCTTCTGGTACTACCTCTGCAATCTGCTGCAGATAATCCTGATAATTATAGTGACTGTCATTAAACACTGTGATGACTGTGTTTAAGCTTAAAATAATCACGATAATTGTTAGTAAAGTTACAGCCTGCTTTAAATTAATATCTTTAATTAAATAAGCGAATTTCATAATACGCTTAATTTAGTTTAATTCAAAAAAATATTATCTACGAATCATAAAAATAAGCCTTTTAACTTGAAATTGT
>NZ_QLME01000034.1 GCF_003259895.1 Halanaerobium saccharolyticum | reverse complement strand
CCAACCAGCTTTTAAAGAAACTGGGATACTTTAGTTTTACAGAAAGATATGCACAAGTAATTAATTCTTAATGAACCGCCCAGTACCGAACGGTATGCTGTGGTGGTGTGAGAGGACGGGGAATAAATTAATTATTTCCCTCCTACTCGATTATGGCTTTTTATTTAAATAATCAAAAAAATGTGATATAATTAAAAAGAATAAAATAATAAAAAAAGAAGGGGTAACAAAGTGGCAGATCGCAAAGAAGAAATTATTCAGGCTGGAATAGAAGTCTTTGCAGCCAGGGGCTATTATAATACTCACATAGCTGAAATAGTTGAAAAAGTTGGTATTGCAAAGGGGACATTTTATTTATATTTTAACAGCAAGAAGGATCTTTTTATTTCTCTGATAAAAAGGCATGAAGAAATTTTTTTAAAAGAATTTGATAATTATATCATTGATACAGATAATATGGATTTAAAAATATTTTTTGAGAAAATGCTGCTTAGATTTTTTAAACTTTATAAAAAACATGAAAATCTTTCCATAATTATTTTAAGAGAAGCAGTTGCTGTAAACGAAGAATTTGAAGATCAATTTAAAAAAATGGATGCAAAACGCTTCCAGAGTTTAAATAATTTACATCAATTTTTGATAGAAAATAATTATATAACAAAAAATATTGATTTTAATTATTTTGCCTGTACTTTCGTTGGAATTATGGAAAGTATAGTAATGCGGAGACTTATTTTGAATGAAAAAGATTTTGATATTGAAGAAGCGGCAGATAAGATAAGTAATTATTTTTATAAAGCAATAAGTTAATGATTATTTTATTATTTGGAGGGATTAATAATGAAGGAAAGATTTAATGCATTAGAAGTAATGGAAATGGCAAAGAATATTGAAATAAGAGGAAAAAAGTTTTATTTAAAACATGCTGAGGCAACTGAAAATAGAGATTTGAGGGAACTTTTTAAAAGGTTAGCTCAGGATGAGCAGGATCACTATGAAAAATTTGTAGCCTTAACTGAGGAACTTCGCGAAGGAAAAGATGACGCGGATTATCTTTATGAAGAGGATGTAAGTGCCTATTTTAATTATCTGGTTGAGTATTCTATTTTTCCAAAAGATGATAGTGAAGAGTCAATTGAGGCTTTAAATGATGTAGAAAAAGCTTTAAAACTGGCCATTCAGGCTGAAAAAGACTCAATTTTATTTTATCGTGAAATGTGCGATTACAATGAAGGTAAAACTATTGAAGCGGTTAGTCAGCTAATTGACGAGGAAAAGGAACATCTAAGAGCACTTGGCAAATATATTCAGGAATATGGCCAAAAATAAGGAAGAATTAGAAGTTATTAAAGATAATCAATCTAATAATTCACATTACATTTACGTGGTTGAATGCAGTGATGGCAGTCTTTATACAGGCTATACCACTGATGTAGAGCGGCGGCTGGAAGAACATAATGCTGGAGTAGGAGCTAAATATACACGGGGGCGCATTCCGGTCAAGCTTCGCCATCAGGAGTCATTTAAAAGTCGCAGTCTGGCCCAGAAAAGAGAATATGAAATCAAGCAGCTCCCCCGCAGCAAAAAGGAGGAGCTCTTAGATTAAAATTCTCCTAAAAAGCGGGGTTCGACTTCAAGTTGGACACCGCTTATTTTATAAACTTCTGCTTTAACCTTTTCAATTAAATTAACAATATCTTCAGCAGTTGCATTACCTTTATTGACTATAAAGCCTGCATGTTTAGTGGAAACCTGGGCTCCGCCGATCTGAAAGCCCTTCATTTTCGCTTTTTCGATCAGGGGACCAGTATAATGTCCTGGAGGTCTTTTAAAAATACTGCCGGCACTGGGTAATTCCATAGGCTGTTTGCTCCAGCGTTTATTATGCAGTTCATCCATTTTTGCTTTGATTAATTTTTTTTCCGATCTTTTAAGTTCGATTGTAACATTGACTGCAGCCCAGTCTGGATCCTCTTTTTGCAAAATGCTTGTTCTATATTCAAGTTTTAACTCAGATTTATTGAGTTCTATTAATTTGCCCCTTTGATTTATAAATTGTGCTTTAACAATTACGTCTTTCATTTCCCCACCGTAGGCGCCGGCATTCATGTAGAGTGCTCCTCCCAGTGAACCCGGGATTCCGGCTGCAAATTCAAAACCGCCTAAAGAATTTTTGTAGGCCAGATCGGCAATTTCTTTAAGTTCCAGTCCACATTCGGCAGTGATCTGCCTGGCTTCAACTTGATAGTGATTTAAACTGCCAGTATAGATAATAATACCTCGATAACCTTTATCGGAAATAATTAAATTACTCCCTTTCCCCAGAATGAAATAGGGAATATTTGAATTAACAATTAGCGGCATTAGTTCTTTTAAAGCGGAGACTTTCTCCGGTGTCAGGAAAAGATCTGCAGGTCCGCCAACCTTAAAACTTGCAAATTCAGCTAAACTTTTATTTTTTTCTACCTGCAGGTAGTTTATTTTCTTCAGTTTATTTGTTAAACTATTTATATCAGAGAGTGTTTTCATTTTAGATGCTCCTTTAAGATTTGATATTCTGTTAAAGTTAAAGAATTAATTTTAAGTCCAATCTAATAATATAATATGTTAAAAGCGAATAAAAATCAATTTTATGAAGTTTATTTTCTGTTTGATTTAGGAGTCAAACTTTAAATGGGGGGGTTGGAAATGAAATATAAAGAAATTTCACTGCGGGATATAGAAAGTCGGCCAGATCAGGTTAGACAAAATTTTTCGGAGGCAAGAATAGATAGTCTGGCAAAATCGATTGCAGAAGTGGGGCAGCTGCAGCCGATTGTTGTTCAAAAAAAGGATGATCACTATCTTTTAATTGCAGGGGAAAGAAGGCTGAGAGCTGTTAAAAAGGATGAACAGGAAAAAATAGCAGCTGTTATTTTGGAATCTGAAGTCTCACCGGAGAAATTTAGGCAGATTCAATTGATTGAAAACCTGCAGAGACAGGACTTAAATCCCCTGGAAAGAGCAACTTCAATTAATAAATTTATGGAGGCTAATAACTTGAGTAAAAAAGATGCAGCTGAAAAACTGGGAGTGGCCAGAACTACTTTGACCCTCTGGCTGAACATTCTGGAGATGAAGGAAAAATATCAAAAAGAAGTCTTAAAAGAAGACTCTCCGATAACTTTATCTCATTTGAGTCTGGCTCACGCTTTATCATCAAAAACAGGGGACCCCAGTAAGGCCAATCAGCTGCTGGACGCAGTAATCAAACATAATTTAAGCCGGAAGGAAACACAGGCTGTGATAGATTTGTTTTATAAATATCTTCACCTACCAGTGGAAGAAGCGGTTTCGGCTGTACTTTTAAAGCGGGAAAGAATGAAAATGAAAGAGTACTGGGATGATGGTAGTGATCAGAAATCGCATAATCCGGTCCGTAAATTATTTCGCTCATTTAGTAATATCAATGATAATCTGGAGGAATATATGGAGGAAGAAGGCGATCTTCCAGAAGAAGATAAAGAAGAGCTGTTAGATGAATTTTTATATCTCTATCAGATAATGGGTATTTTAATTCCGGATTTAAAAGATAAATCTTTAGAATCATTAGTTACAGATATTAAGACTAAGGCCAAATAAACAAAGTGTTTTTTCATTAAGTTAGTTTAAAACTTATTAAAAAAATAGGTCTGACGTCTAACGATATAAATTATTAATAATTTAGGGGTGGTATTTTGAAGAAGTTTAATAGAGTGATTTTGATGGTAATGGATAGTGTTGGGATTGGAGAATTGCCAGATGCAGAGGAATATGGTGATCAGGGTGCTGCGACGCTGCAGAATATTGCAGCTGAGTTAGGTGGACTTGAGCTGCCAAATCTAGAAAAACTGGGACTGGGAAAGATAGAGTCTATTCAGGGTCTTGATTCTGAACTTGAGGCTGAGGGAGCTTATGGAAAAGCAGCAGAAAAATCAAAAGGCAAAGATACTACTACTGGACACTGGGAGATTGCTGGCTTGATTTCAGAACAGCCTTTTCCTACCTATCCAGATGGCTTTCCAGCTGAGGTAATGGATCAGTTCCATAAAGCAATTGGAAGAGAATCTCTGGGCAATAAGCCGGCTTCAGGCACGGTTATTATCGAAGAACTTGGCCAGAAGCATCTGGAGACAGGAAAACCAATTGTATATACTTCTGCAGATAGTGTCTTTCAGATAGCAGCTCACGAAGAAGTGATTCCAATTGATGAGCTTTATGGTTATTGTAAAAAGGCCAGAGAAATTCTGCAGGGTGAGCATGCAGTAGCCAGAGTTATTGCCCGTCCCTTTCTGGGAGAACCGGGTAACTTTGAGCGGACAGAAAGAAGAAAAGACTTTTCTTTAACACCACCGGAGCCAACTATTTTAAATCAGCTTCAGGCTAAGAATCTGGAAGTAAATGCTGTTGGTAAAATAACATATATTTTTAATCACAGCGGAATTTCTAATTCTATAACTACTTCAAATAATATGAATGGAATTGATATGACTGTAGAGTTACTGGATCAGAGTAAAAGAGGATTGATTTTTACTAATCTGGTGGATTTTGATCAGAACTACGGCCACCGCCGGAATATTGGGGGTTATGCAGCTGCTCTTAAGGACTTTGATCAGAGAATCCCAGAAATAAAAGCTGCCATGAAAAATGATGACCTGTTGATAATCACTGCCGATCACGGTTGTGATCCGACCTATGAGGGTACTGACCATACCAGAGAATATATTCCACTACTGGTTTATGGTAAAGGAATTAAAAATGATATTGATTTAGGTATTAGAGCGTCTTTTAGCGATATTGCTGCAACAATAGCTGATATTTTTGATATTGATAAATTAAAATCAGGACAAAGTTTTAGAACAGAACTTCTGGATTAGCTGCAGCTGAAATTAAAGATTTATCTGGGACAGTATAATTAATTGCTATTTTTTAAAAAATCGAATCTATTATTTTCAGCCAGTTTGAGACAGGCTTCTACAATTTCTGGATCATATCTGCTGCCTTTAAATTTTTCTAATTCCTGACAGGCCTTATCAAAACCTGGTGTTTCACGATAGGGTCTGTCACTATTCATTACTGCCAGCACATCTGCAACTCCAATAATTTTTGCTTCAATTCTAATTTGATCTTTCTTTAAGTTATTTGGATAGCCGGAACCATCAATTCGCTCATGGTGCTGTAATATAATTTCAGCTATCTGCTTGTCCAGAGATTTAAAAATATTATAACCATATTTGCTGTGTTCTTTAATTAGTTGATATTCAGAATCTGTGATTTCAACTTTTGTCAGCAGCTGTGTTGGAAGTAATAAAAAACCTATATCATGGACTTTACTACTCATTTTGAGTAGTTTTTTGCTTTTTTTGTCTAGATTCATCTGATCTGCTATTAAAGCAGTAATTTCCCTGACCTCAGAGTGGTGATTCTTGAATGAAGGTAATTTTTTATTAAATATATTATTTAAAATACTGGAAAATATCTGGATGTTTGCGTAAGAGGTATTGGACTGCTGCAGATCAAAGATTGTAGAATAGAGTACAGTTTTGTCATTGATAACCAGAGGACTGGTAAAAACAGTAACTTCTCTTTTTTCTCCACTGGCCAGCTGGTGCTCAAAATTGAAAGTCATGTGGCCTTTTTCTATTGTTTTCTTAATTTTTTCCTTGATTAATTTTTTATCTAAATAGTTAATTTCGAAAATGCTTTTTTGAAACATTTCCTGTTCGGAAAAACCGTAATATTTGACTGCACTTTTATTAAAATCGACAATTTTTCCACTTTCTGGTTCTATTAAAAGGACTGGAGTTTTAAAATTATCGATCACCAGGTTTTTAAATACATTTCTAATTTGAGTTCTGCCCAGCAGATAATCAAGTGAGACACCAAAGAAGTCTGCGATTGCAAAAAGAGTATCCAGGGGTGGGAATCTGGTAGCCTGCTCATAATTGGCAATGGTGGTTCTGGCATAACCGAGTTTTTCTCCTAACTCTGCCTGATTTAAACCGCTTTCCTTCCTTAACTTCTTCAGCCTGTTTGCAAATCTTTTCATAAAAAAACTCCTTCCAGAGTTGTTTAATTTAAGAATAGATTTATTATATCTCTATTATACAGCAAAAGACTTGGTGAATAAAGCTAATATCTACTCAATTTGTGTAATTGTTGCTTAAAATAGAAAAAAAGTATTTATATTTCTTTAATTTACACATATTGCATAATCTATGGTAATAGTAATAATTATGAGTTATAATCTAAACATAGTTCTAAGGGGGCAATAATCTATTGAAGATAAAAGCAGAAGATATTGATTTATTAAATAAAATTCTGGCAGCAGAGATTGGTATTACAATTTCGGCTGATAAAGGCAGTATGCTCGATCTGAGACTTTCTAAAAGAATTAATGAGCTTAATTTGAAAACGATTAAACAGTATGTTAGTTATATAGAAAATACTGCTGAGGAAAAAAATATCTTATTTAATCTATTAACAACCAACTACACTAAATTTTTTCGGGAAAAATTTCACTTTCAATTGCTTTTTAGAAGTATTATTCCAGAGATTAGAGAAAATAAAAATAAGGTTAGAATCTGGAGTGCAGGTTGTTCTACCGGGGAAGAACCTTATACTATAGCGATGCTGCTTGCTTATAGAGATCTAAAATTTGAGATTCTGGCTACAGATATTAATGGTGAAGTTCTAAATATTGCCAGAAGGGGGATCTATAATGAAAATAAAATAAACCGAATTGATTCAAAATATGTATATAAATACTTTCAAAAAGGGGTTGGTAAATATAGTGGATATTATAAAATAAAAAATCTGATCAGGGATAAAGTTACTTTCAAAAAATTAAACCTTAATAGTTCCTTTTCGCAAAAAAATTCAGAAAAATTCGACATAATTTTTTGTCGAAATGTGTTAATTTATTTTAAGGAGATAAATAAAAAGAGAGTGATCAAAGAATTTTACAGGGCATTAAATGATTCTGGCTACCTTGTACTGGGGCATTCTGAATCTATTGATTTAACTGACCATAAAAATCACAGCTGGAGAAAAATTGGCAGTAATTCTTATCAAAAAATAGGGGGATAGATAAATAATGAAAAATCCATTAAAAAAAATGAGTGTCGGCAATAAATTAATAACTATATTTTTACTGATAATTTTTATGAGTTTGCTGGTAACTACATATATTAGCTATACAGATTCTTTAAAATTGGCCCAGAACCAGATGACAGAACAGCTGACAGTAGTAAGAGATTCTAAGCTTTCAGAAATAAAAAAATTATTTTCTAATTTGAAAGCAGAAATGAGACTACTGCGGGAAAATGATCTAATTAAAGAAAATCTGGATCAGCTTCAGGACCAGGGGAGAACTGGTGACAGTGTCTTTAGCAATAGCATTAATTTTAGAATAAATCAGCAGATCAGTATTTTTCAAGAAGAATTCGGTTGGGGAAATACCTATTTAATGGATAGAGAAGGAAATTTGGTGTATACAACCGCCGGAACTGAAGACTTAAATACTAACTTGAATAATGGTCCTTACAAAGATAGTATTCTGGCTAAAGCATTTAAACAGGGAATAAAAGGAGAAGCTATTGTTGACTTTGCTTATTACGAACCTCTAGATAGAGCAGCTGGATTTATTTCAATGCCTGTCTATAATGAGGAGAATTTTCAGGGGGTTCTGGCCCTACAAATTCCGAGCGAGAAGATAAATGCTATTATGGAAAAAAAAGAACTTAAAGAAGTAAGTGGAAAGACTTTTTTAGTAGGATCTGACTATTTAATGAGATCTAATACAAGTTTTATTGAAGAAGATACATTTTTAAATTATAGGGTAGAAACAGAAGCAGTAAAAAACGCTTTAAAAGGAGATAGAGGAATTGAGTTAACAACAGATTTTAGTGGAGAAGAAGTATATAGTGCTTTTGCATCTTTAAATATGGATGGATTAAACTGGGCTTTAGTTTCAGAAGTAGATCAAAGTGAAGTTGCAGCTCCTATAAATGATTTACTGCAGAAGAATATTACTCTACTTGTGATAGTTATTTTACTGGCCCTGTTTACCAGCTTTTATATGATAAAAACAATTATTTCTAAACCCATTACTAAAATGCGGGATGTTTTAAACAAAATTAGAGAAGAAAATGATCTGAGACAGCAGCTTGAAATAAATAAAGAAGATGAAATTGGGAGGCTTGCTCAAGATTTAAATTATACAATAAAATCCTTACAAGATATAATTAATGGTGCTAAAAATATATCAAGAAATGTCAGCAGTTCTGCAGATAAGATTTCTAGAGAAAACGAAAATTTATCAAATAGAACAGTGGATCAGGCATCTGCTCTGGAGGAAATTTCAGCAAATATGGAAGAGATAACAGCTTCAATTGAGGAAGTAGCAGCCGGCGCTGAAGAAGCCAGCAAGTCCGGCAAGAAAAATTTAGCGATTGTCCGGGAAGGTTCTGAGATTGTTGATGAAACTATCGATTCAATGGCTGATGTAACCAGAAGCAGTCAGCAGATTGCTGAAATTATAGGAACAGTAAATGAAATTGCTTCCCAGACTAATCTTTTAGCTCTAAATGCTGCAATTGAGGCGGCAAGAGCGGGGGAAGCAGGCAGAGGTTTTTCTGTTGTTGCTTCTGAGGTTAGAGATCTGGCTGAAAGGACAAGTAAATCAGCCGGGGAGATCGAAAATATAATTAATGACATCATAGTAAAAATTAAAGATGGAAATAAGCTGATTAATAAAACTGGTAAAAATCTGACTGAAATTGTTGAAACTACTGCCCAGACTTCCGAAACAATTGATGAAATATCAGAGTCGATCAATGAACAGGCTTCGGCAACCGAAGAAATCCAGGAAGTTATTTTGGAAATAGATAATAATACGCAAAAGAACGCAAAACTGGTGGAAGATATTACTGATGATAGTGAAAAATTAAGTCAAGAATAACAGAGATTATACAGACTGGTTTCTAAATTTATTACAAATAACAATATTGATCTTAAAGATCTGGATCCAGAAGAACTGGATAATACTTCTGAAGCTGACTTTATAGATTTCGAAGAATAATCGTTTGAAGAATAGTCGGAGGAGGTTTATTATGGATTTAATTAAAACTGGTATCAGAGGTCTGGATAATGTTTTAAGAGGTGGACTGCAGGCCAATAGATCCTACCTGGTTCGGGGAGGACCAGGTAGTGGTAAAACAACGCTCGGGCTGCAGTTTCTAATTAATAGTCAGCAGCAAAATAGTTTGTTTATATCCCTGGGGGAATCAGTAGAAAAAATTAAAGCCGATGCTGAAAAAAGGAATTTTGATCTGCAGCATGTTCATTTTCTGGAATTAAGTCCATCTTCTGATTTTTTTCGTAAAGATGAAGAATACAATATTTTCAGTGCTCAGGAAGTTGAAAAAACTCCCCTGATCAATAAAATTGTCAGTAAAATTGAATCGGTTCAGCCCGATAGAATTTTCCTGGATAGTGCTACCTATCTTTCCTATTTAAGTAATGATAAATTTAAGTTTAGAAAAGAAATTCTATCTTTAATTAAATTTGTGGCTGAAAAAAAAGCTGCCTTTCTGCTGGCTTCAGAATCGACACCGGATAATCCAGATGGAGATCTGCAGTTTGTTGTTGATGGAGTGCTTAATTTGAGCAGTGAAGATAATGAACGTTACTTTTATGTATCCAAATTAAGAGGTTCAGATTATTTATCAGGTAAACATTCCCTGAAATTAAAAAATGATGGAGTTCATGTTTATCCCAATTTTATTCCGGTTAAACAAAAGGTAGAAACAGAAAAGAAAAAATTAGCTTCTGGAATTCCCAGCCTGGACAAGCTGCTTAATGGTGGTTTAGAGAAAGGAACTATTACTATTATTAGCGGCCCAACAGGAGTTGGTAAAACTACTCTGGGTATTCAGTATCTTAAAGAAGCGGCTGGCAGAGGAGAAAAGTCAATCATTTATACTTTTGAAGAATCTCCGGACACTATTATTAAACGCTGTCAGGCTATTAAAATACCAATTAAGGATATGTTAAAAAATTCTGTTTTAGAAATCGAAGAAATTAATCCACTTAAATTTACCCCGACCGAATTTTTAAATAAGGTCAAAAAAAAGGTCGAAAATAAAGGGATAGACGTTATTTTAATCGACAGTCTGGCAGGTTATAAAATGGCATTTCCCGAAAAAAGTTCAGATAATGATAAGATTAGACAGCTCCACATTTTAAATAAATATTTAAGTAAAATGGGAGTTACAGTACTGATTAATAATGAAGTCACAAATATTATTGGAGATTTTAAAGCAACTGGATTTGGAATCAGTTACCTGGCAGATAATATTATTATTCTAAATTATTATGAATATGAAAGTAAACTGAAAAAGACAATCGGTGTACTTAAAAAACGTCTGAGTGGTTTTGAACGGTATTTAAGAGAATTTAAAATTGGAGAATATGGAATCGAAGTTGGTAAACCTCTAACTAATTTACAGGGAATATTAACTGGTGATATTATCGATTTAAGCTCAGGTGAGAATAGTGAAAAAAGATAAACTGCTTATTTTGATGAAAAATCAGAAAGACTGTAAACTCCTTCGAGAAATGCTGAATGAATACTATGATATTTTAAGTCTTGATCAACTGAGCAGTCTGCAGGAAATAGACCTGATTATAACTGATTATTATTTTTACAGCAATCAAAATCAGCTAATAAGTAGAATCATAGAAAAACAAAGGCCGTTATTGCTGCCTCTGCTTGTTGTCAGCAGAAAAGAAAAATTTAAATTTGACGAACAGAAGCTAATCAGTAATTTAAATGAAATAATCAAAATTCCAATCAGCAAATCTGTACTTCTTAAAAAAATAAAAAAGTTACTGGAATTAAGGTTTTATTCTAAACAAGCAGAGAAAAAATATGATCTGATTGTGCAAAATAGTCCTGTTGGTATTATAGTAGTTAATTCTGGAACCCTCAGATATTCAAATCCCTATACAGCAGAAATTCTGGGTGGTGAGATTGAGACTTTAATCAATTCCAACTCTAAATTAAAAGCATTAATACTTGAATCCAATTCTGAACTAAAAAACTATGAGCTGCAGCTGCAGTCAGGTACGAGAAAAGTCTGGTTATTAATAAATTCTAAAGAGATGCCTTATCAGGAAGCTGATACCTGGATTTATATAATTAAAGATATAACTGAACAGAAAGAAAAAGAAGAAAAAATTAAATATATGCTCTACCATGATGATTTAACTAATCTCTATAATCGAAGATTTTTAAGTGATAATTTATTGGGGACTTCTGAAATTTTAACATGTAATGCCGCCGGGATTATAGTTTTAGATATCAATAATCTGAAGTTGATTAATGAAACTTTCGACAATCAGCTGGGAGATCAAATAATTATCAAAATATCAAAAATTATAGAGTCAGCTACCAATGCTGGAGATTTTTTACTCAGAACAGGAGGCGATGAGTTTTTAATAATCCTGCCTGATAAAAACCTTTTAGAAACAGAGGCGGTAATGGAAAAGATAAAACAAAAATCGGAAGAAAAATATGAAGAAAAAATTCAGCTGAGTATAGGTGCTGGAGCAGCAGTTTCAGATAACATTCAGGCTAATCTCACTGCAGTAATTGACAAGGCTACAGAAAATATGTATCTAAATAAATTAACCGAAAATTATAGTATTAAAAGCCATATTATAAAATCAATGCTGGTTACGCTGCAGGTTAAATCATTTGAAACAGAAGATCATGCTTCCAGAATGGATACTCTGGCAATACTGCTGGGGAAAAAAGCAGGACTGAGCAGATATCAGCTTGATGAACTTTCAATGCTGGCTAAACTGCATGATATTGGTAAAGTGGCCATTCCTGAGTCTATTTTAAAAAAAGCTGAAAAATTAGATCAGGAAGAATTTAATTTGGTCAAAACACATCCGGAGATTGGCTACAGGATAGTAAAAACAGTCCCCCATCTAAATGAAGTTGCGGAAGGTGTTTTAGCTCATCATGAAAGATGGGATGGTCAGGGATATCCGCAGGGATTAAAAAAAGAAGAAATTCCTCTGATTGCCAGGATAATCACTATTATAGACTCTTTTGATGTGATGACTAATGAACGTTCTTATAAAAAAGCCTATTCTATCAAATATTCTCTTACCGAATTAGAACACTGTGCTGGCAGCCAATTTGACCCTGAACTGGTAGACTTATTTTTAACTGAAGTTGTAAATGAAGTATTTACCCAGTTAAATTTGGTTTAGAATCGAATAGTTCGATAAATTTTTCTGCAGCTTTAGAAAGTGGAATATCTTTATTTGTAATAACTGCCAGTTTTCTTGCTGGCAGTTTTTCTTTTGTTTTAATCTCAAATAAATTTTCTTGTTTGAGATTGAGACAGTATTCGGGTACCAGGGCAATACCAAGACCTATTTTTGTCATTTCAATTAGTAAGTCAATACTCCCAAGTTCAACTGCAGCCTCAACTTCTATGTTCAGGTTATTTAAAGCATTCTCCAGAAATCTCCGGGTTGTAGTTTTAGATTCCAGCATTAAGAGAGGATAATTTTTTAATTCCTTTAGTTTAATTTCTTTTTTCCTTAAGTCTTTAAATTCACTGCCTGCTATAAAGAGATCGTTAAAGCTGTAAATTTCCTGAGATTCCATCTGGTCAGTAATTTTTGGATTGGGAAGATTGCTGATAATTAAATCAACTTTGTTCTGCTGCAGGAGATCAATACAGGTGCTGGAGGTTCTATTTGTAATCTGAATCTGTATTTCCGGGTAAAGACGGTGATATTTTTTTAAATAGGGAAGCAAAAAATCCTTGGAGATTGTATCATTGGCACCAATATGGATTTCCCCTCTTTCCAGTGAATTGATTTCTCTGATACTTTTCTCTCCATTTTCAATTAAATTAAAAGCAGGCTCAATATGTTCGAACAGTATTTTGCCTGCTTCAGTTAACTGTACTTTTTTTGTGCTTCTAATAAATAAATCAGTTTTTAATTCTTTTTCTAGATTTTTTATATTCTGACTGACTGCTGACTGGGAAATAAAGAGTTTTTCAGCTGCTTTTGAAAAACTTAAATCGCGGGCTACCTGATAAAATACTTTATATAATTCATAATTTAAGGCCATTGATTAGCACTCCTTATTAATAGTATTAGTATTATTAATTTTACTTCTCAATTGTATCATTCTATAATTAAATTGCAAGGGAGTTTTTGTTCTTATAAGAGTTAATTCTAAATAAGAAAATTAATATCTCTCCATTAAAAAATCAAAGAATAACTAAGTTTCATATTTTGATTAAATTAGCTTACCTTCCTGATCACAACTTCCTGTTGTGCAGTCAGCAAAAAACATCGTGTTTTTTGAGCTAATTTAATCAAAATACTCAACAAGTTATACTAATAATTTTTTAGAGTCACTCATTAAGATAGTCTTTAGCAGTTATATAAAAATTTTGAAAAAGGGGCGCTTAAAATGTCAGATAAGATCAGACGGGTTTTTGTTGAGAAAAAAGAAGGTTTTAATGTAGAGGCTGAGGAGCTTCTGCATGATTTTAGAGAGAGTCTTGCTCTTGATAATTTAGAAGGTCTCAGGCTGCTTAACCGCTATGATATTACAGATATTTCTGATTCAGCCTATCAGAAAGCCTGTGAGACAATTTTAGCTGAGCTGCCTGTTGATCTAATCTATCAGGAGGAGATTAAAATTGCAGCTGAGACAGAAATTTTTGCTGTTGAATATCTTCCGGGACAGTATGACCAGCGGGCTGATTCGGCTGAGCAGTGTGTTCAGATTTTAAATGATGATGAAAAACCAACTGTCAGGGTGGCTCAGATCTTTATTTTGAAGGGAGATTTAAGTAAAGCAGAGATAGATAGAATTAAAGACTATTATATCAACCCGGTTGATTCGCGGGAGGCAGCACTCAAAAAGCCAGCCAATCTGGAAATGCAGTATAAAGTGCCGGAAAAGGTAGAGACTGTAGCCGGATTTATTGAAGCTGATAAGCAGGGCTTAAAAGATCTATTAGCTGAACTTGGTCTGGCAATGAGCTTAGCAGATTTGAAACATACTCAGAAATATTTTAGGGATGAAGAAAAAAGAAACCCGACAATTACAGAAATCAGAGTCCTTGATACTTACTGGTCAGATCACTGCCGCCACACAACTTTTTTAACAAAAATTGAAAACGTCGAAATAGAAGAGAGTAAGTTTACTAAGGGAGTTAAAAAAGCTTATCAGGAGTATTTAAATGGCCGCCAGAAGCTTTATCAGGCTCAGGAAAAAGATATCTGCCTGATGGATATTGCTCTGCTGGGCATGAAAGAATTAAGAGCGGAAGGTAAATTAGAAGATCTGGAGATTTCAAATGAAGTAAATGCTGCCAGTATTGAAGTGAGTGTAGATGTTGATGGTCAGGATAAAGACTGGCTTGTAATGTTCAAAAATGAGACCCATAACCATCCCACTGAGATTGAACCCTTTGGGGGAGCAGCAACCTGCCTTGGAGGTGCGATTAGAGATCCACTCTCCGGACGCTCTTATGTCTATCAGGCGATGCGGGTTACTGGAGCTGGTGATCCCAGGACCCCGATTGAAGAGACTTTAGAAGGTAAACTGCCGCAGAAGAAGATTGTACAGGAAGCCTCCGATGGCTATAGTTCTTATGGAAATCAGATCGGACTGGCAACTGGGATGGTAAACGAAATTTATAATGAGCGTTATCTGGCCAAACATATGGAGATTGGAGCTGTGATTGCAGCAGCACCAAAAGAAAATGTAGTGCGTGGTGAGGCTCTACCGGGAGATATAGTTGTGCTTTTAGGAGGTAAAACAGGACGTGATGGCTGTGGTGGTGCAACCGGATCATCTAAGGTCCAGACTGAGGATTCAATAGAAGAAAGTAGTGCGGAAGTACAGAAAGGTAACCCTCCCACAGAAAGAAAGATTCAGCGCCTGTTTAGAAATCCAGAGGTCAGCAAAAAGATTAAGGTCTGTAATGACTTTGGTGCTGGTGGAGTTTCGGTTGCCATTGGTGAGCTGGCTGATGCACTGGAGATTAATCTGGATGCTGTACCCAAAAAATATGAGGGTTTAGATGGAACGGAGCTTGCAATTTCAGAATCACAGGAAAGAATGGCGGTTGTGATTGAGGCTGTGGATGTGGAAAAATTTATTCAGCTGGCAGCAGAGGAAAATCTGGAAGCCACAGTGGTAGCAGAGGTTAAGGATCACCATCGTTTAATTATGGAATGGAATGATGATCAGATTGTTAATTTAAGCCGGGCCTTTCTAGATACAAATGGAGCAACTCAAAAAACTGAGGTTAAAGTTTCAAAGCCAGTAGCAGCTGAAAATTATTTCAAAAATGCTGCAGTAAAGCGCCTATCGCAAACGGAAAATTTAAAAAATAAGTGGCTGCAGAATCTTGCTGATATCAATGTGGCCAGTCAAAAAGGTTTGATCGAAAAGTTTGACAGTTCAATTGGAGCAGGCAGTGTAACAATGCCTTTTGGTGGTAAATATCAGCTGACTCCAACCCAGGCAATGACAGCCAAAATTCCTCTTCTGGAGGGAGAAACGACAACGGGAACAATTATGAGTCATGGTTATG
The DNA here is from genome assembly GCF_003259895.1 of Halanaerobium saccharolyticum. GTDB lineage: Bacteria > Bacillota > Halanaerobiia > Halanaerobiales > Halanaerobiaceae > Halanaerobium > Halanaerobium saccharolyticum_A. The sequence goes on along the minus strand of NZ_QLME01000034.1, from coordinate 11,349 downwards.
ATTCTATTTTAACAACCTGGAGCCCTTTTCACGGAGCCTTATATGCAGTAATTGAATCAGTTGCTAAAGTTGTGGCCACCGGTGGAGATTATTCTAAAATCAGATTCACTTTCCAGGAATATTTTGAGCGTTTGAGAAATGATCCGGAGCGCTGGGGCAAGCCATTTGGTGCCCTGCTTGGAGCTTACAGAGCTCAGAAAGATTTTGGGCTGCCTGCAATTGGTGGGAAGGACAGTATGTCCGGAACATTTAAAGATATTGATGTACCTCCAACTTTAGTTTCTTTTGCTGTAGACACAGTTGATGTTAATAATGTAGTTTCACCTGAGTTCAAAAGAGAGAACAGTAAGTTGATTTACCTTCCGGTTGATCGGGATGAAGCTGAAATGCCGGATATAGCTAGACTAAAAAAGAATTACAGCAGAGTTGAGAAATTGATTTCTGAAGGAAAAATTTTAGCGGCTTCAGCAATTACAATTGGAGGGCTGGCAGAAGCAATTTCAAAGATGAGTTTTGGTAATCAAATTGGAGCTAAAGTTACTGCAAAACTGAGCCAGGAAGAGTTATTTTCACCAGAATATGGAGCTCTAATTTTAGAAGTCCCAGCAGTTTTTGAGCCAGAAACACTGTTTAATGACTTAGATTTTAAAGTGATTGGAGAGACCATCAAAGAAGAAGTAATTAAAATTGATGGAATTAAAATTTCAATAGCCGAAGCACTTAAAAGTTGGGAAGAGCCGCTGGAGAAAATCTATAAAACTGAGGTGCCAGAGGATGAGATTGCTGCTTTAGTCAAGCCAGAAGTAGAAAAAGAATTATTAAACCTTGACTATTTTCAGAGTCAGCAGAGTTTTAAATCACAGGTAAAAATTGCTAAACCTAAAGTTTTAATTCCTGTTTTTCCGGGAACAAACTGCGAATATGATACAGCGCGTCAGTTTAGAGAGGCTGGAGCTGAAGTTGAAACTTTTATCTTTAAAAACTTAGAGCCAGAACAGATAAAAGCTTCAATTGAAAAGATGGATGCTTTAATCAGTAACTCACAGATTGTAATGCTGCCGGGAGGATTTAGTGCAGGAGATGAGCCAGATGGTTCTGGAAAATTCATTGCCGCAGTATTTAGAAATCCGCAAATAAAAGCGGCTGTAATGGAGCTGCTAAATAATAGAGATGGTCTAATGCTTGGAATCTGTAATGGTTTTCAGGCTCTGGTTAAGCTTGGACTCTTACCCTATGGTGAGGTTAGAGACTTAACTGAGGATTCACCAACCCTGACTTATAATACAATTGGCCGCCATGTTTCTCAGATGGTAAATACAAAAATTGTTTCTACAAATTCTCCCTGGCTTGCCAATGTAGAAGTTGGAGATATTCATTCAATTCCGGTTTCTCATGGAGAAGGTCGTTTTGTAGCAGAACCAGCTGAACTCAGAAAGATGCAGCAGAATGGACAAATTGTTACTCAGTATGTAGATTTAAAAGGAAATCCAACAATGGAGATCCCTTATAATCCAAATGGTTCAATTGCTGCAGTAGAAGGAATTTGCAGTCCAGATGGCAGAGTTTTTGGTAAGATGGGACACTCGGAGCGAATTGGAAATAATGTAGCTAAAAATATTAGCGGTAAAAAAGACCAGAGACTTTTTCAGGCTGGCGTGGATTATTTTACGGGTGCCTACCGTTAACGGAACCAATATTTTCCAATTAACCAAGTGGTTATATTTTTATTATTAACAAAAAATTCATATTTCCTTCACATTTGTCCCTTATGATATAATTAAAAAGAAATACTTAAGTATAAATAAGGAGTAGTGATATTATGTTTAGATTTGGTCCGATGGGTAGATTTGGACATATGGGATTTGATAGATTCTGGGGAGGTGGAGGTTTTATGATGTTTTTCTGGTTTATTATTCTGGCTGCAGTGATTTATTTTATTGTTCAGAAGAGTAATGAAAATAATAATTACAGTCAAAGAGATAATTATTCTAGCTATAATGATCAGCAGTTAAGCAGTAATCATCGAGATGATGCAGAAGAAATAGCTCGTCAACGCTATGCGAAGGGTGAAATTTCCAGAGAAGAATTTGAAGAAATTATCAGTAATTTAAGAAAATAAATTTTATAATAATTCTATGGGGCAGCTTTGATTCTTAAACGAGAATTGGAGCTGTTTTTATTTTAATTTTCGACAAAAAATAACGAGTAAACGGTAGGTGAGCATGAAAGGTGTACATTAACCTGCAAAAATAGTATAATTAAGTTAAATATTTGTAATTTTATATTTTGAGTAGAGGGGAGACGAGCTTATGAGCCTGGAGTTAGAACAGTATAAATTAATTGTAGAAAATACCCCCAATTTAATCTGGGTCTCTGGTGTGGATGGAAAATGCTACTATTTTAATCAGACCTGGTTGGATTTTCGTGGGCGCAGTTTAGGTGATGAATCTGGGGATGGCTGGTTTGAAGGAGTTCATCCTGATGATCAGGAACGCTGTATGGAGATTTATCTGGAAAATTTTAAGGAGCAAAAAGAATTTCAAATGGTTTACAGACTAAAACGTTTTGACGGAGAATATCGCTGGATAGATGATTCTGGTGCTCCATTTTACGATGAAGCTGGTAATTTTTCTGGCTTTGTGGGCAGCTGTGTTGACATTACCGAAAGAATTAGAGGCCAGCAGTATAAGGAAAGGGCAACTAGAGATGGATTAACGGGTATTTTAAATCGTCAGCATTTTTTCGACCTATTGAATGAGGAATTCTATAGAGCGGTTGAAAATAATAATCTCCTATCAGTGATTATGTTTGATGTAGATAAATTTAAATCTATCAATGATAATTTTGGTCATCTTGTTGGAGATCAGGTTTTAAAAGCAATATGTAACTCTGTTAATCAGATGATAAGAGATTTTGATCTTTTTGCTAGATATGGTGGAGATGAATTTATTATCGGTCTTCCAGCTACTGATATAAATGCTGCTAATAAGGTTGCAAATAGAATTAGTGAGAATATTAATCAGATTGTAATTGAAGGTAAAGAAGAACTCAAAGTTTCCTGCAGTATTGGAACAGTGACCTTAAAGGCTGAAGCAAGTATTGAAGATTTAATTGATAAAGCTGATAAAGCAGTTTACAGGTGTAAAAATGATGGGGGAAATTGTGTGGTAAATTATCATCAGCAATTTGCCCAAAAGTATTAAAGTCTGCTATAATAATAGTTGTTAAGTAAATTGTTGTCTTAATGACATTAAATAAAGGAGAAATAATTATGAAGGAAAAGATTGCAGTTGTAACAGACAGTACTTCTGATTTAACCAGGGATGATTTAGATAAGTTTGGAATTAAATCAATCCCCCTAAAAGTTATTTACAGTAACCAGCAGTTTCATGATCGGGTTGATATCACTCCAGCAGAAGTTTATGAGAGTTTTGAGCGTGAGATACCAACTACATCTATGCCTTCTCCTCAGGAGATTATGGATGTTTATAATGAGCTAAAGGATGAAGGTTATACTCATATTATTTCTATTCATATTTCCAGTGGATTGTCTGCAACTTACAGCAACTGTATGATGGTTGCTGATCAGATTGAAGGAATAGAGGTAGAAGTAATTGACTCAAAGATGCTTTCTAAGGGGCTGGGTAGACTGGTACTTTATGCAAATTCTTTAGTTGAAAAGGAAGAATTAAGCTTTGCTGAGATTATTGAAAAAGTTGAGGCTAAGAAAGATAAAATTGAGGTCTTTTTTGTAGTAGAAACCCTTAAATATCTTAAAAAAGGTGGTAGAATTGGTAAAATATCTGGAACAATTGCCGAGTTTTTAAATATTAAGCCGATAATTGCCATTGATGATGAGGGTGAATATTTTACTTTTGAAAAAGTTAGAGGACGCAAGCGCTCACTGAAAAAAATGTATTCCATAATCAAAGATCGACTACAGGAAGGCAGGGAATATGTTGTTGATGTAATGAATGCAGCGGCTGAAGAAGAAGGACAGGGTCTTCTGGACAGGTTTAAAGAACTGTCTCAGGTCAAGGAAACCTGTTTTAGTGAAATCAGTCCAGTCATGGTAGTTCATACCGGTCCTGGCTTAATTGGTGTTGTACTGACAGAGCTTGATCAGTAATTCAGCAGCTTGACTTTTAAAGGCTGATAAAGAAATTTATCTAAATGTCTTATTCTTTGCTGGTAAAATAATATTTGAGCAGTCCTCAGGACTGTTCTTTTTTTGATTTAATACTTGACAAGTTTACTCAACTTTACTATAATTAAAATTAAGAATTGATATCAATCAAATTAAGGAGTGATGAAAATGGCTAAAAAGAAACAATTTAAACTTAACTGGGCAGATAATCAGGTTTTTGATTATGACTTAGTTAAGAATCCAGAAAACAATAAGTCACATGTTGAAAAGAGAAAAGAGCTAATTAAGCAGGGGGAAGTCGAATGTTCAGAATGGTGGTTATGTTGGAGAAAACATTAATGATGGGAAATATAAAAATTAAATTACTTTGAAAAAACCTCTTTTAGTTTGCAGCTGAGAGAGGTTTTTTTTATTTTTAAAAAAAGAATTTAAAAAAACAGCGAGAATTATCTATATAATTAAAGTCTTAATTTAGTTCCAAATGAAATTTAATTTGGAGGAGAGAAATGTTTACACATCATACAAAAACAATTGAAAACTTAAAAGAAAAGATTAATGCAGATCCAGAAATAAAAGCTGCCTTAATTTGTGGTTCAATAGCCCATGGTTATGCTAGAGAAGATTCTGATGTAGATGTGCTCTTTATAATTTCGACTGAAGACTATAATGGGAGAAAGAAAAAAGAGATAAAATGATTAGATTTTACGCCCAGTTCGAAGCCTGGAAATGGTATGCTGAAGAGGCAATAAAACATAATAATATGTATCTTTTAAATCGCTCTGTAAACAATTTTGTTCTTTTTGGAGGCCGGCTGATTCTGGCAGAAAATGAAACCCTATATCCTTTTCACAAGTGGTTTTTAAAAGTTTTATCTGAAGTTAAAAATAAGCCGACTAATTTAATGGGAATTATTGACCAATTAATGAGTGCCCCGAATCAAAAGTTAATAGATCAATTTTATCAAAAAATAAAGGATTATAAAGACTGGCCTCAGTCTGAGTTGAGGTGGCCCAATATTTTTATGCAGGATACCGAGTTAAGCTGGCTGGATGATAAAACTCCGGTTGCTGATTTGTAAAATCTGTCAGCAGAAAGCACTAATTGACAGGTTGTGCTAATAATAATCTGGTATAATTATAAGTGGAAGGAGAGATGAGCTTGAAATATATATAAAGCTTAAATAAAAGCATTGATTATCTTGAAGAAAACATCTGTGATAATCTGGAAATTGAAGAAGCTAAAGATAGGATGCGCTATATGATTGCAGTGGAAGCAGCGGAAGCTGATTTAGATTTTGAAGTTGAAGCAAGATCTATTCCGGCAAACAGCTAAAAACATAATCATTATTTTGGCCTTGCACTAAAGTTAAAAGTGTAGGGCTTTTCTTTTTTTAAAAGCAGGATTTTTTAAAGTTACAGCTAATTCAAGTAATAAGTAATTTAATTATAAATGTTACAGGAGATGATAAAAATGGACTTTTATTCTGAATTCAGTAAAAACTATGATAAAATTTTCCCACTCAATTCTAAAAAGCTTGAGTTGATAGATAATACATTTAAAGTTCTGAAAGAGAAAAGAGAGAACATCAAATTACTGGATGTTGGTTGTGGTACAGGCAGTTATGCTCTGGCGCTGGCTGAAAGAGGTTATAAGGTTCAGGCAGTTGATCTTGATGCAGAGATGATTTCGCTGGCAGAGTCAAAAAAAGTAAAAGCTAAAGCAGATGTTGAGTTTTATCGATTGGGAATGTTAAATTTGAAAAAGAAATTTAAATCAGCCAGTTTTGACGGAATTTATATTATTGGTAATGTGCTGGTCCATCTTCGAAAAAAAGAGATTAAAGAATTTTTAGTTCTGGCAGCAGAATTATTAAAAGAAAATGGGAAAATATTTATCCAGCTAGTTAATTATCAGCGCATTCTGGAGTTGAATTTAGATGGTTTACCAACGATTTACAGCAAAGATGATTCTGTTCGTTTTGAGCGCAATTATGACTATAATAAAAAAGAAAATATAATATATTTTAAAACTAAATTAATTGACCACTTTGATGATAAAATTTTATCAGAAAATGAAATAGAACTTTATCCCCTCTGTAAAAGTGAACTGGAGGCTGATTTAAAAGCCGCAGGTTTTATAGTTGAAAATATATATGGAAGTCCAGGTGGTGATCAGTACAGAGAATTAAGCTCGATTCCACTAATTATTACAGCAAATAAAAAATAAGTTAAAAGAATATTAAAAGTTTGAGGGGGGTTACTATGCTGAAAAAAATAGGGATCATTATTTTATATATCAGCCTTGTTTTGCTTTTAGGAGCAGGTGTTTATCATTTATTTATGGCAATAATTTACGATCCTGGCTTGCCAGCCTTGATTAAGCTCGCTTTAATTGGAATAATCATTGCTTTAATTGTCATTTTGATTGCCTTGATTAAAGAAAGAAGGGAGGATAAGAAAAATGAAAGATATGATCATCGTGAATACTGAAGAAATTGCCGGGGAAGAGATTGTTGAAGTTTTAGGATTAGTTCGAGGAAATACAATTAGAGCCAGACATATTGGTAATGATATTATGGCTGGTCTCAGAAATATAATTGGAGGAGAAGTAAAAGAATATACTCAAATGATCAGTGAAGCACGGGAGGAAGCTTTAAAAAGAATGCTGGAGGAAGCTAAAAAGCTGGATGCTGATGCTGTAGTTAATCTTCGTTTTACAACTTCTCAGGTAATGGGAGGAGCAGCCGAAATTCTGGCTTATGGAACTGCTGTTAAATTAAAATAATTAGATTAGAATTATTGTTTAAAAACCAATATAAAGTGTAAAAGTATAAAAAAAACACCAATAAAGTGGAGAAATTTATGAATGCGTTATTTTAAAAAATAGAGGGTAAAAGAGTTTACTTATCACCAATAAATATTGAAGACACAGAAAAATACACAGATCTGGTTGAGAAAAAAGTTAATCAGTCCAGGGAATAATGAAAAGCCAGAAGAAAGGAAATTATGAAGAAACAATTGATTTTTTTACATGTTTTGTAGGAATCGGAGCTTTATTTGGAGGTGGGGGAGCAATAATTAATCCCCTGCATATCATATATTTTACGATTGGGGGAATTGAAATACTTCTGTCATTAAGACTTATCATGAACAGAAGAAATATTTATTAATAAATGTGGGCAGATACCTGTCCACTTTTATTTTAAAAGCAGGTAATTAATGAACTTCATCGAATAATAACTTTAAAGAGCAATCAATTTTTATAATAAGGAGCAGATAGATGATTAACCACATACATATTCTGGGGCCATCGGGTTCCGGGACTACAACTATCGGTAGAAAACTGAGTCAAGAATATAATCTAGCTCATTTTGATGCAGATAATTATTTCTGGAAGCCAACAGATCCACCTTATCAGCACCTGCGCTCTATTGAAGAAAGACGCCGTCTGCTTAAAAAAGATCTTGAAAATGAATCAGGCTGGCTAATCAGCGGTTCTTTTTGCGGCTGGGGAGATGTCTTCAGAGAAGAGTTTGATCTTGTGATTTATCTCTGGACTCCAATAAATGTCAGGCTGCAGCGTTTAAAGAGTAGAGAACAAAAACGTTTTGGCAGTGCTGTTTTGCCAGGTGGCAAAATGTTTGAGCGGCATCAGAAGTTTTTAGATTCAGCTGCCAGATATGACTATGATCAGACAGAATTTAGAAATAAGCGAACTCACGAAGAATGGATGCAGAGTTTAGAATGTCCGGTCTTAAGAATTGAAGGCCAAAAATCTGTAGTGGAAATTATGGAAATTATTAAAAATAAAATTGAAGAACTGGAAAGTTAAATTTAGCTAAAAGTAAGTGGATTTTCTAATGAAGGATAGTCTAGACAGGGAGGTATAAAATGAGCAGTATTTTAGTCTTGACAAATGAAATATTTGATCTGCCTCAGGCAGCAGAAGCAGAGATTCGAGAAATTGCTCCAGAAATAGAATTGGATGTTGTAGAATCAAGCTTCGATTATTCTGAATTAATTAAAAAAAGTGAAATAGTATTTGGTTGGCCCAAAACAGATTTAGTTAAAAAATCTGAAAATTTAAAATGGCTGCACCTGCCCAGTGCAGGGGTTGACCGTTATGCTAATAAGGAAATTTATCAAAATCAGGAGATTGTGCTCACAAATTCCAGTGGAGTTTATGGGAAGCCGATTGCAGAACATGTTTTTGCAATGATTATGGCCTACAACCGAAATTTAATTGATTATGCTTATGATAAAAAAGAAAAGAAGTGGCAGCGCAAAAATGAAATTAAAGATTTCTTTAATTCCACAGTTGGTATTTTAGGACTTGGTGATATAGGAACTATGATTGCTGAGAGAGCTAAAGCCTGGGGAGCTCAAGTTCTGGCTTTGAAACGAACAATGACAGAACTCCCTGCTTATGTTGATCAGATTTATTTAAATAAGGATTTAAATAAACTTCTCAGCCGGGCTGATTATGTTATTTTGACTCTTCCCGGAACCCCCGAAACAGAAGGGATAATCGGCAGGGAAGAATTGAAAATGATGAAAAAGTCAGCCTTTATTATTAATATTGGCAGGGGTTCTCTGATTAAACAGGATGATCTGGTTGAAGCTCTGGAAAAAGGCTGGATTGCTGGAGCAGGACTTGATGTAACTGAACCGGAACCACTACCCGAAACAAGTAAGTTATGGGAGCTGGACAATGTTATTTTAACACCTCATACTTCTGGTTTTTCTCCAACTAATGATCAGCGGCGTTTTGAAATCTTTAAGGCTAATTTGAAACACTATCTGGCTCAGGAAGAATTATCAAACCAGGTAGATTTTGAGTTGAAATATTGATTTATTATTAACTGCTCTTAATAGGGCAGTTTTTTTTGAAGTTTAAAGCAGGAAAATTAACTAAGGTAAAGAATTATAGATAATAATAATCAAAAATTAAAACACCATTAATATTCAGCAATACTGGGAGGTCTGGAGCTAGTGCAGAAGATTAGATTTGGGATTAAAGAAAAAATGATTAGTTTTATTGTTTTTTTGGTAATTTTAACAGTTTTAACTTTAGGATTTTATTCTTTAAATAATCTGAGCAACACTCTTTATCAGGAAAAAGAAAACCAGGTTAGAGAGATGGTAAATTCAGCCCTGGGAGTTATAGAATATTATTATCAGCTGCAGAATTCTGGTCAGTTAAGTCAGGCTGAAGCTCAAAGTAGAGCTGCAGACGCAGTTGAAAAGATGACTTTTGGTCCGGGAGATCAGGATTACTTCTGGATTAATAATCAACAGCCGGTAATGATTATGCATCCTTATTCCAAGAGCCTGGAAGGGGAAGATATTGGCTCGATTCAGGATCCGAACGGTAAATATTTATTTAGTGAGATGGTAGAAGTGGTAGAGAAGGATGGTTCCGGTTTTGTAGAATATCAGTGGCAGTATTATGACCAGGAAGGTCGGGTTGAACCCAAACTGTCTTATGTCAGGGGATTTGAACCCTGGGGTTGGATTATTGGAACCGGAGTCTATATTAATAATATTAGGAGTTCTTATTTAGAGCTCAGAAATCAATTTTTAATAATCGGAGCTATAATTCTATTAATTTCTTTAGTTTTAACTTATTTGATTGCAAATTATCTGGCCAGGCCAATTACATTACTGACTTCGATAATTAATAAGCTTTCAGATTTTGATCTTAGAGATGATAATAGTGAGGCATTAAATAAATACAGCAGCAGAAAAGACGAAGTCGGATCAATTGCAGAGGCACTTAAAGTGATGAAGACTAATCTTCTGGAATCAGTAAGAAAAGAAGCAGATATTGCTGAAAATCTGGCAGCTTCCAGCCAGGAACTATCGGCAAGTAGCGAGGAAATGTCGGCATCTGCTGATGAAGTAAGTAATTCGATTAAAAAACTGGCTCAGGGAACTGTAGAGCAAAATGATATGCTGAATCAAACTGAAGAAAACATGTCCGAACTTGATCAAAAAATTGATTCAATTACAGAAAAAGCAGAAGTTATTAAATCCGAAGCAGAAACAGCTGGGTTTGAAATTGATAAAGGAAGTAAAGCTGTTAAAACTACTGCAGACCAGATAGAAGTAGTGGTCGATAATCAGCAGTCTGTTTTAAAAAGTGTAACAGAGTTAGATGAATTATCAGGACAGATAGGAAAAATTGTTGAAATAATTAATGGTATAGCAGATCAGACTAATCTTTTGGCTCTAAATGCAGCAATCGAAGCAGCCCGGGCCGGGGAAGCAGGTCGTGGTTTTAGTGTTGTGGCCGAAGAAATAAGAGAATTGGCCGAAGAATCCTCAACTGCCACAGATGAGATTAATAATTTAATTAAAGAGATTCAGAAAAAAGTCAGCCACACTACAGAAATGATGGATCAGTCTGAGCAGGGCGTTAAGGCCAGCACACAGGCGGTATCCAAAGCAGAAAAAACTTTTGTGGAAATTGAAAAAGTGGTTCTACGTTTAAGTGACTTTATAAATGAAATTGCTGATAATTCTCAAGAAATGAAGCGGAAAGGTAAAAATGTAAGTCAGGCTGTGGAAAACATTTCAGAAATCAGCCGGGAATCTGCTTCGATAGCAGAAGAAGTGGCAGCTGCCTCAGATGAACAGAGTCATTCTACAATTGATATTGTCAAAGCAGCAGAAGATCTGGCAGAGATGGCTCAAAATCTAACTGTTATTACCTCTCGCTATAAAAGTTAAAAATTGATTTTTAAAGCCCGGGAAAGCAGAAATTTTTGCTTCCGGGCTTTTTTTTGCGAACAATCTTTTAGAATGAATTTAACGAAGCTGCAGGGAGAAGTGATTTAATATTTATAGTGGGAAAGCAGGAGTGAAATTGAACTAAATATCTGCATTAGCTAATAATTTAATGATCTCAGTTGACTTGTGGTCAGTTTTTTGCTATCCTTAATTGTGTCGATTAAATAAACTTAGAATTATGTGACCCACTTGCTAAGGAGGAATAATAATGTCAGTAGAAGATAGGGAAAAGTCATTAGAAAATAAAAAAGAAACGATTCGCCTTGGTGGCGGCCAGGCCAGAATTGAAAAACAGCATAAAAAGAACAAAAAGACCGCCAGAGAAAGAATAGAATACTTACTGGATGATGGTACATTTAATGAATTAAATATGTTTGTAGAAAACCGCAGTACATCTTTAGGGATGGATGA
>NZ_QLME01000033.1 GCF_003259895.1 Halanaerobium saccharolyticum | reverse complement strand
AATCCCAATTATAAGGAGTTTTTCTATTTTAAGCAAGTATTTTCGCTGAAAATAGAACTTGACTTTTCTTAAATATTTTTATGCAATGCTAGTGAAATTAACTAATTTTATTTTCAAATAACTTTCAATTTTTTGCAATAGAGGATATAATAAAATTAACAGTAAAGATTATTGTTTCAGTCAGGGGGTAACAGGATGAAAATAACTTATCTGGACGGTAAAAGACTTTATTATGCCTTTTTATCAGGAGCTAAAGAAGTTATAGCCAATAAAAAAGAATTAAATAGAATAAATTTGTTTCCAGTAGCTGATGGAGATACCGGCAGCAATCTTTCGCGCACCTTAGATGTAGTTAAAAATGAAGCTGTTAAGGACAGTTCTCTGTGTGTTACTCTTGATTCCATGGGAGAGGCTGCATTAAAAGGGGCAATCGGAAATTCTGGAATTATTTTCGCCCAGTTTATTAATGGTCTAAAAAATAATATAGACTGTGAAGACAGTATTAATCTTAATAAATTTGTTCAGGCTGTAGAAAATGCTGTAAATTATACCTATCAGGGAATTAATAATCCAGTTGAAGGTACAATTTTGACTGTGATGAAGGACTGGTCAGAGGCATTAAAAAATTTAAAAAATAAAAGCAGTGATTTTGCAGAGGTAATGGAAGAATCACTCGAGACAGCTTGTGTTTCCTTAACTAATACCAAAACTCAGCTGGAAATTTTGAGGCAAGCTAATGTCGTTGATTCTGGAGCCAGGGCTTTTGTTCTTTTTTTAGAAGGTGTTGTTGATTTTATAAAAAGTGGTGATCTTAGGGATTTACAGGAAGAAACAGTTTCTCAAATTGAATCTTTCTCAGAGGGAGAAATTGGTAAAGAAGAGGAGATTAAATTTCGTTACTGCACTGAAGCTTATCTGGGTAATTTAAAAATTGAGTTAGCTGAATTAAAGGAGAAAATTTCTGGGCTTGGAAATTCATTGATTGCTGCTGGTGATAAAAATAAACTGCGGGTTCATATTCATACTAATGATCCACCAGAATTATTTATCCGGTTAAATAAATATGCTGATATTTTAGAGCAAAAAGCTGATGATATGCAGCTGCAGCAGGCAGTTAAGTACAGACAAAAGTATAGGACTGCTATTTTAACTGATTCGATTGCTGATCTACCGGCTGAATATAGAGACCGCCATCAGATTCATCTTTTACCCTTAAATATTTTAGTTGAGGGAACAAATTTTTTAGATAAGTTAACTATCGATACTGAAAACTTTTTTGATATTATTGATCAGGCCGAGGAATATCCATCTTCAGCTCAACCCTCGGTTAAAAGAATTGAAGATAAGCTTAATTATTTAGCAGAACATTATGATTCAATTATTGCAATTACTGTTTCTACTAAGATGAGCGGTACCTATGATAATCTAACCAAAGCAGCCGAAAATGTTCTGGTAGAAAATAACGATCTTAAAGTTAAAGTAATTGACTCTAAGACAAACTCCGGTGCCGAGGGATTATTAGTGATGGAAGCAGCTGAGCAGCTTGAGGCGGGTAAGGATTTTACTGAAATTGTTGAATATTTAAAATCTATTCGAGAAAAAATATATATTTATGTAAGTGTCAGTGATTTTAAATATATGGTTCGTGGAGGTAGAGTTAGCCCTCTTAAAGGAAAGCTGGCTGGATTTTTAAATTTAAAACCAATAATTTCAATTGACCGCGAGGGAAATGGTACTGCTTTTGCAACTGCTTTCAGTAAAAAAGGAAATTTCAAAAAGCTCAAATCTATTTTAAAAGATCATCAAAATAAAAATGGGATTAAGCGTTTTGCTGTTGTTCATGGTGATGATTTAAAAAGAGCAGAGAGGTATAAAGCTACTTTCAGCGAATTATTATCTATAGAAGCTGAATTTTTGGAAGCTATATCACCAATTGTAGCAATGAATGCAGGGCGAGGCAGTACAGCAGTTGCATTAATAGAAAAAAACTAAGGGGTTGTTAAAATGCTGAGTTCAATTTATTTTCAAATATTTCTTTTAGTTTTACTTTATTTTGCTTTATTTTTTGTAATTGCGGTTTTAAAAAAGGATAATTCGATTGTCGATATTGGCTGGGGATTGGGTTATGTTTATACAGCTAATATGGCTCTTTACCTGACAAATAATTATAATTTGCGTTCTTTTCTGATTACTTTTATTGTAACCATCTGGGGTTTAAGGTTAAGTTATCATATTTTTAAAAGAAACTTAGGTCAGGGTGAAGATTTTCGCTATGCAAAGTGGAGAGAAAACTGGGATCATTTTTATTTAAAATCTTTTTTAAGAGTATTTATGCTGCAGGGAGTACTTTTATTTATAATCTCTACCCCGATTATTAAGATAGTTTCTGCCCCCTATCATAGTTTAAAGATAATTGATTTTATCGGACTATTTATCTGGGGTATTGGTTTTGCTTTTGAGGCAGCTGCTGATAAACAGTTGAAAGAGTTTAAAGAACTTCCAGAGTCAGAAAAAGATGGTCATGTCTTAAAATCTGGTGTCTGGAAATATACCCGCCATCCCAATTATTTTGGCGATGCTTTAGTCTGGTGGGGTTATTATGTTATTGTACTTGCAGTCAGCGGAGGCTGGAAATTTATCTTTAGTCCAATAATTATGACTTTATTACTCCGTTTTGTTTCCGGGGTACCACTATTAGAAAAACGCTATGCTGATGATGAAGAATACCAGAAATATGCGGAAAAAACTAATAAATTTTTCCCCTGGTTTCAGAAAAAATAAAAATAGAGGCAGGAGGAATTTATTTTGAGAGATTTTAAAAAACCTAATTTAATTTTAAGTAAATGTTTAGAATACTGTAAGTGCCGTTATAATGGTGATAAGATTCCTGATAAATTTGTGCGTAAACTAGAAGAACATGTTAATTATATTAAAATTTGCCCGGAAGTTGAAATTGGTCTGGGAGTTCCCCGCAACTCCATTCGTCTGATTAAAAAGGATGATCAGTATAGACTGGTGGATTCAATGACAGGCGAAGACCATACCGAAAAAATGGATAATTACCTTGAACAACTAAGTTTCGAATTAGAGGAAGAAGAGGTGGAAGGGTTTATTGCTAAAACTAGATCACCTTCCTGTGGGAGTAGTGATTCTAAGGTTTATCCTGAGGCAGGAAAGGTGCCTGCACTTGGTGAAAAGAGAGCAGGTTATTTTACGGATCAACTGGCAGCAATTTTCCCTTCCCTGGTCATAGAAAATGAGGGGAGACTCAAAAATTTCAAATTGAGGGAGAATTTTTTGATTAAAATTTTTATGCTGGCAGATCTCCGATCTGTAATAAAAAGTGGCGAAATAAAAGGATTGATTAATTTTCACAGCAATAATAAATATTTAATCATGTCCTATAATCAAAGCGGCTTAAATAAACTGGGCAGAATAGTTGCAGCTCACGAAAAAGGAAAAACTGAAGCAACACTGAATAAATATAGAGATAAGTTAGTTGAAACTATAAATGTGCTGCCTGATACAGGCAAAAGAGTTAATATGCTGCAGCATATTTTTGGATATGTCTCATCAGATATCAGTCGGGAGGAAAGAGAGTATTTTTTGGATACTCTTAAAGATTTTCGAAATGATAAAGTTCCCTTTTCACTGCCGCTGGCCCTGCTTAGATCCTGGGTTATTAGATTTAAAGTGGGATATCTGATTCCCCAGACAATATTTAATCCTTATCCGGAAGGATTAATTGATTTAAGTGATTCAGGCAATGGGAGAATCTAAAAATTTATAGCTATTTTATAGGCATAAAAAGAGGTGCAGAACTAGTAACTTTAAATTCTGCACCTTTGAATTATTTGTAAATAAATTTTGTGAATAAATTCTTCTGTACCAGGTACAAATCGATCGATTTGTACCTGGTACCTATATATATTTTTTTTTATTCCCATTCAGTGTGGAAGGTTCCCTCATCATCTCGTCTCTGATAGGTGTGGGCACCAAAGAAATCTCGCTGAGCCTGAATTAAATTTGCAGGCAGTTCTTCAGATTTGAGGCTGTTAAAGTAGTCAAGAGCAGCATGGACTGCAGTCAGCGGTACTCCTGATTGAGCTGCAGTTGTTATTAAATCAGTAATTTCCTCGGCGGCAGCATTAAGCTGAGTTCTGAATTGCTGAGCTATAATTAAAGTATTTAAATCCATGTTTTCTGAAAATGCTTCCTGGATTGGTTCTAAAATTCCGGAACGAATAATACAGCCATCTTCCCAGATACGGGCAATTTCTCGGTAATTTAAGTTATAATCATATTCCTCAGATGCAGTTTTTAGAAGTTTAAAACCTTCTGCATAAGCAATTACAGAAGAGAAATAAAGGGCTGATTTGAGCAGAGGTAGCATTTCTTTTTTATCAACTACGGCTTGATTGCTGTTTTTAAGCTGGGCGGAATTTTCTACTCTTTCTTCTTTAATTGCCGACATTAAACGGGCATTAACTCCGGCATTAATTGTGGGAATTGCAGTCCCCAGGTCTAAAGCGTTCTGAACACTCCATTTACCGGTGCCTTTGTGTTTGGCTTTGTCAAGAATTAAATCAATTAATTTTCTGCCGGTTTTAGGATCATCCTTTTTCATTATTTTAGCAGTTATTTCGACTAAATATGATTCGAAATCCTGGTTCCATTCAGCAAAAATATCTCCCATTTCTGCCGGCTTTAGCTGCAGTACTTTGCGCAGATAGTCATAAATTTCAGCCAGGACTTCCATAATTCCATATTCAATACCATTATGAACCATCTTTACATAGTGGCCTGCAGACTGAGGTCCTAAGTAGCTGACACAGGCACCTTTTTCAGTTTTAGCAGCAGCATCTTCCATAATATCGGATACTTCTGCATAGGCGTTTTCATTACCTCCAGGCATAATAGAGGGGCCGTGCAGGGCACCATATTCACCACCACTGATCCCGACGCCCAGGTAACGGATTCCTTTTTCTTTAAGGTTATTTAATCTTCTATTTGTATCTTCAAAATGAGAATTACCTCCATCAATAATAATGTCATCTTTTTCTAAATAAGGCAGCAGACCATCAATAACCAGGTCAACAGGTTTACCGGCCTGAATCATCAGCATAACTTTGCGGGGCTTTTCAAGAGAAGAGACAAAGTCTTCCAGCTCATAAGCTGCTTTAATTTCCTGATTATCTACTTTATTATTAATAAAATTTTCGGTTTTGCTTGTTGTACGATTGTAAACAGCAATGGAATGGTTGCGGGCAATATTAAGAGCCAGATTCTGACCCATAACTGAAAGGCCGAACAATCCAATCTCGTATTTTTTCATTTATAATTACCTCCTTATAGGCATTTCAAAATAAAAACAATTTTAAATTCAGTTCCAGTTTATTTAAATAATTTGAGGATAGTCTCAATTTCTCCCTGTTCAAATAAATAAGCTCTTCCAGGAAGGCCGTCACTGTCCGCAATTTTTAAAAGCGAAAGCAGGAGAACATAATTTCCAGCTGGAACTTGATCGAGCCTCAAACCTTCCAGAATCATTATCTGTTGAGTCAGCAGTTTTTTATGAGTTGGATGTTCAGATTGAGCTCTTTCTATACCATTGGTATCAATTCCGACTCCTTTGATATTATTATCAATTAGATATTCTGCACCACTTTCAGCCAGATAAATAAATTTTTCTGGAGTTTCTTCCAGAAAGCCGGGAATAGAATTTTTGGTCTTTAGCATTAAAAAAGAATTTTCTTCTATTTGATATTCTTTTAAGTCAGCAGCTGTAATTTTTTCATCAAGTTCAGTTAAATCTATTAATTGAGCCTGATAAAATGGATTCTCTGCAAAGAACAAATTTGCACTGGCTCCGTCTTCCAGCATATGCAGTGGTGCATCAACATGGGTTCCGGTGTGGACATTCATCTGCAGTTCGGATTCGTGTGCATCTCCCTGAGTAAAGTCTCTGACCGTGGAGAGGCGTGGTCTAATTTCGTTTTTTCCTTTATAAACTAACATATCTTTTTTGATGGTCATTGAAATATCATACATCTATATTTCCCCCTTTAAAGCTTAAAATAGCCTCAGTTTAATATGGTTTTGCTAATATGGTTTTGTTATAATATATTTTGATTCTAATTATTCTTTATCCTGCCAGCTGCGTCCATCGGCTTCCAGCAGTTTATCAGCTGCTCCGGGACCTTCACTCTGAGCAGGATACATATGAAGCGCAATATCTTCTTCTGCACATTTATCCTGAATTTTATCTATAAACTTCCAGGAATAGGATACTTCCTTCCAGCTGGTAAAGAGTGTCTTATCACCGTTAATCATATCATAAATAAGCCCTTCATAATTTTCGGGTGAGTTGAAATACTGCTGACAGCTCTGACAGAATTCCATTTCAACTGGTATAATCTGATTGTTACTTGCCGGTTTACGGGTATTAAATCGCAGAGAAACTCCTTCTTCCGGCTGGATATTAATTAATAACAGATTAGTGTCCAGCTTCTGGTTATCCAGATAGGCAGAATGAAAATCATCCTTAAATTCAATTGCAATTGCAGCTTCTTTCTTACTTAATCTTTTACCTGATTTTAGATAGATTGGTACATCACGCCAGCGTTCATTATTTAAAAATAATTTAAGTGCCATAAAAGTTGCAGTTTCCGAATCAGGATCAATCTCTTTTTCTTCACGATAGGCTTTTAGTTTTTCTCCGTCTACAGTATTGGAATCATACTGTCCCCGGACAATGTGTTCATCAATATCACTCAGGTCATTATCAGCTAATTCTTTAAAAACTTCTACTTTTTTATCAGAAATTTCTTCAGCACTCAAATTCTCTGGTTCTTCCATGGCAATTAAGGATAAAACCTGGAGTATGTGATTTTGAAACATATCTTTAATTACTCCGGTGTCGTCATAATACTTACCGCGGTCTTTTACTCCTTCGGATTCATTTAAGTAGATCTGGATATTATCAATATGCTCTTTATTCCAGAGAGCTCTAAAGATAGGGTTGCTTAATCTGATAACCATTATATTCTGAATCATTTCTTTACCCAGATAATGGTCTATCCTGAAGATATTTTTTTCTGAAAAAATATTGCTGAGAGTATTGTTTAATTTCTGGGCTGAATCAAAATCATGACCGAATGGTTTTTCAATTACCAGTCTGGAATCATGATTTTTAAAACCGACATTTAATAAATTGAACTCCTCCAGTTTTTCAGCAATCTCAGCAAAAAATTTAGGAGCAGTTGCCAGATAAAAAATCCGGTTACTGATTGCTTCAGTTTCAGACTTTTGAGCCAGCCTTTCTCTGAGTCTTTCAAAGTCGTTTTCATCTTTAAAAGACAGCTGAAAATATTCGATGTGTTCTGCCAGGGACTGCCAGATTTTTTTATCAACTTTTTCCTTTTTATTTTGAAGTGTATTATAAAAAGCATCTAAATATTCCTGCTCACTATCATAGCGGCGGCCGGTAGCAAAAATCGTATATTGTTCCGGCAGGATATTTTTGGCTGCTAAATTATAAAAAGCAGGTATAATTTTATTATGAGCCAGATCACCGGTTCCCCCAAATAGTATAAATTGAAAATTTTCTTCAATATTTTTATCAACGGGACTGTTGTAAAGTTTATCTAATGTTTTATTCAATTGAAACACCTCCCATAACTACTATAAAGTTAACACAATTACCCTGAGATTACTGTAAATAGATTAACATTCTAAAATCCCAGTTTTTCTCCAACTAAAATAACTTTAATTCTCCCTTTTGCCCGGGAACGGCGGGTAATAACAGTCTGACAGCAGATAGTATCATCAACCTGACAGCTGTGGCAGTAGCCTGTTTTTACACAGGGAGTTTTCTGGTCCAGACGAATAGCATTGGCCGGTGCTGCCTGGTTGCGCACTCTTTTAATAGCGCTTTCTTCGTCAACAGTAACTTTATTCATTCCGGCTACAATGATCACATTTTTTGGTCCATAAATCAGGGCAGCCAGTCGGTTACCATTACCGTCTACATTAACTAACTTTCCTGTCTGAGTAATAGCATTGGAGCTCATTAGATAATAATCAGCACTTAAAGCCTGATGATAGATTTCTTCTTTTTCAGCTGAGTTTTTGGCTGTGTCTCTATCCAGAAGTCGGTAGTCAGCTGCTTTTAATTGATCAAAGATCCCAATCTGCTGGAGAGTCTTTGATCCACCCCAGGAAACTGTAGCCTTATCTTGAATAAGTTCCAGAACTTTTTCCGCTGCCGCCTTTGAATTTTCGACAAAGCAAGCATCAATATTTCTTTTAGCAAAGTTTTTGATTAAATTTTCAGCCTTGATTTTGAAATACTCTTTTTCTGCATTCATTAAAATTCTCCTTTCAAATTTAGTCTCTCATTAATATTAATTGTACAAAAGGACTATAATTACCTGCTTTATTTAATTAATTACTCAAAATAGTGGAAAAATGTCCTGAAGTCTGCTATTATTAGAATATATATTAAAGTTAATTAAGTAAATTATCAGAGGGGTTGATATAATGAGTAGTGTAAATGCTGCAATGCAGAATCAGATTGCAAGTGTTCAGCAGGCTTTGAGTATTTCAAGTATGAGACAGGCGATGGGACAGACCGCCGGTCAGGTTTCTAAACTCGTTGAGGGGATGGAAGAGACCTCCCAGGCAGTACAGCAGGTTCGTTCCGCTGGCCCAGGTAGAGGTCAAAATGTCAATTTAATGGCATAACTTTTAATATTTAAATTTAAAGATTAAGGGCCTTTGATCGGGTCCTTTTTTTATGCATTGTTTGTAATTTTAAAAATTTTTAGATAGAAGTTTAACGAATGAGGTGATAAAATTTGTTTGCTTTCAAAAATAAATTTGTATTTTTTTTAATATTAGTTCTGATTTTTACAATTAACTTTTTAACTATTCCTGCTGCTGCAGAAGATAATCAGCAGCAGAGTAAAAGTGACGAGGAAATAACTATAGCTTATGTACCTCGATCACTGGATAACCCAATTTTTCTTGATGCTTTTGAACACGCCCAGAAAAAAGCTATTGATCTGGGAATCAATATTGAGTGGGTGGCTCCGCTTGTTTATAACGCGGAAGATCAGATAGAAATCATTGAGAGTTTAATTGCCAGAAATGTAGATGGAATGGTAGTTAGTGTTAATAATACTCAGGAATATATTGAAGTTATCAATAAAGCGGTAGAAAAAGGAATCGCTGTTGCAACTTTTGACGCTGATGCACCTGACAGTAAAAGACTTTTTCATATAGGTATTAACAATTATGAGGCAGGTAGTGTTACAGCTCAAGGTTTACTTGATGTTTTAGCAGCTAAAGATATTGATTATAATTCAAAAAATCAGCAGCTGGATACCATGATTATGACGGGTGTCAAAGGAGCATTGAATTTAGACAGCAGAATTGATGGTTTTTTAGATAGAGTCGAAAATACAAATATTAGAGTCCAGGATATTATAGAAAATCAGGATAGTGTAAATCTTTCCGTAGAATTACTGGAGCAGTATTTACAGGAAAATCCTGATATCGACATCATATTTTTTGTAGGTGGCTGGCCTTTTTATGTACCAGCAGAAGCCTTACCAAATTTTCAGCAGTGGGCTCAAAATGGTGGAGTGGCAGTTGGAATAGATATTTTTTATGATGCCCTATTGTTACAGGAAAGAGGATTACTGCAGTATCTTGTGGGACAGGATCTGGCAACCATGGGTTCTAAAGGTCTTTCAACTTTATATAATTATATAAAGTATGGGGCAGAGCCCAGAGAATATATTGAAACCGGGGTGGAAGTTGCCGATGATGAAAATTTACAGCAGCTTCTGCAGACTCATCGACCCTGGAGAGTTAAATAAGGTGGTAAGTTAATGTTTAATAATTTTTTCAAAAAAATATTTAACAGGATAGAGATCCATACAATCAGGACTAAATTAATTATTTCTTTTCTGGTGATTGGCCTGCTGCCCATTTTACTATTTGGTCTGCTTTCTTTTAATATTTATCGAGGGGCAATCAATGATCGGATCAGTGATTACTCTCAGGAAATGGTAAACAGGATGGAAAGGGATCTGGATGATTATATCAGCGAGATTGAGACATTTTTAAGCCGGGAACAGGATTTTTATATTAATCAGTTTATTAAGTTAACCCAGGCAAATGATTTTCGCAATAACAGGAAATATGCTTTTAGAATCTGGGAGGATTTTAATAATCTAAAACAGATGAAACCAGGGCTTGAAGATATCGCTATTACTTTTCAGGATGGCCGCAGAATCAGCAGCTATGGAACTTTTAATATTGATTTAGAAGATTTTAAAGACAGGATGTATTCTAATTTAAGTGGAGATATATTTTTTACTTCCCCCTACCGAAGTTATTTTCAGCAGGAAGTAATAACCATTGTAAGTTCCTATTATCCGGAAATAGCAGAAGAAAATGTTTTAATTTCTGCAGATATTGATCTGGATGTACTGGCAAACCTGACGGATTTCAACCTGGGAGAAAAGAGCTACTTTTTAATTGCTGATCAAAATGGGGATATTATTTATCACCCAGATAAGGAGCAAATAGGAGAAAGAAGTCTGTTATATAATGATGGTTTTCCCGATCGAAAAATCAATTTGAATGGTGAACAGTATTTACTGACGTCCACTTTTTCTAAAGCAACCGGCTGGTATATCATCAGTATGGCTTCTGCTGATGAGGTTGAAGCAGAGTTAAATTATATTACTGAACTTACAGTTTATATTACAGGTATAATTCTTTTATTAATTATTTTACTTGCCCTTTATTTATCTTCATCTTTATCTAAACCAATTCAGAAACTGCAGGAATTAACTCACCGTGCTTCTGAAAATGATCTATCAGTTAAAATTGATATCAGTGGTGATGATGAGATTGCAGAATTAGGTCAGAGTTTCAATAAAATGATCAGGCGAATAAATAAATTGATGGAACAGAATGTCAGGGAACAGAAGCTTTTAAGACAGCTGGAGATGCAGAGCCTTGATAATCAGATTAAACCTCATTTTATTTATAATACCCTTGATTTAATTATTGGACTTTTAGAAAATAAAGATTTTGACCGGGCGACCCATATGGTTGAGGCTTTAGGTAAGTTTTTTCGCCTCAGTTTAAGCCATGGTAAAGAAATGGTCTTAATTAGAAATGAAATTAAACATGTCAAAAATTATCTTTTTATTCAGCAGTTCCGACATGGAGAAGAATATGAATATATTATTGATATAGAAGATTTTGAGATAATGGATAAACATATTCCAAAATTAATACTGCAGCCGATTGTTGAAAACGCAATCTATCATGGATTGCTGCCGACTGACAAAAAAGGATTGATTATTGTTAAAGGTTACCGGGAAGATAAGGATATTTACTTTAAAATTGCAGATAATGGAATTGGAATTCCAGCGGCAAAAGTTGAAGAAATCAATAAAATTTTAAGTGGTGAGCTGGAAACTGATGATCAGCAGAAATATTTTGGCCTGCGTAATGTAGATCAGCGATTAAAGCTGATGTATGGTGGTAGTTCCGGCCTAACCGTTGAAAGTATCGAAGGAGAAAAAACTCTTGTTACGATCAGGATTGATCAGAGAGGGGGAAGGTAAATTTGAGTTTTAATTTGCTGCTTGTTGATGATGAAAAACCAATTCGAGAAAAATTGATTAATAATACAGATTGGGAAAACGAAGGATATCAGATATTTGCTGCTTCAAATGGAGAGCAGGCTTTAAAAATAATAAAAGAAAAAGGAATTGATATTCTGGTGACTGATATCCAGATGCCCAAGTTAAGCGGAATGAATTTAATAGAAAAAGCCAGAAAAAGCGGTGATCATTTAAAAGTCATTGTAATTTCTGGTTTTGCAGAATTCGAATATGCTCAGAAATCAATTCGTTTTGGGGTCAATGATTATTTGTTAAAACCATTTCGTTCAGCCAATTTACTGCAGGTGGTCAATAAAGCCAGAGACGAACTGATTAATGAGAAAAACAAAGAACAGCGGCTTGCTGTTTTAAGAGGTGAAATTTCCAATTATATTAATGAAAATAAACTTAATACAATTTATAATTGGTTAATTGATGATCAGTTTTTTCAGCATCAGTCTCTGATAATGGCTAGAATTGACTTAAATGCAGTTTTGAAAAGAGGCAGTAAAGAAGACATTTTAAAAACAGTGAACAAAATTATTGTAGAATTAGAAAGCGTAGATTTAAATAAAGAAAAGTTATATGTGGTTTTAAATAATTTGATTTTAGAAAGTTTTAAAATTATCAAGGATTTAGAGTATGAGGCTGAAGACTTAATGAAAATTATTGATAAAGAAAGAATTGAAAAGATCAATCATGACGATTTAAAAGAAATAGAAATTTTACTCAAGGAGTTTTTGCTTAGATTACATGATTTAATTTCTTTTAATCCGGGTGATAAAAATGCAAAAATTATCAATGAAATGAAAGAATATATAGCTGCGAATTATCAGGATGGGATTAGTTTAAGTGAGATGGCCCGCAAATTTAATTTAAGTACAGGTCATCTAAGTAATCTTTTCCATGAAGAAACCGGTGAAAGCTTCAGTGAATACCTGAATATGATCAGATTAAACAAAGCTAAAGAACTTCTGAAAACAACAGATGATAAAATCTATCAGATTGCAGATCAGCTTGGTTTTAATGATGCCTATTACTTCAGTTCCTGGTTTAAAAAACTAGTCGGGGCCTCTCCCACGACTTATAGAGATAATATTAATCTTTTATAGTTATTGTTGCTCTCATCCTACTGCCAAAATATAATTAAATAGATAATCAAAATCCTCAGCTAAAATTTTATAGCTGGGTTTTTTTTATGATAATTAGTCGAGCAGCACGCAGTTAAATATTTTTCCTCAATTTTTGTTGAGCTCTTGTCATATTATTTTATTAATGAATTTTTATGAATAGTATTTTACAAAAGCAACTTGTTTTTGAACGACTCTAGAAAAATCTGTAGTCAGGATGATGAAAGATTTTTTCTCTGACAATGGTTGGAGCAGGACGCGGAGCGAATGACAAAGTAAAAGACAAGTTTCTTTTGTAAAACATGTTGATTTAACAAAAATTCATTAGTACCAAAAATATTCAAGGGTTTAAAAAAATATTCTATGGTTAATCCTCGAACTATTGTATACAATTTAGATAAATCAAACAACTCTTTGAGGATTATAAGTGATTATAAGTTAATAACGGTTCACATTGAGAAAACTATTAGGGGGTTAATCATGAAAAAATTAAGTATTTTGTTGGTAGTAATTTTACTCGTTTCCTCAATCTCAATGGCGGCTTTTGCACAGGATGATGGCGGTTGGTTAAGTAATCTTCTCGGTGACAATAACGAAAGAGAAGACGACGGCCAGATCAAGGTTGGTTTTCTGCTAAAGACAATGCAGGAAGAAAGATATAAAACTGATCGGGATGCTTTTATTGAAAAAGCAGAAGAATTAGGTGCCGATGAGGTTATCTTTGATGCAGCTAATAATGATGAGAATGAACAACTTTCTAAATTTGAAAATATGCTAACACAGGGTGCTGATGTAATTGTATTACAGCCAGTTAACACAGGTACTGCAAGCAACATGGTTAGAATGGCACATGATTCTGGTGTTGCTGTAGTAAATTATGATTCATTAATTATGAATAGTAATGTAGATTTATTCTTAACTCAGGATAGCTGGGCAGTTGGAGAGTTACAGGGAGAAGCTATGGTTGAATGGTTTAAAGAAAACCGTGGTGAAGTTAAAGGTAATGTAGTTCTTTTAAGAGGACAGCCTGGTGACTCAAATGCCAATGCATTTTCTCAGGGAGTTTTAGATACAGTTGCAGAATATGAAGGTTTAGAATTAGTTGTAGATCAGAGCCATGAAGGTTGGTCTCCTGACTTAGCTATGGAAACTACAGAGAATGCATTAACTAGATATGATAATGAAATTGATGCTGTTGTAGCTAATAATAGTGGTATGGCTTCTGGTGCTGTAAGAGCTTTAGAAGCACAGGGTATGGCAGACACAAATAAGGTATTTGTTGCCGGTTCTGATGCTGATTTAATTAATATGAGATATATTGCTCAGGGTAAGCAGTCAATTGATATCTTTAAGAAAGTTAAGCCCTTAGCATATGAGGCTGCAAAAGCAGCAGTAGCTCTTGCTAAAAACCCAGATAGACCAATTGATGAAATTGTAGATATTACACGTCATGTAGATAATGGCCAGGTTGAAGTTCCTACTGTAGTAACTGAAATTGTAGTTGTTAATCAGGATAATATTATGGATACTGTTGTTGCTGACGGATATCATGAAGCAACAGATATTTTCGAAGAAGAGTAAATATAAGCTTATAAGAAATGAAATTACAGACAATCCCATCCATTTGGATGGGATTGCTCTATCAATAATCATTCTGGAGGTAAAATAGATGGCTGAAGAAATTCTGGAAATGAAGAATATAATTAAAGATTTCCCTGGTGTTAGAGCCCTTGATCATGTTAATTTTGCTCTGGAAAAAGGAGAAATTTTAGCACTAGTTGGAGAAAATGGTGCCGGAAAATCAACATTAATGAAGGTTTTAAGTGGTGTCTGGCCCTATCCAACTTATGAGGGAGATATCTATCTCGATGATCAGCTTGTTCGTTTTGATAATACAAGGGAAGCCGAAGAAGCAGGAATTGGAATTATTCATCAGGAATTAAATTTGTTACCTGACCTATCTGTTGCTGAAAACATATTTTTAGATCGCCAGCCTTTGAATAAATTTGGTGGAATCAAGTGGGAAGAATTATATCACAATGCAGAGAAAGTTTTAGCACGTTTAAATATGAATATTGATCCAAGAATTGAACTTGGAGATTTAACTGTTGGGAAACAGCAGATGGTTGAGATTGCAAAAGCTCTTTCCTTAGATACCAGAATTTTAGTTTTTGATGAGCCAACTTCTGCATTAACTGAGTCCGAAATAAATGAACTATTTATAGTAATCAACGAACTAAGAGCCAGTGGAGTTTCAATAATTTATATTTCACATAAGATGGAAGAAATTGAAGAAATAGCAGATTCAGTTGTTGTATTAAGAGATGGAGCAACAATTGGAGATAAAATTCAGATTGATCAGGTTACTTTAGATGAAATTATTACCCGGATGGTTGGAAGAGATATTAATGATCTATTTCCGAAAAAAGAATTTCAAAAAGGAGAAAAAACTCTGGAAGTGAAAAATATTTCTATACCTGATCCCTTTAACCCTGATAAAAAACTGGTTGATGATGTATCATTTGCAGCCTACAAAGGAGAAATTCTTGGGATCTCAGGATTGATGGGAGCAGGGAGAACAGAGTTGGTTAATGCAATTTTTGGAGTTTATGGTAAAAAACGTGAGGGAGATATTTATCTAAAGGAGCAAAAAATAAATATTAAATCTCCAGCAGACGCTATAGATAATGGAATAGCTTTAGTTACTGAGGACAGAAAAGAATTAGGACTTCTGCTTGATAAAGATATAGTAATGAATATGACTTTGCCTTCAATTAAGAAATTTAGTTCTAAATTTGCCATGGATAATCATGCAGAGCGAACTGTGGCTGAAAAGTATATAGATGAATTGAATATAAAGACTCCTTCCCCGGATGTTTTTGTAGAAAAATTAAGTGGAGGTAATCAGCAGAAGGTTGTTATTGGTAAATGGCTGATCACCGATTCTGATATATTGATTTTAGATGAGCCAACTCGAGGAATCGACGTTGGGGCAAAAACAGAAGTTTATAGACTGATGAATCAGCTCGTAGAAGCTGGGGTAACAGTAATTATGATTTCTTCTGAACTGCCAGAAATCATGGGAATGAGTGATCGAATTATTGTAATGTCAGAAGGGAAGAAGACTGCTGAACTAGAACGCTCTGAAGCAGATCAGGAAACAATAATGAAATATGCAACCGGTAATAAAGGAGTTGAATAAATTTGAAGAAGTTTATCAAAAATAATGGTACATTTATAGCATTAATTGTTTTAGTAATTATTTTAAGTTTTGCCTCACCTTCATTTTTAAGTTCAAGAAATCTGACTAATCTGGTGCGGCAGGTAACTATTAATGGAATAATTGCTGTTGGTATGACAATGGTAATCCTGCTGGCTGGTATTGATCTTTCAGTTGGTTCAGTGGTAGGTTTATCTGCAGTAGCAGTAACTTTATTAATGCAGGCTGGACTGGGAATTTGGCTGGCAATATTAATTACCTTAGTTGGGGTTGGTGGAGTAATTGGATTTTTTAATGGTTTTATGAGTGCCAAATTTGATATTCATCCCTTTATTATTACTTTAGGAATAATGACAATTGCCAGAGGTTTAAGTTTAGTTTTAACCCAGGGAGTTTCAGTCCCTGTAACAAATATGACTTTTGCTGTGATTGGTAGTGGTTACATACCCAAATTGCCTTCTCTTATAATTTTGGTTATTGCTCTGATACTTGGTATTTTTGCTATGTTTAAAACAAGTATTGAGGTGCGAAAGGGAGAAAAAGTTAGAAATAAAGCCAAACTAACAGTAGGTATAATTTTAATTGTGATTGGATTTATTGCTGGTTTTTATTCTTTTATTGGTTATCAGGGAATTCCAATACCAGTAGCTATTTTTGCGGTAGTTGTAATGGCAGGAGCTTATACCCTGCGTAAAACTCGTTTTGGCCGTAAATTATATGCAATCGGTGGGAATGAAGAGGTTGCCTGGTTATCAGGTATTAATATCTTAAGGTCAAAGACAATGGTCTTTGTCATAACTGGTGTTTTAAGTGCTGCCTCAGGTATTTTACTTGCCTCCCGTTTAAATGGTGCTTCTCCTAACTTAGGTGATGGTTTTGAATTAGATGCCATTGCTTCAGTAATTATAGGTGGAACAAGCTTTATGGGTGGTGTTGGTACTGTAACTGGAACGGTAATTGGTGCTATTATTATTGGGGTTATTAATAACGGTATGAGTTTATTAGGGATCAATTCGTTTTATCAGATGATTGTTAAAGGGTTTATTATAATCTTGGCTGTAATGATTGATGTTTTAAATAGAAAAGAAACTGCATAATTTTAGATTTTAAAATGATAAATATAGGAGAGATAGCTGGATGAGAAGTTTCTAGCTGTCTCTTTTTTCTTTTCAGATTGCTTTTTATGTGATAAAATAATAAAAAATAGCAGATATTAGATCTGGAGAGGTTGTTAAGATGAAAAAAAATAATGCTCATTACAAAGATGCTATGAATTCTATAAAAGATAATAATGTTTCTGATGCAATTGATGAATTAAAATTATGTTTAAAATTTAACTCCAAAAGTGTGTCTGCACTTAATTTGCTTGGACTGGCTTATTACCTAAAATGTAGATTTGATAAGGCTGAAAAGACCTGGCGCAAAAGCCTTACTCTGCAGAGAGATAATAATAAAGCTAGAGATTATCTGGAGTTAATTACCAAACAGGATTTTAAGGAAATTAGAAAAGAATATAAGCATATTTTGTTTAATGACGAAGCAAATCGGACTGAAAAAATAAGATTTTTAAAAAGATTGATCGAAGAATATGACGAGTTAATTGAGCCTTATGTTATTTTGGGGCTTTTATACAAAAAAGATGAGAATTATGAAGAAGCTCTGGAATATTTTTATCAGGCCTATGATTTAGATAGCGGCAATCAGAATATAAAAAATTATATTATGCAGTGTGAAAAAGAAGATAAAAATAGTAATGCGTTTAATTTTAAATCTCAGACAAATAAAAAGAGTGCTTTAATTGCGGGGATAATTGCAGTGTTTTTATTTGCTGCTTTTTTGAATGTAAGTGGACTCAGTCCCTTTGAATGGATTGAGAATAATATCCGGGGTTTTGAGTTTGCTCAGACTGAATCTGAAGAAAGCAGCAGCGAACAGAACGCTTCTTCAAATACAAATAATGAGGCAGCAGCAGTTAAGAGTGAGAATCCTGAAACGGAGGCTGAAAATACAAATAATTTTTCAGGAACGAGTTCAGATAATAATGCTGATCAAAACAGTAAACAACAAAACAGCGGCCAAAACTTTTTGAATCAAACTAATTTACTTCAATATCAAAATAATCAATTTCTCTTATCTTTAGAAAGTATCCAGGAATTAAAGCAGAGAGAAGAAGAAAAGCAGGAGTTAGCGGAAGCCAATACTTTTTTAGAGGAAGGTACAGAGCAGCAGTTATTTAATCTGGGAATGGATTATTTTTCTCAACAGGACTATCAGGATGCAGCAGATATATTTAAGAGCATTTACAATTTAACAGAAACTGATTATTTGAGAAGGGAAAGTCTATTTTTACTGGCCCGAAGTTATGAACAAATGGATAATTATCAATCAGCTGATCATTTTTATCGTATCTATTTAAATGAATATAATGATACAAATTATTATGATGAAGCCCTTTATAACCTCGGTTTAATGCTGAATGAAGCAGGAGAAGTGGAAAAAAGCAGAGAGATTTTAGAGAGGCTGAGAAGAGAAGATCCTTACAGTGAATATAATAACTCTCAGGTTTATGAAATTTTAAATCAATAATAATTTATTAAACTTCCCTTATAGCAGGACTTTGATTTCTGATATAAGGGAGTTTTAAGTTTATTCGATTATTTTAATCCTGTAAATTTTAGGCCATAATTTTCCGGTAACTAAAAAATTATCATTTGCCGGATCATAGGCAATTCCGTTTAAGACATCTATCTCACCATCATAGTCTGTTTTTAAAATTCCGCTCAAGTCAAGATAAGCGGTGACATTTCCGTTTTGAGCATTAATTTTAGCAATATAGTCGGTCTGCCAGATATTCGCATAAATAAAGCCGTTATGGTATTCCAGTTCGTTAATATTTTTTATTTTCTGATCACCATTTTTAACTTCAATTTTTTTAAGCAGTTCAAATGTTTCTGGATCTCTAAAAGAAATGATTTCGCTGCCATTGCTCATAATTAATTGCTCACCGTTATTGGCCAATCCCCATCCTTCTCTCTGGTAACTAAAAGTTTTAATTAAATTGAAATTGAGATCATAAACAAAAGTGGTTTTTTCTTTCCAGCTGAGTTGATAAATTTTACTATTTAAAATAGTTATTCCTTCTCCAAAATATTCTTTAGCCAGATTTATTTGTTTTAGAACCTGACCACTTTCAATCTCAACTTTTCTCAATGAAGATCTACCATAGAGACCTGTCCCTTCATACAGGTGATTGTTGTGGATTTCCAATCCCTGCGTAAAAGCACGGGGATCATGATGATAACTTTCTAATATTTGATAGTCCAGCTTTTTTATTTCTTCTGCCTGCAGATCTGGGAAACTAAATAGAGTTAAAACTAAAATTAAAATGATTATTATATAATTTATTTTATTTTTCATCATTATTCACCTCAATAATTTTAAATCCATATATCTTTTATTCGTTATTAATTAGTTAAAACCTTTTTTAGTTAATGATAATAGGGAGTAAATGGAAGCAAAAGACTCTTAAGAGCTTTTTAAGTTGCTTAAAAGCCTCTAATTAGATTTAATTAATCACCACAATCTACGATAATAATTTATGAGAGGAAGTGAGTATATGCTGCAGAACTTAGATTTAAATATTGATAGTTATCCCTCCCGGAGAGCCATGGGATTTTATAAGCTATCAGATAGTGCGAAAAACTTTGCCCAGAAAGGGCTTGAAACTGCTCAGGAAGCAGCTTCTTTTTATGCTTCTACAGGAGATAAGTTGAGTGATTTTAAAAATTATAAAATCTCTGATCTGGGGGCAGAAATAATGTATAGTGAACAGAGAGAATTAGTTGTAGCATATAAACCGGGGCCTAATATAGATTTTAAAGCTTAACAGTAAAGCAGTAATAAATATTAATTTGGAGGGATTTAGATGGAAATAATGACCCGAGATTTTGGTAAAATAGAAATTGATAAATCAGATATCATTTCTTTTAATTCAGGACTGCCTGGGTTTGAAAATCTGGAAGAATTTATTTTGCTGCCGCTGGCAGAGGAATCACCATTTATAATAATGCAGTCGGTTGAAGACCCGGATATAGCTTTTGTAACGGTAGAGCCGGGTAATTTAATTCAGAATTATGAATTTGAAATTAGTGACAAGACAGAAAAAAAGCTAAAAATAGAGAGCGTCTCAAATTTACTGATTTTAAACATCATTACTTTAAAAAATGATTTTAATAATAGCACCGCTAATCTTTCGGCACCAATAGTAATAAATTTAGAAGAAAAACTTGGTCAACAGGTAATACTTGATGATCAGCGTTATCAGGTGCGCTACAAAATTTTTGCAGCTGCAGAAGAGGTGGCAGAATAATGCTGGTATTAAGTAGAAAATTAAATGAGAAAATAATAATTGATGACCAGATAGAGGTAACTGTGGTGGGGATTGAAAATGGAAAGGTCCAGCTGGGAATTGAGGCTCCAAAAGAGATAGAAATTATGCGCAAAGAACTTTTAGAAGATGTTAAAGAAGAAAATCAAAAAGCAGTAAAGAACAAAAAATTGCTGGATCAATTAAATAATATTAAATTTAATCTTTAGTTTTATTGCTATTTTGAGTAAAAAATTATAAAATATGTACAGGAGGCTATTAATATGCAGGGAAGAAGTGCCGATCAATACAAGCAGATGCAGATCAAAACAGCAAGTCCAGGTAAGCTTTTATTGATGCTTTATCAGGGTGCAGTGAAATTTATGAAATTAGCAAAAAACAATATAAAAGAAGGAAAAATTGAAGAAAGCCATAAGAATATAATTAAGGCTCAAAATATTATTTTAGAGCTGCAGGGTACATTAGACAAAGAACAGGGTGGAGAAATTGCTGTTCAGCTGGAGAGCCTTTATGATTTTATTTATAGAGAACTTATTCAGGCTAATTTAAATAAAAATACCAGACATCTTGATAATGTTATACCTCTGGTAGAAGAATTGTTTGTTACTTATAAGGAAATTATAATCACTCAAAATTCTGGTGAACAGAAAAAAGTAAATATTGGTGTTTAAGTGGAGGTTTATTTATGAAAGACCTGTATCAATTATATCAGAATTTAAAATCCCTTACTAAAGCAGAAGCAGATCTGATTGAAGAGGGGGACTTTAATAATTTAAAAGAGAAGTTAGAGGAGAAAAACAGTCTTATTGCTGAGATTGATAAGATTGAGCCAAAAAATTATTTTACCCGGCTTGCTTTTTCTTTATCTAAAGAGGAGCTGCAGAAAAAAAGAGAGGCTTTATATCAACTGATGCAGGAAATTAGTGAACTGCAGTCTCAAAATATGCAGGCCCTGGAGAAGAAGAAGATTGAAAACAAAGAAAAGATGATTTCTTTGTACAGCAGGGAAAAAAGTATTAAGGGATATCTTAATTCCGATAAATACGAAGCTAAATTTTTTGATGAAAAAAGCTAGTAATTTTAGTAATAATTAAACTTAGGGGGGAAGTTAATGCAGGACAATGGTTATTTAGATATGTTTTTTGACGAAGCAAAGGAATATGTTGAGACCCTTAACAATGGAATCTTAACCCTCGAAAATAATCCAGGGGATAAGGAAACAATTGATGCAGTTTTTAGAGCAGCTCATTCGCTTAAAGGAATGGCTGCCACAATGGGGTTTCAAAATTTAACAGAACTAACTCATAAAATGGAAAATATGTTAGATAGAGTTAGAGATGGTAAACTTGAGGTCACAACCGAGTTTATTGATCTTTTATTACAGGGACTGGACAATATCCAGTTTTTGGTCGAAAAGATTAAAGAAAATGAAGGGGAAGAACCTGAAGGCATTAATTTAGAAGGATTTATCCAGGAACTAGCTAATTATGGACAGCAGGCTGCTGCAGTTTCTGAGTCAGACGCTCAAAATAGTTCTGAGAAAACAGCTGAGGAGTTCAGCCTTAATCTGACTCAGGTGGAAAAGAAAGAGTTAGCAAAGATCAAAAAGGATAAAGAAAGGATATATCATCTCCAGGTTGTTTTAGATGAACAGGATTTTCAGAGTGTAAGAGCTTTTATGGTTCTTAAAAAGATTGAAGAAGTTGCCAAGCTGTTTAAATCAATACCTGCTAAAGATAAAATTGAAGAGTCAGAGGAGCCGGTTTCCGAACTAGACATTTATGCTTTGAGCTGGCTGCCTGCGGGTGAATTTAAAGAAGAGCTGGCAGAAATTTCTGGAGCTGAGATTACAAACTTCACTGAAATCGAATCTCTGGAGATGGAAGAAGAAAACAAAGGGGATGACAGCAAAAGTCTTCATGCTGAACATAAGGTTAATTCTTTCCAGAGTAGTTCAACAGTTAGGGTTGATATTTCCAAGCTGGACACATTAATGAATATGGTGGGAGAATTATTGATTAATAAAACTCGCCTGCAGTCTCTGGATATTCAAAAATCTAAATTCAATGAGATTATTCCACAGCTGGATAGAGTGACCATGGAATTACATCATATTGTAATGCAGATTAGAATGGTGCCTGTTGGGGTCATGTTCAGTAGATTTCCGAGAATGATTAGAGATCTTTCTAATAAAATGAATAAAGAAATTGATTTTGTCATGGAAGGTCAGGAAACTGAACTGGATCGATCAATTATTGATGAATTATCTGATCCGTTAACTCATTTGCTGAGAAATGCCATTGATCATGGAATTGAAAAGCCGGAAGAAAGAAAGGCTAAAGGCAAAGATGAAGAAGGACGGATAGAACTTAAAGCTTATCAGAAGGGTAGTGAAATCATCATTGAAGTTTCCGATGATGGTGCTGGTATTGATTCTGATATTATCGGTCGTAAAGCTGTAGAAAAAGGGATAGTTGGGGAAGAAGAGCTGGATCAATTAGAAAGAAGAGAAATACTTGACTTTGTCTTTCATCCTGGCTTTAGTACAGCTGCTGAGGTTACAGATGTATCCGGACGTGGAGTTGGAATGGATATAGTTCGGAATGTAGTCAAAAAACTTGATGGTCAAATCAGTATTGATTCTGAACTTGGTAAAGGGAGTACTTTTACGATTTCTTTACCACTGACTCTTGCAATTACTCAGGCTTTAATGATTACAGTTGATGGTGATACATTTGCAATTCCGTTAAACGCTGTCAGTGAGACTCTGACAATTAGTCCGGAAAACATCAAAAAAGTTAGAGGTAAGGATGTAATTGTTTTAAGAGAAAATACTATACCTTTAGTTTCTGCATCTGAAATATTTGGTAATAAGAATCTTGATTCATTCAAAAAATCTGATTCTGATTTATCAGTTGTGATTTTAAAGAGTGGAGACCGTTATATAGGTTTAATAGTAGAAGAACTGCTAAATCAGCAGGAAATTGTTATCAAATCTCTCGGTAATTATCTGCAGGATACTGAATATATCAGTGGTGCTACAATTATCGGTGATGGAGATGTTGCATTAATTATTGATGTAAGAGACATTGTTGCTTAAATATAAAACTTAAATAGGGGAGATTAAAAGATGGATCTCAGCATTGACAAAATAAACTGGCAGAGTATCAGAACCAAATTAGTTCTTATTATTAGTATTTTAGTTTTAGCTTTGATTTTACTTTCTTCAGTCTTTACATATTTTCAGTCAAGCAGTATTCTGGAAGAGAGTATTTATCAGGCGGCTTTAGATAAAGTTCGTAATAATGCAAGACAGCTGGATATGGTTGTCGATCAGAGTATCAGTTCAGTTAGAAACCTTGACCACAGCTGGTTTGACAGCCGGACAACTTTAGACACAGAATTAGCAAGACAGCTCTACTTTAATATGGGTAATAATGAACATTTTGCCACCATAGTAGAAGAACATCCTTATCTGTCTTCACTTTTTTTAATTGATTTAAATGGGCAGATGAGTACAACACTTTCCAGTGAAGAAATTGATGTATCTGAGAGTGATGTTTTTCAGCGAGCATTAGAAAGTGAAGAAATTTTTATTAGTGATCCCACCCAGACACCTGGAGCAGAAGAAAAATCAGTATTAATAATTGAACCTTATTTTATAGAAGGTAATTTAAATATGATTTTTGGTGGTTCGATACCGCTGTCTGTATTTAATCAGATGAGTGCTTCGATGAATATCAATGGTGAAGGTTCTGGATTTATTATTAATGAAAATAATTATGTAATTGCTCATGAAAATCCGGAGTTTCAGGGTAATCAATCACTTTTGACAGATGGTGGTGAAGAAATAAATTCTCTCTTTAATAAAATGCAGTCCGGAGTAAGTGAAATAGATTTTTATAACTTTTTGGGAGCAGAAAGAGGAGTAGCTTTTGCACCTTTAGAATCTGCTGACTGGTCACTTGCGATTCAGGCTCAAAATGCAAATGTTATGGCACCAATTACTACTATGAGGTATCTTAGTATTTTGATTGGACTAATTGCTGTGATAATTGGAATGGTAGTTGCTTATTATATTGCCGGTTATATTGCCAAACCTATTTTAAAACTGCGAGACTCAGCAAATGTTATTGCTGAAGGTGACTTGACAGAAAAGGTAGATATTGATAATAATGATGAAATTGGGGAACTTGCTGATGCTTTCAATAAAATGGTAGATAATATTAAAAAGCTGGTTGTAAATATTAATGATTCTGCAGTCAGAACAGATAAAACTGGTGAAGAACTAAAACATACAGCAGCTGAGACATCTACTTCCATTGATAATGTTGCTGCTTCGGTAGAAGAGTTTTCAGCCTCAATTGAAGAGGTTGCAGCATCTGCAGAAGAGTTTGCATCTTCCAGTACAGAAATTAACGAAAATGTCCAGGGAATCACTAATTATACAGATCAGGTTAATGATCTGGCAGAAAGTGGTCTGGAAGAAATGCAGAAAACTGAAAGAGAAATGGAAGAAGTAATGGAAGTTTCTGAAAAGTCAATTGACAAGATTAATAATTTAAATGAATCTGCCGGTAAAATTAACGGGATTGTGAACATGATTTCTTCTATTGCAGAACAGACAAACCTGCTGGCTTTGAATGCGGCTATTGAGGCTGCCAGAGCTGGAGAAGCTGGACGAGGCTTTGCAGTAGTAGCTGATGAAATCAGAGAATTAGCAGAAGAAACTAAAGGTTCCACTGACGATATTAAGAGTCTGGTAGATAATTTGCAGGATGAAATCGAGGCTACAGTTGGAGTTATTAATAATACAAATGATCAAATTAAAACTGGAGCAAGTTCTGTTTCTGAAACAGGTAAAACCTTTAATAATATTACAGATAAAATCAAGGATGTTGTTGCACAGGTTAGAGAAACTGCTGCCTCAGTCAACGAACTTTCTAAAGGTAGTCAGGATATATCCAGAGTGACCGAAGAACAGGCGGTCAACAGTGATCAAATTTCCGAGTCAGTGCAGAAACAATCTGAATCAATGGAAAATCTCAATCAGGCAGTAGATAGTCTGACTGAAATGACAGTTGAATTAAAAGAATTAGTAGGAGAATTCAAAATTTCATAAATGGGGTGTGATTATGGAGACAGCTCAAGAGCGCTTGGATTTAGATAAAGCTAAAAATCAAAATAATAAGAAAAGCGGTCAGGCTCAATATGTAGTTTTTAACATTGGAGAAGAAGAATATGGGATAGAGATAGAATATACCAGAGAGATTATTAAATCTGCTCAAATTACTAATGTGCCAAATACTGAGGAACATGTTGTTGGTGTTATTAATTTAAGAGGGATTATTGTTCCCGTAGTTGATCTGCACAGCCGCTTCGAAATTGATCAGGATAGTGGAGATTTTGAAGAAGATGAGCAGAGAACTATTACAGTTGAAGTAAATGAAATGCTTTTAGGAATTCAGGTAGATCATATTGAAGGAATTGTCTGGCTGGAAGAGGATAGTATCACACCAGCACCAGATGTGGAGAGTAATTTACGACAGGATTATTTACGTGGTGTTTGTGCCCGGGATGAAGACCATCTTTTAATTCTACTTGATTTAGAAAAAACACTTTTCACTTAATAAATTATTAATAACTTTCCCCATGCTAAAGTTATTATTTCTTAATAATTTTAAATGGGGAAAACTATTTTTATAAGATTAATCGAATAAAATTTAAGCTGGAGGTGGTTATTTTGCAGATTAAAGAGATCAGCCAGGATAAAAAACAGTATGTTATTTTTTATTTAGCAGATAAGAAATTTGGAGTTAATATCAATCAGACAAAGGAAATTTTGTCTAATACTGAGATGACTTTTGTTCCGGATAGCCCTGAGTTTATAAGTGGAATAATAAACCTGCGGGGATCTGTAGTTCCGGTAGTTAATTTAAAGATGCGCCTCAATATTACGGGGAACAAAAAAGACAAAGAAGAAAAAATAATTATTGTAGAACTTGATGGTTTGACAGCAGGGATGATGGTAGATGATGTTAAAGAAATTGAACCTTTAACCAGAGAAAATATTATTAATTTACCTGATCTAGCCCGAAAAGTTGACAGTGATTATATAGAAGGGGTAGGCAGGGCTGATAAAAGTGATGAACTGCTTCTGCTTCTTAATCTTAAAAATGTTTTAAGTAATCGAGAAATTGAAGAATTAAAAAATGTTGATGCTGGAATTGATAGTTAAACAATAATATCGGGAGGTATGTTTATGGATTTAGATCAGAGTAAAAGAGATATTCTAAAAGAAGTAGCTAATATTGGGGCAGGTAATGCAGCTACAGCTTTTTCCGGTATGATTGGCCAGGAAATTAATATGACAGTTCCCAAGGTGGAACTGATTGATATTCAGGATCTGCCGGCAATTACTGGTGATGAAGAAGAATATATTGCCTGTATTATGATTAATTTTTCGGGAGAGATATCAGGTAAGATATTACTGGTTGTGGATATGGAAAATGTAGAAAGAATGTTAAAGCTTATTTTTTCCACTGATGAATTACCCGAAAAATCAATGCAGCATTCTGCCCTTAATGAGCTGGGGAATATTTTAAGTGGAGCTTATTTAAAAGCAATCAATGATTTTACAGATCTAGATTTAGAGCAGAGTGTTCCTGCTATGGCTTATGATATGGCTGGTGCAGTTTTGAGTTCTTCTGTTATT
The DNA here is from genome assembly GCF_003259895.1 of Halanaerobium saccharolyticum. Classification (GTDB taxonomy): domain Bacteria; phylum Bacillota; class Halanaerobiia; order Halanaerobiales; family Halanaerobiaceae; genus Halanaerobium; species Halanaerobium saccharolyticum_A. Next base: position 872 of record NZ_QLME01000033.1, on the reverse strand, counting down.
GATTACAGCCAGACAGAAGATTTTATTTTGCTTTTAGAAACAGAGTTTATTGCCGGTGCAGAAAAATTAGAGTTATTTTATTTCTTTATCCCGGAAAAAGACTCCCTTGATTTCCTATTTGAAAGGTTGGTAGGTGGTAATTTTGCCTAGTCCGGATCAGGTAGCAGAGAAATTAGTGGTTAAAATGGCAGACCATGCAGTTGGTGATGAAAATACAGTTTTAGCGACACTGGGACTTGGATCCTGTATTGGAATTGCTCTTTATGATCAATTTTCTAAAGTTGGTGGTCTGGTTCATATTATGCTGCCGAAAAATCCAGGTGGCAAAAAAATTGTAAAATATGCTGATACAGGGATCCCTTTTTTGATAGAAGAATTAGAAGTTATTGGTGCCAAAAAGAGAAGGCTGTCTGCCAAAATTGTTGGAGGAGCTGGAATGTTTAAATCTGAAAGTGGAGACTCTGTGATGAAGATTGGTGAAAGAAATATTGAAGCAGTTAAAGAAATTTTAAAAAATATCGGTATAAAAATAATTGGTAGTGATGTTGGTAAAGATTATGGTCGCTCAATGTATTTTTATATTGATGATGGTCGGGTTGAGATTAAATCTTTCAGCCGGGACTTGATAATAATTTAAAAATATTATATAGTAATAAAAGGAATTAGATAAAAATAAAAGTAAAAAGTTGTATTATTTTAGAAAATAGGTTTTTTGCTATTGTAAATAAGCGAATTTCATAAAAATAAGCCTTGATATAACAAAGAATTTAATGATATAAAAAGGGCTTCACCCCAATCTTGTCGAATTTAATAGTAGCACCCAAAAAACTCGAAAGAAGGTGAAGCCCTATTAATAATATTCGACAAGAGTG
>NZ_QLME01000032.1 GCF_003259895.1 Halanaerobium saccharolyticum | reverse complement strand
TAGAGTAATTATGTAAAGTAAACCAGCAAAAATTTCTAGTATATCAACATTATTTTAATGTACTTTACATAATCATATACTTTACATAACCCTTAGATTCTGGATCAGCTGCCCTACACATATACACTTTGAATTTTCTTTCAAGTCTATATGATGCAAATTGATGAGTGTAGATTAGATCACCATAGTTTTCACTATACAAGATCAAACTGTCCTGATCATATACTGCCTCCTTAGGCATACCTTCAAAGTATTCAAATACATTTTCATGAGCTGCTACTACATCAGCTGTAGTTAATGGTCTATCAAACCATTCTACATACTTGTAGCGAGAATTAGAAAGAACAAAGGCAATGAGATAGAGCTTAACTCTGGTGATTTTATCTGATTTGTAGACCCATTTTTCACCCATATCAACCTGCATCTGTTGACCCATTGGTGGATCTTCAACTGCCTCGTAGAGCCTGGGATGCTTTGTTTTGGGAAGGTTGTGCTCTTTTCTTAAATCTCTTATGTAATTTCTAAGAGTACTTTCTGTGAAACCAGGATATCCATTAAGCTGTTCTTCAATCCAGTCATAGACTTGAGAAGCTGAGATATCAGGATGTTCTTTTAGCCAGTTTAGAATCTTATCATGATGCTTATCTGCTTTTTTAGTTCTGGTACTCATTGACTGAAGAACTTCTTTAAAGTCTTCTGTATTTAAGTCATAGTATTTATTGAGTGTTGGTCTGCTGATATTTAATCTTCTTGCAATTTGGGATTTATTTAATCCTATTTCTTTTAATTGCTGGATTTTCATATGCATTTTATATCCATCTTCTTTGTTCAATATTTCTGCCCCCTTTTAGAATATTTAGAAGAATATTATATCCTAAAAGAGCAGATTGTGGTACTGGATTAATTTAACATATTTACCATTAGAAAATCATTACTTTTACATTATCTGGCAATATCCGTAAAATCTTATTTATCGTTTTCTGTAAAATCTATTTTATCATCTACATCAAGGTCATTGGAATAATCCTAGAGGGTGGATTTTTGTCTTGAATGACAAAAATCGTGGAATCCCTACGGAAATACAAGAAAAAATAGATGGACTAAAGATGAAATATCCAAATATTTCAATAGGTATTTGGGGGGTTAACACTATTTTAGGTAAACTGGATAACCTATCTAGTGAAATTAATAGTTATGATGATCAAGATAAAAAATTATTTATCAATATTTTGAAAAAAATGAAACCTAATTGGGTAGAATACTTTTGCAATAATTATAATGTTGATAGTGTATTAAAAAGAGGAGCTAAACCAATATTTGACTTTTTAAGATTCATGGGATTACCCGATAGCAAATTTAAATGTTTTGAATTGGAAAGTTTAAGAAAAGAATTAGTTGATTCAATAGCAATATTAACTGATTTTTTCTCACCAGGAAATCATCGTGAATATTATTTTATAGAAAGAGGGAGGTCTAATTATTTCTTGGATGCTAGAAATAAATATTGGAGATTTGTAAAATTAGGTGAAGAAATTTTTAACATTAATATAGATACATTAGATGAACTTGAATATTTTCCAGATTTTTAAAATAATTATATGTTTTTTGACTTATTTTAAATTTAAGTATATAAGCTCTTTTATATAAAAAGTTATGAAAATAAGCCTGAATAGTAATAATAAACTTTGTGGGTAAAAGCTCCATCATATAACATGAGCTTAACGATATCTAACTTAGGGAGCATAGATGAAGGTTGGGGATGACATATGAAAGTTTTATATTTAAATTAAAGTTGGGAGCATTGGTGAGCCCTTGTGAAGCTCAGGGACGTTAGAACGCCAGGAAGTTTAATACTTCTAGTAGAGTGAGATAAAATAATATCACACCGCAAAAATCAGATGGTAATGATATAAATAAAAGCCTGACAGAAGGTCAACTATTGCTACCTCGCTGTCATTAGGAAAAGCATAGTCGTAATGTAGATATTAATCTATCAAGTCTCTATCAGTTAAAGCCTAACCAGCAGACTGTATCGAGTGTTGCATCGAAATAGGCAACTATCAGATGAAGTGTACACAGAGAACTTTTTAGGCCAGAAGGAGTACCGTACTCCTGAAGCATATTCAGCCCCGTTAACTGGAAGTTGGTAGCACCGACTAAAGAGCAGATGACAACATGTTTAACGTCATGGAAGTCAGTACAAATGAGTTGAAATGGTGAGACTCATGAGGGTCTGTCGGGGTCAGAGCACCTGGCATGAAAAGAAAGAAGTATTAGGAACCTGGGAGGACTCCTGCAGTTCCAGTAATCAAACTGGTAGGTAACTCCAACCAAACAAGAAGGACAACCAGAAGCTGGCAGGACTTCGGATTAACTCATAGTACTCTGAAGTCAAAATGAGATAACACAGAGGAAGGGGTTAACAGTAATATGAAATCTTTAAAGGAAACACTAACTGGACGCGCAAGGCCAGAACAATTAGTGCAAACCTCACTGAAGAATATAGCAAGAAAGGCAAAGAGAGAAAAGAAATATCGGTTTAGAGATTTATACAGACAGATAAACTATGGAGCTTTAAAGCTGGCATGGTTAGAAATCAACAAAAAAGCAGCTGCAGGAGTGGATAAAATAACAGCAGCTGAATTTGAAAAGAATCTGGAAGAAAACCTCCAGACCATACTAAAATCTTTAAAAGAAAAACGATATCATGCTAAACTGGTCAGAAGAAAATATATAGATAAAGGAAATGGCAAGAAAAGACCACTGGGAATACCAGCTCTGAAAGATAAAATAGTTCAAAGAGCAGTTACTGATATACTGGAAGCAATATTTGAACAGGATTTTATTGAAAACAGCTATGGGTACAGACCGAATAAAAGTGCTAAAGAAGCAGTGATAAATCTTTCTGAGGAACTTAATTTTGGTCAATATAACTACATAGTTGAAGCTGATATAAAAGGCTTTTTCGATAATATAGATCATGACTGGTTAATAAAGATGTTAGAGCAGAGAATAGATGATCAACAATTAATCAGATTGATTAAAAAGTGGTTAAAAGCTGGGATATTGGAAGAGGATAATCAGATAGTATATCCAAAATTTGGAACACCTCAAGGTGGTATAATAAGTCCAGTTCTTGCAAATATATATTTACATTTTGTACTGGATAACTGGTTTGAAAAAGTGATAAGAGAAATAACAGAAGGTGATACCCATTTTTCAAGGTATGCAGATGACTATATAACAGCATTCAGATATCGAAAAGATGCTGAATACTTTTATAGTAAGATGCAGGAAAGAGTAAATAAATTTGGACTTAAACTTTCTTTAGAAAAGAGCAGTATAATTCTTTTTTCCAGATTTAAAAAGCAGGGAAGCAAAAGGTTTGAATTCCTGGGATTTGAGTTTAGTCGGAGCACATCTCTTAGAGGAAAAGATATAATAAAAAGGAGGACCTCCAGAAAGAAACTCAGAAAATCAATAAAGAATTTTAGAAATTGGTGTAAAATGATGAGAAACCAAAAACTAAAAACACTGTTTAAGAAATTAAATGCCAAGCTCAGGGGTTACTATAATTATTATGGTTTGATTGGTAATTATGACAGTCTGGAAGAATTCTTTAATATATCACTCAAAATATTGTATAAATGGTTAAATAGAAGAAGCCAGAGAAAAAGAATGAACTGGGATAAATTTGAAGAAATTATAGGATGGTATAATGTCTGTAAGCCGAAAATAGTTGAGAAGATAAATAGACAGTTAAGACTTAACTTTGCCTGATAACGGAAGTGAATATTACTGAAGAGCTCAGTGCGGTAATGCTGCATGCTGAGATCTGTGCGGGGGTGAGCAGGTAACTGCTAATCCTACCGTGACTACGAAAGAGACTTTCTTGGAGGTGAAAAAATTGGATTTATATGAAATTAGAAGTAATTTATTAGATTCTATGAAAGATTTATATTTTTATGATTTTTATTTAATAAAAAATGACTTAAATGAAAGAAGTATAATGCATAAACTAGGCTGTTATTTAAAAAAATATTTTAATGACTTTAATATTGATTGCGAGTATAATGGAAGTGTAGAGCATCCTGATTTAAGAAAGAAAATTGATATATATAAGCAGGCTGGCAAAATAAAAAGAGATGACAAAGAGCATAGTGTTTATCCAGATATAATTGTTCACCAAAGAATTTCAAGTAATTTTAACAAGCTAATTATTGAAATAAAAAAATCTACTAATAGCGATATTGAATTTGATAAAGAAAAAATGCAGTTTTATACAAATGAAAATAGAAATGAAAAATACTTTTATGAGTTTGGTTGTCTTATTAATATAAAAACTGGACTAGAGTTTAAAAAAGAATTTGAATTATCTTGGTATATTAATGGGGAGCAAGAAGATGAGGAGTTAATAAATATAGAATCAAGGCATTCCGTATAACATGGAATTGAAGATTTCGCTGAGATCCAATAATATTTTAGAAGTATTCGACGAGACATATTTGACATTATATATGGTGAGTATATATTGATAGTGAGATAATATTTAGGAAAGTTATAAGAATAAGAGGTTATTGATAGAATAAAGTTTGATTAGCTACTTTTATCAATCACGTGGTTAGACTAACTCATTTGTTTCGACTTACTTTCATAATTAACACCATAAATATATGAATAAATTAATATCCTGACAAATTTACCATAAAAATAACTAAAAAGTCCTTGACGAGAACCATTTATGCTGTTATAATAATAATCGTCGCTTGAAATAATCAGTCGTTCACCGGCTGTTGTTTTACGGCTTTAACCCTAAAAAAGGGTTAAGAAAAAGGAGAAATCCTTGATTTACCAATGATTTTACTGTGCGCCCGTAGCTCAACTGGATAGAGCGTCTGACTACGGATCAGAAGGCTAGGGGTTCGACTCCTCTCGGGTGCGCCATTTTAAATATGATAGCAAAAGTAAACTCCCGGGTATTATTGCAGGGAGATTTTTATATTTATAGCCTTTATGGGCCTTTGAAATTATCTCAAAAAGGTCTTGCAAAAGGCAAAAGCAGCTGTTATAATAGTTAATGTTGCAAGTTAAAATTTTGCACTATTCAGGAGATATTCTATGGAAGATGATATAAAATATATGCAGATGGCCCTGGCAGAAGCCAGGAAGGCTTATCAGAAAGCTGAAGTTCCAATCGGTGCAGTTGTTGTCTGTGATGATCAGGTTGTTGGCCGTGGGTTTAATCTCCGGGAGCAAACTCAGGACCCAACTTCTCATGCCGAAATGATTGCTCTGAGAGAAGCTGCCGCAAATGAGGCAAGCTGGCGCTTAGAAGATTGTCAGCTTTATGTGACTTTAGAGCCCTGCCCAATGTGTGCAGGAGCAATTCTACAGTCGCGAATTAAACGTCTTGTTTACGGTGCCAGTGATCCCAAAGCAGGAGCTGTCAGAAGCCTGTATCAGCTGCTAGATGATAACCGATTTAATCATCAGGTAGAAGTTGAAGCAGGTGTCCTGGAAAAAGAATCAGCTCAGCTTTTAAAAGATTTTTTCCGTGAGTTAAGATTACGGAAGGATGGGTGAGTCTGGCTGAAACCGCTTGACTCGAAATCAAGTAGACAGTTTTACTGTCTCGGGGGTTCAAATCCCTCTCCTTCCGCCATTAGATTTTATCATCCATAGAATTATATATAAATTTTCAAAGTAGAGACTGAGAAGAGAAGTGTTATTAAATTTGAGTATTCGAATTTAATCCTACTTCTGACTTCTTACATCCTACTTCTTTACGGAGAGGTGTCCGAGTCTGGCTTAAGGGGCCCGCCTGGAAAGCGGGTGTAGGCTCAAACCTACCGAGGGTTCGAATCCCTCCCTCTCCGCCATTAAAAACTTTATAATTTTTGTTAAGATTTGGCCGCACTAGATGGGGTGGTAGCGGTACCCTGTAACCTGCAAACCGCTAGAGCAGGATTGACGCCGTGGCTGAGGATTTTTTCTTTCAGGGTCTGGCCCTGATAAGTAGTGTTGACAATTGGGTCTCGCGCAATGAAGTCTTGTGAACCCCGTCAGATCCGGGAGGAAGCAGCGGTAAGCAAGTCGCTTCATGTGCCGCGAGGGTGCCTGATTCGAGCCAACTGTCAGGGTAACGCCTGGGGGAAAATTTTCAAAACACGGTGTGCGGTCACTTTTTTAAAACACCCGGAATAGGGTGTTTTTGTTATATAATACTATTTTTGAGGTGAAAAAAATGTCCTTTCTCTCTCTTTATCGAAAATACAGGCCAGAAAATTTCAATGATCTGATTGGTCAGGATCAGGTTAAACAGACTTTAAAAAATGCTCTAAAAAACGATAGAGTAGCACATGCCTATCTCTTTGCTGGTCCCCGGGGAACAGGGAAAACTTCAGCGGCAAAAGTTTTTGCCAAGTCACTTAATTGTGCTAATCCAACTCCGGATTTTGAACCCTGTGGTGAATGTAATTCCTGTCAGCGGATAGAAAAAGGTAATTCTCTTGATGTAATTGAAATTGATGCTGCTTCCAACCGCGGTATCGATGAAATTCGAGAACTGAGAGAAAAGGTTAAATTTTATCCCGGTGAGGGAAAATATAAGGTCTATATTATAGATGAAGTACATATGCTGACCAAGGGAGCCTTTAATGCTCTTTTAAAAACTTTAGAAGAGCCGCCCGAAAGTGTGGTTTTTATACTGGCAACTACCGAACCACATGAAGTAATTACAACAATCATGTCCCGCTGTCAGCGCTTTGACTTCACCTTACTAACTTTAACTAATCTTAAAAAACGTTTAAAATATATTGCTGATGCTGAAGGCTATGAGATTGATAAAGAAGCTCTTGATGTTTTAGCCCGCAGTGCGCGTGGAGGAATGAGAGATGCGATTAGCCTTTTAGATCAGGCTATTTCTTTTAGTGATGGTCAGCTCAGTCTGGAAGAAGTATCCCGGATGCTGGGAAGAATTGACAAGGCTGATTTAAAAGACTTTTTAATTCATCTAAGTAAGGAAGAGAGTCAGTCTGCTCTAGAATTATTAAATCAACAGCTGGAGTCAGGCCTCGGGATCGAAAGATTTAGCGATGAATTAATAGAATACTGCCGTGAATTACTTTTGATCAAAGAATGCGGTATTGAATCTGGAATTCTCGAATATTCCCGCAGTTATTTAGAAGAAATTGCTTCTGTAGCTGCCAATTTAAGTACCAAAAAGATAACGAATATTATTGATGAGTTTGCATCTTTAAAAGATAAATTGAGATCAAGTGCCAGACCCCGTTTACAATTGGAGATAAGTGTTATAAAATTAAGTAGTAGGGGGAGCAGCAGTTCTCTGGAAGCTAGACTTTCGGAACTGGAATTTAAACTGGATAATTTTCTGAGTAATCAAGATAGTTCTGAGTTTAAAAGTGGACTTGAGACTCAGAAATCAACTGCCGAAAAATCTGAGCAGAAAAAAACTGAGGGCAGGAAAGCTAAGTCTGAACCAACTCCTGAACCAATTTCAGAAAAAACTGCTGCAGCTGAGCCAACAGCTGAGCCTCGAAAAGCAGCTGCTGAAGCTGATAAATCTTCAGAATCTGCTCAATCTGCTGCAGAAAACAGGCAGCCTGAAAAACAGATGGAGTCTGTTCAAAAAGAAAAAAATGTACCAGAAAAGAATACTCAAAAAACTGCTGATAATATGGCTGAGCAAGCTAAACAGCAAAATCCAGCAGCTGGAGGAACAGCGATTAGTTTGAGCCAGGTTAAAGAAAGCTGGGCCCGTGTTTTAAAAGAAATCCGTCAGCTTGATATTTCGGTTCAGGCGCTCTTAAGAGAAGGCTCTCCAGCAGCAGTGGAAGGAAAAACAATAATTATTGCTTTCCCGGAAGATAAAAAATTCCACTACAAGGGTGCTGCTTCCAATGAGGCTTTAATTGCTCGAGTTTTAAGAAATGTTTTAAATGAGGCAGTTGAACTGGAGTTTCAAATTGGAGCTAAAAAAAAAATAATTGAGCAGTCGGCAGCCAGTAAATCTTCCAATCAGGCTGATCAAGCTGTTCAACAGGCGGTTCAAGATGAGGCTCTGGATTTAGTTGAAGACAGCAGTCCAGACTCAAAACAGCAGGAACAGAGCAGAGACAGATTAGATCACAGTTCTAAGCCGGATCAGGCAGACGAATCTTCAAAAAATAATAAACAGAAACTGGAAGAAAATAATTCAGAAACTGAAGAGCCAGCTTCTCGGGCAAAGGAACAAAAATCTGAGCAGGCCGGCGATTTGGATATAGAAGCTTTAGCCAGAATTTTTTCTGGTGAGATTATAGAAGTTGACCAATCAATTTTAGAAAATAGAGGAGGAAATTAATATGAATATGCAAAAAATGATGAAACAGGCACAGAAGATGCAGGCCAAGATGGCCAAGATGCAGGAAGAGCTGGAAGACAAGACCCTTGAGGCAACTGCTGGTGGTGGAGCTGTTAAGGTAGTAGTTAATGGTAAGCAGGAAGTTGTAGATCTGCAGATTGATCCTGAAGTAGTTGATTCTGATGATGTAGAAATGCTGGAAGACTTAGTGCTGGCAGCTGTCAATCAGGGTATGCGCGAAATGCAGGAAATGGTAAATGATGAAATGGGTAAAGTAACTGGTGGTATGAATCTACCAGGGATGCCCTAATGAACCCATATCCTAAACCAATGGGGAAATTGATCGGCGAGCTCAGTAAACTGCCCGGTATCGGGCCTAAAACTGCTCGCCGTCTTTCTTTTTATATACTGGGTCAGCCCAAAAATGATGTAAAAACCCTGTCTGATGCCCTGATTGAAGCTCGCGAAAAGATCAATTATTGTTCGAACTGCAACCATTTGACTGAGGGGGAGACCTGTACTTTCTGTCAGTCGGAGGAGCGGGATAGAACTTCAATCTGTGTAGTGGAAAGTCCCCGGGATGTGGTGGCTATGGAAAAAACCGGAGAATACAACGGCCTCTATCATGTGCTGCATGGAGCTATCTCACCGATGGATGGGATTGGGCCTGATGAAATAAAAATTCGTTCCCTGATTCCTCGTCTGGAAAAAGATCATGTCCAGGAAGTTATTGTAGCAACTGATCCCAATGCAGAAGGTGATGCTACTGCAATGTACCTGGCCAAGCTGATTAAACCGCTGGGAGTTAAAGTAACCAGGATCGCCCATGGTATTCCTGTCGGGGGAGACTTAGAGTATGCAGATGAGGTAACCCTCTCCAAGGCTCTAGAGGGAAGAAGAGAATTATAATCTGCATGTACCGTTTACGGAACCAATATATGGAAATTATTAATATTTAAGCACCCATTATTTCAGATTTGAGATAATGGGTTTTTTAAATGGTCAGTCATTTTATGGTGCTGATAAAGATTGGCTGCATTTGGGAAATAATGGTTCGGTAAACGGTACGAGCACGTTTTACAGCTTGACATTAGCCCTGAGCTTTGTTAAAATACTTAAAATATTAGATTGTTCTGACGGCATAATAATTATCCAATTATCTTACTTAATTACAGGTTCAGGAGGGCTCAATTTTTCAGCTTAACTCAATATTTTTAAGTATTAATTTTCACAAAACTCAAGGAGGTTGGTTATGGAAAAAATAATTAAAGAAGGCTTGACTTTTGATGATGTTCTGCTGGTACCGGCAGAATCAAATGTAGTTCCAAAAGAAGTAAGTACAAGATCTAAACTAACTGATGAGATTTATCTCAATACTCCGATTATGTCGGCAGGGATGGACACGGTTACCGAAGGTGATATGGCAATTGCAATGGCCAGAGAAGGTGGACTGGGAGTAATTCATAAAAATATGCCGATTGATCAGCAGGCAGCTGAGGTTGATCGAGTAAAACGTTCGGAAAGTGGAGTTATTGTTGATCCTTTCTTTCTCAGCCCGGATGCTCTGATTGAGGAAGCAGAAGCTTTAATGTCCAAGTATCATATCTCTGGAGTACCAATTGTTGACGAAAATGAAAAACTGCTCGGAATTTTAACTAATAGAGATCTGCGTTTTGTAGAAGATTATAAGCGGCCTGTTTCGGAAGTAATGACAGATGAAGAACTGGTTACTGCCCCGGTGGGAACAAATTTAGAGGGAGCTAAAGCCCAGTTGAGAAAACATAAAATAGAAAAACTGCCCATCGTTGATGATGAGGGAATTTTAAGAGGTTTAATCACTATCAAGGATATAGAAAAAGCAAAACAGTATCCTCTTGCTTCAAAGGATAAGCAGGGAAGACTGCTGGCTGCTGCAGCGGTTGGGACCGGAAATGATACGGATGAGCGAGTGGCAGCTTTAGTTGAAGCCGGGGTTGATATTTTAGTAATTGATACTGCCCATGGACATTCGAAAAATGTAATCAATGTAGTTAAGAAAATCAAGACTAAATATCCAGAGCTGCCTGTAATTGCCGGTAATGTAGCAACTGCCGCAGCTACAGAAGCGCTAATTGAAGCCGGAGCTGATGTCGTTAAAGTTGGAATCGGACCTGGTTCAATCTGTACCACCAGAGTTGTTGCCGGTGTTGGTGTACCTCAGATTACTGCAATTAATGATGCTGCGGAAGTGGCAAAAAAATACGGTAAAACAGTAATTGCTGATGGAGGAATTAAATATTCCGGTGATATTGTCAAGGCAATTTCTGCTGGAGCCAATAATGTGATGATCGGAAGTCTGCTGGCCGGAACCGAAGAGAGCCCGGGAGAATTAGAAATATATAAGGGTAGAAGTTATAAGGTCTACCGCGGAATGGGCTCAGTTAGTGCCATGAAAAAAGGAAGTAAAGACCGCTACTTCCAGGAGGATGAAACTGAAACAGAAAAATTTGTGCCGGAAGGAATCGAAGGTAGAGTTCCCTATAAAGGTACCCTGTCAGAGACAGTTTATCAGCTTGTTGGAGGGCTGAAGTCCGGGATGGGTTACTGTGGAACTCCGGATATTGATTCCCTGATTGAGAATTCCCGGATGATCAAGATTTCTGCAGCCGGTCTCCGCGAAAGTCATCCGCATGATGTTAAAGTAACAAAAGAAGCTCCAAATTACAGCATTGATTAAGTCCAAACTTTTAGTGGGCTCTCTGTCTTTTCCGGCAGGGAGTTTTTCTTTTTGGAGAGCATAAAAAAGAATTAAAACAGGACAAAAGCAATTTAGACTTCGCTGTTAGCACCTGCTTTGTTGCTAGTTTTACAGAAATATTGGCTAAATAGTATTAAGATTATAGCTGTAAGTTAAAAGTTTAAATTAAAAGTTCTGCTCTAAAAATAAATTTAATTAGAAGAAATCAGAAGTTAACCAGATAAAATTTAAAGATATTTTAGAAAAATATGATCCTAAAATGTCATCGCAGTCGATAACAGGGGGAATTGAAATGAGCGAAAAAATTAGACAGGAAGAAAACTTAATAATTATTGGTGGAGGACCCGGTGGTCTTTCTGCCTCAATTTATGCAGCCCGCAATGGAGTTGCACCACTGGTTTTAAATGGACCGGAACCAGGGGGACAGATTACAACAACTTCTGAGCTTGAAAACTATCCCGGTTTTCCGGAGCCGATTGGTGGTTTCGAATTATCTCAAAAAATGACCGAACAGGCCGAAAATTTTGGTGTCCGCCTGGAATATGAAAGTGCAGAAGAGGTTGATTTTTCGGGAGATAAATTTATTGTTAAAACAGAAATGGGAGAATATATTGCAGATTCAATTATTATAGCTACAGGAGCTGAGCCCAGAACTTTAGGCCTTGCTAAAGAAGACAGCCTGCGCGGTAATGGAGTTTCTTACTGTGCTACCTGTGATGCCGCTTTCTTTAAAAATAAAGAAGTAGCAATTGTAGGTGGTGGAGATACTGCATTATGGGAGGCAACTTTCTTATCTAAATTTGCTTCTAAAGTTTATATTCTGCACCGCCGGGATAAATTTAGAGGGGCTAAAATTCTTGGTGACAGAGTTAAAGCCAAAGAAAATATTGAAATCCTCTGGGATACAGAAGTTAAAAATCTCCAGGGAGATAACAAATTAGAGGGAATCCAGATTTTCAATAATAAAAATGGTGAAGAAAAACTGCTGCAGGTAGATGGAATGTTTGTTGCCATTGGTCACAAGCCGAGAACAGAATGTCTTATGGGCCAGATTGAGTTAGATGATTACGGCTATATTGTAACAGATAACAAACAGCACACTAATATTTCGGGAGTTTTTGCCTGTGGAGATGTCCAGGATCCTGACTACAGACAGGTTGTCGTGGCAGCCGGATCTGGAGCTAAAGCAGCAATCGAAGCTTCCGAATATATTGAAGAAAAGGAAGATTCTTTCCCGGCTAAAGAAGTTAAGATCAAAGATTTTACCGGTGAAAAGAATGAAGATAGCTCAGAAGCTGGTGCTGAAGAAGGCGAATTAAGCCTCAGTTTAAATCTGGATTAAATTTAGAAAACACAATATAATTATAATTTTTTATAAACCAGTCGGCGAGTATTCTTGTAAACAGCTTAAGAATACTGAAGCCGGCTTTTTTCTTTTTCAATCAGGAAAAAATTTAAGCTGAATATTCAATTTGGAGCCAGAGCTTCATTGCATTAGCAGAGCGATTATTATATAATTACATTATAAATAAGATTATTTTAACAAAGTTTAGAGAGGGGCTGGCCGTTTTGGCAGAAGGTTTTTTTATTACATTCGAGGGAATTGAGGGCTCAGGTAAGACCACCCAGATTAATTTGCTGGCAGATTACCTGCAGGAGCAGGGCTATCAGGTTTTAGTTAGTCGGGAGCCAGGTGGAACCGCTCTGGGAGAAAAAATTAGAGAGCTGCTTTTAGATCCTCAATATGATTCGATGGACTACAGAACAGAGATTCTTCTTTATGCTGCCGATAGGGCTCAGCATGTTAGAGAAAAAATAAAACCTGCTTTAGAGCAGGGGAAAGTTGTTATTTCAGATAGATTTGTGGATTCTAATCTTGCCTACCAGGCAGCCGGTCGCGGCCTTGATTATGAGATGGTATATCAAATTAACGACTGGGTAATTGATTCGACCTGGCCGGACTTAACTTTTGTTTTAGATATTGAGATTAAAGAAGGCTTAAAAAGAGCCCGGGCACTCAGCCTGGATGAGGCAGGAGATAGACTGGAACGGGAAGTTGATGATTTTCACCAGCGGGTTAGAGATGCTTATCTGGAAATGGCAGAAGGCAAAAGATTTGCCCTGATAGATGCGGGTGGAAACAGAGAAGAGGTCCAGAAAAATATAAAAAAAATTATCGCCAGGAGGTTATTCTAATGGAAAAAAGAGCAGAATCAGGTAAAACAGTAAAAATGGTGGTTGCTGTAGTTCATGATCATGATGCAGCTGATTTGCTGGAATCGCTGACAACTTCGGGTTTTCAGGCTACAAAAATGGCATCAACAGGTGGATTTTTAAGGGAAGGAAACACCACTTTTATGATCGGTTCCGATCAAGAACATGTGGAAGAAGTGCTGGATATTATCAGGGAAAACTGTGAGTCACGCAAAAAAACTGTGGCCCCGATGTCACCTGTTGCAAATTCATTAGAGGGTTATTATTCTTTTCCCATGGAAATTAAAATTGGGGGAGCAACAGTCTTTATCATTGATGTAGAACAATTTATGAAAATGTAGGGCAGTTATTTAAAAGATAGAGTTTTTAATCAGGATCTGGAAGCATTTATAAGCTGTGATATAATTTAAATGATAGAAGTAAGTTTATATTAAATAGAGGAGTTTTTAAATGAGTTTTAACTCAGTTATTGGACAAAAAGAAGCGGTAGAAATACTGCAGGATGAAATAAAAACTGATCGAATCAGCCATGCCTATCTTTTTTCTGCTAAAGAAGGTACTGGAAAATCAAAGCTGGCTTTTGAATTTGCAAAGGCCAGTTTTTGTGAGGAATCTGAAGCTGACAGCTGCGGCAGCTGTATTAACTGCCGCAAAATGGATCACCAGAACCATCCTGACTTTAAAATGATTTCTGTGCAGGAAGGGAAAAGCGCGATCTCTATTGATCAGATCAGGGAGTTAAAAAAAGAAATCGCCTATAAACCCTATGACAGTGATCATAAAATTTACATTATGGAAACAGCCGAAAAAATGACAAAAGAAGCGGCAAATTCACTTTTAAAAACTTTAGAAGAACCTCCTTCTTTTGCCACCATTATTTTGCTGGTGGAAGACAGCGGTAAACTGCTGCCGACAATTGTCTCGCGCTGCCAGCAGATCAAGCTGCGTAATGTAAGTAAAGAGAAAATCAAGGAGCTGCTTTTAGCTGAGGGACTGGAGGCCAAACGGGCCGAAATAGTAAGCAGTACTGCAGCTGGAAGTCCGGGTAAGGCACTGGAGATTATAAAGATCGACAATTATTTTGAACAGCGTCAGCAAATTTATGATTTTTTGAAAGATATTAATTCCAAAAACACAATTGAAATTTTTCAAATTACAGAAAAATTAACTTCACTGCTGAAGACTGATTTTCCCTGTTTTAATTTGCTATCAGACTGGTATCGCGATATAATGATGATTAAACAGGATTATCTGGATGCAGTGACTAATAAAGACTATTTTGAGCAATTAAAAGAGCTGGCTGCAGAGCTTAGTCTGCAGAATGTAATTAGAAATTTGGAGTTGATAGCTCAGAGTGAAGAATATATTGAACGAAATATTAGAGCAGAACTTAGTCTGGAAGTCTTATTTTTCAAACTGCGCCAGCCTGATCAAGAATAGATAAATGAGGTGTGTATTTTAATGAATACGGTAGTTGGAGTAAGTTTTAAAAAAGCCGGAAAAATCTATTATTTTGATCCTGGTCAACTGGAAATAAAAACCGGAGATCATGTAATAGTAGAAACTGCCCGGGGTATAGAATATGCCGAAGTTGTTGTTGGTAAAAAGGAAATCTCAGATGACGAAATAGTTGCGCCTTTAAAAGATGTTATCCGGAAGGCCACTTTAAAAGATAGAGATAAACATGAGAAAAATTTAGCACTGGAAGAAGAAGCTTATGACATTTGTCTGGATAAAATTGAGAAACACGGTCTGCCGATGAAGCTGATAGATGTAGAGTATACTTTTGATCACAATAAGATTATATTCTATTTTACAGCAGATGGTAGAGTTGACTTTAGAGAGCTTGTTAAAGATTTAGCTTCGGTTTTTAAAACCAGAATTGAGCTGCGCCAGATTGGAGTCCGGGATGAGGCCAAAATGCTTGGAGGTTTAGGTCCCTGCGGCTTACCGGTCTGCTGTGCTACGTTTTTACGTGATTTTCAGCCGATTTCAATTAAAATGGCAAAAAAACAGGATTTATCACTTAACCCTTCCAAAATCTCAGGTCTCTGCGGCCGCTTGATGTGCTGCCTGCGCTATGAAGCTCAGACCTATAAAACTCTAAAAAGATTAATGCCCAATCTAGGCGAAAAAATTGAATTAGAGATGGGTAAAGGTAAAGTTGTAGATCGAAATCTGGTTAAGCATACTGTAGAAGTTGATATTGGCACAGAAGAAAATATAGAAGTAGATGTAGAAGAACTGGATGAATATGATTTAGAGTTAGATTGAATGGAAAGGAAGGAAATTTAATGGATCAGGAAATATTGAGCAGCCTTGCCCATTTTCAGGAACAAATCGAGGCACTTTCCCTCCGTTTTCATAAACTTAAAGATATTACCTACAAGCTCTATCAGGAAAACGAAGAGCTGCAGCGCGAAAACGAAGAGCTGAGATCTCTGCTTTTTAAAGATCAGGAAGATGCAGAAGAAGCTGTGGCTGAAAAAGAAGGTTACAGTAATTTGATTCATATTTATGATGAAGGTTATCATGTTTGTCCTTTAAGTTTTGGAGAAAAAAGAAAAGGAGATTGTCTTTTCTGTTTAAATTTGCTGGAAAATCAAGGTAAGGAGAAATAAGTGATGGAAGAGATTCATTATTTGATTGAAGATGAGCTTGAAATTATACAGGATAATCGGTTTTTTAAATTTGGAACTGATTCTGTACTTTTAGCAAATTTTGTTAAACTCCGTCGAGGAGATAAAGTAATTGATCTTGGTACAGGCAGTGGTGTAATTCCACTGCTTTTAGCATATAAAAATGAGGGTGTAGAGGTCACAGGAGTCGAAATCCAACCTGAAGCGGCTGAGCTGGCAGAGCGTAATGTAGAGTTCAATCAGCTGCAGGATCAGATTAAAATTATTAATGCCGATCTCTGTCAGCTGGAGGGACAGCTGGAGGCCGGCAGCTTTGATGCTGTGGTTTCCAATCCACCCTACCTGCCGGTAGAAGGCGGGAGAATGAAGGAAAATGATTATCTGGCCGCAGCCAGACATGAGATCCACGCCGAGCTGGAGGATGTTGTGGCTGAGGCCGCCCGACTTTTAAAATATGGAGGCCAATTTTTTCTCGTTCATCGGGCGGAAAGGCTGACAGAAGTAATAGAAACTTTAGCTCAGTATAACTGTCAGGCCAAAGAACTACGGCTGGTTCAGGCCCGCAGAGATAAGGAAGCTGATATTTTTCTGCTCCGGGCCAAAAAGGGAGCAAACCCCGGCCTGAGGGTCAAACCGGTGTTAATAATTTATCAGGACAACAGCAGTGAATACACTGCAGAGCTCAAAGAGATTTATGGACAGAAGTAGTTTTGAAAACATTTTCTTGATTTTATAATTGCAGTAAATGATTGTTTTAGAATGATTCTTTACAGGAGGTTATTTTTTTGCAGGCAGCAGAGCTTTATTTGTGTGGAACTCCAATCGGTAATTTAGATGATGTAAGTCAGCGGCTGCTGGCTACACTAAAAGAGGTTGATCTTATCGCCTGTGAGGACACCCGCAGAACCCAGAAACTTTTAAATTATTTTTCGATCAAAACTAAAATGATTAGCTATCATGAGCACAACGAAAAAGAAAGAAGTAGAGAGTTAATTGAACACTTAAAAGCTGGCCGAAAAATTGCTTTAGTCAGTGATGCCGGGATGCCCGGAGTTTCAGATCCCGGGGAAATACTGGTCCGGAAAGCTGTAGAGGCCGGGATTGAAGTGATTCCGATTCCGGGGCCGAGTGCTTTTCTGGCAGCCCTTGTGGTTTCTGGACTTGATATTTCTGCTTTTTCATTTAAAGCCTTTATTCCCCGCTCCGGTAAAAAACGGCAGCAGTTTCTGGAAGAGCTGGCCCTGGCTAAGGAGACGACAGCCTTTTACGAATCTCCTTACAGACTTAAGGATACACTTAAAGATCTGAGCCAGTTCAGCTCCGAACTTGCCTCCCGTCAGGCAGTTGTGGCCCGTGAAATCACGAAAATGCACGAAGAAAAATATTACGGTACGGTAGCCGGACTGGAAGAACGCCTGCGGGATCAGGAGATCAAAGGGGAAATTGTGGTAGTTGTTGCCGGCCGCAGCGAAATTGAGGCAGAAACTGAAGGCTGGGAAGACTTAAGTATTTTAGAACATCTTAAACTTTTAATTGGAAGTGGAATGACCAAAAAGCAGGCAATTAAAAAGGTTGCCAGTTTAAGAGGACTGCCCAAAAGTGAAGTTTATAAAGAAGCAGTGGTTATTTCAGCTGATAAAGATAAATTTGAATAATTTTGAAGCTAAATTTTATAAAATTTGATAAAAATTTGAGTAAAATATTTAGAATAAAAGATTTATGACTAAATCTGGAGAGGATGATCAATTTTGAGCAGAGATACCTATTATGTAACAACCCCGATTTACTATCCAAGTGATAAATTACATATCGGCCATGCTTATACAACAGTTGCGGCTGATACAATTGCCCGCTACAAAAAGATGCGCGGCTTTGACACCATGTTTTTAACTGGTTCTGATGAACACGGTCAGAAAATTGAGCGTAAGGCAGAAGCTGCCGGTCAGGAAACCAGAGAATATGTGGACCAGATTGTAGAAACTTTTAAGGAGCTCTGGGATAAGCTGGATATTGACTATGACTATTTTATCCGGACTACCGAGGAACGCCACGAAAAAATAGTGCAGAAAATCTTCAAAAAACTCTATGATAAAGGCGATATCTACAAAGGTAACTATGAGGGCTGGTACTGTACACCCTGTGAGGCTTTCTGGACCGAAAGACAGCTGGAAGAGGAAAATGGTGAGAAAGTCTGTCCTGACTGCCACCGACCGGTTGAATGGGTGGAAGAAGAAAGTTATTTCTTTAAGATGGGCAAATATGCTGACCGCCTTTTAGAACATATAGAAAGTCATCCGGAGTTTATTGAGCCGGAATCACGCCGGAATGAAATGATTAATTTTATCGAAAATGGACTTGATGATTTAAGTGTGTCCAGAACTACCTTTGACTGGGGAGTTCCGGTGCCTATCGATGAGGATCATGTCATATATGTCTGGATTGATGCTTTAAGCAACTATATTACAGCAATTGGCTATGAGACAGATCAGGAGAACTTTGAGCGCTACTGGCCGGCAGATTTACATCTTGTTGGCAAGGATATTCTCCGCTTTCATACCGTAATCTGGCCGACTATTTTAATGGCCCTGGATCTGGAATTGCCGGATCAGGTATTTGGCCACGGCTGGCTTTTAAGTGAGACTGGTAAGATGTCAAAATCAAAGGGTAATGTTGTCGATCCTGTAGTTTTAATCGATGACTTTGGTAAAGATGCAATCCGCTATTACCTGCTGCGTGAGGTAGCTTTTGGTACAGATGGCAAGTATTCTACAGAGGCTTTAATTCAGCGAATCAACTCTGATCTGGCAAATGATCTGGGTAATCTGCTGAACAGAACTGTTTCCATGGTGGAGCAGTATTTTGACAGCGAGATTCCGGAGCCAGGAGCAAAAGAGGCAGTAGATAAAGAATTGATTGATCTGGCTGCTGAAACCAAAAAAGAAATAGAAATAGAGATGGAAGAGTTAAAATATACGGTTGCTCTGGAGAAAATCTGGAATTTTGTCCGCCGCACAAATAAGTATATTGATCAGACAACTCCCTGGGTTTTAGCCAGAGAAGAAGCAGATCGCGAAAGATTAAAAACAGTACTTTATAATTTACTGGAATCTTTAAGGATTACTGCAGTAATGTTAAAACCTTTTCTGACAGAGGCTCCTCATAAGATGGGTGAGCAGCTGGGTCAGGCAGAAGCAATAAATAAAGCTGACTGGGAAGATGCTAACTGGGGTGCTTTAAAGACTGGAGTTAAAGTTTATAATGGGGATCCAATGTTCCCCCGGATAGATTTAGAAGAATATTTTGAAAAGGTAGAGGCCCGCAAAGAAGAGGCCGAAGCTGAGAAGCAGGAGGAGGAAAACGAATTGGATTTAGTTGAGATTAAAGACAGAATTACTTTTGAAGAATTTATGGATGCAGATATTAGAGTTGCTGAGATTCTGGAAGCAGAAAAAATTGAAGGCAGCAATAAATTGCTCAAATTAAAGGTCGATATTGGCCTGGAGGAAAGACAATTGGTGGCTGGAATTGCAAAGCATTTTAGCGCAGAAGATGTTATCGGACGTAAAATTTTGATTGTAGCTAATTTAGAGCCTGCCACAATTTTCGGGGTTAAATCAGAAGGTATGATTTTAGCTGCCTCTGATCCAGAGGATAATATGGTTTTATCAACAGTAAGTGCTGATATTGCGAATGGAAGTCAGGTAAAATAATTATTAAAGCAGGAGGAATTCACAGTGAAAGATAGAGAAAATATACCTAAGGCTACAATTGAGAGACTCCCTTTATATTACAGGTGTCTTGACAAAATGGATACTTTTGAAGATGTTGAAGTAGTTTCTTCTAAAGATCTGGGAGGAAGACTTGATATTCCCTCAACTCAGGTGCGCAAAGACCTTTCCTATTACGGAGAGTTCGGACGTCGAGGAGTTGGCTATAATGTCAATGAATTAAAAAAATCTGTAGGTAAGATTCTGGGGGTTGATCGGATCTGGCCGGCAGTTTTAGTCGGAGCCGGTAATCTGGGGAGAGCTCTGGTTAATTATGGTAGTTTTGCTATGATGGGTTTTGAAATTAGTCATGTGCTGGATAATGATTTAGACAAAATTGGGAATGTGATTAATGAACGTCAGGTACAGAGTGTTCAGGAGATAGAAAAGATAGTTAAAGAAAATGATATTAAACTGGGAGTGATTTCTGTACCAACTGAGGCAGCTCAGGAAGTCGCTGAACAGATGGTTGAGGCAGGAATTAAAGCTATCTGGAATTTTGCTCCAACCAGACTTTATGTTCCGGATGAGATTGAAGTTAAAAACGAAGATTTAGCAGTTGGCATTGTTTCTTTAATCTATCATTTAAGCTGGCAGGAAGAAATGGAAACGAAGGGTGAATAAAACGTGAGGATAGAAACAGCAGTTTTATCCAGCGGCAGCAAAGGTAATTCTACTTATATCCGGGCCGGGAAATATTCGGTTTTAATTGATGCCGGTTTAAGCGGTAAAGGACTGGAAGAGCGAATGGCTGTCCTGGATCTGGATCCGGGAAGCCTGGATGCATTATTGATTACTCACGAACATAAGGACCATATCAAGGGGATCGGAATTTTATCCCGCCGCTATGATCTCCCAATTTACGCCAATGACGGCACCTGGGCAGGGGCTGAGCCGGATCTGGGTAAGATTAAAGCCGAAAATCGAAGAGTTTTTACTGGAGATTTTGTAATCGGAGAGCTTAAATTTTCTCCCTATGCGATTTCTCACGATGCCTCTCAGCCGGTGGGCTATGTCTGTCAGGCTGGCGGCAAAAAAATTGTGCTGGCTACTGATACAGGTGTTATGAATGAGCAGATTATCGATAAAATTAAAGGAGCAGATTTTTTTGTGCTGGAGTCAAATCATGATCTGGAGATGCTGATGACAGGCAAATATCCCTATTTTTTAAAAAATAGGATTAAGGGCAGTGAGGGCCATCTTTCCAATGATGATACAGCCGCTCTGCTGCCGGGATTAATCAGGGATAATTTTCCCACAGTAGTGCTGGCTCATTTAAGTGAAGAAAATAATAATCCTAAAGTTGCCTATATTACAGTCAACAATGCCCTTAAAGAAGCCGGTCTGAAAGTCGGCAGGGATTTAAGAATGGGCTGTGCCGATCAGCATCAACCAACTCAACTTTTTAGAGTTGATCAGAAAACAAAAAAGAAGGAATCATTTTAATTATGGAAATTAACATCATTACTGTTGGCAGTTTAAAATCTTCCTTCCTGGAGCCGGGAATTGAAGAATTCAAAAAACGCTTAAGCCGCTACTGCAGTTTAAATATTATTGAGCTAAAAGATGAAACAGTTCCTAAAAGCCCCTCGGCTAAAGATATTGAGGCTCTGCAGGCCCTGGAAGGTGAGCGGATAGTTAAAAATATTCCGGAGCGAAGTTATGTTTTCGCCCTTGATGTAAAGGGCAAACCAATGACTTCCACCGGTTTTGCAAAATCACTGCATAATCTGCAGGTTCGGGGCTACAGTTCTTTTAGTTTTGTAATTGGAGGAGCAACTGGCTTAAGTGATTTTGTGCTGCAGCAGGCAGATTACAGATTTTCTCTCTCCCATATGACCTTTACCCACCAGATGATCCGCTTAATTTTGCTGGAGCAGATTTACCGCGCCTTTAAAATTAATAATAATGAGCCCTATCATTTATGATTATATATATAGAGGTGCCTTACAGGTACCTGGTACAAAAAAGCCTTTTTGTACCAGGTACAAGTGAATGAAAGCACAATACTATAATATATATTGAAAATACAGGTATTTTAATTTAATTGACTGCAAGTTCATTAGCTTATAGCAGATTTAGGAGGACTTTTAATGCTGACTGAGCAGATTGAGGCAATGTGGATTTCTCGCTATGATTATCAACCGGGCTGGTATTTTAATAAACATCATCATTCTTATTTTCAGATTATCTATATTATTTCCGGTTCAGGCAGTTTTTACTATCAGGATCTAGAAAAAAAGCTGGCTAAAAACAGGCTATTTTTAATTGCACCTGGAGAATCTCATAAATTAGCTGCCGGTCAAAAAAACACTTTAAAAACTCTGGATATAAAATTTGAGATTAAGGAAGTTGAATTTGCCAGTAGAGTTAAAATGGCTGCGGGTGAGTATCATGACCTCCCTCAGATCAAAAATCTTCTTGATCAAATCTGGGAAGAAGGCAGAAAAAAGCAGGACTATTATCAGGAGCTGAACAACAGCTTTTTGCTGCAGATATTAATAAATATTTTGCGGGTTAAATCCTGCTCTCCAGCTGCTGAAAACGAAAATTATCACAGCTCTGTTTTAAAAGAAAAGGCTAAAAATCAGCTCTGCAAAAAATTTATTAATTACATTGAAGAAAACTACAGCAGGGATTTATTTTTAAAAAATATAGCTTCTGAGCTGGGCTATAATCAGAGTTATATCTGTCAAAGTTTTAAAGAAAATTATAATTTAACGCCAATGAATTTTTTATATAAATATAGGGTCAAAAAAGCAGCTGAATTATTAAAAAATTCCGGAGATACCCTGACTCAAATCGCAAGAAAAACGGGATTTAAGACGGTTCATCATTTTAACAGGACTTTTAGTAAATACCAGGGTAAGCCTCCCGGTGAATATAGAGATGAATATTTATTGGCTGTTAGAAAAGATATCTATCTGACAGCTGATTTTGTTAATAAAGATCGCCTCCAGAAACAAAAATAGTTTTGTATTTAGAAGTATGCCCAGCCAGAGAGGGTATACTTTTTTCTATCTTAAACAGCTTAAACTAAATTCTGGACAAAAGATTTATAAATCTGACTAAATACAGCTCCTTAATTATTGAATATAATAAAATTAGAAGAAATATATCGCTGAATCTAGAAAGTTAGTTGCAATTCAGTAATTTTATTTAAATTTAATTAAACAGAGGAGTGATCTTAAATGAAACTATTTGATTTAACTGGAAAAAAGGCATTAGTCACAGGAGGCAGTCGTGGTCTGGGGCGTGGGATGGCAGAAGGTTTGTTAGAGGCCGGGGCAGAGGTTATTATTACAGGAGTTTCCGACAGAGTTCTGGAAACAGCTTCCGAGTTAAGAGAGCAGGGACACCAGGTTTCGGGAATTAGCTTTGATTTAAGTAATAGAGGACAAATAGAAAAAGCATTTAAAGAAGTTTTGAAAAAATTTGATAATCAGATTGATATTCTGGTCAATAATGCTGGTATCCAGAGAAGAAACAAAGCAGAAGAATTTCGACAAAAGGATTGGGATGATGTAATTGAGGTTAATCTTAATTCGGTTTTTAGGCTATCACAGCTGGCAGCAGAACAGATGCTCAAAAATAAGGGTGGGAAAATAATAAATATTGCCTCCTTATTGAGTTTTTTTGGAGGCTATACTGTTCCAGCTTATGCAGCCAGTAAAGGCGGAGTTGCTCAATTAACCAAAGCTCTTTCTAATGAATGGGCTGCAAAAGGAATTAATGTTAATGCAGTTGCCCCCGGTTATATGGATACAGATATGAATACGGCTCTGGTAAATAATGAGGAAAGAAATAAACTTATAATGTCCAGAATTCCTGCCGGACGCTGGGGTAAAGCAGAGGATATGAAAGGTATAGCTGTCTTTCTGGCTTCAGAAGCTTCGGATTATCTTAGTGGAGCAGTAATTCCAGTTGATGGCGGCTATTTAGGAAGATAAAATTTAATTTAAGTATATTAGTCTATAATCTAAAAAAGGTGCCGGGATCTCTCCTGAACTGACAGAGAGATTTCGGCACCTTAGATTAATTATTTTCGGGAATAGAACTCTATTACCAGCTGATCATTAATCTCAATTGGTATTTCATCTATTTCTACTTCTGAACTCAATTTCGCCTCAAAACTGTCATAATCTCTTTCTAGATAGCTAATCTCGCTTAAATGCCGATCCAGAAAGTTTTCGCGAAACAAATTATTTTTACGATATTTATCTCTAAGAATAATCTGATCACCGATTTGAAGCTGATAGGATGGGATATCAATTTTCTGTCCATTGACTAAAATATGTCCGTGAACAACCATCTGTCTGGCCTGTCTGATAGAACGGGCAAAGCCGGCACGATAAACAAGATTATCAAGCCTTTTTTCCAGTAATCTAATCAAATTATCACCGGTCACACCGCCTTCACTGGCAGCTTTTTTTACATAATTACTAAACTTTTTTTCCATCAAGCCATAATAGGCGCGTAGGCGCTGTTTTTCCAGCAGCTGCTGACCGTAGTTTGATAAATTTCTTTTTTCTCGATTAAATGTTCCATCTGCTCTCTTCATTGCCTTGGGATGTCCGTAAATATTGACACCCAGTCTTCTTGATTCCTTAAATCTTGGACCTCTTTTTCTGGCCAATTTAAATTTTCCTCCTTATTAATAACTATTAGCCGCGGTTATTAATCCATAGTTATTTTATCAAGTTTAAAGCAAAAGTTATAGTTCCTATTTAACAATTTTATAGATTAAGTCAAATATTTTAAAATTTAAATAAATTTTTAGCAAATCAATTTACAAAGTAAGTCCTGATGTAATATAATAAAATATAGGATATAGAATATTTGCGAATCTATTTTTAGCTTCAATGAAATGTACTAAAAAACTTTTTGGTAAAATAATAACGAAAGTTAAGAGGAGTGTAAGTTTTGGATTGTATAATTTGCGGCAGCAGTGATCTGGAATTACTGGATATTCAAAATAAATATTATCACTGTCAGGATTGTGAAGTTATTTTTCTTGATCCAGCAGAAAGAGTGGCTCAGGCTGAGGAAAAAGAAAGATATGAAGGACATGACAATAATCATCAGAATGAAGGCTATGTTAAGATGTTTGAGGATTTTATTGAGGAGTTAGTTGAGCCCAATATAAATTTGGAAAACATAAATGATGTTTTAGAATTCGGATGTGGACCGGGTCCGGTTTTAGCGGATCTGCTGGAAGCTAAAGAACTTGAAGTTGACCGCTATGATCCATATTTTTTTCCGGAGAAAGTATTTGTAGATAAAAAATATGATTTGATTACCTCAACCGAAGTTTTTGAACATTTTTCAGACCCAATTAAAGAAATGAAGTTGTTAACTTCTCACTTAAAAGAGAATGCCTATCTGGCAGTCATGACTTCTTTTCATCCCGGACCAGAAGAATTTGAAGACTGGTGGTATAAGTGGGATTCAACTCATATAGTTTTTTATAATCAAAAAACATTTAGTAAAATAGCTTCAGATTTTGGTCTTGAAATAATTTATACTGACCAGAAAAAATATATTCTTTTTAAAGCTTAGAGGGGGAGAGATTTTTGAAAAAATCAGTAGTGTTGGTGACAGTAATTTTTGTTTTATTAATTTCTTTAACTGCAGTGAATGCTCAAGAAGTTGATGTCTGGGAAAAGGCAAAAGAAGAAGGGGTTCATTTTCGGGCAGTGGGTAATGAACCGGGATGGTTAGTTGAAATAAGAGATGATCATAAAATTAAATTTATTAATGATTACGGTGATTTAGAGATTAAAGCTCCGGTTGATGACCTCTGGCTGGGACCGGCTGGAGAAGACAAGATCTATTATGTAGAAAATGATGTTATTCAGTTTCAGGTTATTATTATGAAAAAAAGTTATCAGGATTCAATGAGTGGGGAAAACTTTCCCTATCAGGTAAGAATTGTTTTCCCAAATAAAAGTTATGTTGGGGGAGGAAGACTTTTAATTGAGCCTGAAAATTAAAATTAAAATAGACTTAAAAACTCCCTGTTTAAAATTGAAGCAGGGAGTTTCTTGTTGATTAAAATTTTTTTAACTAAGATAAATTCTTCAATTAGATAAATTATGTCTTTACAGCTGACAATACAGATGATAGAATATAAAGCAAGGAATTTAAAAAGATTTTAAATGAGTGATTTACAGAGGTGATTAAAATTAAGACTAAAGTAAGAAGAAAGAAGCTGTTGCAGAGACTAAAAAAATCTCAGCAGGCTTTAATTGGTTCTCAGCTGGCCGAGGAATTTGGAGTCAGCCGGCAGGTGATTGTCCAGGATATTGCTCTGCTGCGGGCTCAGGGAGAAAAAATAGTTGCCACCTCCCAGGGTTATTTTTATGAAGAAAATTTGGGAATGCCAACTGTTAAAGCTTCTATTGCCTGTCATCATGATGATCAGGAGGAACTTAAAGATGAGCTTTTAACCGTGGTCAATTATGGTGGGCGAATTATTGATGTTAAAGTTGAGCATCCAATTTACGGGGAACTCTGTGGTAATCTGATGATCAGCAGTGTGGAAGATGTAGAAAACTTTGTTAACAACTATCATCAAAATGAGGCAGCTCTGCTTTCAAAATTAACTGATGGAGTTCATCTACACACAATTGAAGCTGTTAATGAGCAGGTTCTGGGAAAAATCAAAGAAGAATTAGATGAAAAAGGTTATTTGCTGGAAGAATAATATATTTTTAGTTTTACTGTAAAGACAGCTGTAAAGTTTTACTGTAAAAATTGGGAGGTATCTAATTATGGAGAATAAGAAATTGAAAAAGCTGCGCTGGTTTTACTTACTGGCAATTCTGCTGCTGGTAATTTCTGCTTTTGCAGTGCCCTATACTCTGCTCAACTCGATTAATCATTTTAGAGGAGCCTTTTTGTTCTGGAGTCTTTTTGCTTTAATTGTCATCTTTTTGACCATCAAAATCACAGGTTACTGGAGGGAATAACAAATGCCAACAACATATTTATACATAGCAGTAATTTTGTACATAATAACTGGCTCGATAGTTGCTTTAATGGCCAGAAAAGAAATGAATGAAGGTGTGATAGAATATTTTTTAAGTGGTAGAAATACAGGTGGCTTTGTAGCCGCTTTATCATATAGTGCCACCACCTACAGCGCTTTTATGATGATTGGACTGGCAGGTTTTACATATTCTGGAGGAGTGGGGGCGCTTGGTTTTGAACTGGTTTATTTATCTGGTTTGTCTCTGGTTGCATTTTTTGGCCCCCGCTTCTGGCTGATCGGGAAAAAGAATAACTATGTTTCTCCCTATGAGATGCTGGGAGATCGCTATCAGAATCAGTGGATTGCTTTTGCCGCTTCACTTTCAGCCTGCATTTTCTTAATTCCCTATCTTGCTGTCCAGCTGATGGGAGTTGGTTATCTGCTGAGTGGACTTTCTGGAGGCGAAATCCCTTTTATTTTTGGAGTTGTAATTGCTGCAGTGCTGGCAATTGCCTGGGCTTTGATTGCCGGCATGAAGTCTGTTACCTGGACTGATTCCCTGCAGTCATTGATTATGATTGTGGTCAGCATTGTCATCTTATTTTATGTAATTTATCAGCATCTGGGTGGTTTTATGGAATTCTTCGGTTCGCTGACAGTTCTGGAAGGTGATGTGCTGACTGTGCCGGGACCAGGATTTTTTCAGTTTAAAACTTTCCTCGGTTTGAGTCTGCCCTGGTTTTTCTTTTCTATTTCCAATCCCCAGGTCAGTCAGCGGCTTTTTATTCCCCGTGATTTAAAGGCAATGAAGACTATGATTAAAGGTTTTTTGCTTTTTGGATTTATTTATACCCTGGTTTCAGTTTTCTGGGGTTTTTCAGCCCGTCTTTTAATTCCCGGACTGGCTAATGCTGATCTGGCAACACCGGAACTGCTGGCATCTCAATATGTACCGACTGTTTTAGCACTGGTGGCCATGATTGGGATTACAGCAGCTGCAATCTCAACCATTGATTCGATAATGCTTACTTTATCCTCACTGGTAGTCAGAGATATTTTCAAAAATATGGAGGATAATTTAGATCAAGATCAGAATTTAAGACAATTGAGAACTGCGAAAATTGCAATTTTAATTATTGCTCTTTTAGGATTTTTATTTGCCATCCAGGAACTTGACTTAATTGCCACGCTCTCAGTTGCAGCATCCATTGGGCTGCTGGTTGTAGTACCTTCGATCTTTGGTGCATTTTTCTGGAAAAAAGCTACAGCTGCTGCTTCTTTAAGCAGTATAATTGTTGGCTCAGCTGCCGCTTTATATCTGCAGTTCAGCGGTTGGAGCCCGTTAGGATATGGTGCCGGAGTCTGGACTCTGCTGGTTACGACAGCAGTTTTTCTAATAGTCAGCTTATTTACGCAGGCGCCAACCAAAAAAGCCGAAGAATTTATCGGCTATCTTAATCAGGAATGTAATCAGAAAAATATTCTCTAAATTATTTTTCTGGAGTTAAATTGGTAATGATCCTGCTGTCAGCCTGAATTGTAGGTCAACTGCAGCACAGGCTCAGGTAAGAAATTGATAATTGAGCTTGACAAAATGAAATTAGTAAGGTAAAATTATTAAAACTTGAATTATAAAAATAATATGATTTAAAGACTTTGATCAGGGAAAGTAATTAAAAGTATTTATCTCAGCGAAGCGGGGTTAGTGAGAGCCTGCCGGTAAGTATTTTAATGAAGTTCCCCTGTGAGTTGTCAGCTGAACAAAAAAGTAAGCCTGCACCGGCCGTCTGCCGTTATCCGGACAGATTATTGGAATCATTAATAATTCCTGTAATTGTTGAGTGGGCTTTTTAGCCAAAAAGATTGGTACCACGAGAATTCAAACCCTCGTTCTTTAATTAGAACGGGGGTTTTTTGATTATATAGGAAATTATGCTTTTGCAGGAATGTGGATAACTTTGTAGAAGGATAAAAATATTATGAGCCCAAAACAAAGAAGAAATCATATTAAAG
>NZ_QLME01000031.1 GCF_003259895.1 Halanaerobium saccharolyticum | reverse complement strand
TAGGGTAGTGACTGAATATTCTGTAGATAGTATACTTTACCAATAACTCAAATTTGACAATGCTTAAATATTTTTATGCAATGCTAGTGAAATTTAATGAAGTTCAGAAGATTATCTGCGGGAATCGAAAATTTTTCTTCATTATATTCTTTTACTTCATCCATATTATATTCAGTAGTTGATACTGCATTTATAGGGCAAATGGCAATACAATGACCGCAGTTGATACAAATCTTATTTTTTATTTTAGCTTTTCCCTCGACCATTAGGATATCATTTACTAAGCAATCATCAAGACACTTACCACAACCAATACATTTTTCTTCATCTACTTTCATCATTTAAAAAATCACTCCTATTATATATTATTATTTTAGAAAAATATTACACATTTGTGTAATCAAGTGTTTTTTAGTATACTAATATTGATAGATTTTGTCAACAAATATTAACCAACTTACTCATAATCTATATTATGTGAAATAAAATTGGAGGTAGTACAATGGAAGAAGTGAAATCCAGGAACTCTAGTGTTTCAAAATCAAAAAAAATGATAACAAAGGCTTTAATTGGATTAATGAAAGAAAAAGACTACGAAGAGATTACAATAGTTGAAATTACAAATAGAGCAGATCGAGTTAGACGAACTTTTTATTCTCATTTTAGAAATAAAGAAGAAGTTTTGGAATCTTATATCAATCAAATAATAGAAAATCATATTCAGAGATATCTACAGATGAATGATTATTCGGAGATTACCATTGCAGAAGTATATTTTAAGTTGTGGGCTAAACACTTAGATTTTGTACTTTTACTAAAAAAGAATGATTTATTGATTTTATTAAAAGGATTTGAAAAATATATAGAGGAACTTGATAAAGCTTTTTCGGCATTTAGCTGCTTAGGTCTTAGTAAACATTCTGCTGAATATGCTCCTAAGTTTTATGCTGGTGCTCTGTGGAGTACTTTAGATAAATGGATTGAAAAAGGGATGGAAGAATCTCCAACAGAACTTGGAGAATTATTTGGTGAATTAATTGGTTGGTAGATTGAAATCACTAAACGATAAGTCAATAAAAGGCATGTCTGTTATTTTTTATAACAATACATGCCTTTTATTTTTAAGTTTAAATTTAAGTCTTGATCTGAACAGTTAATAATTAAGCTAATTTTTTGATTATTTTTTCTAAGTACCTTGATTTAAGCTGTTTGCTGGCCATTGCCTGTTTTAAGGGTGGTAATTTTAAGATGGCCGAGACTACAGCTGCCATTGCGCGGTGGCTGCCAAAAGCCTGGTTATCGAAAATAAGATTGGCTAATTTTCCTCTTTCAATTGCCATTAAAACAGTTCTGTGGATTGAGTTAACTGGAGTTATAATTTCCTGTTCTCTGCGTTTAAGACTGAGAGATTTATTGGGACAGGACCTTACACATACTCCACAGCCCAGACAGACATCCTTATCAATTGCTATCCTCTCATTTTCTCTAGAAATTGCATCAATTGGACAGGCTTCAATACATTTGCCGCAGTCAATACAGCTTTGATAGTTAAGCTGAGGCAGATAATGAGTGGTCTGAACCGGGTGTAAATTACCAAACTTCTTTGCTGCCAGTAGAGCTTCACAGCAGCAGCCGCAGCAGTTGCAGATGAAGGTAGGGCTCTCGCGTGCATTTTCTCCACACTGTACCAGCCCGTGCTCATATGCCTGATGAAGAAGCTCTAAACATTCTGAAACTTCAACCCGGCGTGCATGATCATGTCTAATTAAAGAATCAGCAGTATTATTAAAGGTCATGCAGATATCAAGGGGAGCATCACAGGCCTGATCAAGGTGATGCATTTTATGTCTGCAGTAACAGGTACTGATTCCTATATCTTCAGCACTTTCAATGATATGACTGGCTTTTTCAAAATCCAGAATATGGACCATATTATCTTTAGATAATACTTCTTCATTTACATAAACTCGTCCCAGCTTAGTTTCTCCTGCTAAAAATAAGTCTTTAATAAAATCTTCTTCCACATTTAAATATTGATGATATAATTCTGCCAGCAGTTTTTGATTTATATCACTGCGGGTTCTCATCATCGAAAATTCGAAAAAACCAGCCATCGGTGGCGGTAATACATATTTTTTGACTCCTTGATCCTTAGAGTCAAGAAGAATTGCTCTTCCGGCAAGTTCATCCAGAATATTTTCTGTTTTTACTTTATTCATTTTTAAAATCCTGGCTGCTTTATCAACAGTAAAAGGCTTGATTGGCAGCTGAGCTACTATTTTAGCCTCTTTTTCGCTAAAGAGTATAGATAAAATTTTATAGAGGGTCTCCGAGGGTGGTGCACCCTGAGGAAATTGATTCAATCTTTCTTCAAGATTCTTATATGCTGATTTTGCTGTTTTATGAGACAAAATATTCACCTCTTTCTTTATTATAATTAGACAATAGTGAAATATTTCCTTTAAATTTACCTGTATTTTTTAAATAGGGGATAGGCATATCCTTGACAGAGAAAATTTATTAACTTATAATTATATCAACTTTAATTAATTAAAGTATAAAAGAGTAGAAAAATAGCTTTAAAAAAGAGTAGTAGAGGAGAATGAGTAGTGGAGAAAAAGAAGTTTGCAATTCCAGTTTTTTTCAGTGTAGCTTTTGTCTGGTTTACAACACATTTTGGGGGAGGATTTGCCTCAGGTAGACAGGCGGCTGAATTTTTTGTCAGTCATGGTTGGTATTCAATTTTTACACCAATTATTGCGATGGCAATTGATGCAGTTATATTTTATTATGCCTGGGATTTTAGTGTGGTCAACAGTACATATGATTATAGAAGTTGGACAGATGAATTTTATCATCCCTATCAAAAGATTTTCTCAAACTTATATGAAATTATTTTTGTCTTAACAATGGGTATCGCAACTGCAGTTGCCTTTGCCACTGGTGGAAGTACAATCAGATCAGCAATTGGAACACCTTATCTGGCAAATACTATTGCTATAGCAGCTGTTATATTTTTACTGACAATTTTTGGGGCTAAATTGGTACGTGAATTTGCCACTTATATTGGGATTGCAATTATTATTGGAGTAATTGTAGTTTATGGGGCAAATGCAGTTGTTAGTTTTCCCCAGATTATTAATGTTATTTCTGATCAGACTGTTGATACTAATATCTGGTCTGCTCTCTGGAGTATGTTATTATATGCGAGTTTTCAGGCTTTAGCTGTGGGGGCATATGTAGCAGTAGCAGATGTTTTAAAAACAAGAGAAGATGCGCTTAAGGCTGCCTGGGCGGGTTTTGCAATTAATGGTATCTTACTAACCCTGGCCTCAGTCACTGTACTTGCCTATTATCCAGAAATTTTAGAAATACCGGTCCCAACTATTCATGTTGTTAACAATGGAGTTGGCGGCGTTTTAGCAGAAAATATTATTTCAATTTTAATTGTACTGGGAGTTATATCTACAGGAGTAAATTTTGTTTTTGGAGGAGTAAAAAGAATTGTTTCCTGGTGGCCAAATGAGAATATAGGCCGCAGTCATTCAATAATTGCTTCAGTAATTTTTGTACTGATTACCTGGTCAATTGCTCGTTTTGGTTTGATTCCCTTAGTTGCCAGAGGCTATGGTTTTTTAGGTTATTTAGGGATACCAGTACTGATATTACCAGTATTTTATAAATTGATTAAGAGAAGATTTAAGTAAACTAATGTTAAATTTTAATATTATTTAAACGAGTTGTAGAATATAGGAGCAGAGCCGGCCTCCACCCATGGGAAGGTAGAACGAAGGAATGTTGGGACATAGATCCTGGGAGATATGGGAGGTAAGACCACCATGGTCTTGTGGAGATCCAAAGCGACCATAGAGGAAATTTTTAGAAAAAAGCAAGATTTTTTAATCAGGTCGTCTCTATATTTCCAGAAATTAATATTTATGCCTTAAGTTTCTACTTTTCTAATTCAAAGAAAAATGAGAAACTGCGAATAAGCGAGTATTAAAGAGATAAACTTAATTTATAGAGGGAGGTTGATCTTTTGCAGATATTAGTTTTAATCAAACAAGTACCAGAAATGGAAAAAGTTCAATTTGATGCCGAAAAAGGAAGAATTGATAGAAAATCAGCAGGAGTTGAAGTTAATCCATTTGATCTAAATGCTTTAGAAGCTGCAGTAAAAATAAGAGAAAAATTGGGTGGCTCAGTAACAGCTTTAACTATGGGTCCAAAAAGGGCAGAATCTGCTTTGAAAGAGGCTGCAGCCAGGGGGGCAGACAGGGTCTTTTTATTAACAGATAAAAATTTTGCTGGAGCTGACACAATTTCCACTTCAGCTGTTTTATCTGCTGCAGCAAGAAAACTGGGGGATTTTGATTTAATTATTGCCGGTGAGATGAGTGTTGATGGTGATACCGCTCAGGTTGGACCTCAGACTGCTCAGTTTTTAGAGATTAATCATGCGGCCTATGTAAGTGAGATAACTTCAGTTTCAGAAAATGAAATTACAGTAAATACTTCCCTCTGGGAGGCCAATTACAGTAAAACTTTTAATTATCCACTGCTGCTTACAGTAACTAAAGATCTTAATAGTCCACGTCTGCCATCATTTAAAGATAAGATGAAGGCAAGAAAAATTGAAGTAGAAAAACTTGATTATGAAGCAGTAAAAAATCAACTTCAGGTCAAAGAAGTTGGATTTAAAGGCTCTCCTACCTGGGTAGAAAATATAGTTGTACCTCAAAAAATAGAAAGAGAAACTAAAGTATATAATAAAAATGAGACAGAAAAAGCTATTGCTGATTTGAAAGAAATACTGGCAGCTAAAAATTTGATGGAGGCTTAATCATGGCAGATAAAAACAAATTATTAATAATTGCAGAATACAGTCAAAATAGAATTCATCCCGTAGTTTTTGAATTATTAAATAAAGGGCGGAAGCTGGCAGATAAAGCTGATTTAAGTCTCAGTGTTTTAATTGCTGCTGCAGATAATATTGAAAATAAAGAGCTGAATGAGCTCATTTACCACGGGGCAGATGAGGTTCAGTTAATTGTAAATAAAAATTTTAGTTATCCAGATGAATATTTATTTAAGAAGGCTATTCTAAATTTTTTAGATTCTAAGCAGCTGGAAATCATTTTAATTGGAGCAACTCATTTTGGCCGTTCTCTGGCTCCAGGACTGGCAGCAGCTATGAAAACCGGACTGACAGCGGATTGTACCGAACTTGAAATAGCTGAAGACGGTTCACTGCTGCAGATTAGGCCTGCCTTTAGTGAAAATATACTTGCTCATATTAAAAGTAATACCAGACCTCAGATGGCCACTGTCCGCTATCAGGAGTTTACTAGAGCTGTCAGAGACGAGAGCAGAAAAGGAAAGATTTCTATTGAAAAAATTACGCTTAAAGAAAATAAATCTTTAAAAAAAGTTGAGAAAATTAGTGATCAAAAAATTAATATTACAGAGGCAGAAGTTGTTGTAGCAGGGGGCAGTGGTGTCAAAACAAGAGAAGACTTTAAAATGCTGCAGGAACTGGCTGATATTTTTAACGGGGTTGTAGCGGTGTCAAGAGATATAGTAGATAAGGGCTTAATGCCCCGAGAAAGTCAGGTTGGCTATAGTGGTCAGCGTGTTAAACCAAAGCTTTATTTTGCTTTTGGAATTTCTGGAGCACCACAGCATCTGGCCGGTATGAAGGAATCTGAAACCATTATTGCAGTTAATACAGATCCATCAGCACCAATTTTTAAAGCTGCTGATTATGCAATTGAAGGAGATTTATACGAAATTATTCCTGAGATGATCAAAAAATATAAAAAAAGTTAAACTAAATTAAGAAATTAGTAGATAACGTCAAATAAAATATGATAGTTACCATAAAATGTAAGTAAATAGTAATAGAACATCACTAATTTTAATTATAATAAAAATCTTAAGAATGTCAAAAGTTTGAAGATGTAAATAATGCTAAAAAATGGAATTAGATAAATATAAAACTCTAAAAGAGTTAAGCAAGATTTTTTGAAAAGTTACTCAGTAAAAATATTTAGTTACTTATCAGTTTTGTTGATCCACCTGATAAGTTGAGCCCAAGAGTTAATGGGTTGACCTCTTGAATCTTCAACAACAAGAGGAGCCTTGTTATCAAAAGAGCTATGAGGTTTTATGTAGTTAAAATATAGCTGATATAAAGTTATATGAGCAAGAGCACCATCAAAGGAACTAAAGCTTTTATGACGCTTGTAATGAGCTTTATAGATGCCAAAAAAACGCTCAATGATGTTTTTATAGGGCCTGTAAACCTCATCTGAATTATCATCATCAGTAAAAAGCCCTTTAACCTGTCTGTGATCTACCTCGGTCTTTAAAAAGACCTTAGCAGCATGTACAGCAGCTCTATATATTGGTGCCATATCAGAAACAAGGACAAAATCCTGACCCTGATATTGGTCAATAATTCTTTTGAGGATGGTGATTGCACCTTTGGTATCTCGATGTTTTGAGAGATGCTGAGCGATGATACAGCCATTCTTACCATCAATGGCAGTAAAGAGATAATGCCAGCTGCCTTTGATTTTAATATATGTTTCATCAACAGCAACAATACCAGATAAAGGTAGATCAAGGTCCTTAATTTTAGGACCAAGTCTGTGGGCTAATGAAACAGTCCAGTTCTGGATAGTCTGAGCTGATGGTGAAACATCATAGGCCAGTTTAAGAGCTCTTTTAGACTGCCTTAAAGAAAGGCCAAGACCGACATAAAAGTCAATAGATTTGGAGATTATGAATTGCCCATACTGGGAATGATCAAGGTTAACAGGTTCTTTATCAGGCCTTGAAACTTCAAGATTATCAATGTCAAAATCATAGGCACGATATTTATATCTTTTATGATCATTTTTCCATTTAGAGCAATTATCATTTCGGCATCTATACTTAACAAAGTTTTTTCGTTCTACATGTTTATCAAGGGCGTAACCGCAGTAGGGACAGCGATAAGTTGGTCTGTTTTTAGGTCTTTGTTCAGGTTTTTCAGGAGCCCACTGATGATCGCAGACTTTACACTGAAACTTCTGGTAACCGTCTTTATCATGGCCAAAGCTGTAGAGATATTTTTTGGGAGCTCCACATTTAGAGCATCCATCAACGTCTACAGTTAGTGGTTTGCGGCGATTAACAGCTTTAATTGGTTCACCATTTTCTTTAGCTTCAGCTAGAATTTCCTGATAATCAGGATTATTATACTCAATATCAGGCAGTGGATCATCAAAACTGTTAAATTTAGTATAACTATCATCAAGTTTTTCTTTGGGTTCAAAATCAACATGAAAAAGTTTTGAGAAAAAGAGATAAACCAAAAGAACAAAATTCATAAGAGGTTTAAGCAGGAAATTAGGAAAATTTCGAGAAATCATAACTTAGGATCCCTTCCTTTCTGGGTTAGTAAGTTGTGGTTCTCTCAATTACTATTTACGAGCTCAGGGGAGGGGATTCCTGCATTTTATACAGATTCCTAACCTGACAACTATGATAACTATTAATATTTTTAAAAAAACTATTAGATTTGACGTAACGAATTAGTAATCTGGAGGGCAAATATGATAAATGAGATTATTGAGAATTTAGAAGCTATTGTTGGAGAAAAATGGGTTGATACAGATCCAGAAAGAGTACGTTCTTACAGTTTAGAAAGTACAAATGATAATTATAGTATGGTGGCTCCAGAACCAGTCGCAGGTTCAGTAATTGTTAAAGCTGCAGATAGCGAAGAAATAGCTGATATTTTAAAATTTGCAAATAAAGAAAAGATTAATGTCATTGCAAGGGGTGCAGGAACAGCTCTATCAGCGAATACTATTCCAGATCAGGAAAGCATAATTCTATCATTAGAACGAATGGATAAAATTATTGAAGTTGATGAAGAAAATATGTTATTAAAAGCAGAGGCAGCTGTCAGCCTGGGAGATATAATAGAAGAGTTAAAAAGCAGTGATCATTTATATTTTCCTCTCCATCCGGGAGATGAAGGAGCACAGGTAGGTGGAATGGCTGCTATGAATGCCGGTGGTGTGAGAGCAGTAAAACATGGAATAATGCGCAACCAGATTCTTGGGATGGAGGTAGTTCTGCCCACAGGAGAGATTGTTCATTATGGAGGCAGCATCGGAAAACTGCTTAAAAATAATGCAGGTTATGATCTAATGCAGCTGCTGATTGGAAGTGAAGGAACTTTAGGTGTAATAACCGAAGTTAGCTTAAAATTATACCCAGAACCTGAAGCAAATGGAACCCTAATTGTGGCTTTTAATGACCGCAAAGATGCTTTTGCAGCAGTACCTGCTATTTTAAAAAGAGGTATTATTCCAATGGCCTTAGAATATGTAGAAAAAGATGAAATACAGCTTGCTGCAGCTGATATAGGTAAGAAATGGCCGGCAGAACAGGGAGAATATTTTTTAATAATTATGCTTTCTGAAGCAAAAGAAGATGATTTATTTGAAATCGGGGCCAGGATTGATCAAATTACAGCAGAATTTAATCCTGTTGAGATGTTAATTGCTCAGAGTATTAGTGAACGCAAAGATATTCTGGATATTAGAAGTCATATTTTACCTGCTATTTCAGATAAATTTGTGGATAGTCCAGATGTTACTGTTCCCAGGGGCAGCCTGTTAGAGTATTTGGAAAAGCTGACTGAAATTGAAGAAAAATACAATACTAAATGTCCGGTTATAGCTCATGCTGGAGATGGTAATTTACATGTTCTAATTTTAAAGGATGAGGGAGCTAAACCATCCTACTTTGAAGAGATTAAAAAAGATATTTATCAGAGTGCAGTCGATATGGGTGGCACAATAACTGGTGAGCATGGTATTGGAAAATTGAGGCAGGATTATCTGCCAATGATGTATTCAGAAAGAGAACTTGAGATTATGAAACAAATCAAAAATATATTTGATCCAAATAATATACTCAATGCAGGAAAAAGCATATAAATAAATAATTTAATTGATTATGCCGGGGATTTCCCCGGCTGTTTTTTTATCCTACTATTTATGTGTTATAATTAAAATAGATTGAATACTAAGATTAATTGCAGAGATTAATTAATATTTTAATAACTGGAATTGAAAATTTATCAAAAAGGTGAGGAGCAGGATAATCTGAAGCAAGAGGTTATCAAGCAAGTTTGAACTACATCTGGAATCAGAATTAACGGATGTCTGTGGAAAATGTTCTGTTGACTTACCATGTTCTTTTACTTCTCCTCTTTAATATTATTCTCTAAAACTGAGAGGTAGCTAGATAGGAGTAATTTGAAAAATATACTTTAAATTTTTAAGGGAAAATCACTTAGGAATTAAATTAAAACTGAAAGGATGATATTATGGAGTTAAATATCAAAGGTAATTCGGCAATAGTAACTGCTTCCAGTAGTGGGCTTGGAAAAGCCGCTGCAGCTGCTCTGGTCAAAGAAGGAGTCAATGTTGTTCTTAACGGACGAAACAGTCAGAAATTGGATCAGGCTTTAATAGAACTAAATGAGTTAAAAGGAGGGAGAGTTATTTCCTGTCAGGGAGATATAACTAAAAAAGAAGATATTGAAAAACTTGTCAAAACTGCAGTTGATAACTTTGGTAGGCTGGATCATCTGGTTACTTCTGCAGGAGGACCACCAGCAAAAAGTTTTGTAAAGACTACAGAAGCTGACTGGTATAATTCCTATGATCTGCTGGTGATGAGTGTAGTCAGGCTTGTTAAAGAGTCTCTGGATCATTTAAAAGCAGATGGTGGTGGGACAATTGTAAATATAACTTCAATTAGTGTTAAGGAAGCAGTTGATAACCTTGTTCTCTCAAATTCAGTCAGGATGACAGTTATAGGTTTAATGAAAACATTATCGAAAGAGTTAGCTCCAGAAATTAGGGTTAATGCGGTTTTACCCGGATCTCATGAGACAGCCAGAATAGAAGATCTAATTAATTCTCAAGTTGAAAAAGGGGAATTTGATAGTTATCAGGAGGGATTAGCTGCCAAAAGTAAAAGTGTACCCTTAAAGAAAATAGGTACACCCGAAAATCTTGGTAATTTAATTGCCTTTTTATCTTCACCAAAGTCTAATTACATCAATGGCAGTTCTATTGTCGTTGATGGAGGAGCAGGTAGTTCTAATTTATAAACTGGCATAAATACAGTCTTCAACTAATTCTATGTCATTTTTTGCAGCAAAGTCTCTAATTTCTTGACTTCTGGTACCGGGCTGGAGCCAGACATATTTTATTCCCAGTTTATTAACTTCTTCCATTATTTTAATACCGAGTTCAGGATTAACTACCAGATCAACAACATCAATTTGATTGTCTATAGAACTGAGATCATCATAGCATTTAAGTCCGGCAACCTCTTCAAATTTAGGATTAACTGGATAAACATTATAATTATTTTCTTTGAGTTTTTTAACGATTTTGTAGCCAAATCGATTCTGCTTAGTTGTAGCACCAACAACAGCCCAATTTTTCAACTCCATTGTTTCTTTCTTTAAATTCATAGTAACAGCTCCTTATTTAGATAATTATTACCTGTTAAATAAAGTTTATCAGTTAAGCTTTAAAAATGTCAATATTTAAAATAAAAAATAAAAAATAAACTTAATTTAAAAAGGGAGGATTATTAATGATAGATAAAAAATTAAAAGTTTCAGTTATTACTGGAGCCCTGCTGGGAGTTATCTGTATTATTGGTGGAGGAATCAGAATGGGTTTCAGCGGTAATGGACTTTATTTGTTTGCCCTCTGGTATAACAGGCTAATTATGGGATTTTTAATTGGACTAACTAATATGAAACCAGGAATTACTGGCTTAATTAAAGGTGGGTTTCTGGGTTTTATTATTTCTCTTGCTTTTTATCTTTCAACAGGAATGACTGATCTAATTTCATTTATAGCAGGGATTATCTACGGTGTTATAATTGTAGCAGTTGCTAGAAAATTTGAATAAGCATCTTAAAACCGCAGCAGAAAATATTTAACCTGCGGTTTTTGCTGTGAATGCTTCACAATGATTTTATTTTTCACTGAACAGCAAATTATGGTATAATTATTTATACAAATTAAAATTTAGGGTGATTTAAATTAAAATAATAGATTTTGAAAAATATTTAAAGGAATATGATCAGACAACAGGACTTTATCCAGAAGAATTAATGAAAATTGGAGATAAGTATCATAAAAAAGGATATTTAACAAAAGAAGAGTTATATCAGCTGGCTCATCTAAATTCAACCCGCAGTTCTTACCATGTAAAAAAGAACCCTGCCAGCAGAGTCGAAAAAGTAACTGAAGCTGCCTATCAGCTTGACGATGATTTCTGCCGCCTGGCATTATATAATAGTTTAATGGGAATTGGGACTCCTACCGGATCTGCTATTTTAACTGCTTTAGATTCTAAAAAACACTGTGTGATTGACACCAGAGTCTGGGCTACCCTCTATAATCTTGAGTATTTTGAAAAAGAAAAGGAGAGTTTTAAACCTGAGGACTACCTAAAAATAATTGAAATTGTTAGAGAAATGGCGGATCAATCTAAATTTACAACTGCAGAAATTGGCTATGCTCTATTTGCCTATGATGTGGTTAACCGTAAAGGAAATTTACACTAATATTTTAAAATACCAGCAATTAAAAGAATAAAACTTCAAATAAAATAATTGGATTTGACGTAACGAAAACAAATAATAGGGGGATTTTATGAATAAAGCAATGCTCTGCACCGTAAAAAGAGACCAAATTAAGAAAAAGATACTGATCATTAAAAATAAAATTGCTACTGAAGAACATGATTTAAAAGTTGATTACCAGCTGGAAGATACCGACCCAGATGTGCAGCATCTTATTAGTTCTCAGGTAGGTCAAAAATTAAAAATTAATTTTTTAGAAGGAACAGAAAACTGGAAGTTAAACAGTAAAAAGATGTTTATATCTAATTTTGATTATGCCTATGATTTATCAAGTTTAAAGGATTTTATTGATTCCTTAATTTTATTTAAAACTAATGATAGAGAGATTGACCCGGAAATAATAAATATGTTAAAAAATGATATTTTTTCTGAATCAGTTTTCTGGGAAAACGATAATATAGATCAGGATTTA
Organism: Halanaerobium saccharolyticum; assembly: GCF_003259895.1. GTDB lineage: Bacteria > Bacillota > Halanaerobiia > Halanaerobiales > Halanaerobiaceae > Halanaerobium > Halanaerobium saccharolyticum_A. The sequence goes on along the minus strand of NZ_QLME01000031.1, from coordinate 19,606 downwards.
ACTGCAGAACTAATATTGAAATACTGGGACTTAGATCCTATTGAGTCTTATCCTGAAAATGATTATTATAAAAAGTTACTTCAGTTTGCTGATGGAGAAATTAAAAGTATTGATCAAAAAACTGCTGACTTCTGGTTTGATATTCCGGCTGAAATCAGAGCTAAAATAAATGAGCAGATCGGGACAGGAAAAATAGGTTTTGATAGTTATTTGATTTATCTGCAGACAAGAGATGATTATATTTTAAATAATATTCTGCTTAATTTTATCAGGGAAGCAGCAGATGAAAGTCAGGAAAGCATTAATAATTTATTTGAAAAATTTCACTATCAATTAATTGATCAGTTAACAAAAAAGGCTTTAGAAAAGAATAAAAAAATTGAACTGGATCCAATTATTCCTCAGGTTGAGTCTAAAAGATCAGATTTAGAATTAAAGCCTGAGCTAGAGATGAAAGATTATTCTCTGCTCGAAATATTTGCTCATTATTCAATTGAGGTGGACTTTGAAAGTCTTAATTTGTTCTCTGAGGATTCAATTGGAACATTATCAGATTATTTAAAAAGCCTGGTTTTACATTTAGATTATTTAAATGAAATGAGAAAAAAGTTAAAATGTGACAGCTGTGGACAGAGGCTGGATTATGATCTGGATTATTCTCAAAAAATTGCCGCCTATAAGGTGGAATCTGCTCGCTGTAATAATCTGGATTGTGAAAAATTTGATCAAGAAATAAATTTTTAGATTTGAGGTGTCTAAAATTACTGATAAAAATAAAATTAAAATTAAAATAATAAAAAACGGTCCTTATTGTGTATTTGGTTCTGTTCCTTTAACAGAAAAAATTATTACTCCCGTCGGTAAACATTATGAATATAGAGATGGACGCAAACTACCGCAAAAAGAAGTTTATTCGCTCTGCCGCTGTGGAAAGTCTAAGACACCACCTTTTTGTGATGGTTATCATGATCAGATAGATTTTGACGGCAGAGAAACTGCATCTAAACTGAAATATGCCACCCGGGCAGATCTATTAGCAGGGGAGAAAATTGATTTAATGGATGATCACCGCTGTGCCTTTCTCCGATTTTGTCATACCGAAAAGGGAAAGACCTGGGATTTGATTGAAAGATCTGATAAGCTGGAAGAAAGAAAACTGGCAATTAAATCAGCCGAAGAATGTCTGGCAGGCAGATTAACTGCAGTTTCTAAAGAGGGTAGAAAATTGGAAAAAGAATTTAAACCGGCAGTAGAAATTCTGCAGGACCCAGAAAAAGAAGTCAGTTCTGCTATCATTGTTAAAGGTAAAATAAAAGTTGAAGGCGCAGATGGTAAAACATATGAGCCGAGAAACACTCTAGCTCTCTGCAGATGTGGTGAGTCAGATAATAAACCATTTTGTGACTGCAGTCATGTTCATACTGGTTTTAAAGAATAATTAAAAATATATTTAAATTACGAATCAGAAAAGGGGTATTTTAAGACTTAGATGAAAAAATCAAAATATAGGTTATATTTTTATCGAAAAATATTAATATTTACCGCTGCTGCTTATCTATTTTATGCTGCAGTCGATAGAATCAATCATGCCTTAATTAATCCAATGCCTCCAGCAGAAAGAGTGTTCTCAGCCAGTGTTTTTATAATTGCTTATTTATTTTCATATAAAAGTGAATATGTTAAAAATAATATTCAGCTTATAACATATTTTCTTTCTTTTTTTACTTTTTTACACCTATTTTATTATACCTATTTGCAAAATTTTAAGCTTGAACTTGCGATTCTGGCAATTGTTCTGATTGCTATTTTCAATCTAATTTTTGATCTTAATTTACTTAAATTTATAACTAATTTAATCCTGATAATATTTATGATCTTTGCTCTCTATTTTGCAGATAGTCCACAGGTAGAAGTTCCACTTTACTTTGCCTCTTATCTTATGATTGCAGTTTTGAGTTTTTATGTTAGTTATAATCTGGAGCAGTCACAAAAAAGAACAGAAAGAAATCTAATGGATTTGAATGAGCAATATCAGTTTCAGAAGACACTTGCTGAAATTTCTTCGGAATTGGTTAATCTGGGACTTGATAATTTTGAAACAAAAATTAATCATTCATTGAAAAAACTGGGAGAGTTTTTTGAAATTGACCGCAGTTATATTTTTAAGATTTCTGAGGATGGGAAAACAATGTCCAATAAATACGAGTGGACTGCTGCAGGAATAAAATCTCAAAAAGAGAAGCTGCATAATTTAAATACAGAAAAATTTAAATGGTGGTTAAAAAAGATTGCAGAGAAAGACTTAGTGATAATTGAAGATACTCAAGAATTGGAAGATGAGGCAGCAGTAGAAAAAAAGATTTTTGCAGCTCAGAATATACAGTCAATAATTGCCTGTCCAATAATGATTGCTGATGATTTATATGGTTTTTTTGGTTTTGATCTTGTAAATTCAAGTCTGGATTTTAATAAGGTGAAAATAAATCAACTTAACATTTTCGCTGATGTAATTACAAGGTCTATTTCTAAGCATTTAGATAATCTGAAAATAAAAAAATTGAGTTATTATGATAGTCTGACTGGTTTATATAATAGAAGGTTCTTTGAGGCAGAGTTGGAGCGGCTGGACAGCCAACGACAGCTTCCGATTTCTATTATAATGGCAGATTTGAATGGTTTAAAGATAATTAATGACAGCTATGGTCACAAAAAAGGAGACCAGCTGCTTCAAAAAGCTGCAGAAATTCTTAAAGATTCTCTGCGCGAAGAAGATATATTGTCTCGACAGGGTGGAGATGAATTTATAATTTTACTGCCCCGGACAGATGCCGATGACTGCGCTGTGATAAGGAAACGAATTAAATTTAATACAGGAATTATTAAAGATTTTAAGCTTCCACTTTCAATTGCTCTGGGTCAGGCAACTAAAATAGGTCCGGAAGAAGATATTGAAGAAATTATTAAAAAAGCAGATGACCGGATGTATAAAAATAAGCTTTCAGAAAGTAAAAGTAGTAAAAGTAATATTGTACAGGGGTTAATTAATGCACTGGCTGTAAAAAGCAGTGAAACAAAAGAACATGCAGTTAGAATGACAAATTTAGCTTTTGAATTTGGAGAAAAACTTGCTCTAACAGAGTCAGATCAGAATCGCCTCTCATTACTTGCAACTCTTCACGATATTGGAAAAATTAATATTAGTGAAGAAATCTTAAATAAAGAAGATAATTTAACAGCTGAAGAATGGGAGATTGTAAAAAAGCATACAGAACAGGGTTATAAAATTGCTTCTTCTTCGGATGAATTTGCTGCTGTTGCTGAAGAAATTTTTTCTCATCATGAATACTGGGATGGAAGTGGATATCCCCGAAATCTTGAAGGAAAAGAGATTCCTTTTTTAGCCCGTATTATTTCGCTGGTTGATGCCTATGATGTGATGATAAATGATCGTCCTTATAGTGAAGCAGTGTCAAAAGAAGAAGCACTGGTCGAGATAAAACGATGTGCAGGCATCCAGTTTGACCCCGAGTTAGCTGCTCAATTTATTGAAATGTTAAGAGAAAAATAAGTTAATAAATAGGTACCTGGTACAAAACGACTGTTTTGTACCAGGTACCTCTGAATAAAGGAGGATGGGCATGAGTCTAAAAATTATGCATACAGGTGATGTGCACCTGGGAATGAAATTCAATCAGTACCCCCAGATCAGCAGTGATCTGGAAGAAGCCCGTTATCAGGCTTTAGAAAATGTAATTAAAGCAGGGAATCAGAGAAATGTTAATTTACTGGCTATTGCAGGTGATCTTTTTGATAAAGCCAGTATCAAAAGTGTTAATATCAAAAAAACTATAGCTATTCTGGATAAATTTGCAGGTGATGCAGTTTTAATTTTACCGGGAAACCATGATTACAGTGATGGTATTACAGCTCTCTGGGATCAATTCAAAAAAAATATTAAGGGAAGAATGCTGATTTTAGACCAGGAAAAAATTTACGATCTTCATGATTTTGGGATTTCCGCTGCTGTTTATCCTGCTCCCTGTGACAGTAAGCTATCCAGTGAAAATAAGCTGGGCTGGATTAAAAACTTAAGTGAACGTCCGGCTGCAGATTATCATCTGGCCTTAGCTCATGGAGCTCTGGCTGGCTTTTCTCCTGATTTAAATGATGATTATTTTAAAATGACAAAAGAGGAATTATTAGATTTAGAAATGGATCTCTGGCTTCTGGGACATTCTCACCTGCCCTATCCCGAAATGAAAAATGTAAAGATGCAAAAAATATTTAATAATGGAACTCCCGAGCCTGATGGAATGGACTGCAGGCATCAAGGTTCTGCCTGGTATATAGAATTAGATGAAGAAAATCAGGTTCAGGCAGAGCGGATTAGAACTGGCAATTATCACTTTTCTGATTTGGAAAAGATAATAAATTCTCAGTCTGAACTAGAAAATTTAGTAAATCAGATTCTGAGTTTTGCTCCAGAAAATAAAATTCTGCGTTTAAAACTTAAAGGAGAGCTCCCCCGGGATGACTTTACAGTTAAGGATAAATATCTGTCTGAACTGAGGGACAATTGTTTTTATGCAAAAATTGATCAAAGTGCTTTAAATATCAAAATAGATCAGGATTTAATTAAAGAAGAGTTTGTTGAGAATTCTTTTCCACATCAGCTTTTAAGTGAACTTGAGGATAATAAACAGGCACAACAGCTGGCCTATAAAATGTTAAAGGAGGTACAGCAGTGAAAATAAAAAGTTTTGCAGCCGAAATTTTTGCAGGTATTAGTAATAGAAACTACCAGTTTGATGATGGTTTAAATATACTGCTGGGGAACAATGAGGCCGGAAAAAGCACTGTCATCAATGCAATTTACGCTTCCTTATTTGTCAGTCCTCAGATTAGACTAAATACAACTGAAGGAAAAGAATTTAAAGAAAGATTTTTCCCCTATCCAGATGGAGATTATGCTGAAGCAGAGGTTAAATTTGAGGTCAATAATTCAGATTATAAATTTTATAAAAAGTGGAGCAACAATAATTATAGAGGCTTTTTAGAATTATCTGATGGTCGCAGAATAGAAAACCCGGCAAAAATTACAGAATATAAAAAAGAAATTTTTCCTTATGGTAAAAGCACCTACAACAATATAGTTTTCAGCAGTCAGCAGGATATTAAATCGACTTTAAAAAGAATTAATGCAGAAGAGAATCCAGAACTAATTGATACCATTAATTCCTTTCTGCGCAGAGCTGTAATGGAATTGGATGGAGTTTCTATTGATCAATTTCGCAGTAGAATAGAAAATGAGCTGGAGGCACTGACAAAAAAATGGAATCTTGCAGCTGATGCTGTAAGCAACAGTGATCGAGGAATTAATAATCCTTATAAAGTTGGCAGCGGAGAAATTTATGACTGTTATATTGCTAAAGAAAAGCTGAGAAGAAAAATTAAGGAAAGTAAAATTAACGAAAGAAAGTTTGAAGAGCTGAGTGCAGAAATTAAAAAATTAAAAAAAGAAGAAGCAGAATTAATAAAAAAGATTAGAGAACTTTCGGAGATAGAAGCTGAAATTAATCAGCGCGCTGCCGTTGAGTTGGAAGCAGAAAATATAGAGGAAAAGATTGATAAAATCAGTAAAACAGCTCAAAAATGGCCGAAGTTTAAAGCTGAAATGGCAAAACTAAAAGAAAAAATGAATAAAGCTGAAGCTAAATTAAAAAAATTAGAAGCGGAAAAGAAACGAGCCAAAAAACTTCAGAGAAGAAATGAGATAAAAGAACGAGTAAAGCAGATTAAGGCAGCAGATAATAAGTTGCAGAAACTTCTGAAATTAAATGATGAAGCTAAAGCAACTCCGACTCAAGTTGAAAAAATGGAAGCATACAAAGATAAAATCACTGAGACAAAGGCCAGTCTTAAGGCAGCTAAATTAAAAGCTAAATTAAATTTTTCTGCATCAGAAAAGATAAGAGTATTAACTGGTGTTGAGGGAGAAAAAAGTATAGCTGAAGGAGAAATTATCGAAGCTGATGGTTATTTAAGAATCAAAACTGATCAAATAGATATAGAAATTGAATCTGCAGAAATTGATTTTGTCAGCCTCAAAGAAGAATATAATTTAAACCAGAAAAAATTTGAGCAATTAAAATCCAAAATGGAAGTTGAAAGTCTGGAGCAGGCAAGAGAAAAATTAAATAAAATTACTGAAATCAAACGAGAAATTGAAGCTAAAAAGAACAAAATTGATGAACTTTTAGCTAGAGATAAATTAAAAGCCCTGGAAAACGAATTAACTGAACTTGAGCAAGTAGAAGCCGCAAGAGATATTGAGAACTTGAATCCTGAAATTGAAGATTTAAAAGCTAAAATTTCTGAGTTAAATACAGAAATTAAAATTAAAGAAAATAGAATAAATGAATGGCAGGAAGAGTATCAATCATTGACTGAATTGGAATCTATTTTAGCAGAAAATAAAGAAAGAAAAGAAGAGTTAAAAGTAAAATTAAATGAACTGGCCTCTTTACCTGCTCAATACAGCAGCTCCAGTGAATTTATTAATGATCTAAAAACAAAAAGAGAAAAAAGAGAAGAGTTAAATCAGATTCTGAGAGATAAATTAGAGCAGCATCAGGAATTAGAAAATTTATTACCCACAGCTTCTACCAGAGAGATGGAATCTGAACTTAAAGACTTACAAAATAAATTTGAAAGTTTAAAAAATAAAGCTAAAAACTTACTTGAAATCAAAAAAGTTTTTGAGAGAAAATTAGAGGAGATGGATCAAAACTCATTTAAGCCTTTAATAAATTCTTTTAGCAGGAATCTGCAGCACTTAACTGCAGGTAAATATGAGACAGGTGAAATTGATGCCGATTTTTCGGTTAAACTAAAATCAAAACAGAAACAGGAACTGCCCGGCAAATTAGAATTACTCTCCTATGGTACCTATGATGCAGCTGCTCTTGCCTTAAGATTTGCTATTTTTGATAATCTTTTTAGTAATTACGGTGGTTTTATAATTTTAGATGACTGCCTAGTAAATTTTGATCCAGAGCGGAGAAAAAAAGCAATTGAACTAATAAAAGAATATCAAAAGAAATATCAGATTATTTATACTACCTGTGACCCGGAGCGAGCAGCCGAGTTTGAGGCTAATGTAATCCAGATTTAAGCAGCTAACTATTAAAATCAAAACAGAATAGAGAAGGAGATTCAGACTGCATTTAAAAGAAGATTAGCAAACGGTGAGCATTATAATCGAGTTTCCGAAATAAGGACAAAATCGGGTGATAAAAAATTCGTTGAATTTAGAGTTAATCCTATTGAAAAAGATTACTTGCTGGTCAATTTAGTTGATGTCAGCAGAAGAGTTGTGAGAGAACGGGAAATAGAATATTTATCCTATCATGACTCACTGACTGAACTTTATAATCGCCGCTATTTTGAAAATGAAATGCAGAGGCTTGATGGGTCTCGTCGTTATCCAATTAGTATTATCATTGGAGATCTTGATAATTTAAAAACTGTAAATGATAATTATGGACATCCGTTGGGAGATGATTATTTAAAAAAATCAGCTAAAATTTTAAAGGATTTATTGCGAGGAGAAGATATTATAGCCAGAATAGGAGGGGATGAGTTTGCCATTTTACTTCCAGAAACCGGAAGTGAAGGTACAGCTCTAATTTGTGATCGGATAAAAAAAGAATTTGACAGATATAATTCTGCCAATGATTTTCCGATTCCATTTAAGATCTCCTTGGGCTGTGCAACTGCAAAAGAAAAGAATATAAAGTTAGCCGAAGTCTATAATCAGGCTGATAAAAGTATGTATAAAAATAAGGGACGAAAGTAAAAATAGAAGTAAAAAGGCAAAAAAAATACAAGGTTCTGACGAATCTTCGTCGATCTCCTGTTTACAGTTTGCCTTTTTACTTTTCTTATTCTTTCTTTTTATTTTAGATTTAGTCCTCCATTACTATCTTTGATTTGCTCAAAGATTATTATTAAAGAAAACTATCCCTTAATAATTTCTTTTTGCTTACCATCAATAGTAATTTCTCTGGAATTGATCTTAAATTAACTTTCATCAATCTGATCAATTGAACTCTCATTTGACTTCTTCTAAATCTAAAAATAAATTTACTTAAATAAGAATTTCAAAAAACTACTTGTAAACATTTAATCTTAGGACTTCCTCAGAACCTTGTATATATAGTATAGTCCTAAAACTGAGAAATAGCAAGGTTGAAAAAAGTTGATTAAAGATAGTTAACTATTAATAACTTCCATTTTTAAACAGATACTAAACAAGGCATTAATTTTCAGAATATAAACTCTAGTATAAATATAATCTCAGAAACTCATATTATTTACACAGAAACAAATAAATGTTAAACTTAAATGTAGATTTAGAATGTTTTATTGGATTAAATAATAGAGGTGAACATAAAAAAATGAGAATTAAAAATCTTACTCATACCGCAATCAGTTTAGCTTTTCTTTATCCTTCTTTATGCCCTGCTGGGGGTCTTTTTAGCAAAATTATTTAAAAACAAGTATAATATCTTTCTGCGAATCAGTTTTTTAGCTATTGTCTTTTTTATAGGATTTTTTGGAACTCTAAATATAACTGATCTTATTCTGGGCACTGCTCTGCAGGAGATGCTTTTATCATTAATGGGGGGAAATATTTTGATTTTGATTCTATTTTATCTGCTAAATTCAATTATCATTTCAGCAGCTCTAAATTTTCTTGCCCCAGAGATTGAAGCAAAAATATAAAGTGAAAATCACAATAGGAATATTATTGAATTGAAGTTTGATTTTAACTAAAAACTTAGATAACATAATTGGGAGGAATTAGAATGAAAAAAATTGGTTTAATTGGTGGTATGAGCTGGGAATCAACAGTTGACTATTATAAAATATTAAATAGAGAAGTAAAGAAAAGACTGGGAGAGCCTCATTCGGCAGAAATAATTATGTATTCAGTTGACTTTGCAGAAATAGAAAAACATCAATCAGCAGGTGAGTGGGGTAAATTAAGTGAAAAAATGATTGCAATTGCTCAAAAATTAGAAGCTGCAGGTGCAGATATGATTTTAATTGGTGCTAACACTATGCATCAAATGGCTCCCAGAGTCCAGGCGGATATTAGCATTCCGCTGCTGCACATTGCAGATGCAGCTGCAGAAAAAATTGAAGCTGAAGCTTATAAAAAAGTTGGACTGCTGGGAACTAAATATACAATGGAAGGCGATTTTTATAAAAACCGAATTGAAGAAAAATATGAAATTGAGGTTATAATTCCTGAACAAGAAGCAAGAGATTATATACACCAGGTTATTTATCAGGAACTCATTTCGGGAATATTAAAAGATGAGTCGAGAGAGCAGTTTAAAAAAATAATTGAATCCTTAAAAGACAAAGGTGCAGAAGGAATTATTTTAGGATGTACTGAAATTCCATTATTAATTAAAGACAAAGATAGCAGTCTTCCAATTTTCAACACAACTGAATTACATGCAAAAAAAGCAGTTCAATTCGCCTTGGAATAATTTTGATTTGAACAGGCTCGAATAATTATTAGAACAGTAAAATGTTAAAACTTTAGTTAAGAGGTGAGAGTAATGTTTGCAAATAAATTGGTGGCAAAAGCAATGGAATATGCTGCTAAGGCCCATCGAGGTGGTTATCGAAAGGGGGGAGATGTACCCTATATTGTTCACCCCTTTGAGGTGGCAATGATTTTAAAAGAAAATGCTTTTGAAGATAAGATTATTGCTGCTGGACTGCTGCATGATCTCTTAGAGGATACAGAAGTAACAAGAATTGATCTGAAAGAAGAATTTGATGAAGAAATTCTTGAGCTCGTTTTATCAGCTTCTGAGGAATTACCAGGTAGAGAAGAAAGAAGCTGGGATTTAAGAAAAAACCATACAATTGATTATCTTCAAAAAGAGGCAAGCTTTATTAATAAGGCTATTTGCTGTGCTGATAAACTGAGCAATGCTCGCAGTATATTAAGAGATTTAGAAAAAGAATCAGAAGGATTCTGGCAGAGATTTAGTGCTCCAAAAAAGAAACAGCAGTGGTATTATGAGTCCCTGGTTGTAAGTTTAAAAGAACTTGAAGGTTTAAAAATGTATGGAGAATTTAAAGAAGTAGTATCCGAAATCTTTAAGTAAATTTTAAAAACTTATATTAAAAACCCGCTTTATTAACTCAACTTCTAGAAATAAAGAGAAGAGCAAAAGCGGGTTTTCTTATTAATTTTTTACATATAAAGAATATAAACCAATAATCCATGAGTAGACGCCAGGATAACTGTTATATAAGCAAATATTTTATGCAGTTTCAAATTTAGTCTGGGATTTAAATTAAAAATCTTTCTAAAAAATCTAATCCCCAACAAAAAGGTTATTAAAAGTGATGTCAGAGCACTAATGCCCAGTGGAATTATCCATTGACCCATCTTCGACCTCCCTTTGTAAAATTATAATCTAGATCTAACAAAAAAATTATTCTACAGTTATTTCTCTTTCACTGCTGCCAAATCTATTACATTCAGCAGTTAAACTAATGGTATCACCAGATTTAGCTCCTGGAATCATATAATGCAGATACTGATTTTCTTCATCTGTCTGCATAATAAAAACCTGATCAATATGTTGTTCTCCATTTAAAGATACTGTAACATCATTTACAAAATGAGCACTGCTGTCATCAGAATTATGTGGGATTGTGACTTCGAGCATGTTATTCTCGGAATTGAAGGACATTTCTATCTCTCCTGGTGGATGAGCATAAACACTAAGACTTAAACTAAGCATTAAAACAACAGTTAATAGTAAAACTTTTTTCATAATTATAACCCCTTTCTGATTTGAAATATTAGTTGTATTTATATAATTAAACATGAAAATGATAATTCCTGCATAATAATAATTGATATTAAGATAAAGTTTTTTCTTCACAACATTAATTATACAACCTATTTAAATTATTATTTTTTGATTTATTGTTTAAATTCAATTTTTTAAAAGGATTTTTAAATTAAATGCTGAATTATAATTAAGGTACTAAAAAAGTACTAAATTTGAAATATATTTTAAAAAGAAAAATAAATACTGTTAAGTGAGAGGGGGATTTTAAATGTGGAACAGAAGTGAACTCAAAGAAAAAGCAAAGGGTAAATTGAAAGGTTTTTACTGGCAGGCATTTTTTGTCAGTTTTATACTTGTTATAACAGGGGGCAGCCATAATAAGCTTGATCTTGGTAGTTCCGGCAGCACGACAGGAACTACTGGTGGGGGAGAATTTGGACTGGAAATAGCTTTTATAGCTGTTCTGGGAATTTTTATCTTTCTTGCACTTAGAATCTTTTTAGGCTATATCCTGGAAGTAGGGGGGAGAAGATATTTTATTGAGTTGAGCAGAGGTGGTTCGCAAATTTCATATCTTCTTAAATATTTTGATAAAAAATATTACAAAAATATTATTATAGCTCTTTTATTCAGGGGAATCTATATTTTCTTATGGTCTCTGCTTTTAATTATTCCCGGGATAATTAAAATGTATCAATATCGCTTTGTCCCTTATATTATGGCTGAAAATCCAGAATTGGATCATAATAAAGCTTTAAATTTCAGTCGAGAAATGACTGCGGGGGAGAAAATGGATATTTTTATACTTGATCTTTCTTTTTTAGGCTGGTTTATCTTAGGAGCACTCTTTTTTGGAATAGGAATTCTATTTGTACAGCCCTATTATGATGCTGTTAATGCAGAACTTTATCAAAAATTAAAAGCAAAAAGTTAAGTTAAAGCTATTAATTTTCAATTATGATTTTACACAGTAGTTTTGAGACTGCAGTTAATTGGAGGAAATTGCTATGGCCAACAGAAAAATAGTTAATCAGGCAGTTAAGTGGTACGAAAAGCATAGACATAACTATGTAGATCTCAGGGCAGAGGTTGAAGTGATATTAAGGGAAGCCTTAAATGAAAATGATATTATTTTTCACAGTATTGAAAGTAGAGTGAAATCAGTTGAAAGTTTTCGAAAAAAAGCAGAGCGTGATAAATATAATGATCCGGTTAACGAAATTACAGATCTAACTGGAATTAGAATTATTACACTTTTTGAAAAAGAAATTCATCAAATTAGTGATATAATTAAAGAATTATTTAAAATTGATTATTCCCGCAGTGAAGATAAATCTGATCTGCTTGACGCTGATAAAATGGGCTATAAATCTATTCATTATATTGCAGAGTTAAATCAGGATAAGATCACTGCAACAGAGCTTGAAACTTTTGCTGGTTTAAAATTTGAAATCCAGATCAGGAGTATACTTCAGCACGCCTGGGCAGAAATTGAGCATGATCGGAACTATAAATTTCAGGGTGAACTTCCCAAACATCTACAGCGGCGTTTTTATGCTCTGGCCGGAATGCTGGAAATTGCTGATCGAGAATTTAATACTCTTTCCGAAGAAGTAGAAAAATTTCGCCAGAATAAATAAGCGATAATAGGTGGAGGTAATTGAGATGAATGGAAAAGTTGTTTTGATAACGGGTGCTTCCAGTGGTATTGGACGTTCTACAGCAGAAAAGTTTTTAAATAAAGGATATATAGTTTATGGTGCTGCTCGAACTGAAGAAAAGCTAAAGTATCTAAATGAGTATCCAGATGGCTACTATCAAATTATGGATATTACTGAGGCAGAGATGAGAAAAAATTGTGTGCAGGAAATTTTAGCTGCTCATGGTAAAATTGATATTTTAATTAACAATGCTGGTTATGGAGCCTATGGAGCGATAGAAGAAGTACCAGTGGAAGAAGCCAGAAGACAATTTGAAGTAAATCTGTTTGGATTATCAGAGTTAACTAAGTTAGTAATTCCGGGAATGCGTGAAAATAAATCGGGCAAGATTATTAATATATCTTCAATTGCGGGTAAAATATGGACTCCACTTGGAGGCTGGTATCATGCCAGTAAATTTGCCCTGGAAGGTTTAAGTGACTGTCTTAGAAATGAATTAAAAGATTTCGGGATAAAAGTTATTTTGATTGAACCGGGAGCAATTGAGACTAACTGGGCTGAAACAGCAGGAGAAAATTTACTTAAGACTTCGGGAGAAGGTATTTATCAAAAACAGGCTCAACGAAAGGCCTCCAAATATAAAATTATGTATGGAGAAGGTGGAATAGCTGCCCAGCCAGAGGTTGTTGCTTCGGCAATTATCCGTGCCGCAGAAGATTCGCATCCTAAAGCAAGATATGCAGTTCCGGTTCATGCAAAATTAATATTATTTTTTCGCTGGCTGCTGCCGGACAGAGTTTACGATTTTGTTACCAATAAATTTTTTTGATAAATCATTCATAAATGATATAATAGATAAATGAGAGAATATATAGAAGGAGCTGTTTTTATGGATCAAGACAACATTCAGAGACTCGAGTATGAGGGTAAAGATATAATTTTAATTCCAACTGCACATATTTCCAAAAAAAGTGCAGAACAGGTTAAAGAAGTTATTGAAACTGAAGAACCTGATAGTGTTTGTGTGGAGCTGGATGAGCAGAGATTCAGTTCTATAAATGATGAAGATAAGTGGAGTGAAATGAATATTTTTCAGGTGATAAAAGAGAAGAAGTCATTATTATTATTAGTTAATTTAATCATTAGTTCTTTTCAGAGCCGGATGGCTGAAAAGTTGGGGATCAGTGCCGGTCAGGAAATGCGGCAGGGGATTGCCTCAGCAAAAGAAATAGATGCTGAACTGGTACTTGCTGATAGAAATATCCAAATTACTTTTAAGAGAGTCTGGAGAGGGCTTGGGCTCTGGGAGAAGCTGAAACTAATTTTTCAGATTATTTCTATGCTTTTTGTTGATGAAGAGATAACTGAAGAAGAGATGGACGAGCTAAAAAATGGTGACGCCTTAAATATGATGCTGGAGCAGATGGGTAAATCTTTTCCAGGTATTAAAAAATATTTACTTGATGAGCGGGATCAATATTTAGCCAATAAAATCAAAAATGCACCGGGTGATAAAATTGTTGCAGTTTTAGGAGCAGCACACGTACCCGGGGTAAAAAAGGAAATTTATAAAGAACAGGATTTGAATAAAATTACTGTGCTGCCTCCCAAAGCTAAATGGGGAAAGATTTTTTCCTGGGGAATTCCGGCAGTAGTTTTAGTAATTATTGTTTCCAGTTTTATTAATAATATAAGTACAGGGATTGAAGTTACTAAGGCCTGGATTATCTGGAATGGTTCCTTATCAGCTTTAGGTGTACTATTAGGTAGGGGCCATATCCTAACTATTTTAACAGCATTTATTGTAGCTCCTTTAAGTTCTTTAAATCCAGCTCTGGCAGCAGGTTGGTTTGCCGGGCTGGCAGAAGCCTATTTTAAAAAGCCACAGGTTAAGGATTTCCAGAAACTTTCAGAAGGAATCAGTATTAAAGAAATTTATACTAATAAGGTTACTCATATACTTTTAATTGTGATTTTAGCTAACCTGGGCAGTGTAATTGGAACTGCTGTTGGGGGAGCCAGTGTTATTAGAACATTTCTTGAATTTTTTAGTTTTTAATTCTAATTGAAAATTATAAAATATTTTTCTAAAGGCTCTTCTCAATTGCGGGAAGAGTTTTTAGAATTAATATAAAAATAAACTTTTAGCTTAGAACCAATTTTTTATCAGCTAAAATAGTTTTGATTACCTGGATGACTGTATGACTTTTAGATCTGCTGTTACAATTTAATTTTTGTCTATATTTTAATTTTATCAATAAATTTTTTTAAAAAGTCGACAAGTCAATTACTCCTTGATATAATGTATAATAATAGAGAAGAGAGAATCAGGCAATATAAGACTACAGGAGGTTATAATTTTGCTTAAAATAGGAATTTTAGGACTTGGTACAGTTGGTAGTGGAGTAGTAAAGATTTTGGAGAAGAATGCTGATAATATAAAGAATAAAGTAGGTACTGAAGTACGAATAGCAAAGGTATTAGTTAATAACCTTGAGAAAGAACGGGATATTGAAATTAATAGAACTTTATTAACTGATAAAGTTGAAGATATTATAAATAATCCAGAAATTGATATTGTGGTGGAATTAATTGGGGGAGAACAGCCGGCTTATGACTACATAATTAAGGCTATTGAGAATGGCAAAAGTATTGTTACTGCTAATAAACTGGTAATTGCCAAATATGGAAAGAGGATTTTTAGAAAAGCAGACGAAAATGATGTTCAGGTCTGTTATGAGGGCAGTGTAGCAGGTGGTTTACCGATAATTCGTCCGCTTCAAAACTCCCTGGCTGCTAATAGAATTGAAAAGATTTATGGTATTTTAAATGGAACTACCAATTATATTTTAACTGATATGAGTAAAGAAAAGAAAGATTTTGCTGAATCATTAAAAAATGCTCAGCAGCTTGGATTTGCAGAAGCTGATCCCAGCTCTGATATTGATGGACATGATGCAGCCTATAAAATTACTATTTTATCTTCGCTGGCCTTTGAGCGCTTTGTTGATGTTAAAGAAGTTCATGTAGAAGGAATAAGGGATGTTGATATTGCTGATATAGAGCTGGCTCAGGAGATGGGTTATGTTATTAAGCTGCTTGCGATCGCCAAAAATGCCCCGAATGGTTTAGATGTCAGGGTTCATCCGGCCTTTGTGCCTGAAGATCATCCTCTGGCCATGATTAATGGTACTTATAACTGTGTTTATTTACATGGGGATGCGGTTGGACAGGTCATGTCTACAGCCCGGGGGGCTGGACAGATGCCTACCGGTAGTGCTGTAACAGCAGATATTATTCAGGTAGCTAAAGATATTAATCATAATCAGCGTGAAGTTCAGCGAATGGACTCTTTTTTAGAAAGCAATGTTGTTAAAATTGATGAAATAGAAAACAGCTTTTATCTGCGCTTTGAAGTCAAAGATGAGCCAGGAGTTATGGCTCATATTGCTAAAATATTTGGTGATAATAATGTCAGTCTGGCTTCAGTACTGCAGAAACAGAAAGATAATCCTGTTGTACCACTGGTATTTATCACTCATTCAGTTAAAGAAAAAGATTTAAATAAGTCCTTAACTCAGATCAAAGAGCTTGATGATGTAATTGAAATTAAAAGTGTAATCAGAGTAGAGAATAATATTTAAATTAAAAGTTGAAAATGTTATTTAAAATTAATATTGTTATAATAAATATATCTACAGAATTTTTCGGTTATTAATCCACAATAAGTTGAGAATTGAGGAGTGAGAATGTGGAAACTAAAGATTGGTTAATTAGAGATTTAAAGGAAAACTGGCTTGAAGATAGAGCAGAAAAGGTTGAAAGAGTCAATAAAATTGATAAAGAATATTACCGACAGTATGATATCAAACAGGGTTTAAGAAATTCGGATGGAACTGGGGTAGTTGTAGGCTTTACTAAAATCGGTTCAGTTCATGGTTATACTTACTGTGATGGGGTTAAAACTTCAATTGAGGGGAAGTTATTTTATAGAGATATAGAAATTGATGAACTTGTAAAAAACACCGGAGAATTTGGCTTTGAAAGTATAGTTTATCTATTATTATTTGGGGAAATGCCGGATGAAGAGGAATTGGAAAAATTCAATACTATTCTTGATGGCTTTAGAAAATTACCGCCTCATTTTACAGAAAATACAATTTTAAAAAGCCCCAGTCGTGATGTAATGAATAAACTGCAGCGGGCAATACTGGTTCTTTATTCTTATGATGAAAAGCCTGATTGTCTGGAAATTGATCGGATTTTAATTCAGAGTTTAAAATTAATAGCTAGATTTCCAACTATTATTTCTTATGGATTTCAGGCTAAAGCTCATTATTTTGATGATAAGAGCTTATATCTGCATAATCCAACTGATGGTCTGGGAACTGCTGCTAATATATTACATATGATCAGACCTAATAATAAATATACTAAGTTAGAAAAAGAGACCCTGGATCTTTTATTAATTTTACATGCAGAACACGGGGGAGGTAATAATTCAGCCTTTACAACTCATGTTGTTTCTTCCAGTGGTACTGATACTTATTCTGCCGTTGGAGCAGCTGTAGGAAGTCTTAAAGGTCCTAAACATGGAGGGGCTAATTTAAGAGTAAAAGCAATGGTTGATAATATTAAAGAAAATCTTAATGATTACTCTGATAGAGCTAAACTAAAACATTATTTAGAAAAGATTTTAGAAGGAGAAGTTTTTGACCAGCAGGGATTAATCTACGGGATGGGACATGCAGTTTATACCAAAAGTGATCCCAGAGCCGTAATTTTAAAGAAAAAATCAAAAGAACTGGCAGCGGCCAAGAGTAAATTGGAAGAATTTGAATTATATGATAATATTGAAAAGTTGACAAAAGAGATCTTTAAAGAGCAGCGGGGAGAGGACTGTGAAATCTGTGCTAATGTAGACCTTTATTCTGGCTTTGTTTATCAGCTATTAAATATTCCGGAAGAGTTATTTACACCTTTATTTGCTACTGCTAGAGTTGCCAGCTGGTGTGCACATCGAATTGAGCAGCTGGTCAGTGATCATAAGATTATTCGTCCTGCCTATAAATCACTTAAAAATGAGGAAAAGTGTACAATTAGATAGTTATAAATAATATGTTTTAATATTAAAGACCATAGGAGTTTAAACCTATGGTCTTTTGTTATCCACTATTTTATTATTTATTCCTCTTATTTTTATATAAATTTTGATCTGCCAGGTTGATTGTCTGATTAAAATTATCATCAGCAGCAGGAATTATTGTTTTTAGACCAAAACTACCTTTGACCTGTAAATCAAAGTTTTTTCCATTTAGCTTAATTTCCATTGGTTTTTCAATTGCTTTTTTAACATCACTTATTACCTGTTCTGCCCCTGATTTTTCTGTATCAAACAAAACTATAACAAACTCATCTCCACCATATCTTGCAATAAAATCTGTATTTCTATTTAATATGTTTTTTGCCCTTAAAGCAGCGGTTTTTAATACCTGATCACCAACAAGGTGGCCATAATTATCATTAATACTTTTAAATTTATCAAGATCAAAAATAATAAGGGAAAGAGGAGTTTTGCTTCTTTTACCGAGAGCAAAGAGATCTTTAAACTTATTATTAAAATAATGACGATTATAAATTTTTGTTAAAGAATCAATAGTTGATATTTCTTTTAACTCACTATTTGCTGCTGCAAGTTTACTGTTTAAAGTTTCCAGTTCTTGATTTTTTTGATGGATTATTATAGAATCTCTTAGTTTGATAATTAAAATAACTGCTGCAGTAAAAATTAAAATATATAATATAAAAGCCGGAAGAGTTAGATACCAGGGTTTTTCAATTCTAAAGTCTAAAACTGCTTCTTGACTTAGATTTCCTCTAATTGTTTCTGCTCTAACTTTAAACTTATAATTTCCAGCTTTTAAATTAGAATAACTGCTAAAATATCTATCTTCAGCATTAATCCAGTTATCATCAAATCCATCCAGTTTATAATAATATTTAATATTTTGAGGGGAATCATAGTTCAGAGCTACAAATTCGAATGAAAGATAATTTTCATCAGCTTTAAAGCTGTAAATTTGATTGTTGAAAATCTGTCGGTCTTTATCTACAGATTTCTGGAATAATTGGAAATCCGTTATATAGACAGGAGGTGACTGTGAATTTTTCTCCGAAAAATCATCTGTCAAAAAAGTAATTCCATGATTTCCTCCAAAAAGAAGACCTGATTTATCTGCTGAAGAATAGGCTGTATTAAACTCCCAGCCTCCAATGCCATCTGCAGGAGTTAAATTGAATATGGAATTACTGAAACTGTCAATAATTGAAATACCACTATGAGTGGCCAGCCAGATTTTTGAGTCTTTATCTTCAGCAATTCCTGTCACAATATTACTTGCCAGTCCATCTTCTTCCAGATAAGTTGTAAAAGTTCCATCTTCGTTATAATAGGAAACCCCACCTCCGATTGTAGCAATCCAGACCCGATTATTACTGTCAAGATAAAGATCGCGAAATGTATTACTTGCCGGCTGTTTGAGATTATTAACCTCTTTATAAAACTGTTTTATTTCACTATTTTCTAAATTTATTAAATTTAGGCCATTATTTGTAGCAACCCATAATCTATTTTGAGCATCAATGAGAGTATCATAAATTAAATTATCTGTAATGTCTCCAATTTTATACTGTCTAATTTCTTCAGTGTTTTTATTATAAGAAAAAAGTCCATTATTATAAGTACCAATCCAGAGTCGATTATCACTTTCTGTCAAACTGTAAACTAGATAATCATTATCAAGAATGTTTAATTCTTTAAAACTTTGGGTTTCAAAATCATAACTGACAACTCCCAAATCTGTGGCTAAATATAATTCTTCATTATTTCTGTTCAGAATATCTGTAACAGTGCTGTGAGGGAAAAAGTTTTTACCCTTAAAATTTTTGCTATATTTAATCACTAGCATTGCATAAAAATATTTAAGAAAAGTCAAGTTCTATTTTCAGCGAAAATACTTGCTTAAAATAGAAAAACTCCTTATAATTGGGATT
>NZ_QLME01000030.1 GCF_003259895.1 Halanaerobium saccharolyticum | reverse complement strand
CTTGTTCCCATCTCGAACACAAAAGTTAAGTCCTCCAGCGCCTATGGTACTGCATTGGTAACGATGTGGGAGAGTAGGTCGCTGCCGGTCCTTTTTTCCAAACTTTGATGATTTTTGTAATGTTGGGGTGTAGCCAAGCGGTAAGGCACTGGGTTTTGGTCTCAGGACGCGTAGGTTCGAATCCTACCGCCCCAGCCATTAAATTATAAACTATCATCAATATTTTGGGCCATTAGCTCAGTTGGCAGAGCACCTGACTTTTAATCAGGTTGTCGGAGGTTCGAATCCTCCATGGCTCACCATTCAATAGCGCGGGGTAGAGCAGTCTGGTAGCTCGTCAGGCTCATAACCTGGAGGCCATCGGTTCGAATCCGGTCCCCGCAACCATTTTAAATTTAAAAAATAATATTATATATATACATCAGGCAAAAATTAGATGATAAGATGCGGGAGTAGCTCAGTTGGCTAGAGCATCAGCCTTCCAAGCTGAGGGTCGCGAGTTCGAGTCTCGTTTCCCGCTCCATATATCATGGGTCTATAGCTCAGTTGGCTAGAGCATGTGGTTCATACCCACAGTGTCAGAGGTTCAAGTCCTCTTAGACCCACCATAAAACTTTTATGTTTTATTTAGAGGTTAAAGAAGAGAGTTTGCTTAGCGGTTATTCTAAGTTTTAATTTCTAACTTTAAACCTCCAATCTGGAGAGGTACCCAAGTGGCTGAAGGGGCGGGTTTGCTAAACCTGTAGCAGGGTATTTACCCTGGCGAGGGTTCGAATCCCTCTCTCTCCGCCATTTAATTTATGCCCTCATCGTCTAGGGGTCTAGGACACCAGGTTTTCATCCTGGCGGCAGGGGTTCGAATCCCCTTGAGGGTACCATTTTTGCGGGCGAATAGCTCAGTTGGGAGAGCACCTGCCTTACAAGCAGGGGGTCACAGGTTCGAGCCCTGTTTCGCCCACCATTTAAATAATGAAGTATATTGTTAGATTGGAAGAGATTCCTTTCTCGACATCTTACTTCCTACATCCAAATACGGAGGTGTAGCGTAGCGGTTTAACGCGCCGGCCTGTCAAGCCGGAGATCGCGGGTTCAAATCCCGTCTCCTCCGCCATTTTTTATGCCGATGTAGCTCAGTTGGTAGCAGCGCTTCCATGGTAAGGAAGAGGTCACCGGTTCAACTCCGGTCATCGGCTCCATTAGTTTAACCAGCCATGGGGATATAGCTCAGCTGGGAGAGCGCTACACTGGCAGTGTAGAGGCCAGGGGTTCGAATCCCCTTATCTCCACCAAAGTAAATTGCTTTCTGGATGGAGAAATAATTAAATATTTTATTGAGAAGAAGAATAGGATTTCAATTATACAATTTCCTACTTCTTACTTCCTACATTTTATCTGGAGGGGTGCCCGAGTGGTTAAAGGGAGCAGACTGTAAATCTGCCGGCGATGCCTACAAAGGTTCAAATCCTTTCCCCTCCACCATTAAATATGCGGGAATAGCTCAGTGGTAGAGCATCACGTTGCCAACGTGAGGGTCGCGAGTTCAAATCTCGTTTCCCGCTCCATTTTAGATTTTGCACCTGAAGGGTGCTTTTTTTATTTTTATATAAGATTTAATATTCAAACAATTTATTTAAACTTTATTAATTTAATCATTACTGCTATAATAATAGATAATTGTAGCAATAAAATTATATCCAAGTAGCTAGAATTGAGTAATTCAGCTTAAGGCTGAAAATATAATTTATGAGGTGTTAAAAATGCATGAAAAGTTATTCACTCCGGGTCCAACAGAGGTAAGAGCAGAATTGTTACAGAAGTTGTCAACAGCACAGGTCCATCACCGAACTGAGGAGTTTTCCAGGATTTATGACGATATTCAGAGTAATTTAAAAAAATTACTCTATACGGATAATCCAGTCTTATTATTTTCTTCTTCTTCCACAGGGGCCATGGAAGCAGCAGTGACTAATGGTGTAAAAAAAAGATGTTTAAATTTTGTTAATGGTGCTTTTTCTGATCGCTGGCATACAATTACTAAAAAAAATGGAGTTCCCTGTGATAAAGTTGATATTGCCTGGGATCAGCCCATTCGTCCCAAATTGGTTGAGGAAAAACTTGAGACAGGCGATTATGATGCAATTACTGTAGTTTTAAATGAGACTTCTACAGGTTTAATGAATCCAATCAAAAAGATTGGAGAAGTTGTCCAAAAATATGATGAAGTACTATTTTTAGTTGATGCAGTTTCGGGGATGGCCGGAACTAAGATTAAAGTAGATGAGTGGGGAATTGATATGTGTCTGGCTGGTGTGCAGAAAGCTTTTGCTTTACCTGCCGGTTTGACGGTGGCTTCAGTAAGTGAAAAATTATTAAAAAGAGCAAAAGAGGTGGAAAGCAAAAGTTATTATTTCAATTTACCGCTTTTACATAAATATCACCAGCGTTCACAGACCAGGACTACACCTGCAATACCGCAGATCTTTGCCTTACAAAAACAGTTAGATGATATTGTCAACCATGAGGGTATAGAAAATAGATTTGCCAGACATCAGGAAATGGCTGAATTTGTTCAGAATTGGGCCCTGGAATACTTTGATATTTATGCTGAAGAAGGCTACTGGTCAAATACTGTTACCTGTATTGAAAATAATAGAGGTGTTGATGTTGAGCGTTTAATTAATGAACTGGTAGATAAATATGATATAAGAATTGCCAATGGATATGGAGACTTAAAAAATAAAGCTTTTAGGATTGGCCATATGGGAGACCTAACTCTAGCTGATATTAAAGGTTTAATGGCAACTATTGAAAGTATTTTAGATTTATCAACTTCTAATCTAATTCTATAATGCTGTTCTAGAAGATCGGAAGGTATGATAATTGATGAAAAGACATAGAAAGTTAGTTTTTCTGGCATTTATGATGATGGTTATGCTGGGCTTTATTAACAATATGAGGGGAACCTTAATTCCTCCCATCAGGGATTTTTTTGCAGTTAATTATTCTCAAATTGGGGTTATGCTGATGGCTGCTACTTTTGGTTTTATGTCAGCAACATTTTTGGGAGGAATAGCAGCCAGTCATTTTGGGTTAAAGAAAGTAATAGCTTTTGGTTTTCTGACAGCGGCTTTTAGTATTTTTGCCATGGGCTATATTAATTCATTCTGGTATCTAATAATTTTAATGACTTTTCTGGGGATTGGATTAGGCTCAGTAGAAATTGGCGCTAATTCTTTGGGAGCAAAGATCTTTGTTGAGAGATCCGGGATGATGATGAACATGCTTCATCTTTTCTTTGGGGTTGGAGCTTCCATTGGACCTCGTTATGCTGGCTGGCTTATCTCTTTAGGTTTTGCATGGCATCAAATTTATTTAACAGCCTTAATTTTGATTAGTGCTTTATTGTTGTTTTTATTTTTTACGAAATTTCCTGTAGAAGTAGAAAATAATAGTAAAGATAATATTGCTGTTAGAGAAATTGTTAAGCAGAAAAAGGTGTGGCTCTTTGCAGCTGTTTTAGGATCAGGTGTGGTAGCTGAAATAGCAATTGGAAGTTGGTTGGTTAATTTTTTACATGTCGAAAGAGCTTTTACTACAGCTTCTGCATCTACATATTTATCTCTATTTTTTATTGTGTTTACTGTCGGCAGGTTGGTTGGTGGTTATTTTACAGAACACATTGGATATATAAAGATATTAATTTATTTTGCTGCTGCCACTTTATTTTTATTTATTATTGGTCTTTTAGTTAAGGCAAATTATGGTGCTTTTTTCTTTTCGGCAGCTGGTTTTTTTATTTCTATAATGTTTCCAACTATTATGGCTGTAATAATGAATGAATTTAAAAGTGGTGTTAGTTCTTATATGGGGTTTATTATTACTTCTGCTTCTGCCATTAATATGGTTTCAAACTGGTTAATTGGAAAGATAAATGATCTGTTTGGTGTTTTTACAGGCTTTGCCAGTATAAGTTTTTTTATTTTAATGATAATTGTTTTTCTGTATTTTTTAAGCAGAGAACTGGAATATGATTTTGCTAAATAGTTTTTAGATAAATATTCATTAAAAAAGCAGCCAGAAATTCTGGCTGCTTTACTAAATTATTCGATTATATTTCTAAATAACTCAAATCTTTAACCTGAGTATTCAGCTCATCCAGATGTTCTTTAATTCTATCCATAATTTTTTGTGATGGTTTGGAATCAATCTGCATCATCATAATTGCTTCTCCACCAACTTTTTGGCGTCCTACCTGCATATTTGCAATATTAATGTTTTCTTCACCTAAAGTTGAACCAATTTTACCAATAACTCCAGGTTTATCCTGATAACTAACAATAATAAATTCGCCGGAAAGATCAAGATCAATTCGCAGTCCATTAATTTCAATTAATCTAAAACCGATAGGTAAATAGGTT
Source organism: Halanaerobium saccharolyticum (assembly GCF_003259895.1). GTDB lineage: Bacteria > Bacillota > Halanaerobiia > Halanaerobiales > Halanaerobiaceae > Halanaerobium > Halanaerobium saccharolyticum_A. The sequence goes on along the minus strand of NZ_QLME01000030.1, from coordinate 29,924 downwards.
CCAGCAAGACTGTACTGACCACCTTCAGTTTTAAGGTTTATTTTAATTATATTTTTTAATTCACCTTCATTTTGAATTTGACTTTCTTTGAGAGAAATACCTCTTTCCTGAGCAACATGCATTGCATTAACCAGATTAATACGGTCATCTAAAATTGGTTCTAAAACTGATTTTACTAAACTTAAAGTCATTGGTTTGTGGTTAAATTGGTTAACCTCTCCCCCATATTCTACTTCTACAGCTTCAATTCTTTCGTGACCTTTCCATTTTGCCATAAAATTACCGAGCTTAGTGACCAGATTAATATATGGTTTAGCCTGATTAAATTCCTGAGGATCCATAGCTGGTATATTAAGTGGAGATTCTGGTAAATTACTTTTGAGCACAGACACGACCTCTTCTGCTGCAGTAATAGAAACATTATCCATTGCTTCTGTTGTGGTTCCACCCAGATGACAGGTCATAATAACTCTATCTTCGTATTTGAGTAATGGATTATTACTGGCTTTTACAGGTTCTTCTTCGTGAACATCAATTGCTGCACCTGCAATTTTATTTTTTTCAAGAGCTTCTGCCAGGGCAGCAGTATCTACATTCTGACCCCGGGCACAGTTGATTACCCGGGCACTATTTTTCATGATTGCAAATTCTTTATGACTTAAAATATGATAGGTTTCATCAGTTAGAGGAGTATGTAGAGTTACATAATCTGCCTGTTCCAATACCTCTTTAAATGGTAGTAAAGGTACATTTATTTTTTCAGCTTTTTGAGGAGATAAATAGGGATCGTTGGCAATTACCTTCATGCCAAAACTTTGAGCTCTTTTGGCAACTCTACTGCCTATCCGCCCAAGTCCAATAATTGCTAAAGTTTTGCCCTTAACTTCAACTCCCATATATTTTTTTCTATCCCAGATATCATTGTGTAATGCCTGGTTTGCCTGAGGAATATTACGAGAAAGTGAAAGCATCATTCCCAGTGTGTGTTCAACTGCAGAAATAGTATTTCCAGTTGGGGTGTTAAAAACAAAAATACCGTGTTTAGTAGCCTCATCTAAATCAATATTATCATAACCTGTACCTGCTCTCCCTATTACCTTTAATTTTTTAGCTTTTTCTAAAGCTTCACTGTCCAGAAGTGTCATACTTCGAACAATTATTCCATCATATTCGGCAATAGTTTCTAAAAATTCTTCTCGACTCTGCTCCGGTTTGAAATCAACTTTCATTCCTGCCTCTTCTAAAATGTCAATACCTTTTTGAGCAATATTGTCACTAACTAACACTTTATACACTTATTACCACTCCTTCTCTCTTCTTGCTACTAATTTTTTATAATTATATCTAATTGTGATTGATAAAGCAAGCATTTAATGCTGCTGGAGCTCTTAAAATATAATATATTATATTTTTTTATATTCAAAAAATTACAATATCCAGTTCAAGCTTGCTGTAATCCCTATAAAAATATATAATGAACAAAAGGAGTGATAAGTATGGCGAAGGTATTTCCATTTCATGGTTATAGATATAACCAGAAACAGGTTGAAGACTTAGAGCAGGTAGTAACACAACCATATGACAAGATCGATAATGAGATGCAGAAAAAGTATTATGAGCAGAGCCCTTATAATATTGTTCGTTTAATTTTAGGAAAAGAAGAGGACCGTTATCAGAGTGCTGCAGATAATTTGGAAGCCTGGATTAAAGAACAGATATTAATTCAGGATCAGAAGGCAGGATTTTATCTTTATACTCAGGAATATGAAGTTGAAGGCGAAAAATTTGTACGCAAGGGTTTTGTTGGACTGGGTGAATTAGAAGCTGGAGAAGGTGTTAAAGCTCATGAAAACACTATGGAGGGTCCAAAAGCAGATCGTCTAAATTTAATTAGAGCTACTGAAGCTAATTTCGGCCACATTTTTATGCTTTATTCTGACCAAAAAAATGAGATTAATGATTTATTGACTGAAGTTATGGAAAAGGAAGCACTGTTTGAGGTGAGGGATGAAGATCAAAACTTACATAAAGTCTGGCAGATAACAGATCCCACACTCATAAAAACAGTTCAGGAAAAGATGGAATCGAAAAACTTATATATTGCTGATGGGCATCACCGCTATCAGACAGCTTTAAATTACCAGAGAGAATGTAAAGAAAAGGGTTGGAAAGCAGATGGGGTTGAAAGTTTTAACCACCGACTGATGACTTTTGTCAATATGGATGATCCGGGATTAAAGGTACTGCCAACTCATAGATTAGTATATGGAATAGCAGATTTTGAACTCAATTCATTTTTAGAAAAAGTAGGCGAGGATTTTAGAATTAAAAAGTTTAAACAGAAAGAAGAAATGTATGACTATTTAGATCAGAATCAGGATAAAAAAGTGTTTGGTTTTAAAGCAGAGACAGCTGCCGAGTATTATGTTTTTGAATTTGAAAATGAAAAAGTTTTAGCTGCAGTAGAAGGAGATTTTTCTAAAGAATATAAGGAATTAGATGTCAGTATTCTGCATAATATTTTACTGGATAAATATCTGGGTATCGATAAAAAAGCCCTGGCTGCTAAAAGTAACCTTGATTATATTAGATATCGAAATCGGGCCCTGGAAAAGCTGGGAACTGGTAAATATCAGGCTGCCTTTATTTTAAATCCAACTTCAGTTAAAGAAGTAAAAGAAATTGCTGATCAGGGAGAAAAAATGCCGCAAAAATCTACAGATTTTTATCCGAAGCTTTTAACCGGCCTGGTTATTAATAAGCTTTCTATCAAAAAATAAAGTTATGTAATTTCATTTAATGGTTGAGGCCACTGGAGACTTGATAATTATGGGAGAAAATAAAAAGAATATATTTGTTTATCTGACAGCAGTATCATTTTCAGTTTTACTTATCTTTCTGGCCTTGTTTATTGGTTCAAGTCAGATTGGTCCAGCGGATATTAGCTCCTATATCATGGGTAGTAATGCTGTTTCGGCTTCAACGGCAATAATTATTGGGGAAATTCGTCTGCCGCGAATTCTTTTGGCTTTTATGGTTGGTGCCGGATTGGCTGTAGCAGGTTCGGTTTTTCAGGCTATTATCCGAAATCCAATGGTTGATCCCTATATTATTGGTATCTCTGCTGGCGCCGGTACTGGAGTAATGCTGGCTCTGTTTTTAGGTATAGAAATAACTATTTTTAATCTCAGTTCTCTTCCAGCTTTTGCTTTTATGGGGGCTGTGGCAACTGTTTTTACCGTTTATCAGCTGGCCAGAGTTGGTAATAAATTACCAGTTTTAACTTTTTTGCTGGCTGGTGTTGCAGTAAGTTTCATTTTAAATTCACTGATGTCATTTTTGATGGTCTTAAGAACTGAAAATTTGCAGCAGCTTGTTTACTGGCTGATGGGGAGCCTGGCTGGCGCTGGTTGGGGCGATATCAGGATGATTCTTCCCTATTTTTTAACCGCGTTGGCTGTTATCATATTTTATTTAAAAGATTTAAATATATTACTTTTAGGAGAAGAAAGTGCTGCTCATCTTGGTTTGAATGTAGAAAGAACTAAAATTATTTTACTGGGAGCTGCTTCATTAATGACTGCTGCTGTAGTTTCTGTCAGTGGAAGTATCGGTTTTATTGGTCTGGTTGTACCGCATATTGCCAGGCTGATTATTGGCCCGGATCACAGGCGACTTATACCACTGGCGGCTTTATTTGGCGCCTCATTTCTGCTGATTGCTGACACTGCAGCCAGGACTATTATGGCACCAATAGAGCTGCCGGTGGGTATCCTCACTGCTCTGGCAGGTGGACCATATTTTATTTACTTACTTCGTAATAAATCTAAGAATATTTGGTGAAAATTATGTTAAAAACAGATAAAATTAAATTTAGTTATGCCCGGGAAAAAGTCCTCCGGGGAATTGATCTTGAAATTGAGGCTGGATCATTTATTGGGATTATTGGGCCCAATGCTTCGGGGAAATCAACTCTTTTAAAAAACATGAGTCAAACTTTAAAGCCTGAGAGTGGAGCAGTTTATCTTGACCATCAGCTTTTAAATGACTATAGTTCCTTAGAGCTTGCAAAAAAAATGGCAGTTGTCCCTCAGGACACAGAAGTTAATTTTAATTTTAACGTTTATGATATTATAATGATGGGGAGGCATCCCTACCAAAAAAGATGGTCCGGGCTCAGCCAGGAAGATAAAAAAATAGTAAAAGAGGTAATGGAAGTTACGGACACTTTAAAATTGAGAGGAAAATTAATAAATGAACTGTCCGGTGGAGAAAGACAGCGGGTAATAATTGCTAGAGCTCTGGCGCAGAAACCTGATATTTTACTTCTGGATGAACCAACCTCCAGTCTGGATATTAATTATCAGGGGGAAATATATGATCTTTTAAATTATTTAAATCAGGAATTTAATTTAACAATTATTACCGTCTCTCATGATCTCAATTTAACTGCTCAGTATTGTGAAGAATTATTACTGCTAAAAGAGGGCAGAATTTATGCTGCTGGACCGGCAGAAGAAGTATTGACTGAAAATAATATAAAAGCAGTTTATAATGCGGAAGTACTGATTAAAACGAATCCGATTTCTAAAAAACCTTTTGTGACTCTGGTACCTGAAGTAAACAGGATCAAAAAGAGTAAACAAAAAGATTTCAAAATCCATATTATAGCTGGTGGAGGAACTGCCAAAAACTGGCTTTATAAATTAGAAAATCTGGGCTATCAGCTGAGTATTGGAGTTTTAAATATAGGCGATGCTGACTGGCAGGCAGCAAAAGAACTTGGAATCAAAATGGTGGAGGCACCTCCATTTATCGATATTTCGGAAACAGAAATCCAAAAAAACAGGGAACTTATTGAAAAAGCAGATTTAATAATTTTAAGTGATCTTCCTTTTGGACATGGTAACCTTGCAAATTTAGAAGTTTTATTTGATTACCCAGAAAAGAGAAAAATTTTATTTTCTAATTTTGATATAAAAAAAAGAGACTATATTAAAGGAAAAGCAGAAAAGATCTGGAATAAATTATTAGAGGAAGATCAAAATATATATTTATTGAAAGAAAAAGATAATTTAATTTCAAAAATAAAAAAGCTGGAAAATTAGAGATGGAGAGGTAATTATGATAAAAGCTGCAGACTTAGAAAATGAGTATTTTTTAGTTTTAATTCCTGGAAAAGAATTAGTGGAAACTGCTTCTCAGGTCCAAAAAATAGTTTCAGAACACTATAATCTTTATCCAGATCAGATATATCCGCAGCTTCATATTACAATTGATAGAATAGAAAAAAACAGGTCTGAGCGGGCCGAAGAAATTCTGAAAGAAAAAGCAAAAGAATTTGGTAAAATTGAAATTGAGGTGGATCGGTTTACCTGCATTAAATTTTCTGATCAGCATCAGCTGGTACTTGAGGTCAATGAAACAGAGTCACTGCGGGAATTTTCTGAAGCTGTTCATCAAAGTCTGGCAGCTGAAGGGATTTCAACAATCGAAAATTATGGGGAATGGATGTTTCATATTACAATTATCAGTAATATTTTTGCTGAAAACCCGATACCAGTCGATGAACTGACAGAAATTTGTTTGTTTATGGAAGGGATGTCCCGGCCTTTATCTGCAGCAGCAGAAAAGATGGAAATTTGGAGGCCAACCCTGGACCCGGGAGAAAAGGTCATTGCTAGTTTTTCTTTGAACTAAACTGATAAGTTATTTAAATTTTATCTAAGAAGATATAAATGGGAGTGATTATTATGGCAAAAGAAATTAAAGGCTTTATTTTTGATCTTGATGGAGTAATTACAGATACTGCAGAATACCATTATAAAAGCTGGCAGAAGCTGGCAGATGAAGAAGATTTATTTTTCGATAGAGAAGTAAATGAACAGCTGCGTGGAGTTTCTAGAATGGAGTCTATGGATATTATTTTAGATGGTCAGGATGTTTCGGATGAGCAAAAAAAGAAATGGACAGATCGCAAAAATGAGTATTATCAGGTTTATTTAGAAGAAATAAGTAAGGCTGATATTCTGGATGATATGGAAGCGAAGTTAAACAAATTAAAGGCAGAAGGCTATAAGCTTGCAGTTGGATCTTCCAGCCGGAATGCGAGAAAAGTTTTAAAAAATTTGCAAATTACAGATATCTTTGATACGATTGCAGATGGAAACAGTGTAGAAAATGCTAAACCTGCTCCGGATTTATTTCTGCATGCAGCTGAAAATCTTGGACTGAAACCACAAGAATGTGTAGTTTTAGAGGATGCTGAGTCCGGTGTAGAAGCCGCTCTGGCTGCTAATATGAAGGCTGTAGGCGTTGGGCCAGAAGGAAGAGTTGGCAAAGCACATCTAGTTTATGCAGATGTTGATTCTATTGATTTTGATGAGATTTTAAAAAAATTATAAAAAACTTAAATAAAAAGAAGGAATTTAAGAGTCTGTGACGAATAATAGTAATAAGAGTTAATTATTACAGGCTCTTTTTTTCTTCAAGGTTTCGCAAGCGCTTGCGTAAATTGAGAAGCTTGCTTGATTGGAGGAGAAAAGATGCAGATAACCCTTAAAGATATTGCTCGCATGGCGGATGTAGCAGAATCTACTGTTTCCCGGGCTTTAAATGATAAGCCTGGTGTTGGTAGAGAAACTAAATTAAAAATTTTGAAAATTGCAAAGGAAAATAATTATCGTCCAAATCAACTTGCAAGAGGTTTAGCAGCTAAAAAGACCAATATGTTGGCTGTGATTATGGCCGAAATGGATAGTCCGGGTAATATCGAAATTGTAAAAAGCATCGAAAAAGCTGCTGAAAAACAGGGTTATCAAATAATACTCTGCAACACTAATAATCAGGAAGAAAAAGAAAAGTCTTATCTTTCTCTTCTAGAATCAAATCAGGTTGATGGGGCAATTTTCATTGGTGGTAAATTAGTAGGCAGCCACCTTTTGCGAGCCAGCTTCAGCCAGGAAAATGCAATTGTTCTGGTTAACCGTCTGGCAGAGGAAAATTTTTTCACTTCAGTTTTAACTGATTACAGTCAGGGAATATATAAAGCAGTAGAACATCTTGTGGAACAGGGTTTCAAAAAGATTTCTCTGGTTTGTGGAGATAAAGGTGATCTGATTGAAGAAGAAAAAATTGATGGTTATAAAAGTGCATTGACTGAAGCAGGTTTAGAGGTTAATGATGATTTGATATTTTCAACTTCAGTTGATAGACAGGCTGGTTATGATGTTTTCTTAGAAATAATCGAGGGTGATGTAATTCCAGATGCTTTTATTTCTACCAGAGAACTGACAACAATTGGGCTTGTTGAAGCTATTAAAATGGGAGGATATTTTATTCCTGATGATTTTGCAGTAGTAGGTTATGGAGATAATATTTTAACCTCAGTTATTGATCCACCACTGACAGTTTTAAGTGAGCCGGTGGAAAAGCTGGGAGAGGATTCTTTGAATTTTTTATTAAAATTGATTAAGGAAGAACTGGACAGTCAACAAATTAAGGTTTTAACTCCCGAATTAATTATTAGGGAGTCATCAATATCAAAATATAATTAAAATTAAGAGGAGGATTTTTTAATGGCAAGTGTAACTTTAGAACATATTTATAAGCGTTTTGGTGATTTAGAAGCAGTAAAAGATCAGAATTTGGAGATCAGAGACAAAGAATTTATTGTACTGGTAGGACCATCTGGTTGTGGAAAATCAACAACTTTAAGAATGATTGCTGGTCTGGAAGAAATTAGTGAAGGTACTTTAAAAATTGGAGAAAATGTAGTTAATGATGTAGCTCCTAAAGATAGAGATATTGCGATGGTATTCCAGAACTATGCTCTATATCCACATATGAATGTATATGATAATATGGCATTTGGACTTAAATTACGTAAGTTTCCTAAAGATGAAATTGAAAGAAGAGTTCAGGAAGCTGCAGATATTCTTGGTATCGAGCAGTTATTAGAAAGAAAGCCTAAACAGTTATCCGGTGGCCAGAGACAGCGTGTTGCTCTAGGTCGTGCAATTGTACGTGAACCTCAGGTGTTCTTGATGGATGAGCCCCTCTCCAACCTTGATGCTAAATTAAGAGTTCAGATGAGAACTGAGTTATCTAAGCTGCATGATGAATTACAGACCACAATGATTTATGTAACTCATGATCAGACTGAAGCGATGACCATGGGAGATAGAATTGTGGTACTTAAAGATGGTGTTATTCAGCAGGTTGATGACCCATTATCTTTATATAATAAGCCTAACAATATGTTTGTGGCTGGATTTATTGGTTCTCCAGCTATGAATTTTATGGATGCTACAATTGAAAAAGAAGGCAACACTTACTTTGTTGATGGTGATGGAACCTTTAGAATTCGTGTTCCTGAAGATAAAGAAGATTATATTAAAGATTATGAAGGTAAAGAGGTAGTCTTTGGTGTCAGACCGGAAGATATTGTAGATACACATATTACTCATGACTTTGAAGTTAAAGAAGATAATTCTTTTGAAGCGGATGTAGATGTTGTAGAACCAATGGGTTCTGAGATCTATCTTTATCTGGCAGAATCAGGCCACTCTTTAATTGCTCGTGTAGAAGCAGAAAGTACTGCGCAAGTTGGAGATACAATTTCTCTTGGTGTTGATTTAAGAAAAATTCATATCTTTGATGCAGAAACAGAAGAATGTGTATTTTAATTAAAGCTTGAGCTGAAATTGAGATTTAATATTTAAAAGTAAATAGAATTGATTAAGCAGTCGAAGCTAATTCGGCTGCTTTTTTGATTAATTGCTAAATTTAAAGTATAATTACAATTGTAATCGCTATTATTTCAGAAGGGGGAATTAATAATGCCTCGACAGAGAAAGGATTTTTTGTTAAATCCTGCAGTAATTACAATTGTGATAGTTATTGCGGTTGTAGCTGCCTTTAACTTTTATCAAAATATGACCAAAATGAGTCAGCTGGAAAATCAGATTGAAGAGATTGAAGCTCAAATTGCTAAAGCTGAAGCAGAAAACGAAAAACTAAAAAAACAATTAGCAAATAGTGATAGTAATGAATATATAGAAGAAGTTGCCAGGGAAAAATTGGGGCTGGTAAAGCCGGGAGAAAAAATGTTCATTCCAGTCGAGGAAGAAGAGAACTCAGATTCTGATAATAAAGATTAAGTATAAAACTGAAAATATTTTAGTTTAAATATCAACTAATTATAAGTTAAATAAAGGAGTTTTTTGATGTCAGAATATATTAAATCAGATTTATTTAATTTAGCAGCATCAGAACTAAATTTAAAGAAAAGTAATATTAAAGCTACCGTTGAACTTTTAGATTCAGGTAATACAGTTCCTTTTATAGCTCGTTATCGTAAAGAAATGACCGGTAGTCTGGATGAAGAAGAAATAAGAAATATTGAAGAAAAAATAGATTATTTACGCAGACTAAATGAGCGCAAAAACGAAGTTGCGGCAGCAGCAGATAAACAGGACAAATTAGATGAGGAAGTTCTCACAAAACTTAAAAAGGCTGATACTTTACAGGAAGTTGAAGATTTATATCGTCCCTTTAAGGTTAAAAAGCAGACAAAAGCTGCTAAGGCAGTTGAAAAAGGATTAAAACCTTTAGCAGATTTAATATTAGCCCAGCAGAAGTCTGAGTCGGAAATTAAAGAGTTGGCGAGTGATTTTATTGACCCAGAAAAAGAACTGCAGAATATAGATGATGTTTTAAGTGGGGCGGAAGATATAATTGCAGGAGATATTTCGGATGATCCTGAGCTGCGAAAAAAACTAAGAGATTATGTTTTTAAAACTGCTAAAATTGTTTCAGAACAAAAAAATGAAGATGAAGAAGGTAAGTATCAGGATTATTATGAGTTTAAGGAGTCAATCAATAAAATTCCACCGCACAGAATTCTGGCTTTAAATAGAGGTGAAAACGAAGAAGTTCTCCGAGTTAAAGCAGAAGTTGATGATCAGCGTGCAGTAGAGATGATTTATAATTTTTATGATTTTGATAATAGAAAAAGCGGCAGCTTTGAGCATCTTGTTAATGCAGTAGATTATGCCTATAAACGGTTGATTTTCCCTTCTTTAGAACGGGAGGTCCGCAATCATTTAACAGAAAAAGCGGAGGCCAAAGCAGTTAGCAACTTTTCAACAAATTTAAGAGCTTTACTGATGCAGCCGCCTTTAGAAGATAAACGGGTGCTTGCCGTTGATCCGGCCTTTAGAACAGGTTGTAAGCTGGCAGCTCTGGCTGAAAATGGTGAACTTCTGGAAACAGGTGCAATTTATCCTCATCCACCGGTAAATAAGCAGCAAGAAGCCGCTGCAAGCCTTGCTAAATTAGTTCAAAAACATGAGATTGACTTAATTGTAATCGGTAATGGTACTGCAAGTAGAGAAACAGAAAGTTTTGTAGCAGAATTGATAAAAAGTGGAATGGATGTAGAATATACTATTGTTAGTGAGGCTGGAGCTTCTGTTTATTCAGCTTCTAAGTTAGCACGAAAGGAATTTCCAGATTTAGATGTTTCAATCAGGGGAGCAATTTCTATTGGACGTAGAATTCAGGATCCGCTGGCTGAACTGGTAAAAATAGATCCTAAATCTCTTGGAGTAGGAATGTATCAGCATGATATCTCTCAAAAACGTCTGGAAAAAGCTTTGAACGAAGTTGTTGTAGATGCAGTTAATCATGTTGGGGTAGAGATTAATACAGCTTCTGCTGCACTTTTAACCTATGTGGCCGGGATTAGTTCCAATAATGCTGAGAAGATTATTGAACACCGCAGTGAAAATGGAAAATTTAATAAAAGGAAAGAACTGCTTGCGGTTTATGGTTTTGGACCAAAAACTTATGAGCAGGCTGCAGGTTTTATTCGCCTGGATTCTAAGCAGGATCCATTTGCAGTGACTCCTATTCATCCTGAATCTTATCAGGCAGCAGAAAAAATATTAGAAAACATTGACTATCTAGCTGCAGATATCCGGAATAAGGAAAAGCTTGAGCAGATTAGAGAAAAGTTAAATGAAATTGATCTAGTAAAAACAGCTGCAGCTTTAGAAATTGGTCTGCCAACTGCTAAAGATATAGTTGCTGCTCTAAAGCAGCCGGGGCGAGACCCACGAGATTCTATGCCGGCTCCAATTTTCAGGAAAGATATTTTAAAAATAGAAGACATCGAGCCCGGCATGATTTTTAAGGGGAAGGTTCGAAATGTAGTAGATTTTGGAGCTTTTGTAGATATTGGTTTAAAACAGGATGGGCTGCTTCATATTTCCGAGATGAGTCAGATGTATGTTAGTGATCCCTTTCAAATTGTCGAAATTGGTCAGAATATAGAGGTAAAGGTGCTGGATGTTGACCAAAAACGGGGTAGAATTTCTTTAACATTAAAATTTTAGAAAATTTTAGCCAATAAATTTGACACCTCTGCTGTAATTAAGTTATAATGAGTACAATATTAATATCTAGGGAGGAATTTTTTAAAGATGTCCATTGAAGTTGGAAGTATAGTTGTAGGAGAAGTTACAGGGATAACAAATTTTGGTGCTTTTGTTGAATTGGAAAGTGGAGAGACTGGATTAGTTCATATTTCCGAAGTTGCTAACACTTATGTAAAAGATATTAGTAATTTCCTTAAAGAAGGAGACGAAGTTAAGGTTAAAGTTATTAATGTCGATGATGACGGTAAAATTGGTCTTTCCATCAAACAGTTAGAGGATCCAGATGACCGCATTGATCATGCTCCAGAGATGTCCTTTGATGAAAAAATGGAACGTTTCTTGAAGCAGAGTAGTGAGCGTCAGCAAGATCTAAAAAGCAGAGAGGCAAAAAATGGAGGAAGTTCCAATTAAATAATTTGCCAATTTTTTATTGACTTTTTAAACATCCTTTAATTCGTTTAAGGGGTGTTTTCTCTTTTTAATATAGAAATTCATTATAAATATTTTATAGGAGGGAGCAGTAATTATGAATGATTTAAAGATTATAGAGCTGCAGCTGGATAGAAAAATAAAAAATTTTTTGGAAACTGCAGTATACTGCCCCTTTGGATATCCAGCGGTTATTACGGTTAATCCATTTGCAAAAAATATTGCAGCGCCAACTATTTACTGGCTCAGCTGTCCATATTTAAACTATGAGGTAGATCGGCTGGAGGCAGAAAGTGATTTGATTTCAGAACTGGGTGAAAGACTAAAATCTGATCAGGATTTTAGAGACTTAATGGAAGCAGCACATCAAAGCTATGCTGCCAGTAGAAAAGATCTGTTATCAGCCGAGCAGCTGCAGAAAGCTAAAAATATTTCCCAAGATTTATATAAAACGCTGCTGGAATCAGGAGTTGGAGGAATTAGAGATAAAGAAGGAATTAAGTGTTTACATACTCATCTTGCTGATTTTTTAGTCAGACAGGCTAATCCAGTTGGCAAAATTGTGTTTAATAGAATTGACTGGCCGGAAAGCTGTAAGATTTGTGAAGAAAGGATTGATCAATTTGAAAGCAGCCGCAATTGATATTGGAACTAATTCCTGCAGACTTTTAATTGGCGAAAAGGCTTCTGAGCAATCTTTTAATATTTTAGCCAGAAGATTAGTAATAACTCGTCTGGGTGAGGGTGTAGATCAAAATAGAAAACTAAAAAATGAGGCGGTTGATCGGGTTTTTAAAGCTTTAAAAAAATATAAGGTTATTATTGAGGAATATCAGGTCCAAAAAACTCGAGTTATTGGAACAAGCGCTCTCAGAGATGTGGGTAATTCTGATTTGTTGAAATCTAAACTCAAAAAACTGGGATTTAAACTTGAAATAATAAGTGGTAAAAGAGAAGCAGAGCTAAATTATTTAGGTGCAGTTTCTAATTTGGAGGCTGACTTCCTCTTGCTTGATATCGGTGGAGGGAGCACAGAATTTATCTGCCCGGAAGATGATCAGATTAAATTTAAAAGTCTTGATCTTGGTTGTGTGAGGATGACAGAAAAATTTGTTACTAATCCTGAAGCAAAATTTGGGGATGAGGAAAGAAATGAAATCCAAAAATATGTTAAAAATTCATTAGCATCTGAGCTAAATTTAAGTCAGGAGTTTAAAGTAAAAGGTGTTGGAGGTACAATAACGACCCTGGCTGCAGTCAAACTTGCTCTAGAAGATTATGACAGCAGTAAAATAGAAAATTTAAAAATAAAAAAATCAGAATTAGAAAAAATAATTAGTGATTTAAGTAAAGTTAATTTAGAAGAGCGTCAAAAAATAAAGGGCCTACAGCCTAAAAGGGCAGATATTATAATAGCAGGTTTAATTATTTTAAAAAGCATTTTAGATTATATAGACAGCAAAGAGCTGTATGTAAGTGATCATGATCTGCTTTATGGACTCTTAAAAGAGGAATTAGGCGCCTGAATATAATTAATCTGCAGGCTTATATCTGTGTATCTCGAAATATAAGAACAGAGCTATTTTATGGAGGCTTTGCTAATGGAAGCTGAATTTAGAAATTTCATAAAAAAAAATAAACTGGTTGCTGACTGCAAAAAATTACTGCTTGCAGTTTCTGGAGGTCCTGATTCTCTGGCAATGCTGGATCTTTTTTATAAATTAAGAAAAGAATTGAATCTAAAAATAGCTGTAGCTCATCTGGATCATATGTTGAGAGAAGAATCTAGATCTGAAGCAGAGTTTGTAGAGAACTTTACTAAAAATAAGGACATTGAATTTTTTTCAAAGCAGGTTAATTTACCGGAGATAATCAGAAAGCATGACTCATCTGCTGAGGCAGCAGCCCGGGAAGAAAGATTTAATTTTTTTAAAGAGCTAATGTTAACTAATAATTTCGACTTGTTGGCACTTGCTCATCACCGGGATGATCAGGCAGAAACAGTTTTGCTGAATTTATTTAGAGGTGCTGGTCTCCAGGGCTTAAGTGGGATTCAGGCTGCAGCAGAAGTTAAGGGGATTAAAGTTATTCATCCTCTGTTAAATTTTAGTAAAAAAGAAATTTTGAACTACTGTGATCAAAATAATTTAGAGCCTCGCTTTGACAGCAGTAACCAGAAAAATATTTACAGCAGAAATGTAATTAGAAATGAAATTTTTCCAGTTGTGGAAGCCAAAATAAACAGTAAGGCCAGAGAAGTTATTGCCCGCAGTAGTAAACTGCTGGCAGCAGAAAATAAATTTCTACAGCAGCTGGCATTGAAGAAGTATAGGCAAATAATTAAAGCTGAAAGTAATGAAAAAATAACTGTTGATCTTAATCAGTTCAAAAAAACTGATCAGGTTCTACAGCGAAGAATATATAGGTTGATTTATGAACGTTTAAATGACACGCTTGAGAATTTATATCTGGATCATATTTTTGAAATTGAAAAATTAATCAGAGATAAACAAACTGGGCGGGGAGTAGATATTGCTGCCGGGATCAGAGTTGAGATAAGTTATTCCAATTTAGTTTTTCTCAAAAAAGAGAAATTAAGAGAAGGATTAATAAATAAATTTAAAATTGGCCTGGAAAAAGAAATCAAAATTGACGAAGAACGAAGTTTGAAAACAGAAATCGTTGATGCTGCTGACTTTTCTTTTTCTGATAATCCTCAACAGGCTGTATTTGATTATGATAAGCTTCAATTACCATTATTTATTAGAAATCGAAAAGATGGAGATAAGTTAAGGCCGCTGGGGATGAGAGGATATAAAAAGGTTAAGGATATTTTGATCGACAAAAAAGTTCCTAAATATGAACGAAGCCAGTTACTGCTTATTGTTGATGCAGCGGACAATATTGTCTGGCTGGCGCCCTATAAGATTTCTGATGAGTATAAGATTACTAAAGAAACAGATAAGGTTTTAATTTTAGAATTAAAATATAATTAGGAGGATTACCCACTATGGGAAAAAACACTGTATTTGCAGAGGATATCAAAGAAGTAGTTATTAACGAAGAAGAGCTACAGCAGAGAATCAAAGAATTAGGAAAAGAAATCACTGATAGTTATGATAACGATGATGATATTGTAATGCTCTGTATTTTAAGAGGAGCAGTTTTATTTATGGCTGATCTGGCTAGAGAAATTGATCTGCCAGTAGTTTTTGATTTTATGGATGTTTCAAGTTATGGTGCATCTACCGAATCTTCTGGAGTTGTAAGAATTATTAAAGATATGGAAGAAAATATAGAGGGAAGACATCTTTTGATTGTAGAAGATATTATTGACACCGGTCGAACTTTAAAGCATGTTGTAGATATGCTCGAAACACGTGATCCTAAAAGCATAAAAATTGTTACTTTATTAGATAAACCGGAAAGAAGAGTTCAAAAAGAATTAGATGCTGACTTTAATGGCTTTGAAATCCCGGATGAATTCGTTGTAGGTTATGGTCTTGATTTTGCAGAAAAATACCGGAATCTTTCATTTATAGGTGTTTTAAAAGAAAAATTATATATATAATACTCAACGGCTTAAAAAAAATATATATTTCTGTATATTTTAATTGAAATTTAATATTGATAGGATATAATATACTTTAGCTGAGCTTTTAAATTGAGTTTTTGAATAAAAAATATTGATAGAAGTAAAGAGGCATTTCATTTACAAAATATAAATATTATGTTATAATATTTTACTGTATATGATTTAAGTCGTAGGGGAGGTAAATAAATTTGAATAAGTTTGTTAAAAATATAGGATTTTATTTAATTTTGATTGCTATATCAATTTTAGTTGCTCAATTTTTTATGCAGCAGGGTCCAACAACTATGGAAGATTTCACATACACAAATCTTCTGCAGGAGGTTGAATCTGATAATATTAATGAGGTAACTATTATTGGAAATCAAAAAGTGACAGGTACAATTGATAATAGAAGTTTTAATGTTCCAGTTCCACCGGAAGCTATTCCTTCATTAATGCAGGAATTAAGGGCGGGGGATGTTAATATAAAAACTGAGCCACAGCCAACAACACCCTGGTGGATTAATATTCTGAGTTATATTTTACCTGTTGTAATTTTAATTGTCGCCTGGATTTTTATTATGCAAAAAATGCAGGGTGGCGGCAGCAAAATGATGTCATTTGGTAAAAGTAAAGCTAAACTGAATGAAAGTGATGTAAAAGTTACTTTTGATGATGTTGCTAATTATGATGAGGTAAAAGAAGAATTACAGGAAGTAATTCAATTTTTACAAAAACCGGATAAATTTACTGAGTTAGGTGCTGAAGTACCTAAAGGAGTATTAATGGTCGGCCCTCCAGGAACTGGTAAAACTTTAATGGCAAAAGCCGTTGCAGGAGAAGCTGGTGTACCATTCTTCTTTATCAGTGGTTCTGATTTTGTAGAAATGTTCGTGGGTGTTGGTGCATCTCGAGTTAGAGATTTATTTGAAAAAGGTAAAAAGAATGCGCCGTGTATTATCTTTATTGATGAGCTTGATGCTGTTGGTCGTCAGCGTGGTGCTGGCCTCGGCGGTGGTCACGATGAGCGGGAACAAACATTAAATCAGCTTTTAGTTGAAATGGATGGTTTTGAACCAAATGAAGGTATCATCTTAATGGCTGCTACAAACAGACCTGATGTCTTAGATCCTGCATTATTAAGGCCAGGACGTTTCGACCGTCAGGTAATGGTTGATAAACCTGATAGATTAGGAAGACAGAAAATATTAGAAATCCATGTAAAGAATAAACCACTGGGAGACGATATTGATTTAGAGGTTCTTGCCAAGAGAACACCTGGTTTTACTGGTGCAGACATGGAAAATCTGGCCAATGAGGCTGCTATTTTAGCTGCCAGAAGATCAAAGAAAATCATTGCCATGAAAGAATTTGATGATGCTATTGATCGAGTTATTGCAGGCCCTGCCAGAAAGAGTAAAGTAGTTACTGAAGAAGAAAAAAATCTTGTCTCTTATCATGAAACTGGACATGCTCTACTGGGTGAACTATTAGAACATGCAGATCGAACTCATAAAGTTACAATTATACCGCGGGGTAGAGCAGGTGGATTTACGGTTCCACTACCGTCAGATGATCAGAACTTTATGACCAAAGGACAGTTACTGGATAAGGTTACCAGTTTAATGGGAGGAAGAGCGGCAGAAGCAATTTTCCTCGATGATATTAGTACAGGAGCTCAAAATGATATTGAAAGAGCAACTAAAATTATCAGAGCAATGGTAACTGAATATGGGATGAGCGAAAATTTAGGTCCCTTAACTCTGGGGCAGAAACATGATCAGCAGGTATTCCTCGGTAGAGATATTTCTCGTCAGAGAAATTACAGTGAGGAAGTTGCTGCTCGAATTGATAAAGAGATCAGCAAAATGGTTGAAGAATGTTATAGCAAGGCTGAAAGACTGCTGAGAGATAATTCTGAAACAGTAGAAAAAATTGTTAAGGCTCTTAAAGAATACGAAACTCTGCATGCTGATCAGATCAAACGTCTGATGAGAGGTGAAGAAATCACTGGAGATCCTGACAAAGATAGAATTGAAGAATCAGATGATTCTGAAGGAGATCAGGAAAAAGAAGAAAGTATAGTTACTACTTTTAAGCCTGAACCTCAGAATACTTAAATAAATATTGATTAATCTAAGATCAGTCCTGTTATGGGGCTGGTCTTTTTTTTGTTCACTTATGTTTACTTATGTTCATCTATGTTCACCCACCGGGAACCTGTCGATCTGTGTCAATATTTGTGAATGAATTCTAAACTTGAAAATTCATTATCGAAATGCTATAATAATAATCAATATCGAACAACGATAAAGGAGTGAAAATATGGGAAATAAAATTCTAAGAAAAGTTTTTTTAGCTTTTATGAGAATTCATATTCTTTACCATGCAAAAAAAGAACCTTTTTTTGGACTCTGGATGATTGAAGAATTAAAAAGTCATGGTTATAAAGTGAGTTCGGGTACTATTTATCCAATTCTTCACTCTATGGAAGAGGATGGTATTTTAGTTAGTGAAGAAAAAACTATTGAAGGTAAAGTAAGAAAATACTATAGTCTGACAGGAAAGGGAGAAAAAATTTTAGTTGAGGTAAAAGATAAAACTAAAGAGCTCTCCCGGGAAATAATGGAGTAAACAGAGGAGGGATTGCATGTTCAAGTTTGAAAATGTTAAGTTTAAAGATATTTTAGAAATTAATAAGATTGAAATTGAAGAAAATATGATAACAGCAATTCTGGGAAGCAGTGGTGGTGGAAAAACAACTTTTTTAAAACTGCTTAATAATATGATTACAGCTGATCAGGGACAAATAATATATAGGGGACAGGATATTGAAAGTTATGATCCGGTTGCATTACGGCGAGAAGTTGTAATGCTGCCTCAGGATCCAGAAATTTTTAGAGGTAGTATTAAAGAAAATTTTAAGATTACAGAAGAAATTGCAGATAACGGGAGTACGAAAAACTTAAGTTATAAAGAGCTTTTAAAAAAGGTTTCCTTAACTCAGGATCTGAATGATGATGCCGAAATTTTATCTGGAGGAGAAAAACAGCGTTTAGCACTGGCAAGGGTTATGCTGCTGGAACCAGAAGTGCTGCTTTTAGATGAGCCATCATCTTCCCTGGATCATAAAACAGAAGAAAAAATTATCAAGATGGTTGTTGATTATGTGCGAGAAAATGATAGAACTTTAATTATGGTTACCCACAGCCCTGATATTGCAGAAAAATTTGCTGATAGAATAATCAATATTGAAGCTGGAAAAATAGTTGCTGATTAAAATTTAGAAGATAGTTACAATATAATTTAGTATGGTAGAAGAGGAGGTATTTAAAATAATGGAAAGTGATATAATAAATATTCAACTAATGCAGCTTGTTTTTGCCTATATATTTGTGTTGATTTTACTTTTTATTGTTAAACAAAAACGAATAGGTCATAAGAGCGAAATTCTGCTTGCTTCAGTTAGAATGACTATTCAGTTAGTTGCAGTTGGCTTTATTTTAGAATATGTTTTTGCCAATCAGAGTCCATATTACAGTCTCTTAATTTTATTAATTATGGAAGTCTTTGCAATTTACAATATTTATGGTAGAGTTAATGATGAGATTTCAAAAAAACTGAAGAGAATAATAGCTGTTTCGATGTTTCTGGGAACTTCAATTAGTATTTTCTTTTTTGTCCTTGTTGTGGTTGGACTTGATCCCTGGTTTAGAGCTGATTACTTTATTCCTCTTTCTGGAATGTTAATTGGAAATTCAATGACAGGTATTTCACTTGGAGTCAATCATTTAATAGAAGGATTTAGAGATAATAAAGATTTGATTGAAAATTATCTAATGCTGGGAGCAGAACCAGAAACAGCAGCCAAAGAAATAAGCAATAGAGCCTTTTATAATGCCGTACTGCCAACAATTAATTCGATGATGGGGATAGGAATTGTATTTTTGCCGGGGATGATGACCGGTCAGATTCTGGCAGGGGCTTCTCCCATAATCGCCATTAAATATCAGATTGCAATTATGATGGGGATTTTAGGAAGTGTAACTCTAACAGTCTTTTTTATGGTAAATCGAGGTGCTAAAACATTTTTTAATTCCAGAAAACAGTTGAAAATCTAAACAGCTGGAAATAAAAGTGAAATATATATCAAAGCAGGAATTAATTAAATTACATTGAAATATTATAATAAGTTTTAAATATAATTTAAATTTTCTAACAAATCATCCGAGGGGGAAACACAGTGAAAAGTGATATTCAAATTGCTCAGGAAGCTACAATGAAGGAAATAACAGAGATTGCTGAACAGATCGGCTTAAAAGAAGATGATCTAGAACTGTATGGTAAGTATAAGGCAAAGGTTAAACTGGATGTTCTGCAGAGGCTTTCCGATAATGATGAGGGTAAGCTTGTTTTAGTTACTGCAATTACACCAACTCCAGCTGGAGAGGGTAAAACTACCACTACTGTTGGACTGGGAGAGGCTTTAAATCGAATTGGCAAAAATGCAGTAATTGCAATCCGGGAGCCTTCATTAGGACCAACTATGGGGATTAAAGGTGGAGCCGCAGGTGGAGGCTATGCTCAGGTAATCCCAATGGAAGATATTAATCTTCATTTTACTGGAGATATTCATGCGATAGGAATTGCCCATAATTTACTGGCTGCAGCTATCGATAATCATATTAAACAGGGTAATGAATTAAATATTGATCCAACTCAGATCACTTTTAAAAGAGCAGTCGATATGAATGATCGGGCTCTAAGAAATACCATAGTTGGACTTGGAGGTTCAAAAAACGGTTATCCGAGAGAAGATGGATTTTTAATCACAGTTGCTTCCGAAATTATGGCAATTTTATGTCTGGCTAATAATTTGATGGAATTAAAGGAGAAGATCGGGAAAATAGTAATTGGCTATACTTATGATGGTGAAAGTGTAACCGCCCATGATTTAAAAGTTGAAGGCGCGATGACAGCACTTTTAAAAGATGCAATCAAACCAAACCTGGTTCAGACTTTAGAAAACACACCTGCTTTTATTCATGGAGGACCATTTGCGAATATTGCGCATGGCTGTAATAGTGTAATGGCAACTAAATTTTCGATGAAACTGGGAGATATTACAGTTACAGAGGCAGGCTTTGGTGCTGACTTAGGTGCAGAAAAATTTTATAATATAAAATCAAGATTTGCTGATTTAAAACCTGATGCTACTGTACTTGTTGCAACTATTAGAGCCTTAAAAATGCATGGTGGTGTAGAATTGGATGATCTAAAAGAAGAGAATTTAGATGCACTAGAAAAAGGTATAGAAAACTTAGAAAAACATATAGAAAATGTAAATAAATTTGGAGTACCTACAGTTGTAGCTATTAATAGATTTCCTGATGATACTGAAGCAGAATTAGAACTGGTCAGAGAAAAGTGCGAAAAACTTGGAGTTAATGTAGCTCTCTCTGAGGTCTGGGCTAAAGGTGGAGAGGGTGGAGAAGAACTTGCAAATGCAGTTGTAGATGTTTTAGAAAACGAGCCGAGTAAATTTGAATTCCTTTATGACGAAAAAGCCCCAATTAAAGAGAAAATTGAAACAATTGCGGCTGAAATTTATGGAGCAGATGGTGTTGATTACAGTGATACAGCTCTGTCTCAGATCCAGAGATATGAAGAGCAGGGTTATGCTGATATTCCAGTCTGTATGGCTAAAACACAGAGTTCAATTTCTGATAACCCTAATCTAAAAGGACGTCCCTCCGGTTTTAGAATCAGTGTTAACGAAATTAACTTATCTGCAGGAGCCGGTTTTTTAGTTGTAATGACCGGCCCTGTATTAACAATGCCCGGACTGCCAAAACGGCCATCTGCAGAAGCTATTGATATTGATGCTGATGGAAAAATTTCCGGATTGTTCTAAATAACTTTAAAAAGTCAAATAAATAGGTTATAATAAAATTAAGATAATATAGTGATAGAGTAGACAGGAGGCGTAGAGTGTTCAGAGATGGGACGTTGCTCTGAAACGAAAGCTTATTTTAGCTGCGGTCTCCCTGTCGCGTCCGCTGTCACCAAAGTTTCCTCTTTCTTTGGTGCAGATTTGAACTATCATCTAACCAGAGAGGGGGGAGGTGTAGATTATGAAAATAGGTACAAAAAAGATTGCTTATTTATCATTTTTGACGGCTTTGACTATTATTTTAACTCGAATTTTAAGTATTAGAATTCCAATTGCCGGGGTTGAAGGTGTAAGAATTGGTTTTGGTGCCCTGCCGATAATTTTTGCCGGTGTTGCTTTTGGTCCAGTTGCTGGTGGGATTGTGGGAGCACTTGGCGATCTGCTTGGTTATTTTATTAATCCAATGGGTGCTTATATGCCTCATTTTACATTCACATCCTTTTTGACAGGCTTTATTCCAGGGTTTATGGTTTTTTATGTACTCAAACGCTGTAGAACTCTGCCGATAATTTTTATATCAATTGCAGTTGGACAGATAATTTCTTCTTTGATATTAGTACCATATTTTATAAACACTTTATTTGGGGTACCCTTTACAGTCTTAATGCCGCTAAGAGTGATCAGTCAGTTAATTAATATCCCGATTTATGCATATTTTATTAAGCTGCTGTTAAATTATGATGCTGTTAAAGTAAAAAAAATCAAAGCAGGAACAAGCTGCTGATAATCAAATATTAACTAAAAGGGCCCTTCAGGGGTCCTTTTTCTAGGAGAATTAGTTATGGGAAATCCAAACTTTTTTAATCAGGTCCTAATAGAAAATAATCTTCGGCAATCGCTGCTCCGGGACATTTCTTTAAAATTATTTAAAAGTATAGATTCGACAAATAATCAGGCTAAAGAATTTGTGCAGAGGAGTTTAGATCAAAAAAATGAATCTAAAGACTTAATTATTTTTGCTGCTGATTCGCAGCTTACAGGACGCGGCAGAAGGGGTCACAACTGGTTATCGAGTGATCCTGCCAGTATAGCGGTGTCTTTTCTTTTTCAGGCGAAAAATAATATTGATCAGATTCCACAAATTACTGCGGCTGCATCCCTGGCTGTTAAAGAAACTTTTAAAATTTTTGATTTAGAAACAAATTTGAAATGGCCCAATGATATATTGGTGGATAATAAAAAAATATGTGGTATCTTATCGGAGTTAGTTTTTAATGCTCAAAAAGATACTTTTGTAATAATTGGCTGTGGTATTAATCTAAATAATACAGAATTTAGCTCTGAAATTAAAAAAATAGCAACTTCTTATTATCTAGAAAAAAATAAAAGAATTGATAAAAATATATTTTTGGCTAAGCTGATTGAACAGCTTAATTTTTATATTAAAAATTATTTGAGCGGCAGTAGAGAGATGATACTTGCCAGTTGGAAAAAAGAATTAGATTTAGTTGGTAAAAAACTAGATTTTGAATTTAAAAACAAGAAATATACTGGTATTATTAGAGATATACTTGATAGTGGTGAATTATTAGTTGCTTTTGAAAATGGACAGAATAAAAAGCTGCAGTCTGTAAATACTTCTTTAGATTATCAGAGCCTGGACAAATATAATAATGATTAAAAGTAGAAAGGATTAAAACAATGAGCTATAAAAAATTATCGATAATTTTATTATTACTTTTAATATTTTCATTTTCTGCATCTGCTCAATATCTGGAGGTAGCACTGGTAAGTGATATTGGTGGTTTTGAAGATAATAGTTATAATGAACAGTTGAGAGAGTCTTTAAATAATGTTAATCAAAATTTTAATTTAAAACTTGAATTTAGAGAATCAGAATTAATGACGGATTATCAGGAAAATATTAATCACTTTGCAGAAAATAATTTTGATTTAATCTGGGGAACAGGTTTTACAATGGAACAGGCGGTCAAAGAGGCTGCCCAAATGTATCCAGAAATTAATTTTGTGATATTTGACGGAATAGTAGAAGAAGAAAATGTCATGTCCCTTACTTTTAGAGAAGAAGAGGCAGCTTTTCTGGCAGGAATAATTGCTGCTTTAAAAACTGAAAGTTCTACTGTAGCCTTTATTGGTGGACGAGAAACTGAAAAAATCAGAAATTTCGAAAGAGGTTTTAACACAGGCGTTGAGGTTGTAAATTCTGAAATAGAAGTCATAAATCGCTATTTAGGTAGTTTTAATGATTTTTCTACAGCAAAAGAAATAAGTGGTGAACTTGTGAGTCAAAATGTTGATCTAATTTTTTATGCTGCAGGAGCTGCTTCAAAAGGGATAATAGATACTGCTCTGGAACAGAATATTAACTTAATTTCTTTAGATGCTGGCGATATTGATTTAGCCCCAAATAATATCCTGACTGTTATTCAGAAAAATACAGATTATTTAGTAGAGCAGGTAATTGAAAGCTATTATAATGATAATTATGTAAATGAAATAAAAGAGTATGGTCTGGTTGATAATGCATTTCTTTTAGAAGAAAATCAGGCAGAAGATAGGCTGAGCCAGGAAATATTAAACAAAGTTGAAGAGTATAAACAGCAGTTTTTGGCTGGAGAAATAGAAATAAGGCAATCAAATCAGTAGATTCAGCTTAAAATATGACCTTTAGTCAAAAAAACATTTAAATCCTGTGGATTCTGTGATAAGATAGGATAGAATAAAGTTAAGAATATTTTTAGGAGTGATAAATTGAAGTTACCTAAATTGAAAATTGGTGATTTGAAGGCTAAATTCCCTATTATACAGGGAGGAATGGCAATTAGAGTTTCAATGGCAGAACTTGCCGCTGCTGTTGCTAATGAAGGTGGAATTGGAGTAATTGGTGCTTCAGTTATGACACCACAGGAATTGAAATCAGAAATCAAGAAGGCAAGAAAATTAAGTGATGGTATAATTGGTGTAAATATAATGTTTGCTGCTACTGGATTTAGTGAATTGTTGAAAGCTTCAGTAGAAGCAGGAATAGATTGTATAATTTCGGGAGCTGGATTTTCTCGGGATATGTTTGGGGTTGGCAAAGAATCTAATACCCCGGTAATACCTATCGTTTCATCTCTTAAATTGGCTCGTATTTCTCAGAAACTGGGTGCGGCTGCTGTTGTAGTAGAAGGTGGAAATGCAGGTGGTCATCTCGGTAGTGATGAATATAGTTTTGATTTAGTTAAGAAAATAACTGGGAAGGTAGATATCCCGGTGATTGGGGCAGGAGAAGTAGTTACTCCTGCTGATATTGAGTCAATGTTTGAACTGGGGGTAGATGGAGTTCAAATGGGAACAAGATTTTTGGCAAGTAAAGAAGCTTCAATTGCCGAAGAATTTAAAGAACTCTGTGTTGAAGCTACTTCAGATGATGTTATAAAAATAATGAGTTCTGCTGGTTATTATGCAAATGCAATTAAAACGAGATTTTCAGAGTTAATTGAAGCAGGAGAAGCTCCACCTCCGGCAAATTGCACTGACTGCTTAAAAACCTGTTCCCGGGAATTTTGTATTAAAGATGCTTTAATTAATGCCAGAGCTGGAGACCTAGAAAATGGAGTTTTCTTTACCGGAGCTAGTATTGGTAAGATCAATGAAATTTTATCGACTAAAGAAATTTTCCAGCAGATTAAGGAATATTTTAGTGATTAAGCAATAACTTGATATCTGGCTGCAGTTTAGTTTACAATATAACTGCAGCTTTTAAATATTCTGCTGCTTTGAGATATATTAAGCTAAATCTATTTTTGTTTTAAAAGTCAGACGGATATTTAAATATAAATTAATAAGGAGCAGGAAAATGATTTTAACAATGGACATTGGCAATACTAATACAGTACTGGGTTTATATCAGGGTGATGAGTTGAAAACTCACTGGAGAATTTCTACTGATAGAAATAAAACTCCAGATGAATACGGGATGATTTTTAAAAGTTTATTTGAGTCAGCAGATATTGATAATCAGGCTGTAAACTCAATTATTATTTCAAGTGTTGTCCCACCAATTTTGAGGATTTTAAAGAAAACATCCTATCGTTATTTTAATGTGAATCCATTAGTTGTTGGCCCAGGTGTTAAAACAGGTATGAATATTAAAACTGACAATCCAAAAGAGGTTGGTGCTGACCGGATTGTTAATGCGGTAGCGGCAGGCCATCTTTATGACGGACCTCTGATAATTGTTGACTTTGGTACTGCTACAACTTTTTGTGCAGTTTCGGAAAAGGGAGAATATCTTGGGGGTTCTATAGCACCAGGGATTGGAATTTCTGCTGAGGCACTATTTAATCAGTCTGCTAAACTACCAAGAATTGAGTTAATTGGGCCTGGTAAGGCAATAGGTAAAAATACAATTGATGGAATGAAATCAGGTATAGTCTATGGTTTTGTCGGACAGGTTGAATACCTGGTTAAGAAATTCAAACAGGAACTTTCCCAGGATGCGGTTGTTATTGCCACCGGGGGACTGGTAAGTTTAATTGCAGCAGAAACTGATTCGATTGAGTATGTTGAGCCATTTTTAACTTTAAAAGGATTAAAATATATTGCTGATATAAATGGAATGGGGTCTTAAATGAAAATTGCTGATTTAAAGATTGAACCTGCAGTTTTTTTAGCTCCGATGGCCGGAGTAAGTGATTATCCTTACCGCCAGCTGATTAGGGAAATGGGAGTTGAGCTTCTTTATACTGAAATGGTTAGCGCTAAAGGCTATGAATATGGAAATAAAAGAACAGCAGAATTAATAGAATTTGAAAAAAATGAAAATGGGAAGATAGCTGTCCAGATATTTGGGGAAGAGCCAGAATTTATGGCCCGGGCTGCAGCTGGGATTTCGGAAGAATATCAGGTAGATATAATTGATATTAATATGGGTTGTCCCGCCCGTAAGATTGTGAAAAATGGTGCAGGTTCTGCCTTAATGAAAGATTTAGATCTTGCCTATCAAATTATAAAATCTACGGTTAACGCAGCTGAGGTTCCTGTAACTGTAAAAATGCGAAGCGGCTGGGATGAAGAGAATATCAATGCAGTTGAACTGGCCAAAATTGCAGAAGAAGCTGGGGCGGCAGCAGCTGCAGTTCACGGCAGGACCCGCAGTCAGTATTATAAAGGAGAGGCTGACTGGAAAATAATTAAAAAAGTTGTTCAGTCAGTAGATATTCCGGTTATTGCAAATGGAGATATTTTTTCTGCCAAGGATGCAAAAGCCATTTTTGAAGAGACCGGCTGTGATGGTATTATGATCGGTAGAGCTGCCCAGGGATATCCCTGGATTTTTAAGGAAGTCAATAAGTATTTAGAGAAGGGGAAGTTAATTAACGCTCCTTCTTATGCAGAAAAAATTGAAATGGCTGTTAGACACTTAAGGCTTGCAGTTGATTATTATGGAGAACAACATGGAGTACCAATTATGCGTAAACATATCTCCTGGTATTTGAAGGGCTTGCCTAATGCCAGTGAAATCAAAAATAAAGTCAATCAACTTTCAGAAGCAAAAGCTTTGATTAAATTACTAAGAAAACACAAAAATTCTTTAAGTTCCTAGATTTACTATGGTGATTAGCCAAATCTTGCTTGACAATAAAACTAAAGTTCTTTATAATAATTAATAATTGTAGATTTATAGTAGTGTCAGGTTATAGTACCTGGCACAATTTCTTGTTGGGCTGTGATTGTTGGCCCATTTGGCACTTTTAAATATATTAGACAATTTAGATAATTTGGAAATTAAATATTATTAGAAAGCAGAGGTAGATAGTTATGGCAGATCAGGTAATGCTGACTGAAGAAGGATTTGAAAAATTAGAAAACGAATTAGAATATTTAGAGACAGAAAAAAGACGTGAAGTTGCAAAAAGAATCAAGGTGGCAAGAGAATTTGGAGATATAAGTGAGAACTCCGAATATGATGATGCAAAAAATGAGCAGGCTTTTGTTGAAGGTAGAATTCAGGAAATAAAAAATATGTTGAATAATGCTCATGTGGTTAAGGATGAAGAAGTAACTGATAAAAAAGTTAACCTGGGAACTACAGTTATGCTGCACGACCTTGATAGTGATGAAAAAATAAGCTATACTTTAGTTGGCTCGGCGGAAGCTGACCCTTTAAATAATAGGATTTCTAATGAGTCTCCAATTGGTAAAGCAATTTTGGGACATGTTATTGGAGATCAGGTAAAAGTTGAAACTCCTGCTGGAGAAGTTGAATATGAAATCATTTCAATTAAAAAAGTTAAACATTAATAATTAAATTTTATTATTAAATTTACTACGAATTAAAAGAAATAGAGGTGGAGCTCTATTATAATTAAATAAGGAGTTGGATATTTATAATGAGTGAAAATATGCTCGAAGATATGAATGAGTTAATGTTACAGAGACGGGAAAAGTTATCTCAACTGAAAGAAGAAAAGGAAAAGGCTTTTGCCGAAAAATATGAAGTGACTCATCATGCAGCAGAGGTAGAAGATAATTTTGAAGAACTGGAAGAAAAAGAAGTAAAGTTAGCCGGACGCTTGATGGCGATTCGTACTCATGGTAAAGCAAGTTTTGCTGATTTAATGGATATGAGTGGAAAGGTTCAACTATATATCAAGCAGAATAATATTGGAGAAGATCGTTATGAGTTTTTTCAAGATCTGGATCTTGGTGATCTGGTTGGTATTACAGGTACAGTATTTAAAACTAATAGAGGCCAGATTTCTATTAGAGTTTCTTCCTTTGAATTATTAACTAAGTCGTTAAGACCATTACCTGAAAAATTTCATGGCTTAAAAGATAAAGATATTCGTTATCGGCAGCGATATCTAGACTTGATAGTAAATCCTGATGTTAAAGAGACCTTTGTAGTTAGAAGTAAGATTATCAAAGAGATGAGGAGATATCTGGAAGATAGAGGTTTTTTAGAAGTGGAAACTCCAATGATGCATCCAATTGCAGGTGGAGCTACTGCTCGTCCTTTTGTTACTCATCATAATACTTTAGATATGGATTTATATTTAAGAATTGCGCCAGAGCTTTATCTTAAAAAGTTAATTGTTGGTGGATTTGAGAAAGTATTTGAAATCAATAGAAATTTCCGCAATGAAGGTATGTCCTATAAACACAATCCGGAATTTACAACTCTGGAACTTTATCAGGCACAGGCAGATTACCATGATATGATGGAATTAACTGAGAAAATGGTTAGTCATTTAGCAGAAGAAGTTCTGGGAACTAAAAGTTTAGAATATGAAGAAACAGAACTGGATTTTGCGACTCCCTGGGAAAGAATTACAATGGTGGAGGCCGTTAAAAAATATGCAGATGTAGATTTCACAGAATTTGAGACAGCAGAAGAAGCATATGAAGCTGCCGCATCTGTGGGGGTAAAACCAGAAACAGGACTTTCTTATGGTGAAGTTTTAAATGAAGTTTTTGAAGAAAGAGTTGAAGATAAATTAATTCAGCCTACTTTTATAATGGACTATCCAATTGAAGTATCTCCATTAGCACAAAAGATTGAAGATGATCCGCGTTTTACTTATCGTTTTGAAGCTTTTGTTTATGGTAGAGAAATTGCCAATGCTTTTAGTGAGTTAAATGACCCAGAAGAACAGAAGCGTAGATTTGAAAAACAGGTAGAAATGCGTGAAGCTGGTGATGAAGAAGCACAGATGATGGATTACGATTTTATTAGAGCTTTAGAATATGGTATGCCACCTACAGGTGGACTGGGTATAGGTATTGATAGACTAATTATGTTATTGACCAACTCCAGTTCTATTAGAGATGTAATTTTATTTCCAACTATGAGACCGGAAAGTAATGAATAATCAAAATTATAAATTGAAATATGGCCGGGATGAAAATATCCTGGCTGTGTTTTTAAACCTAATTAATTAAATTTTCAGTCTATACTTTAGTTGTTTTCAAAAAAATAGAAAGGAGTGTCTGATATGTTTACAAAATTATCAATTAAAACAAATAATAAGGTAGAACTCATTGACATTACAAATGAAGTTCAAAGGGCAGTTCAAAAAGCCGAGCTTGAATCGGGATTGGTTGAGATTCATATTCCTCACACTACTGCTGCAGTTACTATAAATGAAAATGCAGATCCAGATGTGAAAGCAGATATCAAAAAAGAAATAAATAAAATAGTACCTTTTGATGATAATTATTCCCACTTAGAAGGAAATTCTGCTGCCCATATAAAATCCAGTTTATTTGGAGTAAATCAGAGTATTATAGTTGAAAATAAAAAATTATTATTAGGAACCTGGCAGGGAATATATTTTTGTGAGTTTGATGGTCCCAGAAGCAGAAATATTTATTTAAAAATTATACGAGATTAGAATGTTTTTTTTGGCTCTGACCCTTGACAAAGAGGATATTTGATGCTAAGATAATGTATGTCGCTGAAAAGTTATGAAAGATATTTTTTCGGCCGACAAAATTATCTTAAAAAGTTCTTGACAAAGCAAAAGGAGACTGATAAGATAATAAGCGTCGCACAAATAATCTCCAGCAAAAATTGAGA
>NZ_QLME01000029.1 GCF_003259895.1 Halanaerobium saccharolyticum | reverse complement strand
CCTGGAGAAAGATCTACAACAAAAGAACCAGTGTTGAAAGAACTTTTTCCAGACTAAAAGAGCATTTAAATTTAGAAAACTTAACTGTAATGGGAGCTAAAAAAGTTAAAACTCATCTGCTATTAAGTTCTATCAGTTTGATAGCTGCAAGAATTGCAGCCGAGAAAATCAAACTCCAAAATCAGGTTTTAGCTGCTTAAATATCTTTTTAAAACATGATTTTAAGATACCCAAACTAAGTGCGTCTAAATTTAGCAGTAAATCTATGGTAAATCATTAAAATCTACAATTTCAAGTTAAAAGGCTTATTTTTATGATTCGTAGATAATATTTTTTTGAATTAAACTAAATTAAGCGTATTATGAAATTCGCTTATTTAACAAAATCATTATTTGTTCTCTCCATTTGATAATTTTCCCCCTTAAAATTATTAACTTACGGTTGCTGCACTCATAATTTTTTCTTGAGTAGCATCTTTTGCATTAAGTTCAGCAGTTAGCTTTCCTTCACTAACTACTAAAATTCTATCACTAACTCCTAAAATTTCTGGCAACTCTGATGATACCATAATTACTGACTTACCCTGGCCAATAAGTTCGTTGATAATATTATAAATTTCTACTTTGGCACCAACATCAATTCCCCTTGTTGGTTCATCAAATATAAATATTTCAGCATTAGTATTTAGCCATTTTCCAATTACAACTTTCTGTTGGTTTCCTCCGCTTAATTGTTTTGCTTTCGTATAAATACCTGGAGTTTTTATCTTTAAATTGTTTACATATTTTTCACTATCCTGGGCCTGATGCTTCAAATCCAATAAAATATTTTTTTTATACTTATTTAAATTAGATGAAACAATATTAAATTTAACAGTCTGATCTAAAAATAATCCCTGCGTTTTTCTATCTTCTGTTAATAATACCATACCTTCTTTTAAGGCATCTTTAGGATGATTAATCTCAACTTTACGACCATTAATATAAATATTCCCACTATCTTTTTTATCTGCTCCAATGACAGTCCTCACCAATTCTGTTCTACCAGCTCCAACCAGTCCCGCAATTCCCAATACTTCGCCTCTATAAGCAGAAAAAGAAATATCATTAACAGTATCGTCACGTTTTAGATTCTCAACTCTTAAAATTTCTTCTCCTCTATCTATCTGTATTTTGGGAAACTGCTCATCAATATCTCGTCCAACCATATCTCTTACTATATCTTCCTCTGAAACATCTTCTATATTATTTGTAGACACATGCTGTCCATCCCTTAAAATAGTAATCCTATCCCCAATTCTTTTGGCTTCACTTAATTTATGGGAAATGAAAATCATTGTCACACCCTGTTCTTTTAGTTTCTCCATTGTTTTAAAGAGTTCATTTACCTCATCTTCCCCCAGAGAAGATGTTGGCTCATCCAAAATTAATAAATTTACATCTACAGAAAGTGCTTTTGCAATCTCAACCATCTGTTGTTTCCCTACACCTAAATCTTGAATTTTAGCAGTAGGACTTATATTTTGATTTAATCTATCTAAAATTTCCTGGGTTCTTTTTTCCATAAATTTACGATCTATGATTCCAAACTTTTCATTTCTTTTAATTTCTCGTCCCATAAAAATATTTTCAGTTACATCTAATTGTTGGATTAAATTTAATTCCTGATATATTGGTATAATTCCATTATCCAGTGCTGTTCTTAAATTATTTTCCTTAATTTCATTTCCTTCAATTACTATTTTACCACTGTCCGGCTGATGTAAGCCAGTTAAAATTTTAATTAAAGTTGATTTTCCTGCTCCGTTTTCTCCAATGAGAACATGAATCTCACCTTTTTCAACTTCTAAATCAACATTATCTAAAGCTTTAACTCCAGGAAAAGTTTTTGTGATATTTTCAATTTTTAAAAAAGTTTCTCCCATAAGTTCTCCTCCTAAATACGGCCCCAAAAAAGGGGCCGCAACAATTTAATTAATAATTAATCCAAGAGTTCTTCAATTAAATCTTCACCAAAGATATTTTCAAGGCGATCTCTACTAAATGCCTTTCTTAAATCTCTAATGGATTCATCTACATTATCCTTATCAATTATATTGGTTGGTACTGGAACAGTTTTTTCAACTTCCTCACCATTTAAAGTTTTAACCATCAATTCTACACCAGTATAACCAATATTATAAGAGTCCTGCTGTACTGTAGCAGTTAATTCGCCGTTTCTAATTGATTTAATTGCATCAGGTGAACCATCAAAACCAATAACTGTAACATTATCACCAGCATTTGTACTCTTAAGTGCTCTGAAAGCTCCTAAAGCCATCTCATCATTTGTACCATAAACACCATCAATATTTGGGTAGGTCTGTAAAATATTCTGCATTACACTAACAGCTTCACCTCTTTGGCTATCAGCAGGCTGAGTAGATACAACATTTATATTAGAATCACCTATCGCATCTAAAAATCCTTCTACTCTTTGATCATGAATATAATCTCCAGCCGCACCCCTAACTATTGCTATTTCTCCTTCACCATCCAATTTTTCTACCATATAATTACCAGCTTGTTGAGCAGCCTGGAAATTACCTGTACCAGCAAAAGAAGTTTTGCCCTCAAATTCAGCATCAGTATCTATGGTAACCACCGGAATTCCACGTGAAATTGCTTTTTCTAAAACTGTCTTAGCTGCTGAAGGTCTTAAAGGAGCAACTACAAGACCATCAACCTGTCTAGAAATTTGATCTTCTAATAAATTAATCTGCTGCATAACCTGAGTTTCATTACTTGGTCCAACAACAGAAACTTCAACCCCAAAATCTTCTGCTGCCTGATCAGCACCCGCCTGTACAGATTTCCAGTAATCACTATTTGTAGCTTTAAGCACTACAGAAATTCTATACTCTTCATCAGCCTCAGTTTGAGCGGAAACAGTAACTGTTACACCTAAAACTAACATCAGAACTATGAATAGATAAAATAATTTTCTCATTTGTATCCTCCTATTGTATTAATCAATATTGTTTTTTGAAACTATGATCCCTAAAAGCAAATAATCTAACTTAACCCCTAATTTAAACTCTTTAATAATACATTCTTTTATTATTTATCACCTCCCTCTATAAATAAAAAAACTACCATCTGATTAATAACACAGAGCTTATATTAAAATAAGCTATTCTGAATTATTTACAGTGGTAGTTATAAAATAATAGTGTTATTCCCACAATTTTTTTAATTTTCAAATTTCAAACGTTTACAGAACTATAAAAAATAAATAAGATTTTTTAGATATCATCATTAATTAAAAAAACAAGATAACGGATAATATTTGTAAAACTAGGTTAAATAGTTATAAAATTATAAATATATATTGTATTAATTATTTTCAGATATCAAACG
Source organism: Halanaerobium saccharolyticum (assembly GCF_003259895.1). GTDB lineage: Bacteria > Bacillota > Halanaerobiia > Halanaerobiales > Halanaerobiaceae > Halanaerobium > Halanaerobium saccharolyticum_A. Next base: position 34,521 of record NZ_QLME01000029.1, on the reverse strand, counting down.
TTTGCAATAACAACAAAAATATTATTTGTCTTTAGAATTGAATATTAAACGTTTGCAAAGAACTTCAAAAAAATATTATTAACTTGTAAGAATATTATAATATAATATTTTTTAATTGTCAAACAATTTTTAGTATTAATTAAATTTTTCTAAAATTATTTTATTAACTAAACTAATACTGATAAAAACTATAAATTTTTACAGTAACAACATTATAAATCAATAATTTTAAATTGTCAAATAATTTCGAAAGAAAAATGCAGGAACTTTAAACTACAAATTCCTACATTCTTTATACAAATATTTTATTAAATTAAACTTTAACCCCGCTAATTAAATAGGAATTATAATCTATAGCTTTTACTTCTATATTTTTTATATCTCTCTGCTCTAACATTGTCTTCAACTGCTCACTCTTGATCCGATGATGGAGTGGTGGCCCCTCTTCCCTTTTTTCAGGATCCCATTCAATAAATACTACTCGAGAACCTTTTTTTAAAAATCTAAAATAGTTATCTAAGAATTTATCCTTTGCATCTAGCTCATGGAAAAGATAGGCAAAAAGCATAAAATCAGCTGATTGCTGTAAATTAGCATCATTATCTTCACTTTTTACTATCTCAATTCTATCAGCTAAACCAGCCTGCTGAGCTCTATGTTTTAAATCTAAAAGCATATCAATTTCTACATCAACAGAATAGACTTTGCCTGATTCTCCAACTATCTCAGCTCCTGGCAGTGAGAAAAAACCATTACCGGCTCCAACATCTATAAAAATATCTCCCTCTTTTAAATATAATTCAGAAAGAAGTTCAGCAGGTTTTAAGCTTTTTAATCTTTTTTCTGTAAATAATTTTTTCTTTCTGGCCGGATGAAATCTTTTACCTGACATAAAACCACTCCTCTTCTAATAAATAGTTAATTTTAATAGTAAAACTTTTTAAAAATCTATATATTTTAAATATTAGTTTATCTCTTTCTAAAAATATTATAACTGAAACTAATAAATTAAAAAGTTAAAGACCCTACAAATAAGAAGATTGTAAGGCCTTTTACTTAATCAATATTAAATTATAATGGTACTCGATTACCAGAAAAAATTCAAACCGTTTACGCTTCCAAAATTTGGTTTCGTAAACGGTAGGTGTAATATATCTAAATAAGAATTTTTCTGATTTTAGCCGAAAATAATTCAGAAAATAATACTAATGATAAAATCATCATAAAAATTATTATTGCATCAGGCCATTTAAGTCCCAAAATAGCTTCATTTAGCTGTAATCCTATACCGCCAGCTCCTACTAAACCAACAACTGTAGATTCGCGAATATTTATATCCCATCTATAAACAGCTGTCCCTACAAATGAAGGAAAAACCTGAGGCACAACTGAATAAATTAGAGTCGAGAATTTGGAAGCTCCAGTAGCTTCGACTGCTTCTACCTGTTCTTTATCAATTTCTTCTATACTCTCATAAAGAAGTTTAGAGACAAATCCAACAGATCTTAAGGAAATTGCAATTATTCCTGCCAGTACCCCTGGCCCCAGAATAATAACTAGAATTATTGCCCAGATTAAAGAACTTACTGAACGAGAAGTTACAATTATCAGAAGGGCCAGCTGTCTTAAAATTGGATGGGGTGAAGTATTTTCAGCAGCCAAAAACGCTACAAATAGGGACAGTAATATAGCAGCAATTGTTCCCAGAGTAGCTATAGTTATTGTATCCCAGATTGGTCTTATAAGATTTAAAAAATAAGGCCAGTTTGGAGGAAACATCCTCATTAGTAATTTGGATGCCTGTTCAGCTCCATCATAAACAAAAGGCCACATTGTCCGGGCTGAAATAATATTCCAGCAGTAAATAAAAAGCCAGATACCAGCTGCCCAGAATAAAATTTCTCTTAAAATTCTAACTCTGCCTTTTAACTGCCAGTTATAATCATTTTTAGGCATTTTTAAACTCCTTTCTATTTAATAATCTTTATTTTAATTTTTTTCTAATAAAGGAAGAAAACAATTCTCCCAGAAGTACAATCGCAATCATCACAATCAATATTGCAGAAGCAGAATCAAACTCATAACGGTCAAAAGCCGCATTTAATGTTGTACCAATTCCGCCGGCCCCAACAACTCCAATTACCGCCGAAGCTCTAAAATTAATATCAAGTCTGTAAACCGCCAGTCCAATAAAACGGGGTAAAATCTGGGGTAGTATAGCATAAGTCATTAATTGGGGCCAGGAAGCTCCGGTCGCTTTAACAGCTTCCACCTGACTCCAGTCAATATCCTCAATTTCTTCTGCCAGTAATTTTGCCAGAAATCCGATACTGCTGAAAGTTAAGGTTAAAACACCTGCCATCGGACCAAAACCAATAACTACCACAAAAAATATTGCAATAACTACTTCCTGAAAACTTCTTGAGATAACTATCACTGCTCTTGATAAAAAATAAATTGGCTTTGGAGAAATATTCTCAGCTGCTCCAAAAGCAAAGGGAATTGAAATTATTATTCCAAATATAGTTGCCACATAAGTCATTGTCAGGCTTTCAATGATTCCATCCATAATTGACTCTCCGCGAGAAATAAAATCCGGTCTAAAGAAATCAGCAAAATATTTTTGGCTTCTGCTTAGACCAAGTAAAATTCTCTGAGGATCAATCTCCAGGGAAATAAAAGTAAAAATTAAATAAGCTAAAACCAGAAAATAAATAATTATTCGTTTATTTTTGCTTTTAATTAGATGAGGACGCTGCCAGCTGTAATTTTCGCTTCTCTCTGTCAGCAAGATCATTACCTCCTTCAGATGCTGAATTTTCTTGATCTTTATTCTTAAAGTTATTCCAGTCTTCTTTTCCATAAATTGTGGTTAGAGTTTCTTTATTTAAATCTGCAGGACTGCCGTCAAAAACAATCTTTCCTTTTCTCATTCCAATTATTCTACTGACATATTCTCTTGCCAGCAGTACATCATGAATATTTATTAAAGCTGCAAGCTCTCTTTCCCGTGCCATTTCTGTAATTAAGCGCATAATTTGTCTGGCGGTTTTGGGATCAAGACTGGCTGTGGGTTCATCAACTAATAATAAGTCTGGATTCTGAATTAAAGCTCTCGCAATCCCTACCCGCTGCCGCTGTCCTCCTGATAAATGGTCTGCTCTTTTATTTAGATGATCTTTAAGCCCTAATCTTTCTAAAAGCTGATAGGCTTGATTAATATCCTTTTGTGGAAATCGGCGCAGCCAGGCTCTCCAGAATGACAAATATCCCAGCCTTCCCGACAGCACATTTTCCATCACTGTTAGTCTTTCAACTAAGGCATATTCCTGAAAAATCATCCCCATCTTTCTTCTCTTCTCTTTTAATTCTTTTTTGCTTAGCTGATTAATGTCCTGATCCTCTAGAATTATTTCTCCTGCCGTGGACTCAACCAGACGATTAATACAGCGAATTAAAGTTGATTTTCCCGCTCCTGATGGACCAATAACAGCTGCAATTTCTCCTTTTTTCAATTCTAGATTAATTCCCTCTAGAGCTAAATCTCCTCCTGGATATTGTTTATGCAAATTATTGATTTTTAGCATTTTTTCACCTCTCTATTAATATATAGGTACCGTAATAATATATAGGTACCGGGTACCTGGAAAAAATATCCATGCACCCGGTACCATTTAAAAGCAAAAGCGGCTCTTATTAACCGCCTCTGCCACCCCAGCAATAGTAAAAATCTGTTTCAATTTAATTTCTGTTAGTTTCTATTTATATTCTACTCCATTTGCTCTATCTATTGTTCTAATAACTTCCCAGTAAGTCTTATAGTCAATTGGAATAAACTTATCATCTTCAAATTCTGCCGCTAAACTTGTTCCTGTCCAGTCAAAAGTAAAAAATGCTTTTTTAATTTTTTGAGCCAGTCCAGGATGCAGATTGTTTACATAAGAGTAAGCAGTTGTCGGGAAAGTTTGAGACTTATAAATTGTTTTGATCTCTGACATATCAATTGCTCCACTGGCATCCATTCTGTGCATTACAGAATTGGCAATTGCAGCAGCTTCGTAATCACCATTATAGACACCCATAATTGAGTTATCATGGCGGCCGCTAAATGTTGTCTTATAGTCTTCTCCCGCTTCATAACCCATTTCAGATTTTAAAATTGCAGATGGTGCTTTGAAACCAGAGTTAGATGTCTGAGAGACAAAAGCAACTGTTTTACCTTCTAAATCCTCTAAACCTTCAAGCTGACTATCCTGTTGGGTGATAATTTCCATTTCATAACCAAAGCTTCCATCCTCAGCTGCCATCATGGCAAAAGGAACAACTCCTGCAGTATTTACAGCAAAAGGGACACTACCAGTATTGATACCGGCAATATGAATTCTTCCCGCTCTTAAAGCTTCTAATTGTGAAGCATAGTTCTCCACTGCATAAAACATAACCTCTTTTCCAGTCACCTCAGCTAAATGGTCCAAAAAGTCTGCCCAGGCTGTCTTATAAACTGAAGGCTCTTCTACAGGTGTATAAGAAAAAATAATAGTATCAGGATTAATCCATTCAGATTCATCAGCAGGTAAATCCGCAACTAAATCCCCATCATAATCAACAAATTCGTCACCTAGATAACCAAAGTCCATTTCTGCCGCCAATACAAATCCATTAAATATAAAAACTAAAAGAATCAGTACTGTAAAAACTTGCCCAAATTTTTTCATTAATTATTACCTCCAAGTTTTTTTGTTTTCCGCTTGCAATTAATATAATGACATATCAAAGTTACAGGAGTATTTCTGAATTGTAAAAAAATTGTAACTAATTGTTAAGGTAATGTTAAGTGTTTTGTGAATTATTTCTTCTGTACCAGGTCCAAAACGGCCGTTTTGGACCTGGTACCTAACGTTTTTTTGTTTTAAAGAAGGTATTTATTCCTTTACCACGAAATATTATTAATATAGCTTAATTTATTGAGCTATTTTTATTTGAACTCTGTTTTTTTAAATAAAAGCATAAAATTTTCTATCAAATTTTAGAAATTAAATTATTAATGGAGGGAAGTATATGAAGGGAACAGTCGTTTCGACCTGGCTTAAAACTCTTACAAAAACTTATGGAGAAGAAGTAGTCAGCAGCGCAAAAAAGAAAGCAGGTTTTAAAGAAGATTTAATTATCACACCAATGACAACAATTGAAGATCAAAAAACAAAGAATTTAATGAAATATATGGGGCAGGAGGTAGGTAAAAAACCCGGTGAAATCTGGCATGATATGGGGATGAAAAATATTGAAACTTTTTCCAACTGGTTTCCCTCATATTTCAGTAATCGTACTTTAAAAAACTTTTTGATGTTGATGGATACCGTGCATCTGCAGTTAACAGAAATGATTCCAGGAGCCAACCCTCCTCGTCTGCGAGCAAAAGAACTAAATGATCATAAAATAGAAATGATATATAAATCTGAAAGAGGAATGTACGATTATTTTTTAGGTCTTTTAGAGGGTAGTTCCTCATTTTTCAAAACTCCTATTGAGGTTGAAGAAATTGACAGAGGAACTTTAGATGATGGACGAGATTTTTTAACTATACATATTAGCTTTGAAAAATCATTTAGAAATGAAAAAAAATATTTATTCTCTAAAATTATGGGACTGGGTATATTTAAAAGTATTCCTGCTAAAATGGGATTTACTGCTTTTATATTAAGTTTTGCTTTAACATCTCTACCTCAGTTTTCAGCAGGCTTGACAATTAATCTGGGGGCTTCTGCTGGACTGGGAATTGTTTTGGCCTTAATTAGCAGACTTTTAATGTCTCCTGTTAAAGCAATTGATGATGAGCTTAGTAAAATAGAAGCATTGAATCTTGATGATAAAAACAGGCTAAAAACAGCTGATGATTTTGAAAGATTATTTAATAAACTGCGTCAGATAAAAGCCAAATTAAGAGAAGATATTCTTTTCTTAAAAGGTGGAACTGATGATATGCATAATTTTACCAAGGACTTTGTTGAACTGGCGGAAGATATGGACGAAGTTTCTGGCAGTATTTCAACTGTTGTAGATGAAGTGGCTCAGGGAGCTCAGGCTCAGGCCCAGGAAACTGAAGAATCCGCTTATATAGTCAATCAAAATGTTGAAGAAATTGAAAAACTGGTTGAAGCCGGTCAGGACAGCCGTGAAAACTTAGAAAATGCTGTTAAAAATATTCGTTCTTCCACTCAGGCTGTTGTTGATGTCAATCAGAGAATCAGTGGAGTTCGGGAAGCATTTGCCAATGTCAATCAGTTAGGAAAACAGCTTTCGGAAAAAATAGAGACAATCATGGAAATTGTAGATACAGTTGAAGATATTGCCGGACAAACTAATCTGCTTTCACTTAATGCTTCTATTGAAGCCGCTCGCTCTTCTGATAATGGTCGCGGTTTTACAGTAGTTGCAGAAGAAGTAAGAGATCTGGCCGAAGAATCTCAACAGGCAGTTGAGACAATCAGAAAAAATCTGGGAGAGTTTACCGAACATGTTGAAACTCTCAGCTCCAGTATCAGTGAGCAGTTCACCAATCTTGAGGCAAGTAATCAAGCTCTAGAGGAAGTTGCTGAATCAAGTAATAGTGCCACCAATGATATTGAATCTGCTACTAATCAGGTTGTCGATATAGTCAGCAGCTTAAATACAGAAACAAAGAAAATTAGAGAAGTCATTGAAAACTTTAATAATCTGGCTGCAATTGCTCAGGAAAATTCTGCTTCCAGTGAAGAAATGAGTGCCAGCGTTAATAATTATTCTGAAAAGATTAAAGAAATGACGGGTTATATTGAGCAAATGGAAGACTTAACAGAAAACTTCCGCAAAAACCTTAAAGGTTACAATGTCTAAAAAATAAAAATAAGCGAAAACAAAAAAATAAAGATCATAAATAAACAAAAAAACCGCTCTCAGGACTTTAAGGCCTTATTCAGCCTCTAATCCTTAAGAGCGGTTTTATTTATTCTTGCAGATTATCTTTTATTACCTGTTCCCAGGCATGCATATTATTTAAAAGCCAGGCAGCCGAATCTTTCTCTCCCTGCTGGTTGCTAAATTCAACTTTTAATAATTCTCTATTTTTACTCTTTCCCAGAAAAGAATTAACCCTCTCAACTTTTTCAATATTCTCTAAAGAAATAACAATATTCTTTTTGGGAACCCATCTTAAAAAATGAAGTTCATCAGGCGTTAATAATAAGGAACCATTACCCCGAAGTTGAATTCTACCATCTGATTTCTGACCAAAAAAATTGACTTCTTTACTAAAATATATAATTCTATCTTTGTGGTAATTTGTAAATAGTTCTTCTGCCCTTTTTCTTTTTAAAGATGCAATTGTTTTATGAACAATATAGCACAGGACAGCTAAGAGAACAGGGATTAGCAAAATAAAAGTTTTCTGATTGAAAAACTGCATAATAAACCTCCCTAAAGAGCTGATATTAAATTAATAAATTTTTTTAAATAACTTTTTTGAATAACTGATTAAGTTTATCTTCCTTTTTTGACTGTGTTTTCTAAACTTCCTATACCCTCAATTTCAATAGTAATTTGGTCACCATCTCTTAAAAAAATCTTATCCTCTCTGGCAAAACCAACACCTTCTGGGGTCCCCGTTAGAATAACTGTTCCGGGAAGTAGAGTCATATTGTGAGATAAATAACTTATTAATTGGTCTATGTTAAAAATCATATCCGAAGTTTTTGACTGCTGCATAACTTCACCATTTAAAATAGATTTAATTTTTAAGTCCCCAGGATCTAATTCAGTTTCAATCCAGGGTCCCAGCGGACAAAAAGTATCAAATGACTTGCCTCTGGCCCACTGTTCATCTAATTTTTTCTGACAGTCCCGAGCACTGACATCATTGGCACAGCTGTAACCTAATATATATTCGTCCACCTCAACTGTTTCAATGTTTTTAGCTTTTTTGCCAATAATAACAGCCAGTTCTGCTTCGTAATCAACCTCATCTGGAGCCAGTTTGGGTAAAATTATCTCAGAATTTGGATCTGCTAAACTGCTTGTAGCTTTTAAAAAAATGACCGGACGTTCTGGTATTTCTGCCCCGGTTTCTACTGCGTGCTGTCTATAGTTTAAACCAATTGCTATTATATTGGGTGGTATAACCGGTGCTAAAAGTTCAACTTCTTTCAAATCTGCTGTCTCTTCTCCCCTGGAAAAATCAGAAAAAATATCTCCTTCCAGTTTAAATATCTTTTCATCTTTTAAAATACCATTTTTAATCTCATTCTCTTTTTGATATCTAATAATCCTCATCTACTGCTCACCTGCTTCTTATTATTTTATAAATAAATGCTCTCTATAATTTCTCTTAGCTCAGCAACCAATTCTCTGCTGCCAGCTATAAAAAGTGGGGCATCCTCCAAATCTGTCTGATAAACTTCTCCTCCTGCTTCCTTAATCAATAAAGCTGCTGCTGCATAATCCCATTCTTTAAGTTTAAATTCCCAGAAAGCATCAATCCGTCCCCCGGCCACAGCTACAAGATCAAAAGCAGCACTGCCGGAACGCCTGATACCCCTTATCTCCTTTAAAATCTTATTTAAAGGAGCCAGATTATCAATTTTAGAATCTTTTTTATCATAGGGAAAACCGGTAGCAACCAGAGCTGAGTTTAAAGATGTTTTTTGAGATATATTAATTGGAGTTCCAGATTTATAGGCTCCTTTTCCCTTAATAGCGGAATAAATCTCATCTAACTCTGGAATATAAATAACCCCCATTACAACTTCAGATTCATATTTTAAAGCAATTGAAACACAATAAATTGGATAAGAACTGGCATAATTATTTGTCCCATCCAGAGGATCAATAACCCAGGTGTATTTACTATTTTTATCAGAGTAATCACTTTCTTCGCCCAGGATATTATGTTCTGGATAATACTTTTCTATTTTGGCTCTAATCATATCTTCACTCAATAAATCAATTTCAGTTACAAGGTCATTCAGGTTACTTTTAGTATCAACTTTAAAACTTTCCTTTTTCAATTTTTCCCTTTGCATTTTACCGACATCTAGAGCCCATTCTTTTGTAAGTACTGCTGCATCTACTAAATTTATCAAATTAAAAAAGCACCTCCATCTATAATTTTCATTTAATATAATTCTATCAGAAAAATTATCTGATTACAATTTATACAGCATTTGATAATGGGGAATATTATCTTCTAAATAGCGGTCTGAAACTACTTTAAAACCTAGATCCTGATAAAATTTAAGTATATATTCCTGGGCCGAAATCCTGATTACCTCTGTATTAAAATTATTATTTATAAAAGCAACTGCAGCCTCCATCATTTTAATCCCCAGACCTTCCCGCCTGTATTCTTTTTTAACCAGAACTCTGCCAATAGAAGCTTCCTGATACGATATTCCCGGGGGGATTATCCTTAAGTAAGCAGCAATCCGATTTTGATCCTGATAAAATAGATGAAAAGAATCCTGATCCTTATTATCACATTCTTGATAGGGACAGTTTTGTTCTACGACAAAAACATTAATTCTAGCTTCAATAATTTTATATAATTCCTGATTATTCAGTTCAGAAAAGCTTTTTATATTTAATTCCATAATCCACTCCTTTATTAAGATAAATCATTTAAAGATATACTATTTACTAAAGTATTCTTCAACATCAGCGGCTTTTTCAGCCCTGGCAAAATAATAACCCTGATAATAATTACAATTATTTTTGATCAAGAAATCTAATTCCTCTTTTGTTTCTACACCTTCTGCTACTACTTCCAGCCCTAAATTGCTGCCCATCATGATAATTGTTTTAACTATGTTTAAATTACTGCGGTTGTGGACAAAAGATTTATCAATTTTTAATTTATCGAGAGCAAAACGATTTAAATATTCTAAAGAAGAATAACCTGTACCAAAATCATCAATAGAAATTCTAACACCCAGCTTTTTAAGGCGGTTTAAAATATCTACAGTATATTCTATATCTTTGATTACTGTCCGTTCTGTTATCTCGAGTTCTAAATATTTTGCCTCAAGCTGATGTTTTTTTAATAATTCATCTATATTTGAAACAAAATCATCCTGCTGAAATTGCTGAGGTGCAATATTTACAGCAGAAATCAAATCAGAATGTCCTTTATTGTGCCAGGTTTTCAGCTGACATAGTGCTTCATTTAAGACCCAGTCCCCCAGTTTTAAAATCATTCCACTTTCCTCAGCCAGTGGTATAAATTCTCCCGGTGATATTCTGCCTTTTTCTGGATGCTGCCAGCGAATTAGGGCTTCTACTCCGACAACTTTATTTGTCTTACTTTCCAGCTGTGGCTGATAATGAAGCTCAAATTCATCATTTTCGATGGCTTTTCTTAATTGGCTTTCTAAATTTAACCTACCTGAAAGTTGGCCCATCATTTCCTGATCAAAAAACTTAATACTATTTTTTTCGTCAACAAAATGCAGTGCCAGCCGTGATTTTCTAATTAATTCTGAACAACTTTCCTGATTTTCATTAACTGCAATTCCTAATTTCAGTTTTAAATAAATTAGATTATTGTTAACCTCATAGGGTTCTGAAAGATTATTTAAAATTTCCCCGGCAAATTCTCTGATTTCTGCTTTATCTTTATTAGAAGCAAAGTAGAAAACAAATTCATCACTTTTACGGGCAATTGTCATTTCTTCTGATAAATTTTTTCCCAGACGCTGATAAAGTTCCCGCAGTATTTCATTACCTTTTTGATAACCATAGTTGCTGTTAACTAAGGTCATGTTATCTGTAATCAAGGTGAATAAATAAATATGTTTATCATTTTCTGCATTTTCTTTTAAACTCTCAGAGAGATTGTTTTCCAGAAAATTCAAATTAGGAAGACCGGTCAGGGGATCATTATAAGTCAATTTCTTAATTCTTTTTAACATCTGATTAAACCCAGCAGCCAGACTTCCAAATTCATCTTCACTTTTAATATCCAATTTAAAATTAAGCTGACCTTTTTCCACTCTTTTAAATGCTGATACAATCTGCTTTAAATTTGAATTTATGTATTCTGAAATATCAAATATAATTAAAAATATAATTAAAACAATAATTGCAAAGCTAATTAAAAGCAGATAAATTGTCTCATCTCTAACATTTGAGATTTTAAGCAGTAGTCTATCTACAATATTATAATAACTGCTCTGATAACCTCCAGAGCCGACAAACATTTCAGTCCCGGAAATTTTTTGGATATAACTATACTTATTTTCCAGCATTCCATTCCGGGGATTATGATAAAGATAATTAAAGCGTCCTCCACCCTCCTGATTAATGATTCTAATCATATTTTTAACAATCGGAACTCCATTTATTTCTAAATCACTCCGATTTTTACCTTCTAAAGCGGGGGTAGGGGGTAAAGAAACAGTAGTTCCCTCTAAATCATAAATATAAAAATATACATCTTCAATATAGATGTCATCATTAAGTTCTGCCATCAGTAATCTCATATCTGATTCATTTAATTCCTCACCTCTGGCCTCTATTTCCTCCAGACGTAAATGATAGATCTCTGATAAGATTTCCGCCCTGCTTTTAACGAGGGTTTCATACTTGTCATATTTTCTTTCCAGTAATTCTTTTTCAATTAAAACCTGATTTTCCGCTGAAAGGTCTTCAAACTGATAAATAACAATTGCCAGCAAAAAAATCATAGCCAGAATAAAGCTGAGTCCAATTCCCAGTAGTATTTTATTTTGGATAGTTAAATTTTTTAGTATTCTCATTATTAGCTCCTATTTATATATACTCGTTCGCTTATTTGAGAAATTTTATCTGAATTTATTAACTTAATTATAACAGAAAAAATTACTTATATCCATTGTCAGGTTAGATTACTAAAATTTTATAACTGCAGAATAGAAAACCCTCCTCCTGCAGCAAAAGGAAGAGGGTATTTGAACAGTCTTTACTATTATCACTTATTACATCTATTAATTATCTAGATTAGAAACATCTAATCTATAAACTCCCATACCATTCTCATCAGTTTCTATAAACGAGATATTTGGAATTTCATATTCTTCGATATAGTCCATTGCTTCGGGATGAGAGCGGAATGTTACCTCACCAGCAGGATCAAAGGAACTGATTGACCAGTTATAATCTGGAGCAGGATTGATAGTGCCCTGAACTTCAATATAATCCATGATAATCTCTCTATTAACTACTCCACTGGGAGCATAAACCGGATCTTCTTCTACAGCGGGAGGGAAATCGCCACCTCCACCAGCACGATAATCATTTGTTACAACCAGGAATTCCATATCTTCATTTAATGCTTCTCCCTGATATTCTGCATTAACTATTCTTTCTCCTACTTCATTTGTTACATCAATTTCATATTCAATTCCATCAATCACATCAAAGTTATAGGCTGAAAATTCAGGGTTAAGCAGTTCCTGAGTTGACTCTGAATCTGGATCAATTCTATTGAAGTTTTCTGCACTTCGTTCCAGCCATTCAATTATCTGCTCACCATTCAAGTGCATTACCCTGATCTGGTTATCATAAATATAAATATCGGTAACATCACCGATTGTAACTCCTCCGGCCATAACTTCAGTAAAGTAATCAGCATCTTCTCTGCCAGCTCTAAATGGTGCTGCGGCAGAAAGAATTGGTAAATCCGAATATTCTCCTTCTGCAAACTCATCTTCTGCCCACCACAATTGAGCATCATTAATTATCTGGGTTACCGAAGAATCCATAACTCTTGCCAGATAGGAAGTAATATCCCTTTCTGTGTCTCCAATTGGTGTCCTCACATATTCGATTACATTTTCGTGAACATCCTGGGCAATTTCTTCAATTTCAGGATGAGATTCAACATCTTCATCAACTACTCTATGTCGGACCTGATGTCCTACAACTTCCCAGCTGCCCTTATTTTCTGCAATCTCTAAATCAATTATACCTAAGGCTGAACCCCAGGAACCGGGCATAACTGTTGGTACACCAAAAATTGTAGCTTCTTCTGCATTTACCCCCTCTAAATCTGCGTAGTCATCCGGAAAGGTTCCATGATGATGACCTGTAATTAGAGCATCTACCTCATCCATTTGAGCAATATAATAGGAGGCATTTTCCCTTGCATCATAGGAATCTACAGGAGCATCACTAATTCCAGAATGGGATAAAACTACCACAATATCAGTTTGTTGAGCAAGTTCGGGTATTACCTCTTCAGCCTGTTCCATAATATCTTTAATCACAACATTACCTTCCAGATGATCTTTACCCCAGCGCATAGACTGTGGTGGAACAAAACCAACAACTCCAATTCTTAAATCTTTGCCATTAATATTTTTAGTTATTATTGTATACGGATCAGTATAAAATTCATCTTCATTTTCAGCTAACATAATATTGGCTGATAAAAATGGAAAATCTGCACCAGCCATCGCTTTTTCTAAATAATCCAGACTGTAATCCTGGAGTTCATGATTTCCAATGGTTGCAGCATCATAGCCTGCATGATTATAGGCCTTAATTATTGTCTGGGTTTCACCTTCAGTAATTGGCTCAATCTGATATTCATATAGTCCAATTAAACTACCCTGAATCAGATCACCATTATCAAGCAGTAAAGTATTTGGATTATTGTTCCGTTCTTCTTCAATTAAAGTATAAATTTTAGAAAAGCCAATTGTTTCATCAACCTGATCTTCCATATAATCATAAGGCACTAAATATTGATGCACATCGGAAGTGGAAAGAATACTCAAAGTCTCAGCCGCCATTAAAACAGAGGAAAGAGCGAAAATTAAAATAAAAGTCAAAAACAGACTGAAAAACACTTTTCTTCCTTTTAACAATTTTATCACCCCTTTTAAAGTCTAAATCAATTTTATTAAATTTTGAATATTAAGTCAAATATTTATAAAAAAACAGCCTCAAGGGCTGCAATTAAAATTAATCATTTTTTTGATTTGAATTTTCCTTATTTTTTTCTTTAATTGCTTCTGACATCGTCTTTTTTAGAGTTTCCATCATATCTTCTTCACTATCAACACCCATAACTATGATATCCGGGCTGCCACCAAAGAAATGATCAAAAATTTCAAATACTAAAATACCTGCTAATAAAGCAGAAACTCCTAATTTAATTCCAAATTTTGTATATATTAGAGCAAAAGCTAGCGCAGAAAGAAAACCAATAATATATGACAGTTGATTTCTATGCTGAGTAATAAACATTGAGAGAAGATCTTTTAAAACTGCTAATTTTTTCTTGATAATATCACTTCTCCTTTAAAAGTTTTTCCTTAGAGTACCTATATAATATCAATGATAATTTTAATTGTCAAAATTAGAAGCGAAATACTTCATACTGGTTTTCTTTAATTCTTCTGTGGAATATAAAACTTGATAGTCTTCAATCTGGTATTTTTCCACCAGCTGGCCAATCTTCTTTTCCAGTTCCTCTTTATTTTTAGCGTGCATCATCGCATAAAAATTATAGGGCCAGTTTTGATAGGTCTTGCGCTGATAGCAGTGGCTTACTGCTTCTAGTTCAGAAATTTCTTTTCCAACCTCTTCAATCTCCTGTTTATTAAAATGACAGACAAACATCCCATTTGCCTGATAACCGGAATCCCTGTGGTGTAGAATAGCCGAAATTCTTTTTAAAATTTTTCTTTCTTTAAGTTTCTGTAATCTCGTTAAAAGTTCAGCTCTATCAATATTTAAATTATCAGCAATTTTTTGATAGGGATTTAAGGTCAGGGGTATATCAGTTTCTAAAGCCTTAATGATCTTTTTATCCAGTTCATCCACAATTTCCCCAAAATCGTTATCTGAAATATTATTCATGCTGATCACCGGCTTCCTCTTCCATTTTAAAAAATACATTTAACTTAAAAAACTTCTCTTTTGGCAGCTGATAGAGTTCGTTTACTCCCGGTAAAGCTTTAATTTGAGCCAGAAAATTTTCTCGATCAAGCTCACTGGCCGTTGAAAGGGTAAACCAGAGATTTAATTGATGATCTCTGCGGTAATTATGAGTTACACCTGAATGCTGATTGATAATTTCAGCCACCTGATAAAAGTTTTCTTCTTCCACTTCTAGAGCTATAAGAGTACTTTTATAGCCCAGCCTTGAAGATCTAAAGACCCCTCCCAGCCGACGAATAAAACCTTCTTTTTTAAGCTTTTTAATCCGCTGCAGCAGTTCGTCTGCTTCTATTTCCAGTTCTGCTGCTATTTTTTGAAAAGGCGAGGCTTCTAATTTTAAACCCGTCTGCAGTCTATCTAAAATTTTCTTATCAATTTTTTCCATAAAAACAGCTCCTAAATAAAATAAGCTCAGCCTATGATTTTCTAAACTGAGCTTAATAATTTATAAATTAAAGTATTTGAAATGAATTTATAGATTATGCTTTATTAAAGAAGATATCATTATAATAATCAGCTTCTCTTACTCTTTTATGAGTAAGGGAGGGATTTAAATTTTCTATAAATACTTCCAGCCACTTCGAGTAAAGCTGGTGCATTAACTCCATCTCAACCTCGGTCTGCTGCCAGAATTCCTGATGCAGACGGCTCTGATGTTTCCAGATGATCTTTCCTTCTTCTTTAACTGCTCCTGATAAGCGATCACAGGGCATTCTTTCTACAAAATGTTCATTTATAATTTCAAAAGCATCATCTAAATTAAACTCATCTACATTGTCTCTTATTTTAGCCTTTTCTGCAAGTCTTTCTGCCTGATCAGCATAAATATCTAAAAGTAAATCTTGATCATCGTATTTATCCATTAAGGCTGCTGCAACAGCTGCTTCTCTGCTCTGAGCATTACTAATTGCAGTTTCTAACCAGGGATGGATGTTGCTGCCAGCAATTAATTCTGCCAGCGGCTTATCTTCCTTTAAATCTCCGTACTGATCACGATAAGCAAAAATTAGATTATTAACCTCTTCTGTCGAATACTTATTAGCAAACTGCTCAACAATTTTCGCTTCCCGTTTTTCTACTATTTGAATCTGATTATATAACCACATGTGGACTGGGCCTAAAAATGCACTCATTATCAAAACTCCTTTTTTTAATATACTTATTTTATTAATATACTTGATTATTCTGCTCAAGTAATTATAGCATCTTTAAAAAGGAGTTTATATGATATGTGTCACAGAACTACAGACCAGTGTTTTTTATAGAACAAAAGGGATCAGCCTGCATGTAGTCACCACTGTAATAATAGGCTCTGGCTCTACAGCCTCTACAGCTGCTGCCATATTTACAGCTGCCGCATTTTCCTTCCCAGTCTAGAGTTCTCATCTCAGTTAAAGTTTTATTGTTTTCCCAGATAGATTTAAAACTTTCTTCTTTAACATTTCCTACTTTAAGATCAAGGTAGGCACAGGGCTGAACATCTCCAACAGGATTAACAATACAGTAACTTACACCTGCCAGACAGCCATTTCTGAATCGGGACTGAATATCCAGCTGATCAGCTGTAGCAATAAATTGAGGCGCACAGACCGGCTTAACTTCAATCTCTACCTCTTCTGATTTTTTCATAATTCTCTCTATAGCCTGCTGATATTCTTTTTTAGAAATTGCACTCTCTTCTATATACGCTGCTCTTCCTGTAGGGACCATAAAGAAAATATGAGCTGCTTTAGCCCCAATTTGAGCTGAATAATCTATTACAGATTCTAACTCATCCAGATTCCAATCCATAACAGTCATGTGAGTCTGAAAAGGAATTCCCACTTTTTTAAGTTCTACAAAAGCATTTTCCACCTTAGTAAAAAGTCCTTCTTCTCCCCGGAATTGATCGTGTTTTTCCGGAATGACGCTATCTAAACTGATACCAGCAGCCAGAACACCGGCCTCTTTTAATTTAACAGCGATTTCGGCATCAATTAATCCACCACCTGTTCCCAGCACTGGTCTGAGTCCAATTTCTGAGGCATAAGCCATTAACTCAAAAATGTCATTCCTTAAGAGTGGTTCACCACCAGAAAAAACCATTAAGTGAAAATTAGCTGCTTTAATCTGATCCAGCATTCTTTTAGCTTCAGCAGTATTTAATTCTTTTCCCATATCACTTCCTGCATCGCGATAGCAGTGAGGACAGCTTAAATGACATTTATTTGTAGAATTCCAGGATATGATATTCATCTATAAACCCCCCCAATTTCCTGATCGCTTAAATAACATCCGGGATCTGCGCCCCATAAATCACCAGCTGCATAGGCACGGGCTCTCAAATTACCATTACAGATTTCTAAAAATCGGCAGGCAGCACAGCGCCCCTTAAGATGTTTTTTTCTGTTTCTCATTTTATTTAGAAACTCATTATTCTGATCCTGCCAGATCTCAGAAAAGCTATTTTCTCTGATATTACCCAGTCTTATAAAACGGCTGAATTGATCTGCAAAAACGTCTCCCTGATGATCAATATTCGCAATTGCACTGCCGCTGCGGTTACCCCCACTTTTTAAAAGCTGGCTGTAAATATATTCAGCTTGCTCCGGCTCATTTTTTTTAGTTTTTAAATAAAGATAAGCTCCATCAGCGTGATTATCAACTGTTAATATTTCTCTGGGCTCTCCCTGATCGATAAAATACTGAGTCCAGTTTATAATTTTATCAATTGTCATCTTTTTATCCTGATCACTTAATTCAGCTTCCTTAATATTTTCTCCTCGACCTGAATAAACCAGATGATAGAAACAAATCCGGGGAATATTCTCCTTTTCAATCAGCTGAAAAAGCTCATCAACTTGCTGATAGTTTTCCTGATTAATAGTAAAACGAAGTCCTACCTTTTGATCATATTTTTGACAGTTTTGAATACCCTCTAAAGCAGCATTAAAGGCTCCTTTTTTACCGCGAAATTGATCATTAACTGTTTTCATTCCATCAAGGCTGATTCCAATATAACTAACTCCCAGAGATTTTAATTCCTGAACCATTTTTTCCGTCAGCAGAGTTCCATTTGTAGATAAAACTACCCTTAAGTCTCTGCTTTTAGCCTTTTTTATCAATTTAAATAAGTCCGGGCGCAGCAGTGGTTCTCCTCCCGACAAAAGTAAAACCGGGACTTTAAAATCAGCCAGCTGATCAATTAAAGCAAAAGCCTCTTTTGTATTTAAAGTTTCGACTTTTTTAGCTGCTGTAGAATTTGAATAACAGTGTTTGCAGTTTAAATTACACTGAGAATTAATATTCCAGGCAACAACTGGTCCCAGTCCAGGTCGGGTTCCAATTGATGACTGACTGCAGTCTTTATCATAGCGCAGCTGATCTCCATAAGTATTAAATTCTGTTAGCATTTTAGTTATATTAAACATATTTTACCTCTAATCGATAGTGATTGTATGGGTGCATTTAAATATTCCTCCTGCTTTTAATCGCTTTATTCCTTCTTTTTCTTCTAGCTTACCACTGCTGTTAACGGAATCAGCAATTCCCTGCCAGGGTTCAATACAGATAAAAGGGGCCGCGGCCGATTGAGACCAGATTCCTAAATAGGGAAAGTTATTAAATTCAACCTGAACTTCTCTATTTGATTTTCTGCTCTTTAAAGTTATTTTTTCTGATTTTAGATCTTTAAAAACCAGGGCATCATCTTTAAAAATATCCGGCTGCAGCTCTAATATTTTAGAATTACTGAGTACCTTAACTTTTTCATTATTTAGTAAACCTGAATCCAGTAAATATTTATCTGCATTTTCTTCTTTTTCAAACTCTAAATAATAATCAGCTTTGCTTTCATTTTCAGCAAGCGGCCAATAAAAAGCCGGATGAGCTCCTATAGAAAAATACATGTCTTTTTGATCCTGATTAATAACCCGATAAGTTACAGCAAGAGAATTTTCTTTAATTGTATATTTAATCTCCAGTCTAAATCTAAAAGGATACTTTTTTAATGTTTCCCTATTTTCCTCCAGAGCATAAGTCAAAAAATTCTTATCCTGATCTACTAATTCAAACTCATTATCTCTGGCAAAACCATGCTGAGTCATTTGATATTCCTGTCCATTATATAAATATTTGTCATTTTTTAAGCGGCCAACAATCGGAAATAATACAGGTGCCCTTCTACCCCAGTATTTAGAATCTCCATGCCACAAATAATTTTTCTGATCCTCTTTTAAAATTAATTTCTGCAGCTGAGCTCCCTGAGTATCCACTTTAATTTTAATCTCATTATTTTCAAGCTTAGAAATCATAAATCATACCTCCTGAGCTTTTTTCTATTTACAAAATTAGTATTAAAAAATTTAATAAACTTATTCGATTTATTAAGATTATATAATAGATAAGCTGATTTTAAAAGAAAGTAACAGTTATTTATCTTAATTTTTTTATTTTTTTGCCTGAAACTTATTTTATTTCTTAAAAAAAGAAGGATTTTTTTATTTTAACAAGAATATATTAAATATGCTAAAACGATTTCGGATTATCTTATTATTTTCACTTTAGCTTTAAAGATCAATGATTTAAAGAAATTAATTATAATTTTAGAGAGGAGTTTTATTGTGAAATATGGTTATTTTGATGACAAAAATAAGGAATATGTAATTGAAAGACCTGACACACCTTATCCCTGGATTAACTACTTAGGATCGGAAGAGTTTTTTGGTTTAATTTCTAATACTGCTGGAGGTTACAGTTTTTATAAAGATGCCAGCAAGCGCCGTCTAACCCGTTACCGCTATAATAATGTACCCACAGATGCTGGAGGTCGCTATTATTATATCTATGAAAATGGTAGCTACTTTTCTCCAGGCTGGGCTCCTCAAAAGTCTGAACTGGATAGTTATGAATGCAGACATGGAATGGGATATACTGTAATTAAGTCAGAAAAAAATGATTTAAAAATTGAAATGAAATTCTTTGTACCTCAGGGAGATAACACGGAGCTGCATCAGATTAAAATTAAAAATCTGAGTCAAAAGAAAAGAAAACTTAAACTCTTTTCATTTTTAGAATTCTGCCTCTATGATGCCGAAGATGACATGACAAATTTCCAGCGTAATTTTAATACAGGAGAAGTTGAAGTAGATGGCTCAACAATTTATCATAAAACAGAGTACAGAGAAAGAAGAAATCACTATACTTTCTTTACAGTTAATCAAAAAATTAGTGGGTTCGATACAGACCGGGAAAGTTTTTTAGGTTTATATAACAGCTTTGCTGAACCACAGGTTTTAGAAGCTGGAAAATCAAATGATTCTATTGCTCACGGCTGGTCTCCAATCGCTTCTCACTTTCTAGAAGTTGAACTGGAAGCTGGAGAAGAAAAAGAATTGATTTTCCAGCTGGGATATATAGAAAACAAAGATGAAGAAAAATGGGAAAGCCCGGGAGTTATTAATAAGGACAAAGCAGAAAAACTTATGGAAAAATATAACAGTACAGCCAAAGTTGAAAAAGCCTTTGATCAGTTAAATCAACACTGGGAAAAACTGCTTTCTTCTTTTTCACTTGAACATTCGGATCCCAAATTAGAAAGAATGGTTAATACCTGGAATCAGTATCAGAATATGGTTACCTATAATTTAGCTCGTTCTGCCTCTTATTTTGAATCAGGTATCAGCCGTGGTATAGGATTTAGAGATTCCAATCAGGACTTACTGGGGTCAGCTCATTTAATCCCCGAACGAGTTAAACAGCGAATCAAAGATCTGGCAGTAACTCAGTTTGAAGATGGCAGTGCTTTTCATCAGTATCAACCGTTAACCAAAAAAGGAAATGACAAAATAGGCAGCGGCTTTAATGATGACCCTCTCTGGTTAATTTTTGCTGTTGCTGCTTATATTAAAGAAACTGGAGATTATTCTATACTGGAAGCAGAAGTTCCTTTTAATAGCGACAAAAAAGCTACGATCTTTGATCACCTGGAAGCTTCATTTATGCATGTGGTTAATAATTTAGGTCCCCATGACTTACCTCTAATTGGTCATGCTGACTGGAATGACTGCTTAAATTTAAGCGCCTTTTCTGAAAAACCAGGAGAATCATTCCAGACAGTAAGTAATAAAGATGATAGCTCAGCTGAATCAGTAATGATTGCAGGTATGTTTTTAACTGCCGGTCCTGATTTTGTACATCTAGCTGAAAAGGTAGGTGAAAATGGATTAGCTAAAAAAGCCAGAACAGAGTTAGAAAAAATGAAAAAAGCTGTTAATAAAGCCGGTCGCGATGAAGAATGGTTCTTAAGAGCTTACGACTATTATGGTGATAAAGTTGGAGCAAAAGGTAATCAATATGCAGAAATCTTTATTGAACCTCAGGGATTTTGTATTATGGGAGGTCTGGGCCTTGAAGATGGATTTGCTGAAAAAACTTTAAATTCAGTTAACCAAAGATTGAATTCTGAACACGGATTAATGATCCTGGATCCTACAATTAAAGAATATCAAATTAATCTGGGAGAAGTTAGTTCCTATCCCCCCGGCTATAAAGAAAATGGTGCTATCTTCTGCCACAATAATCCCTGGGTTATGATTGCCGAAACAATTATTGGTAATGGAGACCGCGCTTTTGAATATTACAGTAAAATTGCTCCTGCTTACAGGGAAAAAATTAGTGATCTGCATCGAACTGAACCTTATGTTTATTCTCAAATGATTGCCGGTCAGGATGCGGCCAGTTTTGGGGAAGCTAAAAACTCCTGGTTAACCGGGACAGCTGCCTGGAACTTTGTAGCTATTACCCAGTGGATACTTGGAATCAGACCTGAATTTGAGGGTTTAAAAATTGATCCCTGTATTCCTGAAGATTGGAATGGTTTTAAAGTACAGAGAAAGTTTAGAGGCTCTAAATTTGAGATTGAAGTAAAAAATCCGGAGCATGTTAGCAAAGGAGTTAAGGAAATATTTGTTGAAGGCGAAAAAATTGAAGGTCAAATATTGAAAGACTTTGATAAAGGTCCAGTTAAAGTAGAAGTTATAATGGGATAAAATTTAATTAATCAAAAAAGCGGACAGGACTTTAAAACTTTGAGTCCTGTCCTTTATATTTTGTGAAAGATTAGTATATTTCTTGCATTATTTTAAGGTAGAGTTTATTATTATAATATACTTTAAAAGAAATGAGGAATTTTTATGAAATTAGCTTATCGAAAAATCATTTCCTTTGTTTTAACTATAATGACAAATATTTTGAGTTTCTTCTTTTTAATGCAGTTATTTACTCTTGTCAAAACAACAATGCTGCAGGCAGGTTATAACGAAGGAGGAGGTGTTTCTCAGTTCATTAGAGTATTTACTGGTATTCCTCTGTTTTTAATTCTTGGAATTGCCTGGATGGGATTTTTTATTTATACTTTTTATTATTATGAAAAGGGAGCAGAAAAGAGAAATCTTATCAAAAGATTCCTCTTCATTACAGGCTGGGAAATATTAGTTATCCCTATTATTGTTATTATTTATCAGCTTTTTTTACCAATTCCAACCAGAGCTATAGATTTTGTTTTAATTGCTGTACCATTTATTGGAGGTCTGATTTCTATTTATGCCTCTAAAAATTTTGATATTGATTTTTAATTTAATTAAATTTTCTATTTAAAAGGATTAAATTCCGTATAATTTTCTACATTAACCCAATTTGTTTTAACTGCCCACTCAAGATCAAGATCCGATAATAATTTTCTTTCTGCAAAGGCCTGATCTATTAGTTGATCAATACCAGGTAGAACAGTCTGATATTCTCCATCCTCATTAGTGAATTCTTCTACCAGCTCCTGCGGGATTGTTCTAATCTTTTGAGCAGAATCATAGGCGCCATTAATTGCAACTACAAAACTTCTTGTATTTTTCGAAGTGCAGTATAAGTTTTCAATTAAACCAAGATGCTTATCTGCTGCAATCCTGAAAACTTCTTTATGGGGATCCAGACCTTCATTATCCAGCTCTATGACTTTGCCATTATTTAATTCAATTTTTGTTTCTTCTGCTTCCATATGCCATTCTATTTTACCCTCTGTCCCCACAATTTCCATATAGGGATGTCGCATTTTCTCTGGAACATGAGTTACATAAAAATAAATCTTAGTTCCGGTAGTAGTTTCAGCTTCCAGACAGGAATTATCATCAGACTCAATATAGCTGTGGGCTCTGTATAATTCAGCTCTGACTCTTTTCAACTGCGCTGAACTCTGCATATCCTGACCTGCCAGGTAAATCATGTTATTTAAATAATGGGCAAAAGCATTATGCATCGGTCCATCCAGAACCAACTTTCCCATTTCAACACTTGTTCCGGCCCAGTTATTCCGATCATAATATGATTTGAATCGAGGCCAGAATCCTTTGGCGGCTATTTCTTTGATTTCACCCAATTTACCTTCTAAAATAAACTGTTTGATCTTTCTAATTGTATTTGAATGGATAAATTGAAAACCAATAGAAGTAAATCTACCGGTTTCTTTTTCGGTTTTGATCATTGCATCTAATTGCTGAACTGTTGGTGCCGGTGGCTTTTCTAATAAAATATCAAAACCTGCTTTCATCCCTTTAATCGCTATTTCTGCATGAGTTGGAATAGATACCGGAAGACCAATTACATCAACTGAAGTCTTTGCTTCTTTTAATAAATTTTCATAAGAACTATAAATTTCTATTCCTTTATGTCTCAATTCTCTCACTTTTTCAGCATTTTTTACCTGATCCTTTACTACAACGGCAGTCAGTTTAATTTTTCCTTCAGCTTCCAATTCTTCAATATTATGAAGATAACTATCGGCAAAATTACGTACACCAACAACGGCAAACCCTACTTCTGACATCTAAAATCCCTCCCAGGTTATTTGTAAAACTCCTGCCATCCGAATAATCATTGACAGGAGTTAATTTCATTTCTTCAACACTCAAAATAATTATTTTTTAGAATAATACCTCTGCATCTCATAAAAAGCAAGTTTTTTATGGCTCTTATCAGCAGAAAGTAATCCTTTGCGGTTATATCCCTTTTGATATTTATTTGTTCTTCTGGGGCAGCGGAAATCAAATAAAATCCAGGGGCTTAATCCTTTGATATATTCAATATCATCCAGTACTTCTGTCTGTTTTTGATAAACCTGAAGCTGATAATCTTCGGTAAATAGATCATCTTTTGTTCCCCGTTCTCCACTCAAGGCCCCGGCTCCAAATTCAGTTATAATTACTGGTTTATCTGGCTTAGAATTTTCCATACAGTCACTAAGTTTTGAAAAATCAGGTTCATACCAGCCATAATATTCGTTCTGACCAATTATATCCAGATATTCTGTCAGTCGGTCAGCAATTCTATTATTTTCTTCATCTACCAGACAGGCTGCAGAGATCAATCTCGTTGGATCAACTTCCCTGGCCTTTTTAACCAGATCACTCATAAATTTAAGTCTTTGATCTGTATCCTGATTCTCATTCCCCACTGACCAGATAATTACACTGGCCCGATTATGATCTCTTTTTATTAACTCCAGCAGTTGATTTTCGGCATCCTGACAGGTCATTGGATTAGCGAAATCTATGGCCCAATAAACAGGTATTTCCTCCCAGAGCATAACCCCCATTTGATCCGCTATTTTTGCCACCTGATAACTGTGAGGATAATGAGCCAGGCGGATATAATTGCAGTTCATTTCTTTGGCCAATTTGATATTTTCTATGATTTCTGCTTCAGTTACAGCTTTGCCGCTGCTTACACTCTCTTCGTGGGTTGAAATTCCCTTAAGATAAATTTTTTCTCCGTTTAGGTAAATATCTCGCCCCTGAACAGAAATCTGTCTGAGGCCAATTTCTTCTTCAATTTTGTCTCTGCCAAAACTTACAATCACCTTATATAATTTAGGATTATCAGGACTCCAGAGTTCTGGCTGGGCCGCAAAAATAATTTTTCCGCTGCCATTTTTTACAGTAATCGTTTGTTCAATATTTAATTCTGGTATTTTAAGTTCTGCTTCACCAGCTGAAATCAAACCAGCTACTTCAACTCCAAAATCTAGCTCAGTCAAAGAATCCTCTGCCAGGGAGAGGGAAAAATCTTTAATATAGCTGTCTGGAAGTCTAAGTAGTTCAACATCTCGATAAAGACCACCATAATTAAACCAGTCGGTATTTGTAGTTGGTACCGCTTCTCTGCGTCTGGTATTATCCACAACTATCTGCAGGCTATTTTCTTTTTCCAGTTCTTCAGTTACCTCCAGCATAAAAGGAGTTGATCCACCCTGATGATGTCCTAAAAACTTTTTATTTAAAAATATGTAGCTGTCATAATTGGCAGCACCAAGTTTTAAAAAAACCCTCTTTTCGCCGTGATTTATATATTTAAAATCTCTGCTGTAGACTGCAGGTCCCTCATAATAGAGATACTTATCTGATTGAGTGTTCCAGCAGGCCGGGACTTTTATTTCTTCCCAGTTATTAAAATCATGATCCTGAGGATATTCTCTTCCACCCTGATCTTCTTTTTTGTTTTTGTACCAGCTGGCTCTTAAAAAAGTATCATACTGGTCTATCTGAAAATTCCAGCTGCCGTTTAATGACTCTTTTTCTCGATTAATATCATAAATCAATGAATTATGATCAATTAATGGTTCAAAATATTTGGTTTTGTAATCTTCATCATGAATATCACTAACAAAGTTATCTGAGCTGTTTTTTTCCATCTTTATCTCCCTCTTATCTCTCTAATTAGTCTTATTTAATCTTATCAACCCTAATTAAATATATAATCCAACTCCGACAATGTAGCTTAACTTTTAAAGTGAATGATCAGCCTGAGCATTTTCCCCTGACCAGATCTTCTTTGCTGACCAGTCTTCTGCAGGAGTTGACCAGAATTCAGAATTATTATCCAGCCCCAGAGGCATAAAAACTTCACTGGCCAGATAGAGACTGCCTGTATTAATATATTCCTCTCCCAAATCCGGCTGCTTCCCATAAAGTCCAATGGTTAACCAGCCCTCCTGATCAAACATATTTTTGGCTGACATTACTTTTTTGATCACTGCAGTTAGAGCAGTTCTAACCTGGGCTGGATTCAAAGAAGCTGGCAGCTGATTGATTAAAGCAAGCTGGGATAAAAGTTGAAAAACCCCAAATCTATAGGTTATCGATCGTCCTAGAGGTGGATATGTACCATCAGGAGCAATCATTTTTTCTAAAATTTCACCATAACGTCTGGCTCTAGTTATAATTTTTGCTTCCATCTCGGCAATTTCGGAATCCTTATCCTGCATCACCTTAATAATATCGAGCATCATCGGCTGAATAACAAAACTATTGTAGTAATCAAAATGAAATTCAGGCCCATCACCATAAACTCCATCCCCCAGATACCAGTTCTGATGTTCTCTCAAAGCATAATCAATTCTGACTGAATCATAATCCTCTCCCATAAAAGCAAGTGCAGCCTCTACCACTGCAGAAAAAAGAAGCCAGTTACAGTAATATGGCTTAATCTGGCGGCTGCTTTTTAAGGCTCTGACTAAATTTTCTTTTGTCGAAGAATCCAATTTATGCCAGAGTTCCTGGGGGGCCCTGATTATTGCCTGGGCTAAAAAAGCAGTATCCACCAGGGGTTGTCTAATCTGATCATTAAAAACCATATAATCTGCTGAATCAGGATCAACTGCTGCTCTAATAGAATCCCGGGCCATCTGAGAATATTCTTCAAGTTTTTCCTTTTCTGAGTCTGTTAAATCTGCATCTTTGGAATTTAATTCAAGCCAGGGAGCAATCCCACTTAAACTGCGGCCAAAAGCCTCCAGGTAACTATACTTAACTCTCTCTTTACTGCTGGCAACAGGCATTTTTTCTTTTAACTTTTCCTGACTTAAATTTTTTAAGACAGGATCAACAATCTGCAGCATTGTTTCTAACCAATATTTTCTATCTGTCATAATGAATCTCTCCAATTAAAATATTTATCATATTAAAATGTGTTTATTATTATACCATAATTAAGACTAACTTTTAATCCCTGACATTGCAATTCCTTCTACAAAGTATTTCTGCAGGAATAAGAAAATTATTATTACCGGAACTACTGCCACTACAGAAGCTGCCATAATTAAAGCATAATCAGAAGAATATTGAGTCATAAATTTCATTATCCCCAGCTGGATAGTTTTATTACTGTCCGAAGATAAATATATTAATGGTCCCAGATAATCATTCCAGACAAATACAAACTGGAAAATTGCCAGAGTTGCCAGAGCCGGTTTGGCCAGAGGTAACACAATTCTAGTAAATATTCCAAAGTTATTTAAACCATCAATTCTGGCTGCCTCACTCAGTTCATTGGGAATACTCATAAAAAATTGTCTTAATAAAAATACCCCAAAAGGAGTAAATGCCTGAATCAGAACCAGAGCCCAGAGTGAATCACTTAAACCAATATTCCTAATTATCATAAATTGAGGAATCATAATGACCTGAAACGGTACTGCAATAGTACCAATATATAAAAGAAATAATAAGTTGCGCTCTGGAAATTCAATTTTAGAAAAAGCATATGCTGCCAGACTACTTGTAAAAAGGCTTAAGCCTGTAACTACCAGCGTTAGAAAAATAGTATTCTTATAATATGTTAAAAAATCAATCTGCCGCCAGATTTCTATATAATTATGCCACTGAGGATTATCAGGAATCCAGTTAATTGGATACTCAAAAACCTGAACGTTAGTTTTTAAAGATGCTGAAAGCATCCAGGCAAAGGGCATAACCATACCTGCAGCCCCAATTATTAATAAAATATAAACGATTATTTTTTTAGTTTTTGACATTTTAACTTTTTCACCTCCAAATTATCCGGTATAATTAACCCATTTTTCTTCTTTTTTAAACTGAAAAATCGTGATTGCTAATACTATAAAAAATAATACAAAAGCAATTGCTGAAGCATAACCAAATCTATTGTAGACAAAGGCCTGATTATAAATATAATAAACTAAAACATTACTTGAACGTCCAGGGCCTCCGCCTGTCATAACCATAACTTGAGTAAATACTTTAAATGATCCAATTAAAAGCATTATACTAACAAAAAATGTAGTAGGTGTTAACATTGGCAGAGTAATATACTTAAATTTCTGCCAGGAATTTGCTCCATCGATTGTTGCTGCTTCATAAAGATGGGATGGTATTCCCTGTAAACCTGCAAGATAAATAACCATATAATAACCTATTTGTTTCCAGACACTCATAATAATAATTGCAATCATTGACCAGTCAGTTGATGCTGTCCAACCAGGGGGATTGTTAATTCCAACATTTCTTAAAAAACTATTTATCGGCCCCATTGAAGGACTGTAAAGCATATTCCAGACTATTGCAACCGCCACCATAGAAGTAATATAAGGAATAAAATACATTGTTCTTAAAAATTTAACACCTTTAATGATTTTATTTAATAAAATTGCCAGCCCCAGAGAAATCACCATAGTTGAAGGCACTGCAACAAGGCTAAAAAAGATTGTATTTTTTAGTGCAATCCTGAAGGTTGAATCAGTAAACATATAAGTAAAGTTTTGAAGTCCAACAAAACGCATTGGATTAGAAAAGTCCCAGCGGACAAAACAAAGGAAAAAGGCAATTGCGATTGGAATTAAAGTAAAAACAAAAAAACCTATAAAATTAGGTAATAGAAAAAAATAAGCAGTTTTTCTATTACGACTTGTTAATACACCAGAATCACTGCTTTTAAATATATTATTAAAGAAACTATTAATAAATTTCATATTTTCCGGTTTCCCGGTCACCTCCTGCTGCTATTTAATAAACTGGACGAGTTAATAATTAACTCGTCCAGAGAAGTTACTATTTACCAGTTTAATTCCATGTCAATTCTTTTTTCTATATTCTCAATCCCCTCTTCTACAGATACCTCATTTAACATAATTAATTCATGCTCTTCCTGAATAATTGAACTAATTACACCTGCATTAGGAGCAGGAGGGAATTCCAGGATTAACTGCTTTGCTTCCAGAGCTGCAGAAGCATTTTCGGGGAATCCATCTGCAGAAGTATATACATCCAGAACATCTTCAGTCTTTACTGCTGGTAATACTCCATGTTTTGCAAAGATCTTGGCACCTTCTTCACTTCCTGCAAATTTAATAAACTCCCAGGCTTCATCTTTTTTATCACTATTTGCATTAATCGCCATTGGAGTTACAATTGCAATTGCAGAATCCGGTTCTTCCATATCATCCCAGTGAGGTGATTTGGCAATACCCCAGTTCATATCATGTCTGCCCGCTTTACCATCTGAAATAAGCTGACCAATTCCCCAAGTTCCAATATACATCATTCCCACTCTACCAGACTGGAACTGAGTCCGATAATGAGCACTAGAAGTTGTAGCTTCACCGTAAGGCATTACAGATTGATCTTCATACTGCATTTTTAAATATAACTCATAACCAGGAGCTAAAAAGTCATAATCTTCTCCATTTGCAAGAGTATATTCACCTTCAGCTTTTAAAACACCTAAGTTTGTAGCTAGAGACATCCAGGGCTGAATATAAGCTCCATAAATCTTATTACTACCCTCACCACTAGCTACAGCATCAGCTTTTTCTCTAAATTCAGGCCAGGTCATATCATTTGTTGGATATTCAACTCCTGCTTCATCAAAGAGGTCTTTATTATAATACAATATCCAGTTATCAGTTCTAAATGGAATAGCATAGTATTCACCATCAACCTGAATTTCTTCCATCAAACCACTGTAAACAGAAGTATCAAAATTGTCCTGCTCCATGTATTTACCCAAAGGTTCCAGGTGATTCATTCGTATAAAGTTAGAATATCCGGGCATATCTTTAACAGCAAAAATATCAAGATCTTCTCCACCGGAAAGCATTACGGTCAGTTTATCACCATAATCCTGAGATGTAACATCAACTACCTCAACTTCAATATCAGGATTTTGCTCTTCAAAAACTTCAATTAATTCATGATACTCTGGTGACATATCATAATCCCACAACACTAAACGTAGAGTTGTTTGAGCACCTACCGACAGAGTTGTTAACAGTAAAATAGAGATTATTAAAATAAAACTAATCAACAAAGACTTTTTCATAAAAATTTCTCCCCCTTAATATTTTTTTGTTCTGTGTTTATTATATAGAGAAAAACTTAAGAGAGAAATGCAGTATTTTAATAATTCATATACAAATCTCATTAAATTAAGAATATTTAATTTTCAAAAAATAAAGTCTAGTTCTTCCTATACTATTTTTAGATAACCTATAAAATTTTAATATTCATTAATTTTTTCTATATTCAGTCGGACTCAAACCGGTGACTTTTTTGAAAACACGGCTAAAATAATAAGGATTATTATATCAGGTTTGATCAGCAATTTCATATATTTTTAATTTTTTGTCTTTTAATAATTCTCTCGCTTCAGAAATTCTAAGCTGATTTAAATACTCTATAAAACTAATCCCACTTTTTTCTGTAAAAAGATAACTCAAATAACCGGAACTAATATTTATTTCCTGGGCCACTCTTTCTAAACTTAAGTCTTCACTATAATTATTTTTGAGATATTTTTTAGCTGCTAAAATAAGGTAATTTTCCTGTTTTTTATCCATATAAACTTTAAGTTTTTCTGACAAATTATGCATCCAATTAATTAAATCATTATTGTTAGTTATTGAATCTATATTTTGATATAAATTATCACTCCCACAGAGCTGTTCAATTACCTCTAAAGTTAAATTTTTTTCTAAAGAACCTGTTATCTTAAAATATAAGTGAATGGCATCATTTCGACTAATAAAATTTTCTTTGATTTTTGTAATAACTTTTTCAAGCAGCAAAACAGCTCTTTTTATTTCCTTATATTCAAGACATTCATCAAATTGGACAGCAAAATTACTTATAAAATCAGTTGTTCCTAACTTATTAATTTTATCCAGATTTTGATAATGAATTGCTTTTCCTTCTCCACATCTAAAACTATAGTCTAAGCACTCTGAACATTCAATAAATGCTTCGCTTAATTGAAGAAATTTATTCTTTTGACTGCTGATAGCAATTGTAATTGAAAGGGAAAAATAATTTTTAACCATTTTATGCAGGCGCAAATTTAGATTACCTATTTTTTCTTTTTCAGTTACTAGATCTTTATCTAAATTTAAAAAAACTACAATTTCTCCCCAATTATTCATAAAAGAAACTGCATTAAAAAAATCACTAACAATTTCATCAACAATTTCGATAATGGAGTTTTCATAAAGATATATATCACCCTGACTAAATTTTTCTAATACCTCTTTTTCATCTATTTTTATTGTTAGACACAGAATTTTATCCTCTATTAAATTAATTTTTAGTTCTTCAAAAATCTTTTTTATCTGCTTTTCATCAGCTATTTTAGCTGCAATAATTTTTTGAAGACTTTTCTTTTTTATCTCAGCTAAGCTGTTAAGCCGGGGCTGATAATCCATATTTTGTTTGCCTGAAGTTATACTTTCAGCAGCATTTTCCAGTGATTTTAAGAGTTCCTTTTCGTCCAGTTCCAACTTGAGTAGATAATCTACTGCCCCCAGTTTCATTGCTTTTTTTACCAGCTTAAAATCATCAAAACTGCTTAAAACTATAAATTTAGTAGCTAGATTCATTTCCCTAACTTCCTGAATTAAAGTTATTCCATCTTTAAGCGGCATTTTAATATCTACAATAACTATTTCTGGTTTCCTCTCTCTAATTAAATTTAATCCTTCCTGGCCGTTGGATGCTTCTGCAATAATTTGATAGCCATTTTCTTCCCAATTAATTAAGGATTTAAGACCTACTCTTACTAAAACTTCATCATCAATTAACATCACCTTAACCATTATTGTTACCCCCTAAAAGTTTATCGGTAATATGACAACTACTTCTGTAAATTCTCCTGCTGCACTATTAATCTTAAGTCCATATTCAGCTCCATAATTCATTTTTATTCGCTGCTGAACATTCTGAAGTCCAATCCCATTTAAGTCATGTTTATGTTCGATTTTCTTCTTTTCATTTAAAAGTTCAGTTATCTGTTCTCTGGTCATCCCAATCCCATTATCATAAACCTTAATCTGCAGCAGATCACAATTTTTAGTATTTTCAATTCTTGTGATTTCAACTTTGATTAAATCTGCTTCTTCCTTTGCTTCTATCCCGTGAAAAATTGCATTTTCTACTAGAGGTTGTAAAATAAATTTAATAATTTTAGATTTCAATAACTCAGGATCTTTAATATCTTTTTTGAATTTAATTCTGCCACTATAGCGAATTTCCTGAATATAAACATAATCATCCAGAATCTCTAACTCTTCTGCTAGAGTAATTTCTTTATTTGTATCTGCCGAAAGGTTGCGCAGTAATCTCCCCAGAGCTACAACCATTTTTTTGATACTAACTGCTCCATGGACTGCTGCCATCCATTTAATAGAATTTAAAGTATTATATAAAAAATGGGGATTAATCTGGTTTTGAAGTGCTTTTAATTCAAATCTTCTTTTCTCTTCTTCCTCATCTTTTATTTTATTCATTAAGATTTTTATGCTTTCCGCCATCGTATTAATCTTTGAGCCTAAAATCCCCAGTTCATCCTGACCTTCAATATGCTTGTTCTGGTCAAAAACTCCCAGTGAAATCTGATTAACCTGTCGTACTATTTTTTTGAGCGGTTCTGTTAGATTATTTGAAAGATAGATTATTAACAGGGTAGTCAAAATTAGACTTACCAAAAAAATCATTAAAGAAGTATAGGTTAATACTCTATTTTGTTCTGCCAGAACTGTCATCGGCAGAACTTCTACCACTGACCAGTTATTCTGACTCAGCTCCTGAAATACATAGAGGGTTTCAACTCCATTATTTCCAATTCTAAAATAGCCCTGATCCTGATTCATAATATTATTTACTTTACTCTGAAACTGCTGATTATTTAAAAATATATTTTCCTGATCTGAGGCCAGTATTTTTTGATTATGATCAATAGTATAATATTCTTTAATCTCTGAATCATTACTATCATTATAAATATCAGTAATTAAACTTTCTTTAAATGCAACAAAAACCCAACCAATTTTTTTATATGAAGTCTCATGAAAAATTGGTCGGATAACCGGGATTACATTTTCATAATTACTAATCAGAGCTGGATTATCTATCAAACCAGGCCAGAAAACTGAGTTGTTAACATTCATACCTGATTCAAACCAGTTTTGAGACTTAATTTCTTCAACTTCAATCATTGATCCATCTGCAGCCAATTTAAATTCTTTTCCGTTATTGCCTACAATTATTAGTGAAGCAACATAATTTTCGAGAGGAGAGTTGTTAAGATGTAAATTAATCTGCTTATATACTTCGAGATCTTCACTTGAAGTCTTAGTGTTATTGTTAGTTAATATTTGATTGAAATTTGAATTAAGATAAAACCAGTCGGTAAATTTGTTTGCCATTGTAATTCTTTCTTCTACATTATTTTTTATATAATCAAGATCATTAACTGCTGTTTTTAAGATATTTTCTTCATAAATATTGCTTGTATTATAATAATAAAAGAAGGTAATAAACATTGAAGGTATAATAGTTACAAAAATAAAATATAGAATTATCCGATTTTTTAACTTTTTTATTTTCATTTTAAACTCCTATCTTTTGATATCAAATAGAAAAAAGCAGAAGAGCCATAATCCTTGACTCTAACTGCTTGATTTAAACAATCTAAAATTTGCTTTATTTAGTTTCAAGGTTTTTGTAAAATATTTACTGTTTTATTTTTCTGATCGAATCTCTATATTTTAATTCTACAGGATAAATAAACTGTCTTTTTTGATCAGCAGTATTTTTGTTTTTTATCATCTCAACAAACAATTCTACTGCTTTTCTGGCCAGAGTTCTTTTGGGAATATCCACTGTGGTTAAAGCCGGACTAAAATATTCACTGATTTCAATATTATCAAAACCACTGACCGATATTTCTGCAGGTACTTTAATATCATTTTTTTGTAAACATTGAACTAAGCCTACTGCTACTTGATCATTAAAACAGACCACACCCGTCGGTCTTTTCTCAGCTTTAATAATTTTTTTGGCAGCTATTGTCCCAACTCGATAGCCATCATTCCAGCCAGTATTATAAATAAAATCATCCTGCAACTTAAAATTATTTTCCTGGAATGCTTTTTTATAACCCATAAATC
Source organism: Halanaerobium saccharolyticum (assembly GCF_003259895.1). Classification (GTDB taxonomy): domain Bacteria; phylum Bacillota; class Halanaerobiia; order Halanaerobiales; family Halanaerobiaceae; genus Halanaerobium; species Halanaerobium saccharolyticum_A. Next base: position 311 of record NZ_QLME01000029.1, on the reverse strand, counting down.
TCTCTGATTCAATATTACCTACATAGGCAATTTTCTTGTGCCCCATAGTAATAAATTTATTAACCATCATTTGACTACCGGCTTTTCTATCTGATAAAACTGTGGCTATTGCTTCAGAGTTATATTTATTTATTCTATCAATATATACTATTCCAAGTCCTTCTTCATATAAATCAAAAATTTTGTGGTCAAGTTCTAAACTTTCTTTATAACGAGTCACTAGCATTGCATAAAAATATTTAAGCATTGTCAAATTTGAGTTATTGGTAAAGTATACTATCTACAGAATATTCAGTCACTACCCTATCCTT
>NZ_QLME01000028.1:389-43039 GCF_003259895.1 Halanaerobium saccharolyticum | reverse complement strand
TAATGGAATTATGTAAAGTAAATTTGGAAACTATCCTGTTATCATTATAGTCTAAGAATTTACTTTACATAATCATATACTTTGCATAACCCTTCGACTCAGGGTCGGCGGCCCTACACATATGGATTCTAAACTTTCTTTTATGCCTGTAGGACGCAAACTGGTGAGTATAGATTAAATCACCATAGTTTTCTTTATACAGTATCAATTTATCCTGGTCATAGACTACCTCCTCTGGTATTCCTTCAAAGTATTGAAAAGCATTTTCATGGGCTGCTATTAAATCAGCTGTGGTTAATGGTCTATCAAACCATTCTACATATTTGTAGCGAGAATGGGAGAGGACAAATGCAATCAGATAAAGTTTGATTTCTCTTATTTTATCTGCTTTAAACACCCATTTTTCACCCATATCTACCTGCATCTGCTGACCCATTGGTGGATCTTCAATAGCCTCATAAAGTCTGGGACTTTTTGTTTTAGGAATGTTATATTCTTTTCTTAATTCCCTGATGTAGTTTCTAAGAGTGCCTTCAGAAAAACCAGGATCACCATTAGTTTTTTCTTGAATCCAGTAATATATTTCAGATGCTTTTATGTCGGGATATTCTCTGAGATAGTTTAAAATCCAATCATGATATTGATCTGCCTTTTTAGCTCTTGTGGTCATTGACTGCAGCAGTTGCTCGTATTCATCAATATTTAAATCATAGTATTTATTGAGAGTTGGCCTGCTTATTTCAAGTTGCCTTGCAATCTGGGATTTGCTGAACCCCATTTCTTTTAATTGCTGGAGTTGTATATACACTTTATATCCATCTACTTTACTCAATATTTCTGCCTCCTTTTAGGATTATTTAAAGAATATTATATCCTAAAAGAGCAGATTATGATACTGGATTAATTTAACATATTTACCAACACAAAATCTGTGTTTTTACATTATCTAGCAATATCCGTAAAATCTTATTTATCGTTTTCTGTAAAATCTATTTTATCATCTACACCATTTCATCAACCAGAAGATAAAACATTTGCCCAAGTGTTCTGTCATCTGCATATTTTCTGTTTTCTACTGACAGTAACATGTATCTTGTAAAGACAATTGCTGTATGAGCTGTCATAGCATCATACGATAATGATCTGCATTCTTTACTCAGTTTTAGATATGACTTGCAAACCTTAAAGAATACTTCTATCTCCCAGCGTTTGCCGTAGATTCTGATAACTTCTTCTTCAGTTAACTTCATGTCAGTAGTTATTAGAGCAAGATATTCATTTCGTTTGTTTCGGTTGCGAACATAGACAATACGGGCAGGGATAGACTGTCCATCTTTAACTACAGTAACTTCTACAGAAAGAAGATAACGAGATCTACCACGACGTTTTCTGTTTTCTCTGAAGATCTTTGTTAAAGGCTGCATTTCACCATTGTAAAGATAATGCACTTTAGAAGTCTTTTTAGCCATGGCTATTACATCATAGCCAATATTTTTGACAGCAATCAGAGAAGATGGAGAACAAAACCAGGTATCAAAAAGTACATGAGATGCCGGTATAGCTGCTTTTTTAGCAGCTTCAAGCAGTTCAAGCATAACTTTAGTAGCTTTAGTCTGAGCAAGTTTTCTTCTGGAATAACCGACAGTACGTTTGTCAACTTCAACTGCTTCATTAATTCGATTTTTAGAGTTTTTAGTAGAGAGCAGACAGCCATTAACTGGCAGGAATGTGTTTCCATCTGACCAGCCGAGAGTAAGTAATCTAAAGCCAAATTTATACTGTTTTTTGGCATGATCATATATTTTGGCAAGCAGTTCAACTTTTTTGGATCTTGAACGCTCAAAGGTTGTATCATCAATAATCAGAACGTTTACACGATCATTATTTGTTAAATGCTCAATGCTGTCATCAATGATTCTACCAGATAAAAGGGTTGTGAACTGTATCCAGTTAATATTGATAGATTTCATAAAGCGATAAACAGTGTCTTTAGCAAAATCTTTTTCATTTTTCCCTGTTAAAATATCCATATACATGGAACGGTTATCAAAAATCAGAGAAAACAGATAGAAAAAGATTGAGCTTACAGGAACTCCCTTAGTTTTATAGGCGTTTGCAGCTTTTAAAACAGAAGCTATTCGATATTTTTTAAAAAAAGTTGAAACAGTAGAAAAAATCTTCTTATCATTCTGGTAAATTTGTGGTATAATTTTCATAGCATGAACCTCCGTTATGGTTTTTTGTTTTTTGCTATTCAATTATACCAGAAACGGGGGTTTCATGCTATTTTTTTGCTAAATAATATTGAAATTTCAAGGTGCAAAAGCACTTTTACAAGTGCGAAGTTTGAGTAAGCTTAATCTTAAATTTTTACTTCCTTTTATAACATATGTGTGATATAATAAATTTAGAAATTGGAGTGAATAAATTATGTATAAAATTAAGTATTATGCAAAAAATAATAAATCTCCAGTAATTGAATTTATTAAAGAACAGTCAGCTAAAGAAAAGGCTAAAATTCTAAGAGAAATAGAACTTCTAGAAGAATTTGGTCTATTTCTTGGTATGCCACATCTTAAAAAGTTAAAGGGATATGATGATCTTTGGGAATTACGAATAAAGTATAGTTCTAATATATTTAGGGTCTTCTTTTTAAATTATAAGGATGGTATCTTTGTTCTTTTGCATATCTTTAAGAAGAAATCTAACAAAACTCCACAGAGAGAAATAAATATTGCTCTTAATAGACTTAATTCTATCAAGTGAGGTGAAACAAAATGGAATTTATAGATCATAAAGATCTTAAAAATGAACTATTTGAATCTGAAGAAGTTAAAGAAGAATATGAAAAATTGAAAGTTATGTATGAAATAAAAAAACAAATTATTAGGTATAGAATAGAAAATAATTTAACTCAAAAAGAATTGGCAGATAAAATAGGAACTAAACAATCTGCTATCTCCAGACTAGAAAATGATGATTATAATCCAAGTGTTGAATTTCTTGATAAAGTTGCTCACGCACTTGGTAAAAAACTTGAAATTAGATTTAATTAACAGTGCTGAAGGTCAATGGCACTGTTTTCTTTATGCTATAAGTTTTTAGTTGTTAAAGCGTTTGCTACGGTTTCATATAACGTCCCTGGGATTTGCGCTCGTGACTGTTTCCGCAGGAACTGGCGTAAAGCTTGCTTTTTCATATCCGTAATTGGTTAAATTGCAAGCTTTATGACAGAAGTCATGACGCCAATCCCATGTTATATGACGTAGGGCTGTCTAGTGATTAATTATCAAAGTTCTTGAAATTATTCCAGTCATTTTTGCTACCTTTTAATATTATATCCTCATTAATATCTTCTACTACATTTTTATGTTGAACTTTAAAATTAATATTGCCTTTTATATTTTTACAATTAGCAACTCTATAATTTGTTTCACCTTCTTTTTGATAGAAAATCTTGTTAATTTTTAAAATAACAATTGGTATTTTGCCAATATAAAAAGCAGGTATATTTTTACTTTCAAAAGAATTTATTTGGTTATAATTCTTTTTTCCTAATGTCTTAAAACCATATTTCTTTATCTCATTATCTTCTTGAAATTCTAACTCCATTTCATGAATAAAACTATAAATTGAAGGCATATGAATTTCCCATTCAATTTCTAAGTTCTTTGCCTTTATTTCACTTATATTTTCTATTGATAAAGTAACTATTCTATCATCTATTTCTTTTAAAATCCCGTCTTTATCTTTATAAACTGAGGAATTACCAAGAAGTTTTTTGTTTTCTATATATCTTTTAGATTTAGGAACAAGAATATCTGTGCCCCATTTAATTGAAAAAACTACATCGTTTTTTAAAATATATTGATTTTTATATTCTGTAAGATGATCTTTATTAATTTCTGTTTGCTTTTTCACATATAAAGCTGCTATTATTGCAACACATAAAGAAATAACAGAAATAATTCTACTTAAAATATCCATAATAGTTTCATCTCCAAATAGTTTTAGCCCTATGTCATATAACGTTACTGGGATTTGCGCTTGTGCCTGATTCCGTTAGGAACTGGCGTAAAGCTTGCTGTAATATTTCTTGCTGCTGAATTTTGCAAGCTTTATGACAGAAGGCATGACGCCAATCCCATGTTATACGACTGTTAAACGACAGCTCTCTTAATTACTATTTCTTTATTATTTTGATTTCTTAAAAAATATACTCATTAACTCTTAAACATATTCATTTAATGAGTTAACGAGTATCATTATTTCTATTTTTTAGTTATTTATAAATGTCTTCTTTGATACTTTTCCTATAGTATTTGTAGCTACTACATCCATTGTGCCTCCAATTAATCCACCAACTACAGGTATAGCTTTACCCATATTTATTACACCTTTTTGGCCAAATTTTGTAACCAGTCTAAATCCAACTTTTTGATTTATCTTTGTTAATGTTTTTCCAGATATTTTATTTATAGCACTTTTGGATAATTTTGTTCCTAATTTAATTCCTATATTTTTAGAGATATCTTTTGCAGAGTTTCCACATAAACATATGTAGACTAATGACCTCACTTGATCAGATTTTAGATCATATTTTCCCATGTAAGCAATTGCAGCAATCATTCGAATTTGAATATATATAACACTTGTAATATTTGCTGGTAATGCTACAGGTAATGTTATTATTCCTCCTAGTCCAGATATAAAACCAGATGTTCCACATTTACTATTTTGCCACTTAATCAAAGAATTTACTGCTTCATCTACACTATTTTTTTTACTTAAATAGTCATTTGCTAATTCTTGAGCTGTAGGACATCTAGGTAATCCGTTTAAAGCTTTATCATAACTCCAATCTAAAATTTCCATCATTTTATTTTGATCAATCTTTTTTGTTTTTGCCATATTAAATAATATCTCTCCCCTTTAAATTTTTTTCAATTCTATAATATTCTAAACTATAATTAATAATTCAATTAAAAGAAAAAATCACCTTTATTTTACAGGAGAAAACTTTTAATTATTCCTTTTTAGTTATGAATATTTTATAAATCCATCTCGGAACTTCTAAGCAATAAAGACACTTGACCCAGCCTAATGTCACGACTATGACTGTTAGGCGGATAAATCTTTTATTATCTCTTTTCTTTTATTAAATTATAACCATATGGTGCAGTATCTCTCATTGATATATTGAATTTGCTATCTTTATGAAACTTACTTCATTAAAGATTTACTAAAAATATTTTTTAACGCTCAATAACTTTTTACACTTTTTGCTCATTAAGACTTTACATCTAAAATTTTTCAAAAGCGATTAACCGGTAATTATTTTGATCTTAACCATAAGATCTAAAATTACTGATTTAATTATTATTAATGCTCTTGAATTACCTAAGAGGATTTTACAAATCCATCTCGTTCCTTCCAAATTGAAAACATACTCGCTCAGTTTAATGTCGTATAACGTCCCTGGGATTTGCGCTCGTGCCTGGTTCCGTTAGGAACTGGCGTAAAGCTTGCATTTCCATATCCGTGATTGGTTAATCTGCAAGCTTTATGACAGAAGGCATGGCGCCAATCCCATGTTAGACGAAGGAACACTGTGCTGTTAACCCAAATAAGAATGTCCGGTAAATAAAAATCTTCTATTATATATTTTATTTAAAAAAATATTTGGTAATATCCTTTCAGAAGAGGTTAAAAATTTAGTTATAAGGGGTCTGTATATATCAAACCTACCTTCAACTATTTCTCTCCATAAATTAGGTCTATATCTTGTCCAAATACTTAACACATATAAAAACATAAAGTAAATTAAAAATATATCTTCTATACCCAATAAAGGTTTAATATAACAATCGTAACACAAAACACTTTTATGTAATTCTTTTTTATCAGGTATTATATTTTTATTTATTTTGTCCCTTGTAATAATTTTTAACCTTGAAGTCTCTATTTTTTGAGATAACTCAATATCATTTGGCCAATCCAAAATTTGATAGATATCTTCATCTGATAGATAAGGAGAATTTTTGTCGAAAGGAAATTTAACAAATAGCTCTTGATCAGTTAAATTATATCTACAATTTAAATTTAAATATAATGGTTGTTCATTAAAAATTTCAATAAAAGTATTTCTCAATTCAGGTATTCTAGAAATAAGTTCTTTTATATCAATTATTTTATATTTTTCTTCCTCTTCAACCTCTTCTAATGAATAATATTTACCTTGCATAGATATTAAGTTTTCATCATAATTTAATTCTTTTAAAAATTTATAAAAGAAACCATTAGAATTAACAATTAAATTGTCTCTTTTTAATATTTTTTCTTCATCAGTATTATTAAAAAGTTTAAATCCATGCCCATAACTTGAAAATTTTTCAATATCTTTTAAAGTATAATTATTTTCAATATCCGCTAATAATAATGCACTTAAAAAATTAAAAGTTCCATAATAAAAAGAAATGCTAGCTGTAGACATATTGTGGTCTATCTCTGTTTGAAAAAATTCTCGAGCACTTCTAATACAAAATGCAATTCCTTTTGCTTTATCTTCTAAAATTTCTTCACTTATCTCTGAGTCTTCATTAATTCTTTCTTTCAAGAATTTTTTAGCTCCAGAAATAGTAGAGAGTATATCTAATCTATTCCACATTTCTTTTATAGGATCATCCGTTAGAACTTTTTCAAATTTCATAAAATCCTCCTTTAGTGTTCTTTCGTCTAACGTCCCGAGCATTTGCGACGTGGCTGTCCTGTTCTTTAGGTTGGCGCATCTCTTGCCTTTCATCAGCATTTTTTGTTTAAGCTGCTGCAAGAGATGTGACAAAAGCCATGTCCCGAAGGGCACGGATGTCTTGCTGCTCAATTTTATACCTAGTAGCGCCAATGGTCTGTTATATGCTGTAATAACTTGCCACGTAAAAAGTTTTTCTTTCTGCTTCAACTTAATGAAATATCAAAATTCTTCCTTAACCAGCAAATAGGTTCATGAATTCTGTACTATATTAAATCTTCACGAAGTACGTGAAGATCAATCAGTGACTAATTTACCTTCTGATATATGTAAATAATTTTGTAAATTATAATTGCCCAAGTCTATTGTTAAGACCATTTGAAGCTTGCAGTTATTATTTTCTTCATTTGCAGGAGTTAGTTCATCTCAGTTTGCGATTATTCAACCCTTCTCTTATCTCTTTCTCTTATTTGCTGATGTTCAGTTATTATTGCATATAACGTCCCTGGGATTCGCGGTGTACCCGGTGTCCACAGACCTGGGGCAAAGTTAGCTTTCATATCCGCAATTGTTCAGGTGCTAACTTTGTGCCAGAGGGCATGCCGTTAATCCCATGTTATATGACTGTTATAGCAACATCGACTCTATTATTTCTCATTTATCTTCAAAACTTCGAACCTCTATCTCCTTTTTTGCAACGGCCTGCCCGCAAAAAACTTTAAACATCAGTCTGAAGTTTTGGAGATAGTGCTGTAACCGCTCATAAAATTGATCACGGTTTTCTTTTCTTAGAGCACTTAGTTAAGTTAAAAACCTTTCAGTTTCTATTTACTTTCACCAGAGAAAGTATAAAAATATCATCCTGCAATAACCAAACCTTTTTTCTGATCTTTTTAGCTGCAGTAACTTTTGCTATAATGTCATATAACGTCCCTGGGATTTGCGCTCGTGCCTGATTCCGCAGGAACTGGCGTAAAGCTTGCTTTTCCGTATCCGTAATTGGTTAACCTGCAAGCTTTATGACAGAAGGCATGACGCCAATCCCATGTTATACGCTGTAATAACTTGCCGCGTTAAAAGTATTTTTTACTTCAGTTTAATGAAATATCATTCTTCTTCCTTAACCAGCAAATAAGTTCATTAACTTTGTACTATATTACATCTTCACGAAGTGCGTGAAAATCAAACAGTGACTAATTTAGCTTCTGATATATGTAAATACCTTTGTAGATTATAATCATCCAGGTTAATTGGTAAAGCCGCTGAAAATTTACAATTATTATTTCCTTCATTTGCAGGAGCTAGTTCATGCCAGTTTGCGATGATCCAACCCTTCTTTTATCTTTTTCTCTTATTTGCTGATGTTCAGTTATTATTGCGTATAACTCACTTCTTTGCGAATAAAAGTTCATTAAGACAATAATAGCAAATCTTCACGACTGTTATTTCGTTTAGATCTTCATTCTATAAACTATCAAATGGATTAGTAATCTCAATCAAATTCTTATTGCTCACATGAGTATAGATCTCAGTTGTGGTAGAACTTTTATGCCCCAGTAAATTCTGGATATATCTCAGATCAACTCCCTGCTCCAATAAATGAGTAGCAAAAGAATGTCTCAGCGAGTGAATTCCAACCTCTTTATTTATCCCGGCTTTCTTGCAGGCACGCTTAAAAACCTTCTGCGCACTTCGCTTTGATAGATGCCGATCCTTATTCTGACCGGGGAAAAGCCACTGCTTATCGTATTTTTGTATCTGAAAAGCCTTTACATATAGTTTAAGCTTAGTTAAAACGTTTTGGGACAGCAATGTATACCTATCTTTATAACCCTTACTGTTACGTACATATATCAGCATTCTATCAGAGTCAATATCAGATATCTTCAATCTCACAACTTCACTAACTCTCAGACCAGCAGAATAAGTCAAAATTAATATTAATTGATGTTTTAAATTATCAACAGAAGCAATAATCTCCTTTACTTCTCTCTTATTTAAAACCTTGGGCAGCTTCTTTTTCTTTTTTGGGCGCAGCAATTTATTGTTAATTCCATCAAGTTGTAAAATTAAATTATTAAAAGTTTTAAAAGCACTGATAAACTGGTTGGCATAAGAATGAGTATTGTTTAAATCCTCTAAAATATACAATACATAATCATTAACATCGGCCATTTTAATCCCAAATAAATCTTTTTGAATATATTTTATAAAGGATTTATTGTGGTTAAGATAAGCTTTTATTGAATTTCTAGAATAGTCTTTTAACTTCAGCTTCTTTTCAAATTGTGGCAGATAATAATGATTAAAATAGTCAGCAATTAATTCTGGGCCAGCAAAATCTTTAATTTTAGATTCAAAAATTAAATACTCACCCTTAAACATTTCTAAAAAAAGGGCTAAGTTAGTAGAGTTATTTTGAAATGTCCAGTACTTTCTTTCTGGATTCCAGCGGCTCCCCGGAATTGAATTGATTTTTCTAATCACAACTTTATCATAATCAAAACTAACACAGATCAGATTCTTTCTTTTGTTTAACTTCAACCTCATTTAATATATATGCTCCCATCTCTTATTAGTTTCCATATTCTTATATTTCTTCATCTGGCTTATTTTTCCTTTAATTTTATAAATTTATTTTTTTATTCTAAGCTGTTGAACATTTAATACTGCAAGAGCCAGAAAGATTAAGGACAGTATAAGATAAAAAAAGGCTTCTTCTGCACTGAAATTGATATTATATATTGGGCGCAAAAAACTACCCAGGGCAACAGAAAACTCCAGTTATCAGCCACAATCCTTTATTTAACTTAAGATTTTCAATCATTATGTTTCACCTTCTGGTAGGGTTTATCATTCATTTTCCTGTAGACTCCATTTTGAAAGGCCTGAAATCTCCAGGAAAAATTACCGATTAAAGTATAAAGCCATCTGGGTGAAATCATTGATTTAGAAGTTTTTTCAATAACCGAGTCTGAAAATCTATGACTTCTTACAATATCATCAGCTGCCCGCTCAAGACCTTTAATTAAATTACTGGCTATTCCGCCCATTTCTAATAAAGATCTACCGCTGACTACACCTCCCATTCCAATCGATATTCCACCAAGATATTTAAACCCGGCTTCTTTAGCAAACTGCTCATAAACTTTAAGGGCTGTTTTATTTTGCTCAGCTTCAGGAAAACCACAGTTGACTATTACAGCAAAGCTCTTATCCGTTTCAAATCAGAATGATCATTATTTATATTCTTTCTATTTTCTGCGATTAGGCTCAAAGCCCTGATCACTTTTGCCGGAAGAGTATCTACATAAAGTGGTGCCGCAAGAATTATAATATCTGTTTCTGCTATCTTTTCTAAAAACTGAATTCTTTTAGTTTCAGTATTTATTTCAGAATGAAGATAACCCTTCTCGGTTGAAACATCATATTCTTCAACCTTAGAAAGCAGATAACTACCTAAACTGGCTGATGAACTGTCTTTACCTTTTGGACTTCCGATTAGCAAAACTGCTTTTTTAAATTTAATCATTCTGTTCACCTACTTTTTCAGAAATCACTTTAACAAGATTTTTAATTTTTTTATTATTAAAATCATCAGCCACCTCAAAAACTTCAGTTTCACAATATGCAGAATGAAAGTTGATAGAGTTTCTTTTCACCAGTTCTTTAAAAATTTTACTCTGGGCCTGGTTAATCTTTTCCATTACCCCGACAGCTAAAATGGATGGATATTTTGAATAACGTTTTCTGTGATGAAATTCTCCTTCAATTTTTTTGAAATAAGGAGAAATCAGAGGGATCATTCTATCTAAAGCTTTTTTGAGTTGATAAGAATAACTGCCAAATGTTACTGGTGTCAGAAAAACTACAAGTTCAGAATTTATTAATTTAGCTGCAGTTTTTCTTCCATAATCATCAATTATACAGATTCCTGGAGTTTTAACCCAGCATTTAAAAAGTCCCAGGCAGTCTGCAATCTCTTTTTCTTTTAATAATATTTCTTCAACTTCAAAATCACAGCTTCTCAATTCTTCTTTAATACTTTTTGAAATATGCTTTAAAGAAAGGCCATCTACTTCTTCTCCATTTAAAATTAATGCTTTCATTTTATTCTCCTTTTAAATGCCAGAAATTATATAACTCTCTTAACTAATTTTCTCTTTTTTCCAGCCAGTTGACCGCAAAATCGACCATTATTTTTTGATCAAACAATTTTGCCTCTGCCAGTCCAATTATGGCACTGTTGTATTCATATTTCGTCTCATATTCCTTACCAATTGCAGGAAAAAGCTCATCATTAAATTCAATATCCTGGTATTTAGCCCAGACATTTTGACCATCCTTTAAAATTGAAGAGCCAAAGATTTTAATTTTAAGATCATAATCCGCCCTATATTCTGCCAGATGCAGTGAAGTATTACAATCATGGCCGACTCCAATTAAGAGTATTTTACCTTCTCTCTCATAAATTGTAGCCAGGGGAGAGTTTTCTCCCAGAGCATAGTCCAATCTATGATCAGCTGTGATAGCTTCCGCTTCCTTTCCCCAGTATTTAGGCTCGGAATAATCACCGCTGTGAGCCGGCATAATCAGAGTTCCTTCTGCAGTAATAACTTCCTGCAGAGCTTCCACCAGAGCCACAGCTCCCCCACAGACCCAGCCCAGTTTGCTGAGAGCAGAATGAACAATGACAACTTCTCCTTTTAACTTTAACTTTTTTAGATCATTAATTAATGATTTTTTTGTAATCGGCTTTTTAGTTTTATTTATTATTTCTTTTTCGTTCATTTTTCTGTCGGCCTCCTTTATTTAATTATTCCACCGTGGAATCTGCATTCATAAACTTTATTATCCGCTTTATAATAAGTTATTCTTCTTTAAGTTTAATCCAGCTGATTATTCTATCAAATTCAAAGCCAAGTGAATAAAATAACTTTTTTGCCTTTGAATTATCCGGCTCAACATTCAAAAAAACATCTTTTCCATTTTCCCTTTTATTTTTGATTAATTTTTCCATAATTAGGTGGGCATAACCGTTTTTTCTGAAATCTTCTCTGACATGGATAAAACCAACTGCACCATCATCATGTGTTAAACCCCAGGCTGCGAGTTCTTCGTTAATAAAAATTCCGGCAGAACAATCTGCCGCTATCCGTTCTTTTATATATGCTTTAGAGGTAAAATCCTGATAGTGGGAGTGAGCAAAAATAAAGTCGGCATCTTTATTTTTGAGTTCTCTGATTTTAATTTCTTTTTCGGCCTCTAAATTTTTGCTGCTGCTTTTAATTTTTTTCTGTATTGAGAAATCCAATTTAGCTTCATCAGGCAGAATTAATCTTTCGGTTTTTAACTCCCATTCAAATTTTCCGTTCTGACTGACAACCGGGATCATCCAATTTTCTAAAGCAGCAAAGTAATTTGTTCTCCCCTCTAATCTTTTTAAAAGCTCAACTAATTCGTTTTTACTCTCAACCGCCGGGTAGCACCAGAGGTGGTCTGTTTTAATAGTAATCAAATAAGAATCTTTATATTTCAAACTACTTTCGATCCCGTAATTTTCTATTATTCCCAGAAGGCTGATATTTTTAGCTCTATTTTTATTTAACTGTTCGATAATCTTATTTTTAATCATCTTAATCTCCCTAACTTAATCTAGTTATCTATCTGGGTTTTCTTGTCTATCATTAAACTTTATATATTTCAATTCTAAACTTTTTCAGCCTGATAAAAGCGGGTTAAAATGGCTCCCAGGATTCCAACCAGACCGATCATCCAGAATCCCATTTTCAGGCCGGCAAAATCACTGATGGTTCCAACAAATATTGGTCCCATAAACATCCCCAGACCATAAATTGCCTGGAAAAATCCCATTGCTGTTCCCCTTTTATTTGCCCTCACATTTTTAATACTTAATCCCATTAAGACCGGGAAGATCATGCCCTGAGAAAATCCGTTCAGCATCTGAACAAAAAATAGGAGATAAAGATCTTCGACAAAGGGTACTAAAATACAGGAAACTGCCAGCAGTGAAAAACCAATTGTAACCGTGTTTTTTTCTCCCAGCTTTTTACTAAAATAACTGCCGCTTAAATAGGAAGAAAGGATTCCGGGAATTGTTGTAATCGTTGTTAAAAGTCCTAAATGAAAACTTGTTGCTCCCAGATTTTTAGCAGCCACCGGGATAAAACCAAAAGTGGTGGAATGAGAAATCATCATCATTAAAATTGCCAGAAAAGAAACCGTCAGCAGACTTCTATTTTTTGCAACTTTTATTATTTCTTTTAAAGTAATAGCTTTGTGATCAATTTTTTTATTTTCATCAACCTTCAGACTTAAAGCAAAACCGATTATTCCAGCAGCTGCAGCAAGTAAAAACGGATACTGCTGACTTAAGCTTTGAGCAACTATTCCACCTAAAAGCATCCCTACAACTTGACCTGATTTATTGGAAGCATTGATAATTCCAATGGCATGGGCGGTATCATCATCTTTAAAATAGGAAGAAAAAAGCACAGTAAAACTGACCCAGGTAGCAGCGGAAGCTCCTGCAAGTGAGCGAAAAACTAAAATTAAAGCAGGTGTTTCTGCAAACCACATTCCGATGGTGCTGATTACACTCAGTAAAATCCCAAGATTAACAAATATCTTTTTCTTATTAATTCTGTCCGAATAAATCCCCAGTGGAATTCTAATCAACATCTGGGTAAAACCATATGAACCTAAAATTAAACCGATCATCTTATGTGATGCCCCAAGAGATTCTATGTAGGGTGAAAAGGTGGGAATATAGGCATACATTGAAAACCAGTAAAAAGCAGTGACGAAAACAAAAAGTTTAATATTTTTCTTTTGTTCAGACATTTAAAAACCTCACATTTTTAATTTTTTTATTCAAATAGTATGTACAATAATTATAGTTCTTGGTAATTAATTATATTCCTTCATTATATTAAAAAACAGAACATAAAAAAAGACCGGCAATTTAACCGGTCTGGAGTCAAAATAATATTTTTTGAAGCTTATTTAGCAATCAATTACTCTATTTGATCGTTATTTTAGTTTTTAAACTGAAATTTTCCATCTTTAAAATCAACTTTAATCTGATCACCTTCTGTAATTCTTTCTTCAAGGAGCAGCATTGCCAGTTCGTCTTTAATCTGATTTTGAATAACCCTTCTTAAAGGTCTGGCTCCATAAGCTGGATCAAAACCGAGCTCTAAGAGTTCTTCTTTGGCAGCTTTAGTCAGTTCAATTTCAATATCCTGTTCAGACAGGTTATTTTGCAGATAAGAAATCTGGATATCGATGATTTTAAAGATATCTTCCTTAGTTAAAGAGTGGAAGATAATTTTTTCGTCAATTCTATTTAAAAACTCAGGTCTAAATTGACCTTTAAGTGCCTCATCAATTTCTTCTCTTATCCTGTCTTCATCATCTAAATCCTGAATATACTGAGAGCCAACATTAGAAGTCATGATAATTACTGTATTTCTAAAGTCAACCTCTTTTCCCTGACTGTCAGTTAAAACTCCATCATCAAGAATCTGCAGCAGAATATTGAATACATCCGGGTGTGCTTTTTCTATCTCATCAAAAAGAATTACAGAATAGGGGCTGCGTCTGACCTTTTCTGTCAGCTGTCCACCTTCTTCAAAGCCCACATAACCTGGAGGTGAACCTATCAATTTAGAAACTGCATGTCTTTCCATATATTCTGACATGTCGATTCTGGTCAGAACTTTTTCGTCATCAAATAGATATTCTGCCAGTGTTTTAGCAAGCTCTGTTTTACCAACACCGGTTGGTCCCATAAACATAAAAGATGCCAGTGGTCGATCCGCATCCTGGAGACCTGTCCGGGAACGACGAATTGCATTACTGACTGCTTTAACTGCATCATGCTGACCGACAACTCTTTTTTCTAATTCATCTTCTAAATGAATCAACTTTTCTTTTTCTTCTTCCATCAGCTTCTGCAGTGGAATATCGGTCCAGAGAGAAACAATTTCGGCAATATCTTCCTCAGTTACCTCTTCTTTAACCAGATGAGTTGCATCCTGCTGTGATTCTTCAACCTTCTGACTGACTTCTGCCAGCTTCTGGCGCAGTTCATTTAGTTCTCCATATCGCAGCCTCGCTGCCTCTTCGTAATTTGCTTCTCTTTCTGCAGCCTCAGCCTGATATTCAACCTGGTCAATTTTTTCTTTTAATTCCTGCATTTTAGCCAGCTGATCTTTTTCATTTTTCCATTTTAGACGCAGTGGATCTCGTCGATCTTTCAATTCCTGAAGTTTTTCCTCAATTTCTTCTAATCTCTGCTGAGCCTCTTCTGTCTCTTCATTTTTTAATGCTTCTTTTTCGGTTTCCAGTCTTCGTACTCTGCGGTCCAGTTCGTCGATCTCGATCGGCATCGAATCAATTTCAATTCTGATTTTAGAAGCCGCCTCATCAATTAAATCAATTGCTTTATCAGGTAAGAATCTCTCAGTCAGGTAGCGGTCAGAAAGTCTGGCTGCTGCTACAATTGCATTATCTGTAATTTTAATTCCATGGTGAATTTCGTATTTTTCTTTTAAGCCTCTTAAAATAGATACTGTATCTTCTATATCCGGCTCAGAGACCTGAACTGGCTGAAATCTTCTCTCTAAGGCTGCATCTTTTTCGATGTGTTTTTTGTATTCAGCTAAGGTTGTTGCTCCCACACAGTGCAGTTCACCTCGCGCCAGGGCAGGTTTTAAAAGATTGGCTGCATCCATTGAGCCTTCTGTAGCACCAGCTCCAACTAAGGTATGCATCTCATCAATAAAGAGAATAATCTGACCTTCAGCTTTTTTGATTTCTTTTAAAACTGATTTCAGTCTTTCTTCAAACTCACCTCTAAATTTAGTTCCAGCAACTAAAGAACCCATATCCAGAGAGATTACCTTTTTCTTCTTTAAGCCTTCTGGAACATCACCATTGATAATTCTCTGTGCCAGTCCTTCCACAATCGCAGTTTTACCAACACCGGGTTCACCGATTAAAACCGGATTGTTTTTACGGCGTCGTGAGAGAACCTGCATTACTCTTCTGATTAGATTATCACGACCGATTACTGGATCTAATTTTCCATTTTTGGCCAGCTCAGTGATGTCAATTGTATATTTTTCTAAAACATTAAAACCTTCTTCTCCCTGCTGGGAATCAATTTTACTGCCTCCACGGACTTCCTGAATAATTTGTTTTAAATCATTATAGTTTATATTTTTTTGATAAAGCATTTTACCTAAGTCAGTTTTCCTGTTTTTTAAAATAGCCAGCAAAAAATGCTCGGTTGATACATACTGATCACCAAGTCCATCTGCCTGTTTTTCAGCCTCGCGCATAATATCATTTAATTGATGTGACATATATGCCTGACCACCCTGTTCAGAATAAACCTGGGGCAGTTTTTTAAGCAGTTTTTCATTTTCCGACTTAAGTTCTGCCAGATTTGCTTCGGCCTTCTGCAGCAGTGGGATTACTATACCATCATCCTGATTTAACAATGCTTTAAATAAATGGGACGGAAATATTTCCTGATGCTGATAGTCTTTAGCAACATTTTGTGCCTCTACCAGACTCTGCTGTGCTTTCCGTGTAAACTTTTCCATATCCATTTTTTATTCCTCCTTTGATACAAGTTATTCAATTTTAATTTACTTTCTATAATATAATTATAATACAAAGGTCAGAGAAGGTCAAGAGTTTTAAAAGAGGAATTTAATCTTTTTAATTGAATAAGTAATATATGTAGGTACCAGGTACAAAAAGGCCTTTTTGTACCTGGTACAAGAGAAAAAAAGTACAAACAAAGGAAGTGATTAAAATTTCTCAACTTAATTTTTTACAGGCTGTAAATAAATTCAAAAAATATCTGGATGTAGAAAAAGGTTATTCGAAACTAACAATTAAGGAATATGATAGTGATCTACATCAATTACATAAATATCTGCTGGAAGAACTTGATTTTAAAGAGGGTTTTAAACCAGATGAGGTTGATCGACTTGATATCTCAGAGTTTCTGGCTGATGCAGTAATTGTTAATGATAATAAGGCGGTTACCAGAAACAGAAAACTCTTTGCTGTCCGTTCTTTTTACAAGTATCTGCTTCATTATGGAATTGTCACTAAAAATCCGGCTGAGGCAATAGAAAGCAGTAAAACAGATACCAGACTGGAGCCAATTTATTTAAAATTAAAGGAAGCTCAAAAGTTCATCCAGGCTATTGATGAACATGGTGGAATCAACCGCCTTCGGGATCTGGCAATAGTTAAGCTCTTTTTATATGCAGGTCTCCGCATCTCTGAACTAGTCAATCTTGATTTTGATAATATTGATTTTGAAGATGGCTCCATTAAATTTTATGGTAAGGGTAAAAAGGAACGTTATGTGCCGCTGCACCATGATGTGGTTCTGGCAATCAGGCGTTATATGCGGGAAAGAAATTCAATTGAAATTAAAGAAAATGATGCCCGTCAGGCAGTTTTTATTTCCCGTCACGGCAGAAGAATTAATCCGAGGACTATTCAGCTTTTTGTCAAAAAATATGCAAAAAAAGCGGGTTTAAGCAGAGCTGAGAAAATAACCCCTCATAAACTGCGCCATACTTTTGCTTCTACTCTTTATCGTCAGACTAAAGACATCAAAGTACTGCAGGACCTTTTAGGTCATGCCAATCTATCTACAACCCAGATTTATACTCATGTTGATACAGAAGAAAAGAAAAATGCTATTGATGAGATGCCTGATTTTTAAAAAAAATACCGGGTAACTGGAAATTTAATCCAAGTACCCGGTACTATTATTTTAAGCCAATATTTTTTCTAATTTTTCTATTAGTTCATCTATTTCATCTTTAGTGATATTTAAAGCAGGTAAAAATCGAATTATCCTGCCTTTAACAAGATTAAGTAAAACTCCTTCTGCCTGAGCTCTGTCCCTTAAATTAGGAATTACTTCTTTTAACTCAATTCCCAGCATTAAGCCAATTCCTCTGACATCCTCAATCTTTTCCGAATCAAGTTCTTTTAATCTGTTCAGAAAATATTCTCCTTTTTCAGCAATCGAATCTTCCATTGTTTCCAGCTCTTCTAAAACAACTTTTGCCCCTCTTAAAGCAAGTGGATTGGGAGCAAAGGTTGAGCCGTGATCACCTGGTTTAAGTACCTCTGTCATTTCTCCAGCCATAATTACTCCACCTAATGGCAAACCTCCCCCAAGGGCTTTAGCTACTGTAACCAGATCAGGTTTTAAATCAAAATGCTGATAAGAATATCGCTTAGCAGTTCTGTAAAGACCTGCCTGTACTTCATCAACAGCCAAAATCCAATCATTGGCCTCTATTTGACTTTTAAGTTCAGCTATAAATTCTTGAGATGCTGGCTGCACCCCACCAGAACCCTGCAGTGGTTCAAAAAAAACTGCTTTAATATCCGGATTATCTGCTGCAGTCTTTTTTAGACTCTCTACATCATTAAATTCTGCTTCTATTGTATCCGGAAGCAGGGGTTTAAACTGGTCTCTAATTCCGGGAAAACCATTAACTGATAGTGCACCTAATGATCTGCCGTGGAAGGAATTGCTAAAAAATAAAATTTTCCCTCCATCAATTTTCTTTTTAATTACTTTTAAAGCCAGTTCGGTTGCTTCAGTACCTGAGTTAACAAAAAATACTTTTTCTCCCTGATTGCTAATTAACTCAGCTACCTTTTCTGTATCTTCATCTAAAAAATAATTGGAAGTGTGAGCATAGCGCTTCAGTTTTGCAGAAATCTCTTTTACAACTTTGGGATGGCTGTGGCCCAGGGCCAGCACACCAATCCCGGCAAAAGTATCAAAATATTTATTACCGTCAGTATCATAAATATAAACACCCTCAGCTTTTTCAATTGTAAAGTCATAATTGTTATAAAGTTTTAAATAACGCATTTTTAAAACATCCTTTATAAATATATTTGGGAATAGATATAATATGCCTGCCTAATTTGAAAAAGCTGGCCAAAATAAATTCAGCCAGCCTTAATCTTAAAGTTGATTTTTAAAGTTGGCGTAAACTTGCCATTACTTCTGTTTTTTGTTTTGTCTGATCATCTACATCTTTAATTTTTTTAGCAGGAGAACCGGCATAAACTGCACCAGCAGGAACATCATCAATAACAATCGAACCGGCTGCAACAACAGCACCTTCACCGATCTTAACCCCTTCTAAAACAACTGCATTGGCCCCGATTAGTACATTATCTTCTACAATAACCGGATCAGCACTTGGTGGTTCAATAACACCGGCCAGCACTGTTCCAGCACCGATATGGCAGTTATCACCAACTGTAGCTCGACCTCCAAGCACGGTATTCATATCAATCATTGTATTGGCACCAATTTTAGCACCGATATTGATAACAGCTCCCATCATCAGGACACAGCCATCTCCAATTTCAACTTGATCGCGAATATGTACCCCAGGCTCTATTCTGCAGTTATACTGATTGTAATCCGCTAATGGTATAGCAGAATTAAGTCTATCCATTTCAATTCTGGATTGAGTTAACTTATCTCCCAGTTCTTCCTTGATTGCTTCTGCTTCCTGCTGCTCACAGAAAACAACTCCAGAACTGTCATCTCCATAATATTCGTAAGTATTTAAAACTTCTTTTAACCCTTCACCCTTAACATAAAATTTAACAGGTGACTTCTTAGTAGAATTTGAAATATAGTCAATTAAATCATAAGAATTCATTTTTTTGCCTCCAGTTATATGTTTTTATCTATTATTTTTATCTATAATGAATCTTAGTTTTTTTGAATAAGTTTTGGAGCTTGATTTTAAATCCAAATTTAATCATTTAAAATCTCAGAAAAACTATAAAATCCAGGCTCTAAATCTAAAATTGCCTCAGCACTCAGCAGAACTCCTCTGGTAAAAGCTTCTCTGGAGTAAGCTCTGTGCTTTAAAGTAAGTACTTCACCTGTGCTGGCAAAGTCAATCTCGTGTTCACCAAACTCTGAGCCCAGTCTTTTAGAATGCATTTCTACATCCCTATCCAGAAGAGCTCCCAGCATAATTGCTGTACCGGAAGGTTTATCCTTTTTAAAGCGGTGATGAGTTTCAGAAATTTCTATATCCCAGTCCTGATCTACATACTGATTGACCTTGTTTATTAGCTCAGATAAGATATTGATTCCAATAGAAAAATTAAAACTCTGAATAACAGGCACCTCTTCTGCCAACTCATCTAATTTAGCAAAATCAGATTCATCTAAACCGGTAGTCCCAATTACCAAGGGTACCTCTTTTTTCTTAATGACTCTTACCGTATCAGCAAAAGCTTCTTTTAGAGAAAAATCTATAATCACTTCCGGTTTTCCTATTTCTTTTTCACCATTTTCATCTTTTTGATAGACCAGCTTATGGTCGGCTTCAGAAAACAATTCTTCTATTGCCTGACCCATCCGGCCTGAATGACCTATAATTCCATATTTCATACAATATCCAGCTCCTTCATTTCATCTAAAATTAACTGCTGATGCTCTTTGCTCAGCTTAACTAAAGGACGCCGGAGATTATTATTAGAAAGTCCAATCTGCTGCATCGCAAATTTAATTGGGATTGGGTTAACATCAACAAAAATAAGCCTCATTAATTTTAAGTATTTATAATGTAAGTCTCTCGCAGCCTGATAATCTCCGGCTAAAATATGAGAAGTAATTTCCTTCATTACTCCGGGCATTAGATTTGAAAATACCGAAATAACTCCACTACCTCCACACAGCATCAATGGTAGAGCCTGGTCATCATTTCCAGAAAGAATAGTTTTACTATCTTTAGCAATTTCGATCACATTTAAGATCTGGCTCATATCTCCACTGGCTTCCTTAATAGCAGCAATATTATCTTCCATTTGAGCCATTTTCTTAAAAGTCTCCGGTTCAATATTAACTCCGGTTCTGGAAGGTACATTGTAGGCAATAATCGGAAGTTCAGTCTGACTGGCAATATGTGTATAGTGGTCGACCAATCCTGCCTGACTTGTCTTATTATAATAGGGAGTTACAATTAAAAGTCCATCAGCACCCTGTTCTTCGGCCAGTTTATTCATTTCGATTACTTTTACAGTATCATTAGTTCCGGTACCTATAATTACCGGTACTTCACCATCAGCCTTAGCAACTGCGATTTTAGTCAGTTCTTTTCTTTCTTCCAGATGTACAGTCGGAGATTCACCGGTGGTTCCCAGTACCACAAGTGCATCAACATTGTTCTCTAATTGATGGTCTAAAATCTTTTTAAATAAATCATAATCAACCTCACCATTGTCTTTAAAAGGAGTAATCAAAGCTGTTCCTACACCTTTAAACATATTAATAGCCTCCTATTACAGTAGTTGTATAATCTTCAAAAGTTTCATCACGTCTGATCTGCTTCACTTTACCATCAGTAGTGTACAAAAATTCTCCGTTTCTGAGCATTCCATTATAATTGAAACCCATTGAATGTCCGTGAGCTCCTGTATCATGAATCACAACCAGATCTTCCACCTTACTTTTAGGAAGTCGGCGGTCAATTGCAAATTTATCATTATTTTCACAGAGGGAGCCGACTACATCATATTCTTTTGATTTTTCTTCCCCGCGAGCTTCTGCATCAATATTGGTTAAATGGTGATAGCTTCTATACATTGCCGGTCTCATTAAATCTGACATCGAAGCATCTACACCCAGATATTTTTTGTATGTTTCTTTTTTCTTAATCACTTCTGTAATTAAATAACCTGATTCGCCAGTGATGTAGCGGCCAGATTCCATAAAAATCTTGGGCTGCAGTCCATTTGCCTTTAAAACTTTGTCGTAGGCTTCATTTACCGCCCCTGATATTGCATCTAGATCAACAAAGTCTTCTGGTTGATAGGGGATTCCAACTCCCCCGCCGATATTAATAAAATCAATCTCAATCTTATACTCATTAATAATCTCTCTGGCAAATTCAAATAGCATCTCGGTATACTCACCAAAAATTTGAGCATTGTTTTCATTAGAAACTACCATTGTGTGCAGTCCAATTGACTTAATTCCCTGTTCAGCCAGAAAACTTACTGCCTCTTTAATCTGTTCGGCAGTTGATCCAAATTTTGATTCTTTGGAGTCTCCCATTATTTCATTTTCAATTGAGCCGGGGTTTAATCTGAAACAAATATTTTCCGGTATGATCTCATTTTCAAATAGCTCATAAATATCTGCTGCCCAGTCAATATTTATAATACACCCTTTATCTACTGCATACCTGTAGGCATCAATTGTAGTCAGATTGGAGGTGAACATTATATCTTCTCCACTAAAACCGGCCATTTCTGCCAGTTTAATTTCGGTTACAGTTGCTGCATCAACCCCACAGTTGTTTTCCTTCATTATTTTTAAAACATGTGGATTTGGATTTGCCTTAATGGCAAAGAACTCTTTAAAATCCGCCCAGCTAAAGGAAGAAATCAAATTGTTTAAACGATCAACAATAGTCTGCTCATCATAAATGTGAAACGGAGTTCCATATTCTTTTACTGTTTCTCTAATTTTAATTTCAGGTATAGTTATTGTTTTCATAAATCTACTCCATTTTTAAAGATTTTTGTTCTAAAATTATTTTATCATAACTTCTTATTAAAAGAAAAATATCTATATATAACAAAAACTCAGCGAAATCGCTGAGTTAAATACTTAATCAGAGAAATCACCTCTTCCATCTTTTGAGATAGCTCAACATCAGCAGTCTGGATTAAACTACTAATGACAGTCCTGTATATTTTTTATACAGACCCAGCAGACAGCCATTAAACCCTGGCTGAAAACTTCGGCGAATCAGCCTTTCTTTCCCAACAGCGGTTTAAGCTGAAGTTGAAAAATACTATTCTAAATTCGCGCCTCTACCTCATCAGATATGATGAGGCATTTTCCTATTAAAATTTATTATGTTTTTACTTTGTTTAAGTATATATAATAGAAGAAAGCTTGTCAAGAATTTAATGATAATTTATCTCAATAGATTTTTAGTAAATATAATAATTTTGTAGATTCTATTAAATTTCACAAATAAACAAGTATCCATGTATACAACTAAAACTTTAGCTTTTTAATTGATTTTAAGTGAATTATATATTAAGATTAATTTGTGATAGTTTAATGATAAAAAATTTTTTTGAGGAGTGAGAAGTTTGAGCAATTATACTGAACGAGTTTTAAAAATGGTAAAAGACAGAAATCCTGGTGAAGTTGAGTTCCATCAGGCTGTCGAGGAAGTTCTGGAGTCATTGAATCCAGTTTTTGAAAAACATCCCGAATATGAGGAAAATGGTATTTTAGAAAGACTGGTTGAGCCGGAAAGGCAGATTATTTTCCGTGTTCCCTGGGTTGATGATCAGGGTCAGACTCAGGTTAATCGCGGTTTTAGAATTGAATTCAACTCAGCCCTTGGCCCTTATAAAGGTGGATTAAGATTTCACCCTTCTGTGTATACAGGTATAGTGAAATTCCTGGGTTTTGAACAGATCTTTAAAAATGCTTTAACCGGTCGACCAATTGGTGGAGGTAAAGGTGGTAGTGATTTTGATCCTAAAGGTAAATCTGATCAGGAAGTTATGCGTTTCTGCCAGAGTTTTATGACAGAACTTGCCCGCCATATTGGAGATAAGACTGATGTTCCTGCCGGTGATATTGGTGTTGGTGGTAGAGAAATCGGTTATCTCTTTGGGCAATATAAGAGAATTAAAAATAGATATGAAGCTGGAGTCTTAACAGGTAAAGGTCTGGACTGGGGTGGAAGTCTGGTTCGTACTGAAGCTACAGGTTATGGTCTGGTCTACATATTAGAAGAAATGCTTAAAGAAAATGATTTATCTTTAAATGATAAGAAAGTTGTTATTTCAGGCTCTGGTAATGTTGCAATTTATGCCAATGAAAAAGTTACCCAGCTGGGTGCAAAAGTTGTGGCAATGAGTGATTCTTCCGGTTATTTATATGATGAAACAGGAATTGATCTTGAGCTGATTAAAGAAATTAAAGAAGTAAATCGCGGCAGAATTAAGGAATATCTGGAAGAATATCCTGAGGCAGAATACTCTGAAGATTATAGTGATATCTGGTCTATTGATTGTGATATCGCTCTTCCCTGTGCTACTCAAAATGAAATGGATGCAGTAGGAGCACAGAAATTAATTGATAACGGAGTAATTGCTATTGGTGAAGGTGCAAACATGCCTTTAACTTCAGACGCTGTCAAACTGGTAAAAGATAATGGTGTTTTCTTTATTCCAGGTAAAGCTGCTAATGCTGGTGGAGTTGCAACTTCTGCTATTGAGATGACTCAAAATGCCATGTTTGATGAATGGACATTTGATAAAGTTGATCAGGAACTGCAGAAGATTATGGTCAATATTTATAAAAACGCCAGTAAAGTTGCTGCTAAATATGGTCTGAAAGGTGATCTGGCAGCAGGTGCAAATATTGCCGGCTTCTTAAAAGTTGCCAATGCCATGTTAGATCAGGGTGTAGTTTAATTTAGATTTTATTTTATGAAAAATAATTTAATATTGATATAACAAAATCCCGCCGGGCATTTTACTGCCTGAGCGGGATTTTTATTTTACTGGTGTTTCATTTATTATATTATTATCTTTAAGGATTAATTATTATAATGAAGTAAATTTTCAATTACGAATCTCTACCAAACATTCTATCAAGTACCATAGCAATAATTACTACACCAAGACCGGCTTCAAAACCAAGTCCAATATCAACAACATTTAGAGATCTTAGCACTGGTTTACCAAGTCCTCCAGCCCCGATCATAGCTGCAATAACTACCATGGATAGAGAAAGCATAATACACTGATTAATTCCCATCATGATAGAAGGCATAGCCCCTGGAAGCTCAATTTTTAATAAAATCTGCCACCAGTTAGCTCCAAAAGCATGACCTGCTTCTTCTAACTCTTCATCTACCTGTTTTATTCCCAGATAGGTTAATCTTATTGGTGGTGCAATTGCAAAAACTACAGTTGCAATTACTCCTGATACATTACCAAGCCCAAAGAACATTAAAGCAGGAATTAAATAAACAAATGGTGGAATTGTCTGCATAAAGTCCAGAATTGGTCGAGTAATTAGATCAACAACTTTATTATGTGCTTTAATAATTCCTATTGGAATTCCAATAAACAGCGCAATTAGAACTGATGTAATTATTGAAGCCAGAGTTATTACTAGAGGTTCCCACATTCCCAGATTTAAAACAAGTGATAGTCCAAGAGCTACAAATATCGCCATGTTTTTCCCCTTAAGTTTCCAGGCAGCAACTGCAAAAATTGCAATTAATACCAGAGGGTGTGGAAAAGCAAGTATTGACTCTATTCCATTTACAATAAATTCTATAAAAGATGAAAAATTGTTTAAAGGTCCGCTGAAATTATTAATTAAAAAATTAACTAAATTTTCAACCCAGTTCCCTAGAGGAATTTTGGTTGTTAAAAGTTCAATAATACTGTTAATAATAATCACCATCCTATTAAATTTTAACTGGTGGCATCAAAATTAATTGACACCACCAGCCTTTACTTGTTCAGCACTACTTTATAATAATATTACTTATTTATGTGATTTAGTTATTTACTATTTCAGCTATTACTTTTCTGCCCATTCGACCATCAGTACTTTTTACTCCAAAAACCCACTGATTGACAACATCTAAATTATTAGCAATCCATTCTTCTGCGACGGCTTCTGGATCACGATCTTTATTTTGATATTCATCAACCCACTGATTCTGGATTGGAGCAGTTACTGTAAATTGTTCCAGGAATTTATAGAAATTAGGATTTTCATCCTGATAACCATTTCTGGCTACAGTATATACACTGTCATTTTCTCCCCAGATACCTTCTGGATCTTTAAGATATTTAAGATCAAACATCACATTCATATAGTGAGGTTTCCAGCCATTAAAAGCTATCCATTCTTTATTATTAACTGCTCTCTGGACAGACGAAAGCATACCAGCAGTGGAACTGGCCTGCAGGGTCCAGTTACCTAAATTATAAGTGTTATTATCTATAGCTTCTTGAATGATTATATTTCCATCATTCCCTGGTTCAATACCATAAATTTTATTATCAAATTTTTCAGCATGTTCATTTAAATCAGCAAGAGACTGAACTCCAGCTTCATAAACATATTCAGGTACTGCTGTCTGATAAACTACATCTTCTAAATTTACTCTTACATTATGAACTACACCTTTTTCCTGGTATTCATTAAAATGCATCTGCATTGTTGGCAGCCAGTTACCTAAAAATACATCCAGATCTTCAGTTTCTAGACTTTTAAAGATAATTGCCTGAGAAGCTGCTGTCATTTCAGTTTCATAACCTAAATATTCAGCAATCTTTGCTGCAACATGTGTTTTTACTGTTACACCAGGCCACTGTACATAACCAAAGTTAATTGTATTATTCTGAGCTGCAACCTGTGGTACTGCGGCAAATATTCCAAATCCTAAAAGAACGATGAGCAAAGTTGAAATTAATTTTATCTTATTCATTTATATCCCTCCAGAGATATTATTAATTAATTTAACTGTAAATTTTATAAACTATTTTAAAAATTATTTTAAACTTTTTCGGAAGCCAGATTGGCAACTACATGTGTTTTAACAATAACTCCTTTTAGTTTATTATTTTTATCTAATACTGGTAATGGTGTATCTATATCAGCTATTTTTGAAAACAGATCATTAACACTTTCGTCAGGCTCTGCTAATGGCACTTCTTTTATGATGTCATCCAGGTTTTCTTTATCTTTATTAATGGATTCTACCACGTCTTCAATTGTAACTATACCTCTATACTCTCTATTTTCTCCCAGTACAAAGATACTGCCCAATTCATTACGACGCATTTTGTGTAGAGCGGTTCTCAGACCATCCTGCTTGTATAATACAGCCTCTGGTTTATCCATAATATCTTCAGCTGTTAAAACACGAGAACGATTAACATCCTGCACAAATTCTGCAACATAATCATTTTCGGCATTTGTCAAAATCTCTTCGTGATTTCCTACCTGAACAATTTCTCCATCTTTCATGATAGCAATTCTATCCCCCAATTTTAATGCCTCATCCAGATCATGAGTGATAAATACAATTGTTTTATCTATATGTTCATACAGCTCCAGCAGTTTGTCCTGCATGTCTTTTTTAATCAGAGGGTCTAAAGCACTAAAAGGCTCATCCATCAGCAGTATATCAGTATCAACAGCAAGTGCCCGGGCAAGACCAACCCGCTGCTGCATTCCACCACTAAGCTGATCCGGCATTTGATCTTCATAACCCTCCAGACCAACCTGTTTTAGAGCAGTCATCGCCTTTTCTTTTCTTGTTTCTTTATCTACACCTTCAATTTCTAAGCCAAATTCTGCATTTTCTAAAACAGTTCGGTATGGGAAAAGAGCAAAATGTTGAAAAACCATTCCAAACTTTTCTTTTCTAAATTCCCTTAGTTCCTCTTTATTTAAATCCATAACATCTGTCCCATCAACTTCAACTGATCCAGAAGTTGGTTCTACCAGTCTGTTAATACAGCGCAGTAGTGTTGATTTACCACTACCGGAGAGCCCCATAATCACAAAAATTTCCCCTTCTTCAACTTCAAAGCTGGCATTATTGATTCCAACAGTGGCCCCAGTTTTTCCTAAAATATCATCTTTGCTCATACCATCTTTGAGCAGTTCAATTTCTTCCTGGTCATTACCATTGAAAATCTTATAGAGATTTTTTGCTTTTATTTTCAATATTTTCACCTCTCTATTTTATTTTTTGTTAAAATTACTCTGGCACAAAAAAAGGTCTAGAAAATGTTCTCTGCGAACAAATTCTAAACCATATACTCAAAATTATTGTTCAATTATTATCAGCACAAGGTCTCCTCTGATAATAACCCGGGATAATTTTAACCCATTTACTTACTTCTATAAAAGAATAACAAACTAAGTCCGGTCTGTCAAACCGATCGGATAAATTAAAAATTGTCTTTATATTTATAATATATTAAATTATAATGGCAGCCGCTTGATTACAGACTATATCATTTGACTTTAACTACTGCCTGAGATATACTAAGAGGGCTGACTAAAAAATTAATGTTTTATAACTTAATAGATAATATAGCAACTAAGCCCTGACTATATAAATGTAGTCGGGGTTTTTTAGCGTCTACGTATAAGTATAGATTTATCAACCTGATGCAGTATTATTTGTTAAGAAAATTGTGTGGTTGGTAGATTTAGTATAAGAATATAATAAAAAAGGAAGTGGAAGTTAATTTGCAAAAGATTAAATTTAATGAATTAAATGTATCAGATGAAATTTTAAAAGCAGTTGAAGAAATGGGTTTTGAGGAAACGACACCGATCCAGACTAATGCTATCCCGGCAATACTTAATGGTAAAGATATTGTTGGTCAGGCTCAAACAGGTACTGGTAAAACAGCAGCTTTTGGTATCCCTCTGTTGGAGGAAATGGATGCTGACAATAAAAATCCTCAGGCAATTATACTCTGTCCTACAAGAGAACTTGCTATTCAGGTTTCAGAAGAATTAAAAAGACTGGCAAAATATAAAAATAGAATTTATACTCTTCCCGTTTATGGGGGACAGTCAATCGGCAGACAGATTAAAGCCTTAAATAAAGGGGTTCAGATTGTTATCGGTACTCCTGGTAGAGTAATGGATCATATTCGTCGTAAAACTTTAAAATTGGATAATATAGATTATTTTGTGCTTGATGAAGCTGACGTTATGTTAGATATGGGCTTTATTGATGATATAGAAACTGTATTAAGAGATATTCCGGATGATAGACAGACTCTCTTCTTTTCTGCAACTATCCCTCAGTCAATAAAAAGATTGAGCAAAAAATATCAGAAGAACTCAGAGTTTTTAAGAGTTGCTCACGAAAAATTAACCGTACCTTCTATTGATCAGTATTATTATGAGATTAGAAGACACGATAAACTTAAGGCTTTAACTAGAATTCTTGATTTAAGCAGTCCAGAACTGGCTATCGTTTTCTGTAATACCAGAAGAATGGTAGATGATTTAAATATTAAACTTCAGGCACGCGGCTACTTATCTGATGCCATCCATGGTGGTTTAAATCAAAATCAGCGTGATCGAGTAATGAATAAATTTAGAAATGGAATTATAGAAGTTCTGGTTGCTACAGATGTTGCAGCCCGGGGTATTGATGTAGAAGATGTTGAAGCAGTATTTAATTATGATTTACCTCAGGATACTGATTATTATGTCCACAGAATTGGACGTACAGGTAGAGCAGGAAAAAGTGGGGAAGCTCACAGCTTTGTAGTAGGCAAGGATATCTATAAATTAAGAGATATTCAGAAATATACCAAGTCAAAAATTAAAAGAGCAGAAATTCCATCTCAAGGTGATATTGAAGCAGCTCAATTTGATCAATTTAGTGATGAACTGAGTTCTTATATGGATTCTGCTGATTTAGGAAAATATATTGAGTTAATTGAAGATTTAATTGATGAGCAGTATTCTGCAATCGAAATTGCTGCTGCTTTAATGAAAAAATCAATTGATAAAAAAGAAAATGAAGCTGAACCTGAAAGCTCAGGTCAGAGTTTTGGTGATACTGGTGCTGAACCAGGAATGGTTAGATTATTTATCAATATCGGTAAAAAAGATAGAGTTTCTCCCCGTCACATTGTAGGTGCCATTGCTGGTGAAACAGGAATGCCTGGTGGCTTAATTGGAGCAATTGATATTTATGATAACTTTACTTTTGTTGAAGTTCCCAGAGAAAAAGGTCATGAAGTATTACAGATCATGAAGGATAACTATATTAAAGGAACTAAAGTTAATATTGAAGCTGCAAGATCTAAGTAATTTAGAATTAGATGATGTATAACTTAGCTTTAAATTTTATATCAGAATAAATGCAGAAATGGTGCCAGAAGGCTAAAACTTCAGGCACCATTTTTTTGTTTAATTTTAATTTATGAGTTCTTGACTTGAACTTTAAAGATAGTAGATAAAAATGTTTTTACTTATACTTTTAATAATTTATAAGAGAAGCTTAATTAAATCATTTGGAATCTCCAAACTTTAGAAGAAAAATCTCCTTTGAGATAGGGAATTTTAATTCCATAATTCATTAGTTCATCCCCACCATAAATATTGGCTGAGTTAAGCTCTTTATAATCAGAGTCAGCATCTAAGCCCTTCAATTTAATTCTTTGTTCTCTGGGATTGGGAGAAGCAAGAATCTGATAAAATCCAACTAACACTTCTTCTTTAGCTTCAGCTACAAAAGACCAGGCTGTAAAATTACTTTCAAATGGACTCTGAAGTCTATAAAAATCACCAAATTGGACAAGTCTTCTTATTTCTTTATAATTTTTAACCTGGTTTTTTACAGCTTTTATTTGATCAGGATTTAACTCTGTTATATCCAGCTCATAGCCTAAGTTCCCAAAACTGGCCACATCATATCTCATCTTAAGTGAAGTACTGCGCTCCACCTGATGATTGGGCACTGCTGAAACATGAGCTCCCATAGAGGATGCCGGATAAACCATTGAAGTTCCATATTGAATTTTTAATCTTTCTACTGCATCAGTATCATCACTGGTCCAGGTTTGAGGCATATAATAGAGCATCCCTGGATCAAAGCGGCCTCCCCCACCGGCACAGCTTTCAAATAATATATCAGGAAATCGGGATGTTATTTCTTCTAAAACTCGATAAAGACCTAAAATATAGCGGTGGTTCAATTCTCGCTGACGTTTGGCTTTTAGTTTCAGAGAGCCGTATTCAGTCATCGGTCTGTTCATATCCCATTTAACATAGGATATATTTGCTTTATTTAAAATTGCAGACACTCTCTCTATTATATAATCCTGAACATCTCTGCGGCTTAAATCTAAAATTAACTGCTGACGGGAAAGTGAAGATTCTCTATTTTCAAGCTGAATAGACCACTCTGGATGCTCACGATATAAGTCACTATCAGGAGATATCATTTCCGGTTCAAACCAGAGACCGAAATCCATTCCCAGTTTATTAATTTCTTGAGCCAAATATTCCAGACCGCCAGGCAGTTTGTCTTCATTTACATACCAGTCACCAAGAGAAGAAGTATCATCATTTCTTTTCCCAAACCAGCCGTCATCAAGTACAAATAATTCAATATCAACTTTTGAAGCAGCTTCTGCCATTTCTAATATTTTATCTGTATTAAAATCAAAATAAGTACCTTCCCAGTTGTTAATTAGAACAGGTCTTTCCTGATCTCGATGTCTGCCCTGTACCAGACGACTTCTGTATAATTGATGAAAATTCTGAGACATCTTATTTAAGCCCTGATCAGAATAATTCATCACAACTTCTGGTGTCTGGAAACTTTGAGCGCTTTCCAGCAGCCAGCTAAAATTAAAGGGATTAATCCCCATGATCATTCTCGTTTTTCCATAATGATTTTTTTCAGCCTGAGCAATAAAGTTAGCAGAATAAATTAAACTGAACCCATATGCTTCCCCACTATATTCATCTGTATCTGGTTCTACTAAAGCTGCAAATGGATTCTGCTGATGGCTGCTGCCCCCTCTTTTACTGTCAATCTTAGTTATTCCCTGATCCAGAGAACGCCGCAGAATATCTCTTTCTCTACCCCAGGCACCTGATAACTGCAGTAATTCAAAATCTCTATTCTCAAAATCAACACTCATTGAAAGAGCTCTTTTAAGATTAATATTTTGTTTACCGTTATTATTAAAATTAGCTGATCTAGTAATTACCGGATAATCTCTAAAGATTGTGTAGATTAAAGTCACTTCTAAATCCAAGACCTCATCATAAAGTGTTATCTCAAGGCTATCTGCTTCAGAATCCTTTTCAACATAAGTAGCTGGCAGCCCCTTTAAATCTTTTTTACCTCTGTAAATCTGATGATCCCTATATTTTAAATCACTGATAATTGAGCCATCTTCTGCTTTGATTTGGTAGGCTGGCTCTCTAAAGTCTGACTGCCCAAAAGAAGGATATTCCCGGGCTATATTTTCTAAGATAAAACCAGTGTCGTCTTTAACCGCATAAGCCTCATAGGGTCTGTGCTGAGTTATTGGATACCGATTCAGTCTTTCAGCATTTTTAATTTTTTTACCCCAGTAAAGGTGGCCTAACTGACCATTTTTCAAAATTTTGATTGCATAACTTATTTCTTCATTTTGCAGATGAAAAATTTTTCTTTCTTTAAAAAATTCAATTGACATCTTATTCCCTCCAGTAATAAATGATTTTGTTTTCGATAAAAATCATTATAAATCGACAAGTAAACAATAGGTGTAATAGGTGTTAATTATTGGTACTTTTTAAGCTGTAATATTTTATAATAAAGTTTTTCCGCTTTTGCACCCATCTCTTCAATGGAATAACTCTCAGCGATTTTACGAGCATTTTGAGAGCTCTGCTTAAATTTATCACTATTATTAAGTAATTCTTCAATTCTGCTGCTCCATTTTTCTATATCTTCTTCAGTTTTATATCCATTGTAGTCATTTTCTATTACATCATCTATTCCACTTGACTTAACAGCAACTACTGGATTATAGCCGGCCATAGCTTCTAAAAGAACCATACCCTGGGTCTCAGTTGTAGAAGCAAAAACAAATAAATCTGAAGCAAGATAATATTTTGCCATTTCTTTAAAGTCAACTGCTCCAATTAGTTCAATATAATTTTCTAAATCATTGTCTTTAATAAACCGCTCAATAGATTCTTTTTCTGAGCCGCTGCCGATAATTATCAATTTAAAATTAAGGTCACTCTTTTCTTTCAATCTTTTTATTCCATCCAGAATAAAATATAAATTCTTTTCCTTAGATAATCTTGAGACTGAAATCAAAAGATGTTCAGAATCACCGATCAATTTGCTTCGCAAATTATCAATTTTTTCCTGACTGCATTTATAATAATCAAAGTCAATTCCGGTCGGCATAACTTTAATATACCTACTAACACCAACATTACGCAGATATTCCTTAGTCGATTCGGTTGGAGCAAAAACTGCATCAGTTTTATTGGCAAAGCTTTTGATTAAAAAATGCGAAAGACGATTAGCAAATAATTTTCGCATAAATAAGATATTAGGAACATAATGTGCATACTTTTCCAAACGCGTATGGTAAGTAAAAGCAAGCGGAAGATTAAACCTTTCTGATAATTTACGGCCCTTATTACCCAGCCAGAATGGATGATGAGCGTGAACTAAATCAAAATCTTCAGCTACAAACTCTTTTTTTATCTGGGGTGAATAAATATTAGTTACTGGAAACTCAAGTCCTGATTCCTGATAATGATATAAGGAATTACACCGAATAATATTTTCTTCATTTTCAGTCTGCTCTTTATATTCTGGGGCAAAGATCTTAACCTCATGTCCTCTTTTTCTTAATGCTTTAGAGAGGCGCTGAATTGAGATAGGTACTCCCCCAATAACTGGAAAATAGTTATTTGTAAACATCGCAATTTTTAATTTTTGAACTTTTATTTCATCTTCTGCATAGGCAAAGTCACGATAATAATCTACTTCTTTATTAATTTCTCTGTGGAAAATATAAAAAATTGATGAGCCAATAAATAAGACTAATAAAATATTAATATAATTTGCATAGAAAAAAGATTGGAAAGCTACCCAGATATTAACCATTAATTTCGAAAAAGTTCCCGGATTGCTCTCCAGGCGTTCAACACTGACATCTACCCCATCTGCTGTCACATTTACCAGTAAATAATGATAGAAGCTTTTTTTATTATCAAAAATCAATTCTCCACCAGCACCACCACTAACATAATAATTAACACCTTCTATATTTTCCTGGTGAAATATTTCCAGATTAGAAGAAAATACAGCCTCAACATTGTATTCTGCAAAAATATTTTGATAAAAGTTTCTTAAATCAGCAGATTCAATATATTTAATACTGTCATCCAGTAAGTACTCTGCATCAATTTTCAGCGGAGTTTTATTCATTATAACAAACTTTTTATCATAAGCTGCAGCTTCTTCCAGTACATTTACCAGCCACTGCTGCTGCCAGTCTGGATTTGTGTTTTCAGTAGTATCTAAGAAAATAAAATAAGAGTCATTTATGTGAAAAGAGTAATAAAAAGGACCAAAATATTTATAAAAATTTTCATTTCCACCATCTCTAATTTCTCTACTGCCAATAGCAGTTAAAAAAGGTATATTTAGTTTTTCTAAAGTTCTATAAAAAACTCGATATTTACTTTCATCACCATCCCGAAGATTATTTCCTGTAGAGATAATAAAATCAGCATTTTTTTGATTAATTTTTTCCAGAATTCTATTATCAAAAATTGCAATTGAGTTCTCTATATTTCCAACTACTGCAAAAGAATAATCCTCATTTTCTATTCTATTTTTTATAATATCCATGTTTCGAACATTAACCGCATTAAAATCCTGAATTGTATAGGGAGCATAAATCTTATAGCTGATTAAGATTAAAATAATTATAATTAAAATTAATAAATAAATTTTACTTTTACTCTTCAACTTTTACTCCCCCTTTAATAATTAAATAGAAAAAGACAAAAATACCAATAAAAATACCTACATATTTACTGAAAAATCTCCAGTAAAATAATAGTGGGAATAAATCACTTTGATCTACAAATCTGGCAAATAAGAGGGAATATCCACCTTCTGCTATTCCAGCTGCTCCTGGTGTCGGGGCAAAATACATGATAAAGACAACAAGAACCTGTAAAGTTAAAACTTTAGAAAAAGCTACTTGATAACCCATTCCATTAAGGAGCAGATATGAAAAAGAAAATTCTGCTACTAAAAATATTATTGTAAATAAGAATGATAGGAAAACAAAAATCTTTTTACCCTGAATAAAAAAAGCCAGATCTTCAGAAAAAAGTTGTAGATGTTTAAAAATATATCTGATAATCTTTCTAAATCTTTTTCTGGTTATTAGATGTTTCGATCTTAAAAAATAAAAAACCTTATAAATTAATTTCATTATAAATCTAACTTTAAAAATCAAAAAATAAAATATTAAAATATAAAGTCCCATAAATATTGCTAAATAAACAAATACATAGTCACCGGGCAGCAGATTAAGCATTGATTGATTTCTAAAAACTATCAGTGGTACACTCAAAAAAAGCATGGTTGCTGATAATAATGTTCTAATTAATATGGCAGCTGAAGATTTGCCAAGTGGAATTCCTTTTTTTTGCAAAAAGTAGACCTGAGCAAAACCACCACCTGTAGCCAGTGGAGTTATATTTGAGATAAAGATATTAATAAATACCAGTTTATAAACATTCCAGAAAGAAATTTCTGCATTTAATGTCTTTAAAACAAAAAATAGTCTTAAAGCATCTATAGCAAAATAAGAAAACAACAAAACTATAAGAGAAATTAAAATTTCATTTGGAAAACTAAAAATAATATTTAAATTACTACCCTGAGAAAACACCCTTCTAATGTAATAAAGGGTTACAGCAGAAATTAAAAGAAAAAGCCCAAAATATAGCAGTGAATTTTTTATATTAAAATATTTTTCTATAAAACTCTTATTCTTATCTGCCATTATTTTCCCCTTTCCTATTAGTTATAATAAAATAACTAAAACCAGTTATTGCTCATATTGTTAGCCGCAGGAGTAGATAAAAAATTCATAATAAAAAAATAAATATAAATATATAGTTAACCCCCAATAAATATTATTTGCTGATCTAATTATATTATATTGAGGGCTAAAAGTAAAAAATTAACTTCTTAATTTATTATTAAATTTTTGTCTTATAAATATTTAAATAAGGCCAGAAAATGAAGACTCATAATTATACTTCTCCCTGCTTATTTTAAATATTAACCAGAGTTAACTATATCATTACAATTAATAAAGTCAAGAATTTAACAGAAAAAACCGACAGTATAAGTCTGTCGGAATTTATAAGCTTAAACAATAGTTATTTTAATTTAAGTTCCTACAGGAGTCTCTTTCAATAATATTTGCAGGGACAATTGTATGCTCATATTTTTTGATCTGTCCATTTATAACTCCAATCAATAATTCAGTTGCCTTGTTTCCCAGAAGATAAATATTAATATCCACTGTGGTCAAGGGTGGAGAAATCAACTTGGAAACAGGATTATTATTAAAACCAACTATCGAGATATCTTCAGGTATTTTAACCTGTAGATCATTCATAGCCTGCATAATTGTATAGGCCATTGTATCACTCATTCCATAAAAAGCAGTTATTTCCGGATGTTCTTTAATCATTTTTTGAGAAAGCATATAAATACTCTGATAATCTATCATTTCTGATTGAACAATTAAATCTTCATTAATATTTAAATTATTTTTCTGAAAAGAATTTTTATATCCCTGCAGCCGATCATCATTCATTATATAATTTTTGTCACCAACAATCATCGCTATATTTCGGTGACCATTTTTAATTAGATAATCAACAACTCTCTCACTTGCAGCAATATTATCATTATTAACCCAATAATATTTATCCTTTTCTTCCGGTCTTCCCACAATCACAAAAGGAAAATTAAGTTTAGTCAATTCCTCAATTAACTGATCCTCTTTTTTTGCTCTTAAAAGCAAAACTCCATCAATCTGTTTCCCTCTAACTGCATTTAAAACCGTCTTTTTTTCCTCTTCTTCCCCACTACTGGTCAATAAAAGCAAATTAAATCCTTTTGAATGGGCAAGAACTCCAATTCCACGTAAAATTTCTGAGTAAAAGGGATCAGCAAAGGCCTCTTCTGTTGAATAGGGAATTACCAGTCCCAGATTATGTGATCTCTGTTTAACAAGGTTTCGCGCATTAATATTTGGATGGTAGCCAATCTCATCCATGATTTTTCTTACTTTTTCTTTAGTT
The DNA here is from genome assembly GCF_003259895.1 of Halanaerobium saccharolyticum. Taxonomy (GTDB): domain Bacteria; phylum Bacillota; class Halanaerobiia; order Halanaerobiales; family Halanaerobiaceae; genus Halanaerobium; species Halanaerobium saccharolyticum_A. The sequence goes on along the minus strand of NZ_QLME01000028.1, from coordinate 6,263 downwards.
TCTTCACTTATGCGGGAACTATTATTAATAACTCGAGAAACTGTAGAAGGTGCGACTCCGGCTTTTTTTGCTACATCTTTTAAAGTAGGCATATTTATCAATCCTCATAATTTGATTTGACAAATTAATCATATCAGCTTTATAAGTAATAACGCAAATTTATGAATAAATTAAAATTTGCTTTTTATCTATTTTTAGACAGTTATTATTAAAAGAATTATTATTGTTATTATTGATTGAGAAGGATAAATTTTTGTTTTTTAAGAGCTCAATTATATTTTTATCATTAATATTTTGCTTTTTATCAGACATATTTATGATAACTACTGTACTATTTTCATTGCTTTTTTTATTTTTTCTTGAAAATATTAAAATTTTATTTAAAGGATCCATAAAAAGTTCTTTATAGTCTCCTTTTCTTAAATCTCTATTTTGATTATAATAAGAAATAATTTTTTTATAATAATTATAAAGGTCTCGATTTTGCCTGTTTTTGTCCCAGATCATAGTCCTTCTGCAGTCAGGATCATCAGCACCTGTTAATCCAACTTCACTACCATAATATACCAGAGGGATCCCGGGTAATAAGAACTGCAGAGATATAGCAAACTTCATTTTTTGATCAATAATTTTTTTATTATAATTTCGTAATTCCCAATTAAATCTTGCTGTATCATGACTGTCTAATAAATTAACTAAAATATTTGGCTTCTCAGGGTGATAATGTCTAAAATTTTCCTGAATTTGAGAACTAAATTGATCGACATCCATATTTTCTTCGATTATTAATGAAAAAATATCACGCTGCAAATCATAATTCATAACTGAATCAAAGGTATTACCATCTAGCCAGTTTGAAGCTCTATACCAAACTTCTCCAATAATAAAAATATCATTATTAATTTTTCTGACTCTTTTTCTAAATTTTTCCCAAAATTCTCTTGACACTTCATCTGCAACATCCAATCTCCAGCCATCTAAGTCAAGTTCAGCTGTCCAGTACTCAGCAACTTTTAAAAAATATTCCTGAGTTTCAGGATTATCTAAATTTAAGCGAGGCATATCCTGGATATCATTAGCAAATGTTGAATAATTCACCTCTTCTTTTGAAATGGGAAAATTTTCTGGAAAATACCAGTTCATATATTTCGACTTTTCACCTTTTGTTAATAAATCTTCAAATGCAAAAAAATTAGAGCCTGAATGATTAAATACTGCATCAATAATTAATTTAATACCTTTTTCTTTCGCTGCCTTTGATAATTCTTTTGCATCTTCAATACTGCCAAAGTTAGGATCAATTTGATAGTAATCATCAATATTATATTTATGATTACTGGGAGATTTAAAAATTGGAGTTAAATATAGAGTGTTAATCCCCAATTCCTTCAAATAATCCAATTTTTTAATTATACCTTTGAGGTCTCCACCATAAATTGAATCTTTTTTGGGTAACTGATTCCATTCCCTATTTTTATAATTATTAGAATCTGCTCTAAAAAATCGATCGGGAAATATTTGATATATAACAGCGTCCTGGGCCCATTCGGGAGACTTTTTTACATCAGACTTGTTGATAATAGCTTTTTGAAAATAACCAGAATCATATCCTTGGGGTCTGGTTTTAAAAAATCCTTTTTCATTATACCAGACTCTGTCCCCCCCATTATCTTCTAAATAAAATAAGTATCTCAACCGGGTGTCATCTAAATTTAACCTGACAGAAAAAATATCATGGTATTTACTCCGATATTTTAAATTCATTTCAATTTTATTATTGGCATCTTTATTATCAGAATACCGGGGACCATAAATTAATACTACTCGAGATATATCATCTCGAGCAGCTTCTAATGTTATTTCTAAAGTATTTAAATCAATTACTGACTGCATTTCATTTTTATAATCATGTCGAATTGATGAATAAATCAAACTTAACTGCACCTCCTGATTTTTATCTAGCTAATTACATTATATAAAAGGTACAGGTATGTGTCTAATTTTTATTTATTCTAAATCAGCAATAAAGAGTAAAAATTAATTGCAGAATTATATAAGTTAAAATCTTTAATCTTTTATTTCTATTTATGGGTTTTTATTACAATTAGTATTTCTCTTTTTTTTTGCTAAAAAGACTATCCTATAAATTTATATTTATTTTAAAATTTTGGCTTCTGCTATTGCCAATCACATCCTTTTAGTATATTATTAAATCCTACGTTGTAAATCTTATCTGTATTTTGGTAAGATTTACGTATTTGATGTCTTCCCCTGTTAGAACTTTGTTGCGAAATGCCTCTAACAGCAGGGAAGACATTCTTTTTATGCTGGATCTTAATAATTTTAATTTTTTTACTCTTTTATCATACAACTGCCTTATCATCTGAGAAATTTGTTCTAATAGATAATGATTTTTCATTCCATTTGGATCTCTGCTGTACATATGCTCCAGCTCATAACCTTTATTTTTTTGAACATTAAACCCCTCATTTTCTATCTTCCAGCGTTTACGTCCAAACCTACGAATCTCTACAACATTACTGCTCATAATTCTTATACTGCTTAAAAATACAAAGTTCTTTTCTTCATCATCTTTCATTTCCTTTAATTCTACCATATTTAGACTGTGATTTTGATAGGAAATATCATTTACCCAGATATCTATACTTTTCAAAACATCTTTTTTTAAATAATTCTTTAATCATATATGTTCTAATTTTTTCAAGATTATCTATAGGTAATATTTCTGCTCTGTTTCCTGTTCACTTAATTCAGCCCCTTATTCGAAAAAATATTTTTGTATCTTTATTCTATTTTATCAAAAATATTGAATTAAAGGGGCTTTTTAACTCGAAAAATTTTTATTCTTTATTGCTGGTCTCAGAAACTGTACTGTAATTTTTGATTTGGAGTGATTATCGTTAACTAAACAGTACAGCCCCTTTTTTTGAACTATTATTTTATTTTTAAGATTTTAGCAGAAAAAGAGTCCAGTTTTAATTTTAGTTGCCCATTGTCAACTTTATATTTTTCTTCTGTCAGCAGCTCTATAACTTGTTCAGCATCTTCAATAACTAATTGCAAAGTTTTTTCTTCTGAAGCAGCATTCAAAATTGTATAGATTTCATCATTTTTATCTTTTCTTTTTACTATTACAATTTTTGGCTCAGATCCTAAAGTTTCAAATTCAACTCCAGAGGTTCTTAAAACTTCATTTTCTTTTCTGATGCTGGCTAATTTACTGTAATACTCATAAAGCTCCTGATCAGGTTGATTTCCATTTGGCCTTTTTTGCCAGATCATGGTTCTGCGTGTGTCCGGGTCTGAAGCCCCGCTTAGACCAACTTCTGTTCCATAATAGATCATTGGTGCCCCTGGATAGGTAAACTGCAGTGCAGCAGCCATTTTAAGCTTATCTTTATTTCCTTGAGAACTGTATAAGAATCTTTCTGTATCATGACTATCAATTAAATTCTGTAGACTAAAAATTGCCTGTGTTGGATAATCTAAATTTGGCGCATTGATTCTGTTTATAAAACTCTGAGCATCTATTCTTTCTTCAGCTATAAAAGCAAGGGCTGCCTCTCTAAATCGATAATTCATTACTGCATCAAATTCATCTCCCTGGAGATACCCAGCAGCATTATTCCAAATTTCGCCGGTAATATAGGCTTCTGAATTAATTTCTTTAACAAAGTTTCTCCACTCACGCCAAAATTCAGGATGTCTTGCTTTAACATCATTTGCCACATCCAATCTCCAGCCATCAATTCCATCATCGGGATTCCCATTTCCATCAGGATCCATCCACTTTTCTGTTATTTGATAGATATAATCTTTTACTTCTGGATTATCTAAATTTAAAACTGGGTGATTCCCATAACCAGCCCAGCCTTCATAATTTGGCTCTTTATTTTCAGTACGCTGTTCATATAATGTGGTTATTGGATAATCATCAATATAAAACCAATCACTGTATTCTGAAGTTTTACCTTTTTCTACAACATCTTCAAAGGCAAAAAATTCCAATCCGGTGTGATTGAAAACTGCATCAAGTACAATTTTAATGTCTTTCTGATGAGCATTCTGTATAAACTCTATAAAATATTCTTCTGAAGCCTCAAAATCATCTTTAACTGCCAGATTATCATCAATTTTTCCGTAATCTGCTGTATTATAGCGGTGATTTGATGTCGCTTCAAAAACTGGATTAAAATAAATAGCATTAATTCCAAGTTCTTTTAGGTAACCAAACTTCTGCTTTACTCCCTGCAGATCTCCACCATAAAAAATACGCCAGCCTGATTTAGGATGAATGGATGGATCATGATCAGTAAAGTTATCAGGATCAATAAGATTACTTTCGCTTTCCTTTATTCCCTGATGCCATTTAGGAACAATGTTTTTATATCTTTCAGTCTTATTCTTATATGTTTCAATTAACTCTGGATCATTGTCTGGATTTCCATTATAAAATCTATCCGGGAAAATCTGATAGAAAATAGCATTCTGAACCCAGCCGGGTGTTTTAAAGACTGCTGTTTCGGCAGGATCAAAGCTATAATATTCTAATTTATCAAAACCATTACCATTTTTATGATAAACCAGTTGAGAATCTGCATCTTCAATTAAAAAAGTATAATCCAATGCTTTATTTAAATTATCAAGGTCAATAGTCCAGTAATCAAGCTTATTATCTGAACTGTAATAAAACATCTCTTTTTTGGCTCTTTCAGAATTGATTTTTGTCAATAAAGACACTGCTTCTACATCATTTTTTCGGGTTTCCAGCCTAATCTGAACCTTATCCTGAGATAATTTATTTAAATAAACTCTATTTTCTGGATCATGCAAAACAAATTCTGCATTAATTACTCCATCTCCAACCTGAGCTTTTTCTAAGTCCTTTTCTCCAACCTCAAGAATCGAATTTTTTCCTCCATGCCCATCAGCTGTAGTTAGCTCATTATCTGGATCATGAAACCAGTGCTCACCATTAATTACAAACTTATATTGATATTCTCCCGGCCTCAAATTATATTTTAAAGTATAAAAACCATCTTCATCAGGACCGTTCATCTTCTCGTCGGCTGGCTGCCAGTCATTAAATGAACCCGCCAGATATACAGCCTCAACTTCACCCTCAAATTCTACTTTCGCTGGATAAAATTTAAATTCAACCTGTTCTGCCAGCGCTGTAGCTGAAAACATAACTAGAAAAATAAATACAATAGAAAAAAATGAACTTCTAATAAAATACTTTCTACTTCTCTTCAAAATACTTGTTTTAAACATTTTAGTCCCCCTACTTTTTTTATTTTAAAATTTTGAATCCTGCTATTGCAAATCACATCCTTTTAGTATATTATTAAATCCTACGTTGTGAATCTTATCTGTATTCTGGTAAGATTTACGTATTTGATGTCTTCTCCTGTTAGGACTTTGTTGCGAAATGCTTCTAACAGCAGGGAAGACATTCTTTTTATGCTGGATCTTAATAATTTTAATTTTTTTACTCCTTTATCATACAACTGCCCTATCATCTGAGAAATTTGTTCTAACAGATAATGATTTTTCATTCCGTTTGGATCTCTGCTGTACATATGCTCCAGCTCATAACCTTTATTTTTTAAATCCTTCATTTTCTATCTTCCAGCGTTTACGTCCAAACCTACAAATCTCTACAACATTACTGCTCATAATTCTTATACTGCTTAAAAATACAAAGTTCTTTTCTTCATCATCTTTCATTTCCTTTAATTCTACCATATTTAGACTGTGATTTTGATAGGAAATATCATTTACCCAGATATCTATACTTTTCAAAACATCTTTTTTTAAATAATTCTTTAATCATATATGTTCTAATTTTTT
>NZ_QLME01000028.1:0-292 GCF_003259895.1 Halanaerobium saccharolyticum | reverse complement strand
CTGTGATTTTGATAGGAAATATCATTTACCCAGATATCTATACTTTTCAAAACATCTTTTTTTAAATAATTCTTTAATCATATATGTTCTAATTTTTTTAAGATTATCTATAGGTAATATTTCTGCTCTGTTCACTGTTCACTTAATTCAGCCCCTTATTCGAAAAAATATTTTTGTATCTTTATTCTATTATATTAAAAATAAGGACATTTGTCCGCCCCTAATCAAGTTCGACTAACAAAAGAATTTGGTATAATATATAGTTAAGGGGGGACAACCAATGCCTAAAACT
>NZ_QLME01000027.1 GCF_003259895.1 Halanaerobium saccharolyticum | reverse complement strand
AAGGATAGGGTAGTGACTGAATATTCTGTAGATAGTATACTTTACCAATAACTCAAATTTGACAATGCTTAAATATTTTTATGCAATGCTAGTGATATTTAATAACTTTATTTTCTTTGTTTAAGTATCTTTCGATTCCACTTCCATAAACAGCAATCCAGAGATGATCATTATGATCAATATAAATTGAATTAATTTTCCCCTGAGAAAGCGAATTATTATTTTCATTATGATCAACCAGAACAAAATTTTCTTTTCTGGGATTAATTTTATTTAATCCTCCACCATTTGTTCCCAGCCAGATAATGCCAGTTTGATCCTGAAAAAGAGAATAAATAATTGGATGGATAAGTGACCCTTTAGTTTCTGATGATTTAATTTCCTGAATATTACCTTCCTGATCAATGATATAAAGGCCCCCACCCCAGCTGCCCACCCATTCCAGATTATTATAGGATGATTCACCTTTGAGAGAATTAGTTTTCAGCAGCGAGTAGATTCTGTTATCACTAAAAGAATATTCCTTTATATTTTGTATATTTTTTAGATCTGAAACATCAATTTTAACAACGCCCTGATCCCAGAGGGCGAGGGTTAAAATTTCTGCTTGATATTCTTTAACTGCCATTACAAATTCTCCAGGGAGTTCGACCTCAATTTTTCTATTAGATTATTAACTCTGTCATATTTTAAGAGTCCCTGATAGCTGGCAATCCAGACTCTGTCTTTGGAGTCTACAAATATATCACGGACTACTTCACCAGGAATCTCATAATATTCAAATTCTCCACTTTCGGGGTTTAAACGATTGAGACCGTTCATTGTACCAAAAAGTAGATCTCCATTAATATCTTTAGTTATAGCGATAATAATAGGATTACTTAAGCCATCAGCAACAGAATAATTTTCAAAAGTATTAGCAGCAATGTCAAGTCTTGAAATTCCCTGATAGGTTCCAATCCATAGCTGATGCTCTGTACTGTCATAGTAAAGCGTTTGAATTAAGTTATGAATTAAAGCAGAATTACTGTGCGGATTATGACTATAAGTAATAAATTCACGCCCATTATAATAATTAAGTCCACTTTGAGTACCAAACCATAAAAATCCATATTTATCTTCGACAATAGATGAAATAGATAGATTTGATAAACCATCATCTCTGTTTAGATGATCAAAAACAGGATTTATTATTTCAGCAGAGCTAACTGCTGGAGCAAAAAAGAAATAGTTCAGGATTAAAAACAAAACAAGAAGGTTAGATTTTAATTTTTGAACATTCATACTGCCACCTCAAATCAACAAAAATTCCAGATAAAGAAATATTATTATATTATACCATAAATATTATTATATTGATATTGATTATTATTAAAACTTTACTTTTCTCAGAAAAAAAGGAATAAAAGAACTTTTGTAGAAAGTTGTTTACAGGTACTAAGATTTTATTATAAATTTTATTGTTTAAAGATAACATAAATAAGATATAGTTACAATAATAGGAGGAATTATAAATGAATAGAAATAGTATTGATCAAAATAATCTTAAATCTTTTTCTAATTATTTTAAAAAAAGAAAGAACAGTCAAATTATCGCTAATGCTGTAATAAAAAATGGAATTAATGATACTGCCCTAAACAATGAATCGGTTAAAAAAATGCACTATGATTTTTCGGAAGAGATTGATGTAGGTAAGGTTACCAATCAGGAAAAAAGTGGCCGCTGCTGGATGTTTGCGGCTTTAAATAATATCCGCTACAGTATCTCTAAAGATTTAAAGATTGAAGATCATGATTTTGAGCTATCTCAGTCTTATACAATGTTTTGGGACAAACTGGAGAAGGCCAATTACTTTTTAGAAAACATTATTTCGACAGTTGAACATGAAATTGACAGCCGCAGAGTAATGTGGCTTTTAAATGAGCCTACAAATGACGGAGGTCAGTGGGATATGTTTACTGCTTTAATTGAAAAGTATGGTATTGTACCTAAATACGTAATGCCCGAAACATATCACAGCAGCAATTCCCGCTACCTGAATAAAATCTTGAGTTTAAAATTGAGAAATCTTGCTAAAACATTGCGGGAGGACTTCAAATTGGGAGCTGATAAAGAAAGTTTGAGGGAAGAAAAAGAAGAAATGCTGTCAGAAATTTATTCAATTCTGGCTTATTTTTTAGGGGAACCTCCACAGGAGTTTGATTTTGAATATAAGAATCAGGATGGTGATTTTTATCGTGATATAAGTCTAACCCCAAAAGAATTCTACAATAAGTATTCTAAAGTTAAGATGACTGATTATGTAAGTATTATCAATGCTCCAACTCAGGATAAACCATTTGATCAAACCTATACAGTTGAATTTTTGGGTAATGTTAAAGAAGGTCAGCAGATTCATTATTTAAATCTGCCAATTGAAAAGCTGATTGATTATACAAAAGACCAGTTAAAAAACGGTGAGCCTGTCTGGTTTGGCTGTGATGTTGGTCAGTGGTCTGATCGAGATTTAGGAATTATGGATACAAAACTATTTAATTATGAAGAGGTCTTAGATACCAAATTCACTTTAGACAAAGGTCAGCGCCTGCAGTATGGGGAAAGTATTTTAACCCATGCTATGGCTTTTACCGGTGTAAACATCAAAGATGAAGAACCTCTCAGCTGGAAGGTTCAGAATAGCTGGGGAGAAAAAGTTGGAGAAGATGGTTTTTTCATCATGAGTAATGACTGGTTTAAAGAATTCAATTACGAAGTAGTTATTAATAAGAAATATTTAAGTCAAAGTGATTTTGAATCATATCAGAAGGAACCAGTTGTCTTAAAACCATGGGATCCAATGGGATCTCTGGCTGCAAGATAAATTTTTAATATCATTTATAACAATTTAAGCTGCTGTTTTAAAACAGCAGCTTAATTAATTTGTTATTTGAAAAATATGTTAGGCCTCAATTTGGAGTATTTTAATATAGCAAAGATTATTTATTAAAAGGAATGAGTTTAAATGAAAATCAAAGAATTTTCAAATAAATTTAATTTAAGCTATGATACTATTCGTTATTATATGAAATTAAATCTGATTAATCCCCAGAAAGTTGGCGGGCATTATGAATTTGATTCGGAAGATCAAAACGATATAAAAGAGATACTGAGTTTGAAAAAGATGGAATTTTCTTTAGATGAAATTAAGGAAATTTTAAGTTTTAAAAGAATTGGTAGGTTGAGTAATTATCAGAAAAACAGCTATTATCAAAATATATATCAGGAAAAACTTAAAAATATAGAAAACAGAATTATTGAATTAAAAGAAGCAAAAAATGCTTTGAATTCTCATTTAACTAAACTAAAAGCAGAAAATAAAAATAAACAAAATGATCTCAGCTTAAATTTAAATCACCTTAATCTCTTTGCCTGTCCAAGCTGTGGTTCTGATTTAACTTTATCTGCCCAAAAAATTGAAACTAATCGAATTCATCAGGGAAGCCTCAACTGCAATTGTGGAGAAAAAATATTGATAAAAGAGGGGATTTTATATACAAAAGAGATTTATGAACAGCAAAATCAGGAAAAAATTTTTAAAACAGATCCATTTTTCCATGTAACAGAATATATTAATGAAACTAATGCTGAATTTATGGATCAATCATATCAGAGCCTGGACTGGTTAAAAAATAGAATTAATTATGCTGGTTTAAAAAATAAAGTGATTTTAGAACCCGGTTCTGGTTATGGATTTTTATTAAGAAACATCTATGATCAGCTGCCTTCAGATACTACCTATATCTGTATTGAGCATAGTTCTGAACTGAATAGGTATCTTAAATCATTATTAGAACTATCACCTGCTGGTCCTGAAGTTATTTTTTTAACAGCAGAATTACCAAACTTACCGCTTAAAAAGAAGTCTCTTGACTATCTAATTGATTTTTCTGGGATTTCTAATTTTTCTTTTCATAATCAGGAGTTTTTGCCGGAGTTATTACTTAAGTATTTTAAAGAAAATTTTATGATGACAGCTGTTTTTATAATTTATCATAAATTTGGAGAGAATAATATAGTTAAAAGAAAATATAGAGATTACTTTATGTATTCAAATATTCGACTTAAATTAAAAGAAATGGGTTTGGAGTTTTTAAATGAATATAAGTCTGAAATAAAAAAAATAGAAAGATCAATGGGCAAATACGAAGAATTTGCCCAGATAGGAGATCAAATATTTTCCTATCAGGTAAACGCTAAAAAAAGAAAGCAAAAGTAGAGTTAACTCTACTTTTTGGGGAAATAATTCTAAAAATAATTTTATAGCCTCTTGCACTTGTGTTACCTCCACACTTTATAATTAAATTAGAAAATCAAAGGAGGTAATTAAAATGTTAAATTATCAAGACAATAGAATTGAAAATAGTCAGGAAGTCAAAAGTGATAAGAGAGAAAATTTAAACTTAATGCTTTTTTTATCAGGTAAAACTATTTCTTTATTTGGTTCTGCAATATATGCTTTTGTTATTGGATTATATTTGTTAAGGACAACTTCTTCTGCACTCTCATTTGCTCTTAATCTTGTTTTATACACTTTACCGGTTGTTCTATTTAATCCAATTGCAGGTGTAATAGCAGATAAATTTAATAAAAAGATTCTGGTAGTTGGATCTGATTTAATAAATGGGATTTTTCTTTCTCTAATTTACTTTATTATAACTAATTATTCTTTTAATATTTATATTTTATACTTCAGCACCTTTATAATGACAACTTTAACAGTATTTTTTGATATTGCTCTCGAATCTGCCAAACCCAGTCTGGTCAGAGAATCTGGTCTGGTAAAAATTAATTCTCAGGCCAGAGTAATAGAATCTTTGTCCCATATTTTAGGACCACTGATGGGAGGAATAATTTATGGTTTTATTAATCTGAAAGGATTTATTTTAATCAATGCCATCTCATTTTTGATTTCTGCTCTAATAGAATATTTTATTGATTATCAGTATAATCAGCAGCTAGAAGAGGAGACTGGAAATGAAAAAAACCTAGATACTTTTATTTTCAAATTAAAAGAAGGATTTTATTATATTTTTCGATCCAGTAATTTAAAATCTTTAGTTTATATCTTTATTGCCCTTAATTTCTTTTTCAACTTTACTTTAATTGTTCCACTACCTTATTTATTAAATACAATCTGGAAAATTGATCCTAATAAATATGGAATTATTCAGGCGGCATTTCCAGTTGGAATGATATTTGGAGCCTTACTAACCGAAAAAATAATGGGCAAAATCAGCTACAATATTTTGATAAAAAATCTTGCCTTTATTTCTGCAGTAGGAGTTACAGCATTTGCTCTACCAATTATTGTTTTCCAAAATGTTCCCACTTCCAACTTTATTTTAGTTTATTACAGCTTTCTGATGTTCATGAGTGGGATTTCAGTAGCCTGGATAGATGTACCTGCAAATGTAATAATTCAAAAAATAGTACCACAGAGTATACTGGGAAGAGTTTTGAGTGTTAAAATGAGCATTATTAAAATTGTTGTACCGATAGCACTTTTAATATCATCAGCAGTTATTAAGCTTGTACCAGTTAGTTATACTTTTATTATTGGATCAGTTATTTTCTTGGGTTTTAATTTAATATTTTTTAATTCAACTGTAGGACAAAAATTTATTCAGCAAAATATCGATTCTGAAATCAGTGAATTGTGAATTGGTTAAAAAACACATATTATCTTAAGAAAAAAATGTTTTAATGCCAATTATTTATTAATTATAAATAAAACAATATAAGAATATTTGACTTTATGAATAAAATCCATTATAATTTATTATAGTGAACATAATTCATAAAGTCTTTTTTTTGTATTTTAATGAACATTATTCATAAAAATATCAGGAGGTCTAGAAATGTATAAAGACGAAAAAACTAGAAAATTAGCAGAAACACCGATTCCAAAATTATTAACAGAAATGTCTATCCCGGCAATAATCGGGATGCTTGTAAGTGCAGTTTACAATATAGTTGATACTATTTTTGTGGGACGAATAGGAACAGAGGCTATTGGTGCTGTAACGATAGCTTTTCCACTTTTTATGGCAATTTCTGCAATTGGTTTAACTTTTGGTGTTGGTTCAGCTTCTTTAATTTCCCGCCTGCTAGGTGAAAATAACAAGGAGATGGCCAACCGAGTTTCGACAACTTCAATAATTACTACTTTTATTTTAGGTATTGTGCTGGCCGTTGGAGGTTTGTATTTTTTAAGGCCCCTGCTGAGACTTTTTGGAGCCACAGATATAATAATGCCCTATGCAGTTAATTATACGGCTATAATAATTTTTGGTTCCATTTTTACAATGAGCAACATGAATATGAACAATATGGTTAGAGCAGAGGGCAGTGCAAAAATGAGTATGGTGGCTTTGAGCACAGGAGCTGTTTTAAATATTATTTTAGATCCCATTTTAATTTTTTACTTTGGGATGGGAATTGCAGGTGCTTCTGCAGCTACAGTCTTTGCTCAGGCTGTTTCTACAGTAATGCTGATTCTTTTTTATAAATCAGAGAAAAGTGTTCTTGACTTTAAAATTAAAGAATTTAAGCCGTCACTGTCTATTTATACAGAGATTATGAAAATTGGAATTCCAACTTTAATCAGACAGCTGCTGAGCAGTGTTGCAATGACACTCTTAAACAATATGGCTGCGGTATATGGGGCTGCAGTAGTGGCTTCTGTAGGAATCATCAATAGAGTATTTTCTTTTGGCTTTTTTATAATTGCAGGTTTTACTCAGGGATTTCAGCCAATTGCAGGTTTTAATTTTGGGGCCCTAAAAATACAGAGGTTGAAAGATTCAATTAAAATTACTATCAAACGAACAACTATTTTTGGCATGATCTTATTCGTAGTTTTCTTTTTCTTTAATAAACAGGTAATCAGCTTTTTTAGCAGAGATCCAGAAGTTATAAAAATTGCTTCTACTGGCTTAAGACTCTATGCTCTGGTTTTACCGCTGCTGGGTTTTTCCATAACAATTAACACATTATTCCAGGCTTTAGGTCACGGTATTCCAGCAACTATCTTATCTTTTTCCAGACAGGGATTATTCTTTATTCCTGCAATTTTTTTACTTTCTAATAACTTTAAGATGCAGGGATTATTTATGGCACAGCCGGTTGCTGATGGACTGACGGCACTCTTAACAGCTCTGTTGTTTATTTATGTTTATCGTGAAATTAAAGAGTTGGAAGCTGAAGAAAAAGGTAAGCTTAAGCAGAAATTACATTTAAAATATGAACACAAAAATGTCAGATAAAGGAGATAATTATGCCAAAAATCATTAAAAACTTGGAGGAAGAAATAGCCAAAACGGCTCTTGAATTATTTAATGATAATCCCTATCAAAATGTTAGTATGCGTGAAATTGCTTCTGAGGTTGGGATAGCTGTAGGCACACTCTACAATTATTATCCTAATAAATGGGAGCTTTATATTAATGTTTTTGAAGAAAGCTGGAGGGAAACCTATCAGATTCTCAAAAATAACTGCCAGCAGTTAGACGAAAATCATCTGATGAATTACTTGAAAGTCCTGACTGAAGAGATGAAAAAGAAAAAATCTATTGTCAGAGAACTTTTTCGCTATATTATGAATGATCTTGAAATAGGAGAAGAAGAGCAAAAAGAAAAATTTAATAGGATCCGATTTCCAGAAGTTTTGATCAATCAAATTTATGAATTGTTTGTCTCAGTTTTAAAAAAAGAATTTAAAATCGAGTTAGAAAAAAATAATACAGATTTATATCGTCTCTTTACCATGATTCAGACAGATATTCCGCTCCTGCAGCAAAATTTTGAAAAAGAAGATGATAATCTTCAGTTTTTATATGACATAATTAGTTCTTATGTAGTTAAGAAATTTAATGCTTAAAATAGATCAAATTTTACTTTTGATTTATAAAATGCACTAAAATAGAAAATTCAATATAAGAATAAAAATAGGCTGAATCACTGTTTATAAAACAACAGTGATTCAGCCTTAATTTTTTAATTTATTTAAATAAATATAAATTACTTTAAATAAATTGCCCAAATAAATATTCTAATTATTTAAATACCCTCTTAATTCTTTACTTCTGGTTGGATGTCTCAGTTTTCTTAAGGCTTTTGCCTGAATCTGTCTAATTCTTTCTCTGGTAACTCCAAACTGACTTCCAACTTCTTTTAGAGTTCTCTGTCGTCCATCTTCGAGTCCAAACCTTAATTTGATAATTCTTTTTTCTCTATCTGTTAAAGTATCAAGAACAGTTTCTAATTGATCTTTTAAAAGCTCAGAAGAAGCAAGCATCTCTGGTGCTGGTGCATCCTGATCTTCAATAAAATCTTTTAAATGACTGTCTTTTTCTTCACCAATGGGAGTATCCAGAGAGGTAGGCTGCTGATTCATTGCCAGCTTTTGAATTTCGAGAACTTTCTCCGGCTCCATATTCATTTCTTCCCCAATTTCTTCCAGAGTAGGTTCTCTTTCTAAATCTTTTTTAAGTCTTTTTTCAATCCTTCTTAATTTATTCATTGTTTCAACCATGTGTACTGGTATTCTAATAGTTCTTGCCTGATCAGCTAAAGCTCTGGTTATCGACTGTCTAATCCACCAGGTGGCATAGGTACTAAACTTATATCCTTTAGTGTAATCAAACTTTTCTACTGCTTTCATTAATCCTTTGTTACCTTCCTGAATTAAATCAAGAAAAGACATTCCCTGTCCTATATATTTTTTGGCAATACTGACAACAAGTCTTAAATTAGCTTCTGTCAGTTTTTGTCGTGCCTCCTGATCACCCTGTTCAATTCTTTTTGCAAGTTCAACTTCTTCTTCCTTGTCAAGCAAATCAACCTTACCCATTTCCTTTAAATATACTCGTACGGAATCATCAATACCGGCTCCATCAGGTATGGAAAGATCTAAATCATTTTCTTCTTCTGTACTGTCATTCTGGTTATCATTATTTTTCTTATCAGCTTTTTTAACCATTATAATTCCTCCTCAATGCATAATGCCTGACACAATCACTAATTGTAGCATAAATAAGATAAAATTTAAAGCCCTCACAGTAATTAATTTAAAAAATCGATAAATTTCATCTTTTTAAAACTATTTTTTTCCTCTTCTTTAATTTTTTTATAGAGATTTTGCATTTCCTGTTCCTTAAAAATATTTTTGATTTCAAATTTTTCATTTAAAAAGTTAGTTTGATAACTATCCCAGACAGTAAATTTAGCGGCCTTATTTAGAGGTAGATATCGACCAGTTTCAGTTTCAGCAATTATATTTTTTTGTTTTAAATTGTCAATTTCAGAAGCAATATCTTCAGCGGGAAGATTAATTTTTTCCAGTAGTTCTTCAAAGGAAAGAGGCGGCTTGCCTTCAACCTGATAATTTTTATATAATGATAATAGAATTGCTGTTGCAATCAAATCTCTTAATCCCTGATTGATTTTTTTTCTGTTCAGCAGATATTTAAGTCCAGAACGGTGCTGAAAGACATAAGAGATTACAGCTCCTAAAAGTACAATTAACCAGATTAAATAGAGCCAGAGCAGAAAAATTGGAATAATAGATAGAGGTCCATAAATCTGATTGTAGGTAATAATATTAGCTGTATAAATACTATATATGTTTTTAGATAGAACAAATAAAAAACCGCTAAATAATCCGGCAAAAAGTGCAGCTTTTGGTTTAACATCCGTATTTGGAACAAAGTAATAGGCAATAATAAAAAATAAAAAATTAAAAGAAAATAAAATATAGCTAAAAATACTACTCTGACTTATCTGCTCCCCACTTAACCATAATCCAAGATACCTTTCGGCAAATAAAAGGCTTAAAGTTAAAAGAAGAGTTATTGAAAAAGTTCCCAGAGTAATAAAGGTCCAGAAAGAGACAAAGCGTTTAAATAAATCACGATGTTCTTTTACATTCCAAATTCTATTAAAAGTCATTTCTACCCGGGCCAGCATAAAGACAATGATAAAAATTAGAGAGAGAAAACTTATTATTCCCAGCTGTTCAATATCAACATTTAAAATATAAAGTTCTAGATAATCAATTAGGCTTTCTCCTGTGCCGGCAGCAAGATTATTTAAGATCAAAGTTCTAATTTCCCCGACAATAGTATCAATTTTACCAAAGAAATTAAAGAGAGTCATGATATAAAAAGAAAAGATTAAAAAAGGAACAATCGAAAGTGTTGTGATATAGACCATTCCCATAGCATGAATAAAAATATCATTTTCCTTAGATTTTTGATAAACCCTCTTTATAAATAACAAAATTAAGTCAAAAGAGATCAGCGCTTTAATATTGCTTAATATATTATCTCTATTTTCCATTTTTCGCCACCTCTTATGAAAAATTTATTTCATCTCTTAATATTATATTCTTTAAATATAAAAAATCTCCTTCACTGAATTAAAAATAAATATTATTGAAAGTCTTTGCTGACTAAAATTTTTCTGTTATAATTAAGTTATCAAATAGAAACTGGAGGTTTTGAGAATGGATAAAAAGAAACTGGGAATTTTATTAATAGCAATTGGAATTTTTATTTTACTGAACACTTTAAATTTGATCAGTGATGATATCTTTCTATATCTATTAAGTGGAGGTTTTCTCTTTGCTTATTTTATGCTGGGAGCAAGAAAACATTATGGTAATATAGGATTTTTAATTCCCGGAACAGTTTTACTGGCGATAGCTTTATTTTCAGATCTGGAGAAAATTGAATTTATTGATAATCTCGGAGGTGGAGTGTTTTTTATTCTACTCGGCCTGGCTTTTGCTGGTGTTTTGATTCACACTAATGCTTTTAAAAAATGGGACTGGCCTATTTATCCCGCAGGAGCTTTAATTATTTTTGGTCTTTTTGTAATTTTTATTGATAATAATGACTTTATTCAAAATCAGGAATACTTAAATTATATAACTCCAGTGGTTTTAATTATTCTTGGAAGTTATTTTCTTTATCAAAATAAGAAATAATTCAGAAGATTGATAATCTAGTTGTTAATTAGATTTTATCCGCTAATTATGGTATACTAAAAAAGAATATAAATAAATAACAAAGTTTAATCAACTGTGAGACAAATTATTTTTGTCTGGTGAAAATACTTTATTAATAACTTCTACCTGATTCTGGGTAGAATTTTATTAAATATAAACACTTTATACTATTAAAGAATTAAAGAAGGGAGATTAGAGAATGCCGAAAAAGTTTAAGAGAGTTTTAGTGGCCAATCGTGGAGAAATAGCAATTCGAGTAATTAGAGCCTGTAAGGAGTTGGGCATTAGAACTGTAGCAATTTATTCTGAGGAGGATAGAACGGCCCTCTTTAGAACTAAAGCAGATGAAGCCTATCAGATTGGAAATAACAAAGGACCAATTGAAGCTTATCTGGCGATTGATGAGATTATTGATTTAGCACTTAAAAAGGATGTAGATGCAATTCATCCAGGTTATGGTTTTTTATCAGAAAACCCGGAATTTGTCCGTCAGTGTGAGGAAGCTGGAATTAAATTTATTGGACCTGATGCAGAAGTAATGGAGAAGCTAGGAGATAAAATCAAGTCTAAGATTCTGGCTCAGGAGTATGGGGTTCCTACAATTCCTGGTTTAGAAAAACCAATTAAAAAAGAAGATGAAATAAAAATATTTGCTGAAAATCATGGTTATCCTCTGATGCTCAAAGCAGCTGCCGGTGGTGGTGGCCGGGGGATGAGAATTGTTCGTTCTGATGACGAATTAATTGCTCAATTTAGAGATGCCAAAGAAGAAGCTCGTAAGGCATTTGGGGTAGACGATATTTTTGTGGAAAGGTATCTGGAAGATCCAAAGCATATTGAAGTCCAAATTTTAGGTGATGAGCATGGTAATCTTGTGCACTTATTTGAGCGTGATTGCTCAATTCAGAGACGACATCAAAAAATTGTAGAATTTACCCCTGCGATTGCCTTAAGTGATAAGAAAAGACAGGAGATTATGCAGGATGCCCTTAAATTATGTGAGGGTGCCGGCTATAAAAATGCAGGGACAGTCGAATTTTTAGTAGATAAATATGATAATCATTACTTTATTGAGGTTAATCCCAGAATCCAGGTTGAACATACAGTTAGTGAAATGGTGACTGGAATTGACATTGTGCAGAGTCAGGTTCTGGTTGCTGAAGGATACAGACTTGATTCGGAAGAAGTAAATATTCCATCTCAGGAATCTATTAAAATGAATGGTTATTCTATTCAGTGTCGAGTAACAACCGAAGATCCTTCTAACAACTTTATTCCAGATACTGGTCGTCTGGATCATTATCGTACTGGTTCAGGTTATGGAATTCGCCTTGATGGTGGTAATGGATACACAGGAGCAATTATTAACCCGTATTATGACAGTCTGCTCGTTAAAACAATTTCCTGGTCCAGAAGCTTTCCTGATGCAATCCGTAAAGCTATGCGCTCAGTTGAGGAGATGAAAGTCCGGGGAGTTAAAACAAATGCTTCATTTTTGATTAATGTGTTAAATCACGAGGAATTTAAAAAGGGTACCTGTGATACCGGCTTTATTTCTAATAATCCAGAATTACTGGATATTGTACCCGGGTCTGATCAGGAACAGAAAATTTTAAGTTATCTGGGAGAAAAGATTGTTAATGAAACCCGGGGTAAAAAGCCTGATTTTGATGTGCCAAAAGTCCCTGAATTTGAAAAGATTGATAGTCTGGAAGGTACAAAACAGATTTTAGATCAGGGTGGACCGGAAGCGGTTGTGGAGTGGATTAAAAATAAAGAAGAAATTCTTTTAACTGATACAACTTACAGAGATGCCCATCAGTCCCTGATGGCAACCAGAATGAGAACTGTTGATATGGAAAAAATAGCAGAGGCAACATCACATCTGGCTAAAAATTTATTCTCACTTGAAATGTGGGGTGGAGCAACCTTTGATGTTTCCTATCGATTCTTAAAAGAATCACCGTGGGAAAGAATTGAGCGTCTGCGCGATAGAATACCAAATGTTTTATTCCAGATGCTATTAAGAGGGTCCAATGGTGTGGGATACAAAAACTATCCAGATAATGTAATCCGCAGTCTGGTAGCCGAAGCTGCAGATGCAGGTATTGATGTTTTTAGAATTTTTGATTCTTTAAACTGGCTGCCGGGAATGGAAATTTCTGTGGATGAAGTAGTTAAACAGGGTAAAATTGCTGAGGTATCAATGTGTTATACAGGTGATATCTTAGATGATCAACGGGATAAATATGATTTAGAATATTATGTAGAATTAGCAAAAGGAATTGAAAAGATGGGAGCACATATTCTGGGAATCAAGGATATGGCGGGGCTTTTAAAACCATATGCTGCCTATGAACTGATCAAAGCTCTAAAAGCAGAAATTTCAATTCCGATTCATCTGCATACTCACGATACAAGTGGTAATGGTGGAGCTACACTCTTAATGGCTGCAGAGGCCGGAGTAGATATTGTGGATACAGCTTTTAATACTATGGCCGGTTTAACAAGTCAGCCACCTCTTAACTCGATTGTGGCTGCCCTGACTAATACCTATCGTGAACCAGAAATGAATATTGAAGATATTCAGAAGCTCTCAAATTACTGGGGTGCAGTTAGACCTGTCTATTCTCAGTTTGAATCTGAATTGAAATCTGGAACTGCAGAAATCTATAAATATGAGATTCCAGGAGGGCAGTATTCTAACTTAAAACCACAGGTAGAAAGTGTTGGTCTGGGCCATCGTTTTAAGGAGTTTAAAGAAATGTACCGAAAGGTTAATTTTATGCTGGGAGATATACCAAAGGTTACCCCATCTTCTAAAGTTGTAGGAGATCTGGCAATCTTTATGGTTAAAAATGATCTGACACCTGATAATATTTGTGAGAAAGCTAAAAATATGGCCTTTCCGGATTCAGTAGAAGCTTACTTTAAGGGAATGCTCGGTCAGCCTCCTGGGGGTTTTCCGGAAGAGCTGCAGCATCTGGTTCTTAAAGGTGAGGAGCCAATAACTGTTAGACCCGGAACCCTGCTTGAGGACTTTGATTTTGAAAAAGCAGAGGCAGAATTAAAAGAAGAATATGATTTTGAGCTTACTCAAAAAGATTTATTAGCTTATGCTCTCTATCCTAAAGTCTATAAGGATTATTTAGACTACCTTGAAGAATACGGAGATTTAAGTCATATGGGAAGTGATGTATATTTCCACGCTTTACGTGAAGGAGAAACCAGCGAAATTAAAGTTGAAGAAGGAAAAACCCTTGTGGTTAAACTGCTGGAAATTGGAAAAGTAGATGATCAGGGTTATCGCAGACTTGCTTTTGAGGTCAATGGTTTTAGAAGAGAGATTAAGATTTATGATGAAGCAAGTACAGCTGCAGCTGATTCAACGGCCAAACAGATGGCTGATCCTAAAAATGAAATGGAAATTGGTGCCAGTCTTCCGGGTAATATAGTTGAGATATTAGTTGAAGAAGGTGCAGAAGTAAAAGAAAATCAGAGCTTAGTAATTATGGAAGCTATGAAAATGGAAACCAATATTACTGCTCCAGCTGATGGGACTGTTGCTGCAATTCATGCTGCAGCCGGACAGCAGCTCGAATCCGGAGAGTTAATCTTAGAACTAGAATAAGTTTAAATTTAATAAATTGATAACCGTCTGGAGCTGGATTGCTCACAGGCGGTTTTTTCTTATCTTTTAAATTACTTTTTTAAATTGAAATTTTATGTTAAAATAAAGATACAAGAAATTATTTAATTTTCTGAAGAAAATATTATAGAAAAAGGGGGAAGGAGATGTTATCCACTGGATAACAATCTCAAAATTATGGATCATAAAAAAACTAGTCTTGGTTTAGATGAAAACGTTGAGGCTATTCTGGCTTATGCCGGTGTCTGGGTAACAGGGTTGATTTTTTTATTTATAGAAAAAAAGAATAACCATGTTCGTTTTCATGCAATGCAGTCTTTAATCACCTTTTTTTCTCTATTTATTGCTTCATCTTTGGTTCTGGTAATCCCAGTCCTGGGGGTTATAATTTCTTCTTTAATTACTTTTGTGGGAACAGTTCTCTGGTTTTTATTGATGTATAAAGCTTATAATGGAAAATTATTTAAACTTCCTTATGTCGGAAATCTTGCAGAAGAATTAACTTTTGGTGAGAGTTTTGAAGAAGAATAAATTCAAATATATATACTAAAGAAAAAGGAGATTATAATGAGAAAACCGTCTAAACGATTTGTTTACTTTACAATCCGTTTTATTCTAGTTCATGTTATTACTTATATTTTTATTGGTGTAGTTTTTATGAATCTCCAAAATTATGCCAGTGCTTTTATTACTATAGAGGGCTTCTCTGATTTTCGTTCTTTAGATTCTACAATTGTTAGACTGGCTCCTCTTTTTCAGATTTTCAGGGGAGCTTTTTTTGCTTTTATATTATACCCATTTTATAACAAGATTATTAAAAGTGATTATGCCTGGGTGAAATTATTTTTTTTAATCTGGGGTTTTTCACTTATTGGGTCAGTTGCTCCCATTCCAGGTTCAATTGAAGGAATTATTTACACAGAAATGTCTCTGGCTGAACATTTAATCGGAATCCCGGAGGTAACAGCACAGATTTTTGTTTTTAGCTGGTTTTTTGTTAAATGGGAAAATAGAACGGAAAGAGATTACAGTTAACACTGGAGGCAAAAATGGTGCAGTCAATTAAATTTATCCATACAGCAGATATACATTTGGCTAAAGAATTAAGCTCTAATAGTTTGTCCAATCACAAGTTAGAAAATATTTTTTCCAGGGCGGGAAAAAATGCATTTGAAAATTTAGTTAAACTGGCGGTATCAGAAGCGGTTGATTTTATCATAATTGCTGGTGATCTCTATGATCGAGAGGCAAGATCAATTAAGTCCAGTCGCTTTTTCTTAAAACAGGCTCAGCAACTTGAAAATCAGGGAATAGAGATTTTTGTGATCTCAGGCAATCATGATCCGGCAGGGGTGGAAAAAGAAGTTTTTGAGCTCCCGGCAAATGTTCACTATTTTTCCAGTCAGGAAGTGGAGATTTATGAGTATCATAAAGGCGGAAAACTGGCAGCACGGATACTGGGGCAATCTTACCGGCAGAAGTTTGAATCAAGAACAATGTATAATTTTTATACCGCTCCTGATCAGTCAGTTTTCAATATTGCCTTACTGCATACTGCTTTAAGTAAAGATAATAATCGCTATGTTCCTGTTAATAAAAATGAATTGTTATCTAAAACTGAAATCAATTATTGGGCTTTAGGTCACCTACATCAATATCAGCGGGTAAATGATAAACCTGCTGTTTATTTCCCCGGGACTCTGCAGGCTCACAATATTAGTGAGCAGGGACGTAAAGGAGCAATTTTAGTAGAGGTAGACAGCAATTTAAATACTAAGGAAAAATTTATGTCTCTGGCACCTGTTATTTTTAAAGAAATTAAGCTGGATTTAGAAGCAAAAAAATTAAATAATATTACAGAATTACAGCAGCTCATAGCCAAAAAAATTAATAATCTGGCAGAAAAGATTAGACTTCAAAACAGGAATCAAAAATATAAAATTGAAGCTGTAATTACACGCCTGGTTATTAAAGGACGGACTGAACTGCATTATTATATAGAGTCCGACAGAGAAGAACTGGAGGAAACTCTGTTGGAAGAATTTAGAGCCAGGCAGCTAAATGAAAGTCCTTTTATCTGGCTTCATTCTATTTTATTTAGAACGGCAAATTCTCTCTCAAATCTAGATGAATTGAAAGATAATAATCCTCTCTATCAAAATATACAGGATTTAATAGACGAAATTTTAACTGATGAGGAATTAAATCAAGAACTGTTGGCAGAGTGGGGACAGATCTGGCAGGGAGATCAAAATCCAGAAGATAGAGATAATCACAGGTTTTATGCTGATCAAAAGTTACAGCAAGAAATTTTAACTGATGCAGAAAAAATAATAATAACTGAGTTAATTGGGGATGAAGATTAAATGTATTATAAAAATTTGTATATCCGTGATTTTGGAATTTTTAACAACCAAAATCTAAATAATATTTCTAAAAACCTGGTGGTTATCGGCGGCAAAAATCGAGCCGGTAAAAGCAGTTTTTTAAAACTTCTGCGTTATTTGCCTTATGGATTACCGCAAAATGATTCCATACCTCCAGCCAGAAATCAGTATTACATAGAAGCAGAACTGGAAAAAGAAAATAAAAATTATAATTTAATTTTAAATGGTTATTCCAGTCCAGAAGTTTTAGATCAAAATCAGGAACAGCATACTGCAGCTCAGCTTTTTAATCATCTAGATCAGTTGAGTTATCAGCATCTTTTTAGCATTAGTTTGGATGAACTGCAGCATTTATCTAAAATTGCAAAGGGAAAAAAGAAAGAAAAAAGACTTTTTTCTATTCTTCTGGGAGCAGGTTTTTCAGAATTAGTAAAAGTACCAGAATTGGCAGATAAATATCATACTAATGCTAAAAAAATAGGTGGAATTCTTGGTGACCCAGCTGTAGCCTCTTTTAAACCATATTACAATGAAATCAAAACGGCTGAGGAAATGAGAGATCAGGCACTTTTAGAGATAAAAGAATTTAACCAGAAAAGAGAAGAACTGCAGCAGAGTCAGGAAAAATTGAAGCAGAAAAAGGATAAGATTGAAAATTTAAAACAAAGATATTTTCTGCTGGATCTTTTAAAAAATAATTATTTAGAGTTGGAAGAGATAGAAGAATTGAAAGCAGAACTGGAAAAAGAAGCTGCTGGACCTATAAATTTTGATTCTGATAAATCAAATCAAGAAAGTAATACTCAAAGAGGACTGGCTAATTTACTTTCTTTTTTTAAGTCTCAGAGTAAAAAAGTAAAAAAGCAGCAGCAAAATGAGGAAGTTTTAAAAGAAAAAATAAAAAACTATCAGCTTCAAAAAGTAAAAATAAATAATAACTTACAAGTTTTGATTTCCGAAGTGGAGAGCTTAAATTCAAGCTGGGAAAAACCACTGCAGGAGCTAGAAAAAATTGAAACTGATTTAATACAGGAACAGCGATTAAATAAAAAGTTAAGAGAATATAAACAGTTAACTGCTGAAATTGAAAAAATAGAATCAGATATAAATGACTTAGTGTTTGAAATTGAAGAAAAAAATTTACAACTGAAAGATATTAAATTTAAAATGCCGGAAACTATTTTAAAAAGAAGTTATATGATAATTGCTCTGGCTGTTATAACTTTAAGCACTTCTTTTTTTGTAGATTATAGTCAAATAACTTATTTGGCAATAATTTTTGCTCTGACTGCTTTTATCTACTATAGTTCTAATTATAAGAGTTCCAAATTGAATAAGGAAAGAACAGATAAAATAAAAAATGAAATTAAGTCAGAAAAGAAAAAAAGAAAGGTGTTAAAACAGCAGCTTAAGATTAAAATTGACCAGTTAACTGAAACTGAGGCTGATTTGGAAAATTATGCTCATATTTTAGGAATTACAGAAGCTGATTATTTAGAATTTATAGATTCATATTTTGGAGAGATTAAAGAAAAAAAAAGGAGATATCGGGAGCTCAAAGTAGAGGAACGGGATAACAAAGAAAAAAGAAAGGAATTAGAAGAAAACCTTAAACAGTTAAATGATTTAATATTTAATGCAGCTGTATACTGCAGTCATGACTTTAATACTACTGCAGAGATGAATTTGATAAATAAATCTCAGACCATATTTAAAGATTTCAATATATTAGTTGATATTTGGACCCTGTCCGAAGAATATCTATCTAAAAAGTCTCAGCTTGAATATATTTTAAAATCTTCTGACAAAATCAAAAATGCTCTAAATGAAAAAAACGGAGAAGAGGATTATTATCAGAGTTTTATTAGCTTATATGGAGAATTTTCTTCGATGACTGCTGTTGAAGAAAGAAAAAGAGAGTTATCTGAGCAGTTAAACTTTTTTAAAGAGGAGAAAAGTAGTTTAGAGGAAAAAATAACAACTTTAAAAAATAGAATTGATGATTTATCTTCTTCCAGCAAAATAGAAAAAGCTCAGCAAAAAATTGATCAGGCACAAAATAATTTAGAAAAAAAAGCCAGAAACTATGCTGTTAACAAAAGTGTAAATTTCATTTTAAAAAAATTGCGTTCCAGAATGATTGAGAAAGCAGAAAAGGAATTATTAGAACCTGCTTCAGAAATTCTGAGCAGGATTAGCAGTCAGTACTATACAGATCTTAAGACACCTGCTGACCTGGATCAGTCCGATTTTAAAGTCATTACAGAAAATGGGAAAGTATTTAATAGTGTTCAGCAGTTAAGTCGGGGCAGTTTAGAACAGTTATTTCTGGCTGTTAGAATCAGCAGAATTAGAGAAATCAAGCCGGCATTACCACTTGTTTTAGATGATTCTTTAGTTAATTTTGACCGCAGTCATCTTTATAACACAGCAGAAATTATCTCTAATTTAGCCAGCCAGCACCAAATATTTATTTTAAGCTGTCACCCACATTTAGTTTCATTTATCAGCAGAATAACTGATTCTGCTCAGTACTGGAAGCTGGAAGAGGGTAAATTTGAACTCAGTGATCAGGAAAAATTACTCGATCATCTCAGTTATTAATTAATCTTAAGCTAAAAAAGTGCGGAAAAATCCGCACTATAATTAGCTTTTTATTTAAATTTTACCTATTTCTATTTGCTTCTCTAATTTCTAAAAATAAATCTTTGGCTTTATTTCTCTGTCTGAGGCTAACGCGGTTGTCTCTGATCAGCTCATCCAGCAGTGGTAAAGCTTTATCTCTCTGATTGTGTTTGTGATATAAAACTGCCAGCAGTAGAGTTATATTATCACTTTCTTTTTTTGTACTTTTTGTATCTTCCTTAAAATAAAATTCTTCTAAATTTTTCAGAGCTTTTAAAGAAGCTTTTTCTGACAGTTCGTCTTCTTCGAGATCTTCGTAGATCCAGCTTAACTCACGCCAGAGAAAGGCTTTTTTATCGGCATGATAATCTGTAAAATCATAGAGCTTTAAAGCCAGGTAATGGGCATCTAAAACTTGATTGATTGTCCTCAGATCATTATATTCAATTTTAAAATCACTGCCCAGATCCTCGCTAATTATTTTTTTAAAGTTATTTTTTATTTTCTTTTTTCTACTTTTCGAAAAATCATAAAAATCATTTCTCCTGGCCGTAAAAAGACAGCTGGGACAGGAGAGAATACTGTAATTATAGAGATTAAAGTTTTTATAAAGCGGCCTTAAATCTGCTCTGATTTCTTCGATTCTTAATCTGGAGTTTCTAATTTTTTTAACTTCCATTTTATGTGAGCAGGCAGGACATTCTATTTCTTTATCATAAAGATAATATTGATCTTCTTTAGCGGTTTTTTGATCATAAACACTATGATCATTCAAATAAAAATCTGCTGGTTTTCTTATCTCAGCAGCTGCCTGGTCAATGAACTTTTCCTTTTTCTTTGCGGCAGCTTTTTCAGCAGCTAATGTTTTTTTGATTTCTTTTTCGGTTTCAATTTTTTTGTTGATTTCAGATATTGGAGCTAACTGCACTTTGTTTCTGTTTTCTAATTTTTCTATATATTGAGAAAGACTATTAATAATTTTACTGGCAAAGCTATTATTTTTTTGCATAATTTTTCTGAGATCTGATACTTTAAACTCCAGTACTTTTGTATCTAGATATACTGCTGCCCGGGAACTATAATTAAGAGCTGTAAAAGCAGTCACTCCAACAAAACTTCCGTTTTTTTGACGCTGAATTTCTAATTCTTGTTCATTATCTTTAATATAGATCCTAATTAGCCCACTTAAAATAAAATATATCTTATCAGCTTTTTCTTGATAACTATAAAGTTCTGAACCAGTTTTAAATTCTTTTAAATTACTATATTTTGCTAATAAATTTTTAAAATTATTTTTTTCTGACACAACAACCCAGCCCTTTCTTGATGAGTATAAATTTAATAGTTAAAGCACTTTATATTATAACACAAATTCCATAATTTTCACAATTAGCTTTTAAAATTTTGTTATAATTTTATAAATAATAACAGCAAAAAATATTTTTTGTTTTCAATTACTTTTATATGTCTACAATTGCTGTTATAATTAAATCTAGAGTCACTCTGGGCGGAGGTGATACTTTGTCAAATCTTTTTTATTATTTACTACTGGGGCTAATAATAGGTTTTGTTGTCAATTATTTTGATTTATCAGCTAAAAAAGGTATTATTATAGCAATTGTGATTGGGGGCTTGGCTGGAATATTAAGTACATACATTTTTTGAAATTACTTTTTGATAGAGGTGATTTAAGAGTGGAAAAAATAGATAATATTAAAAATGAAATTAATTATTATTTGAATAAGGAAGAAAATGTAAAAGAAGAATGGATAGAAGAGAATCATCCTATAGATATTGCAGAAGCGCTTTCTGAATTGGATGCTTCAGAAATAAATGATTTTACAAAGTTGTTGGAGACAGAAGATCTGGCAGATATCTTTGAGGAATCAGAAAAAGATCTACAGATTGATATTCTGAAATGTAAAAGTTCAGAAGAGATAATTGAAATTTTTTCTCATATGGCTGCTGATGATATAACTGATATTTTAGGTCTGTTACCGATCCAAAAAAGAAAAGAATTACTGAGGCACATGAAACAGGATGATGCACTTGTAGTTAAAAATCTTCTGGGATATGATAGAGAATCCGCTGGTGGGATAATGACCACTGAGTATTTACTTTTAAGTAAAAATTTAACAACAACTGAAGCTTTAAATAAAATAAAAAAAATTGCTCCCGATACAGAAATAATTGACACTATTTTTGTGGCAGATAGTAATAAAAAATTGGTAGGGAGTGTTGACTTAAGAGATATTTTGAGTTCAGATGATGAGAAAAAACTGGAAGAATTAATGGACGATAATATTATTAAAGTATCTGCAGATGTGGATCAGGAAATTGTTGCTCAACAGGTTGCTAAATATGACCTGACAGTAATTCCCGTAATTAATAAGAGTGGAATTTTAATCGGAATTATTACAGTTGATGATATAATTGATGTTATTGAGGCAGAAAACACCGAGGATTTATATAAAATGCACGGGGTAGATGAAGAAGAAAGTTCGGATACAACTTTACTACAGTCGATTAAAAGCAGAATGCCCTGGATGTTTATTAATCTGGCGACAGCTTTTCTGGCTACTTTTACTGTGGCTATGTTTGAGGATGTTATTGCTCAGGTTGCTGCTCTAGCTGCTGCAATGCCTATAGTAGCTGGAATGGGAGGAAATGCCGGGACTCAGACTCTTTCTATAGTTATTAGAGGGATTGCCCTGGGAGAGATCGATTTTAAAGACAACTGGACTCTTTTATTTAAAGAAGCAATGGTTGGGGTGATTAATGGTGCAGCAACAGGCTTAGTAACAGGTCTAATTTTATATCTGATGTATGGGAATTATTATCTGGGATTAATTATCTTTTTAGCAATGATCTTAAATTTATTGGTCGCCGGAATGTTTGGCTTCTTAATTCCATTATTCCTGCAGTCACTTGGCATAGATCCGGCCCTGGCTTCAGCAATATTTTTAACAACTGTAACAGATGTATTTGGATTTTTTGTGTTTTTAGGTTTAGCCAGAGGATTTATAGTCTATTTAATATAAGTTAAAACTTTATTAAATTGGAATAATATATCAATGTGTGAATATAATTAATATATAAACTTTCATTAATTAAAGGGTAGAAAGAGGATATTTAAATTAAATCTTGAAATATTATTATGGACAAGAAAATAATATATAAATGAGGTGCTAAAACAAACGTGGAAGATCAAAAAATAACAAAGATACCATTTGGTCAGTTGGGAATTATTGTCCATGAGAGCTGTAAGGAATTAGGTAAAAAGATAGATGATTATATTGTTAGGCGCAGGAGAGAAGAATTTGCCAGCAGCTGCAGCGAATATCATGTAGAGGAAATTAAGGATTCCTACATTATTGATAATGATATAATTCGTTTTGCTAATGGAGAAGCCAAAGGGCATCTTAAAGAATCAATTCGGGGTAAGGATATCTATATTTTAGCTGATATTGGTAATTATAATGTTACTTATAACATGTTTGGTGTTGAAAACAGAATGAGTCCTGACGATCATTTTCAGGATATAAAACGCCTGATTTCTGCTATTGCGGGTAAGGCCAGACGAATCCATGTTATTATGCCTCTCTTATACGAAAGTCGACAGGATAAAAGAAACAGCAGAGAATCTTTAGATTGTGCTATGGCATTACAGGAATTAGAGAATTTGGGGGTAGAAAATATTTTTACCTTTGATGCTCATGAAACAAGGGTTCAGAATGCTATTCCACAGACCGGATTTGAAAGCTTACATTCCACATATCAGATTATTAAAGCAATGAATAGAGTTGATGATCAAATCTGCTTTGATAAGGATGAGATGATGGTTATTTCTCCTGATACAGGAGCTATGGATAGAGCAATTTATTATGCCAGTGTTTTAGGCCTGGATGTAGGTTTATTTTATAAACGTAGAGACTATAAAAAAATAATAGATGGTAGAAATCCAATTATCCAGCACGAGTATATGGGAGCAGAAGTAGAGGGCAAAGATATTTTAATTGTTGATGACATGATAGCCTCTGGAGGGTCAGTTTTTGATATTGCTAGAGAATTGAAAAAGAAAAAAGCACGAAATGTATATGTAGCGGTTTCTTTTACGTTTTTTACAAATGGTATAGAAAAAATGAATGAGTACTATGAAAAAGGTTATATCTCCAAATTATTCTCAACTAATATGACCTATATTCCACAGAAATTTAAAGATGCAGAATGGTTTGAGGAAGTTGATATGTCTAAAATGATTTCCCTGCTGATTGATACTGTGAATTATGATGACTCTGTCAGTCCACTTTTAGATGCAACCAATAAAATTAAAAAGATTGTAGGAAAATAAATTTGTAAAGAGAATAATCAGCTGATTATTCTCTTTTTTTAAGGTTCTAAATTTTATCTTAACTTATATTAAGAATAAAGTAGGTGTTAATTATGAAATCAACTCCATCTGATAATCAAAAGTTAATGCAGAAGATTGAAAAAGAAATTAAAAATAAAGTGTTTGGAGCATTTTTGGGTTTAATTGTAGGTGATGCTCTTGGAGCAGTAGTTGAGTCCAGAGAACGAGGTAGTTTTAAAGAAATTAAGGATATGAGAGCTGGTGGACCGTATAATCTAAAGGCTGGTTACTGGACTGATGATAGTTCTATGGCACTCTGTCTGGCAGAAAGTTTAACCGAAAATGGCTATAATCCACATCACCAGATGCAGAAATATTTAAAGTGGTATAAAGAAGGTTATTTAAGTTCTACCGGTGAGTGTTTTGGCATTGGTTCTAATACAGCCAGATCACTCAAATATTATGATAAAAATAATAAATTTCCACCAGCAAGCGAAAGAGCAGCAGGTAATGGTTCTTTAATGCGTCTAGCTCCTGCGGCAATTTATTATCGCGATGATTTTAAAAAAGCTGTTAAATATTCAGGAGGGAGTTCTCTTACAACACATAATAATCAGTTAGCAGTCGACAGCTGTCGCTATTTTGGAGGATTACTGCAGCAGTTTCTTAATTCCCGAATTGAAATGAATGCTTTTAAAATTAAAGTGATTAAGGATACAGCTGCAGATTTAGAACTGAATCAAAAAATTATTAAAGCTGTTAATGGAGCCTTTAACAAAAAAAGAGATGAGATAAAATCTGATGCATTTGTAATTAATACTCTGGAGGCCAGCCTCTGGTCTTTTATAAACAGTGATTCTTTTGCTGAGGCAGTATTGCTAGCTGTTAATCTGGGTGAAGATACAGATACTACAGCTGCAGTAACCGGTCAGCTGGCAGGAGCCTATTATGGTTATGATGCTATTCCTGAAAAATGGAAAACAAAACTTGCTAAATATGAAATAATAGAAAATATTACAATTAAGTTATATAATAATACTAAATAAAGAAGGCAATAGTTAATTTTTCTAGAATATAATATATATAGAATTAATTTCAATAATACTATTTGTCTGAGGTGGTAGTCTTGACTTTCGATAATCATCTGGAAACAGGTTTTACATATATATACTTAGCCGGGCTTATAATGTTCTGGCTGGGTATTACATTTTTATATAACAAAGAAAAGAAAGAATATTTACTCTATTTCTCCTATTTCTGGACTTTTGCTATTGCTGCTACTACTGCAGAAATCTTATATTTTCATTTTCAAAATAACTTCTTTGTTTTACTGAACTCTATAATGCATCTTTTAGAAGCTGTTTTTTTAGTAGAGGCTGTACACAAGTATTTTAATCAAAAAACAGCTGATATCTGGTATAGCTTTTTAAAGGCACTGGTTTTATTATCTGTATTTGGTTTCCTTTTTAGAAGCCAGCTATTTATACTGGCTCCTACCTTAGTATATCTCAGTTTTGCCTTTATTAAGTCAGGAACATTATTTTTTAAATTATCATTTAACGAAGTTTCAACATTTACAGCAGTTGTAAGCTCATTATTCGGTTTAAATCTTTTAGTAGCTCCTTATTTAATGAGATTAAACTGGTTTAACCGCTATGGTATTTTTTTAAAAGGACTGCTGGGATTGCTATTTGGAATCAGTTTGTTCGCAGTTTATTACGAAGACCTGCAGTATAAATTAAAAATAAGAGAAGAACAATACCAAAAGTTATTTGACCAGTCTCCTGCGGGTATGCTTCTGCTTGACAAAAAAGGTAAGATAATCCAGGTTAATAATTCTATCTGTGATTACACAGGTTACAGTAAAGATGAACTTGAGGGCCACAGTATGTTCGAAAATTTGGTACCAGCTAAATTTAAGATAAGAGCCAGACAAAAAATCAGCAATATTCTAGAAGATCAGGATCAAGAATATATTATGGAAACTTATGATAAATTTAATAATAAAAAATGTCTAAAAGCAGAGAAGCTAAGAAAAAACTGGTGCAAAATATATTAATTAATCTGGAAAATAAAAGTGGTGAAAACAGGGAACACCTGCAGAGGATGAAAAGAACAGCAGCTGAATTTGGTGATTATATTGATCTAAAAATTGATGCTTATGATGTGATGAGAAATAAAAATATTTACAAAAATAAGATGACAAAAAAAGCAGCCATCAGAGAACTGAAAAGCTGTAGTGGAACTCAATTTGATCCAGAATTAACAGATAAATTTATCGACTTTATCTTTTAAACTAAATATTATAATCAATTTTTTCTGCGTATATCTTACCAAGATAGGGTAATAGAATTATTTGAGCTCCGATTAAACCAGTACCCTTTTGATGCTGATCCATAGCCAGCAAAAGCAAAAAATGCTCTATAAATCCATAACCAACAAGACCAACGAAGACCCCTGCTAAATAAACAAAAATATTTAAAAAATACCAGAGATATTCAGGCATTCGATAACGATATTTATTAAACCACATTTTTAAATTGTGTATTCCCCAGAAAGAAGAAGTAAAAAAGAAAGAAAAAATAACTGCAGTAATAATAATAGCAATTTTAGAAAAAGAAAGTAAAAACGCAGCAATAATACCAAGAATAAATCCTATAATACCATAAATTGTTGCTTTCCTGCCTAATTTGATAATAAACTGATCCTGATTATACATCATCCTGCTTTTACACCTCAATTACAAGTATTATAATCTATCTTTTAATTTTAATTGTAAATTAAACGAACATAGATACTCTGATTATAATTACCAAAATTGTCACCAAAAATTGTTAATCCACCTTTATTTTCAGCTTTTTCGGGTACAGCCATTCTAAATTTATAATTACTTTTATGATCAAGTTCTAGCTGATCAATTGTTATTTCCGAAATCTTTGATCCATCAATAAAAGTACCATATTTGCTAACTGAGAGTAATTTTAAAAGCCCATATTGATTCCAGTTAGGATACCACCAGGAAGGTGTGAAAAGACCTTTTGTTTCTCCAAAATCTCCTGGGCTTGTCCAACTCCCCAGTTCCACATCATTAAGATAAAAGAAAATATCAGAAGGCCAGTCATTACAGACACCAGGAGCTTCCGAACTTATTTCCATAGAAATTTGAATCTCACTTAATTCCTGTCCCGGTTTTAGATAATTGGGCAGCCTATATTCTATAAATCCTTTAGTAAACCATAAGATTTGACTGTTTATTCTTTCTGGATCTGCAAAAAAACTGGGATCATCTACTTCTCCTATAATATGATCTTTATTTGCCAACCCACAGGTAGGATAGACCTCATAATCAGAAAAATGTCCAACTGCTATCTCTGATTCATAAAATTTTTCTTCAGTTTGTTTTTTTAAGTCAAAAATTAGTTTATCTTCATGTAAATAACATAATTTCTGATTACCTCTGGCCGCTGACTCAGTTGATACTTTAATCAAACCACATTCTTCTAATTTTTTAACATGGGAAGTAATAGCACCATTTGTTAAGCCAAGCTTTTCAGCCAGTTCATTCATATTAAGCTGATTATATTCTGATAAAAGTTCCAGAATTTTAATTCTAGATTCTGAACTTAAGGCTTTAAAAGTTTTTAATCCATCTCTTAAATTATCAATTAAAATCAAACTTCTCCCCCCAAACTTTATTTATTTTAGTCAATTATAAAACAAAAACCTAAAAAAATCAAATTTAAAGCTGCTTTAAAGACAATTATTTAATTTAAACTTAATTAATGTAATATATTAATAAACTATATATTTAAAAATTAATAGAATAATGCTCTCTATTCCAGGCTCAACCCTGAATTATTAAAATCATTAGATAATTCAAGTCAATTTATTTGACATTAATCTAAAATTTATGCTATACTTTTAGTGAAAATTAAAGAACTAAACTTTTCAATCAACTATTAAAATTTATAATATAGACTTTTAAATGCTTTTTATAATATTTTGAGTACAAAACATATATGAATTTTTTTGTTTTTGAATTAATATTAAAATAACTTATTATACAATACTATTTATAATTTTAGTAAAAACTAAATTTGGAATTATATTGTACAATAATTAATAGAAATAATTGAACTAGAAACTGATTCTTTTTTTATCTAATTTGTGTAATTTAGTTACTGAGACACTATTTAAAAGAAATAAATAATATTTAAGAGAGGAAGATTAAAAATGACTAAAAAAAATGCAAAAGTATATCTAGATCGTAATTTTACAGTAAGTAAGGTAGACGAAAGAATATTTGGCTCATTTATAGAACATCTGGGTAGAGCTGTTTATACAGGAATTTATCAGCCTGAACACCCAACAGCTGATGAAAATGGGTTTCGAGAAGATGTTTTAGAATTAATTAAAGAAATAGACCCACCAATAATTCGTTATCCAGGTGGAAACTTTGTTTCTGGCTATAACTGGGAGGATGGTGTTGGACCTGTTGATGATAGACCAAATCGTCTGGAGTTAGCCTGGAGAACTGTTGAGACGAATGAAGTTGGAACAAATGAATTTATGCAGTGGGCAGAAAAAGCAGGGACAGATGTAATGATGGCAGTCAACCTGGGTACACGAGGTATTGATGCTGCTCGTAATTATTTAGAATACTGCAATCATCCCGGTGGCAGCTACTACAGTGATTTACGCAAAGAACACGGCAGAGAAGAACCATATAATATAAAAACCTGGTGTCTGGGAAATGAAATGGATGGTCCCTGGCAGATTGGACACAAAACAGCAGATGAATACGGCCGTTTAGCATTAGAAACTGCCAAGGTTATGAAGGGACTTGATCCGGAAATTGAACTGGTTGTTTCTGGAAGTTCTAATAGACAGATGCCTACTTTTGGTGAGTGGGAAGCAACTGTCCTGGAACATACTTATGAACATATTGATTATATATCTCTACATCAGTACTTCCGAAATGATGAAGATGATATTAAAAACTTTCTGGCTCAAACCGAAAGCCTTGATGATTTTATTCATTCTGTTGTAGCAATTTGTGATTATGTTAAGGCTAAGAAAAACAGCGATAAAAAAATTAATTTGTCATTTGATGAGTGGAATGTCTGGTATCATTCTGATGAGACAGATAAAAAAAGAGAGCCCTGGCAGTCTGCACCTCCTCAGCTGGAAGATATTTATAACTTTGAGGACGCTCTAGTTGTTGGATTGACTTTAATAACTTTACTTAAACATGCTGATCGAGTTAAGATTGCCAATCAAGCTCAACTGGTTAATGTAATTGCTCCAATAATGACCAGTGAAGATGGTGGTACCTGGAGACAGACAATTTTCTATCCCTATTATCATGCATCTAAATTTGGTAGAGGTACTGTTTTAGACAGCAAAGTAACTTCTCCAACTTATAACAGCAGGGATTTTAAGGATGTGAATCTCTTAGAACAGGTATCAGTATTTAATGAAGATAAATCAGAATTAACAATATTTGCAGTTAATAGAGATACCGAATCAGCACTGAAATTAGAAAGTGAATTAAATGGCTTTGAAGGATATAAGGTACAGGAACATCTTATTTTAGAACATGAGGATTTAAAGGCTGTTAATAGTGAAGACAATCCAGATAATGTTAAACCTCATGATAAAGGTGGGGCAGCAGTTAGAAAAAAGAAATTAACTGCAGAACTTCCTAAGCTTTCCTGGAATGTTATACGATTATCTAAATAATAGAAGGAAAAGTTTAACTAACCAGTAACTTTAGTTACTTTAAGTTAAGGAGGAGACAATAGTAATTATGAAAAATAAATATACTGAAAAGATTACCGATGTTGAAAATATAGAAATAACTGCAGATAATTTAGAACAGATTGAACTACCTGAAAAAATTAAAATTTTTCTTGACGATAAATATAGTTATCGTGGAGTAGAATGGGAAGAAATTGATCTGTCTGGTCTGAAGCAAAATAAAGAAGTAAAGGTTAAGGGTAAGATAAAAGAAATAAATTATCCGGAACCACTTGTCGAAAAAAGAGCAGATCCCTATGTCTATAAACATAAAGATGGTTATTACTATTTTACCGGGTCTTATCCGGAATATGATCGTATTGTTTTAAGAAGGGCTAAAAATTTATCAGATCTTCAGCAAGCAGAAGAAGTTGTTATCTGGGAAAAATATCAAAAGGGAGAAATGAGCAAACATATCTGGGCTCCTGAACTACATTTTATTGATGATAAATGGTATATTCATTTTGCTGCCGGACGCGAAGATGATATCTGGGCCATTAGACCTTATGTTCTAGAATGTACTGCTGAAAATCCACTGGATGGTGACTGGACTGAAAAAGGTGAAGTCAATATTGAATTTGAAAGTTTTAGTCTTGATGCAACAACATTTGAACATCAGGGTAAAAGATATTTAATCTGGGCTCAAAAAGTTGCAGATAATACCATTTCTAATTTATATATTGCTGAAATGGAAAACCCCTGGACAATTAAAGAACAGCATTTATTATCTGAACCAAAATATGACTGGGAAGTTATTGGTTTTGATGTAAATGAGGGGCCGGCAGTAATTAAGCGCAGCGGTAAGATATTTGTAGCTTTTTCAGCCAGCGAAACTGGTCATAATTACTGTATGGGACTTTTAAGTGCAGATCAGAATAGTGACTTACTGGATCGCAGGTCCTGGACTAAAAGTTCAAAACCTGTACTTGAAACTTCCGAGGAAACTTCACTTTATGGCCCGGGTCATAATTCTTTTACTGTTTCTGAGGATGGTGTAACTGATCTCTTAGTTTATCATGCTCGTCCTTATAAAGAAATAGAGGGAAACCCACTTTATGATCCGAATCGTCATGGAAGGATACAGGAATTATTCTGGGATCAAAATGGAGATCCTTATTTTGCCTATCCTGGTTTAAAAGTGGATGCTGATCAGGAAGTTGAAGCTAAAATAAGATTAGAATAGATCATTTAAAGAAAGTCAGACTTTTAATCGTCTGGCTTTCTTGCTATTTTTATAAAGATGTATTATTATATCATATAGAGAAGTTGAACTTTTTTAATAATTTATGTTATTAAATAAATGGGGTGAGGTTTATGAAATATAGAAAACTGGGAAAATCTAATTTAAATGTTTCAGAAATTAGCTTTGGCGGTATTATGTTGATGGATACTCCAGAGGCTGAAGCTGAACTGATTGTTAAAAATGCTGTTAAAAATGGTATAAATTTTTTCGATGTAGGTCCAACTTATGGAAATGCACAGAATATACTGGGACCTGCTTTAAAGCCATATCGGGACAAAGTTTATTTAGCAAATAAGACTGAGCCCGGTCAGACTAAAGATCAGGTCCGCAGAGATATGGAAAAGTCACTGGAACTTCTGGAAACCGACTATTTTGATCTTTATCAGCTGCATGAGGTTACAGATGAAGAAGCTCTTAATAAGGCATTTGCTACTGGAGGTGCACTGGAAGCAATTATTGAAGCCAGAGAAGAAGGCTTAGTTAAAAATATTGGTTTTTCTGCCCATAAAGAATGGGCGGCTTTAAAATTAATTGAAAGCTTTGATTTTGATACAGTGATGTTTCCTATAAACTGGAATTACTGGTTTAACTATGATCAGGGACCAGAAGTAATAAAAAAAGCCAGAGAAAAAGAAATGGGAATCATTGCAATTAAGGCACTGGCCCAAAAACAGTGGGAATCCGGGCGCCAGGATAATTATAATACCTGGTATAAACCAATCTACGACAATCGGGGGCTGGCCGAACTGGCACTGAAATTTACTTTATCCCAGAATATGGATACTGCAGTAACTCCTGGAGACAGCAGGATGCTTGATCTGGCATTAGAAATTTATCAGGAAAATGAAGAAAAGATGCAGATTTCAGAATCAGAATTAAAAGAACTAAAGAGCTTTTTAGATAGCCACGGGGGAAAATTATATCCAATCCCAAAATAAATTGAATAGTATAATTAACAAAAACTGCCCCCAAATTAACTGGGAGCAGTTTTTTTAAATTATTTTTTTTCTTTTAGAAGTTGATTAATAAACTGTTTTGCCGAACGTCCTGAACGACCATTATTCCATTTGCTCCACTGAAGAGCTTTGCTTCTTAAAGTTTTTTTTGTCAGGTTTAAACCTGACTGAGCAGCCAGTTCATTTACTATGGTTAAATATTCAGCTTGAGTAGGATTGTTATACATTAAGGTCAGTCCAAATCTTTCGCTAAGTGATAATTTTTCATTTAAAATATCATTTTCGTGGACTTCAGATTCTCGATCCTGCCATTTTTCTCTGACCAGATGTCTGCGGTTACTTGTTGCATAAAAGAGCACATTTTCGGGTTTTGATTCTATACCACCTTCCATTACTGCCTTTAAATATTTGTAGTCAGTTTCAAATTCTTCAAAAGAAAGATCATCCATAAAAATAATAAAATTAAGACCTCGCTGATTTAAATATTCAAGAATCTCTGGCAGCTCTTTAATTTGAGAACTGTTGATTTCTATTAGTCTCAGTCCCTGCTGATAATATTTGTTTAAAACCGCCTTAACAGAGGAAGATTTTCCAGTACCACTGTCACCATATAATAATACATTATGAGCCTGGTAACCTTCTAAAAAGCTTTCGGTGTTTTCTATTAACTTCTGTTTCTCCTTTTGATAGGCAATTAATTGATCAAAGGTAATAGGGTCGGGATTATTTACTGCCTTTAAAGTATTCTGCTGCCAGAAAAAGGCTCTACTTTGATTTAAAAGTCCAACACCATAATTCTGATAAAATTTAATTAAGTTATCTAAATTTTCCCCTGGGGAATTAGACCTAAATAGTTGTTGCAAGTCTTTTAGATTATAGGGCATTAATTCTGAGTCTGTAATTTTAAAGCTATTTAAATTTGTAAGTCTGCTTTGATTTAAATGTTTTAGAATATCCTGAAAAGAGAAAGAAAATAAGTTGTTAATTATTTCAACATCATTTAACGCAATCTGATAAAGACTGTCTTCGCGGTTAATTAACTTTTTTTCTGCTCTTAAAGTAAATACATTTTCAGCAGCACAAATTTTTAATTTAAGGTAATTATGCCAGAGATCACCACTAAGCCCCTGATTAATACTCAGTTCTATTAAGTTATAAATTAGATCACTTAGATTTGATCTGGAATCATTTTCTGCTGTTAAGCAGTTCTTTAACTTTAAAATAATTTCAGCTTCTTTAATATTTTTAAATAGTATTATTTTTTCACTTTCCTGTAAAGCAATTTTAAAATCATTCTTCTTCAAATTTGATTCCTCCTTAACTACTCTAATTAAACACAATTATATCAGATTTGAGATAAATTTTACAAAAAAACAGAAAAAAATTCTTAAAAGACTTGCAAATGTCAGAATAATGTATTAAGCTATAAATAAGAAAGAAACAGAAATAATATTTTTTTGCCAATTTGTGCAAACGATTGCGCAATGATTTTATATAACAAAGATTTTCGGTTGAGAGGAGATAGTAAAATGGATAATAGTGAAGCCTTACTGCAGGGTAAAAGCAGAGATAACAGTAGTGATTACCATAAATTAAGTGGTATTTTGAATTATGAAATAAAGAATAATGAGATTAGGTTAAATTTTAAACATGCCAGTCTGGCAATCAGATTTTTAACTGCTGATATTTTTAGAGTTATTATGGCACATTCAGATCAGAAAATTAATTATAAAAGTACTGAGGCAGTTATTGAACATAATTTAACTTATGATGACTTTATTTTTAATGAAAAAGATAGTGAATTAATTATTAAAACAGATAATTTAGTTCTTAAGCTTAAGAAAGAAAATTTTCTGCTTGAAGTATTTAATAAACAGGGGAAATTAATTCATAAAGATCACAATGAATATGCTCTGGGCTGGAAAAAACAAAAAGTTAGAGCCTGGAAATCATTTGAACAGAGTCAAAGATTTTATGGTCTAGGAGAGAAAACAGGCTGGCTTGATAAAAAGGGTAGAATATATGAGATGTGGAATCATGATACTTTTCTTCCTCATGTCAGTGATACTGATCCCTTATACCAATCAATACCATTTTTAATAGCTTTTAATCCCAAAAATAGTTATGGTATTTATTTTGATAATTCATATAAGAGTTTTTTTGATCTGGGAAGTGAAGGTCAGGACTATTTTTCCTTCTGGGCAGAAGGGGGAGAGCTGGATTATTATTTTATTAATGGTCCTTCATTAAAAGAAGTAGTCAGCAAATATTCTCAAATAACTGGTACTATGCCTCTACCACCCAAATGGTCACTGGGTTATCATCAGTCACGCTACAGTTATTATCCCCAGGCTGAAGTTGAGCAGCTGTTAAAAACTTTTAGGGATAAAGAAATTCCATGTGATGCTTTTCATTTTGATATTCATTATATGGATCAATATAAAATTTATACCTGGGATGAAGATCGCTTTCCAGATCCTGAAGCAATGTTTTCCAAGATGGAAGAAAATGGAGTTAAAGCCGTTACAATTATTGATCCCGGTGTAAAAAAAGATCCCGAATATAAACTTTATCAGCAGGGTATGGAAAATGATTATTTCTGCAAATATCTTGATGGCAA
Source organism: Halanaerobium saccharolyticum (assembly GCF_003259895.1). Classification (GTDB taxonomy): domain Bacteria; phylum Bacillota; class Halanaerobiia; order Halanaerobiales; family Halanaerobiaceae; genus Halanaerobium; species Halanaerobium saccharolyticum_A. The sequence goes on along the minus strand of NZ_QLME01000027.1, from coordinate 10,101 downwards.
AGTGTTTATAGATAAAGTTTGGCCAGGAAATTGTGCTTTTCCAGATTTTACTCAGTCAAAGGTAAGAGACTGGTGGGCCGGCCTGCAGAAAGATTACACAGACCTTGGAGTAAAAGGAATCTGGAATGATATGAATGAACCGGCTGCTTTTAATAAATCTGATACCATGGATGTTGAGGTGATGCATCAGAATGATGGTGATTCTGGTACCCACCGCCGTTTTCATAATTTATATGGATTTTTAGAAAATAAGGCAACTTTTGAAGGTTTAAAGGAAAGTCTGGATAATGAGCGGCCTTTTGTTTTAACCAGAGCTGGCTTTGCAGGTATTCAGCGCTATTCTGCTGTCTGGACCGGAGATAACCGGAGTTTCTGGGATCATATTAAACTTGCTATGCCGATGCTGATGAATATGGGACTGTCAGGTATTACATTCTGTGGTACCGATGTTGGAGGTTTTACCGGTAACAGTAATGGTGAACTTTTAACCCGCTGGACTCAGATGGGAGCTTTTGTCCCTTTCTTTAGAAATCACTGTGAAGTTAGAGCTGTTTCTCAGGAACCCTGGTCCTTTGGAGAAAAATTTGAAAAGATTATTAAAAAATATATTGAATTAAGATATAAATTTATAACACATATATATAATCTCTTTTATCAGGCTTCCAAAACAGGAATTCCGCTTATGAGGCCTTTAATTATGGAATTTCCTGCTGACAGGCAATGTCAGAATCTCTCAGACCAATTCATGGTTGGAGATAGTGTTCTGGTGGCTCCAGTTTATCAGCCTGATAAAGATAAGAGAATGCTTTACTTACCTGAAGGAAAGTGGATTGATTTCTGGACAAAAGAAGTATATCAGGGAGAAGAACATTTAATAGTGGATGCTCCTCTGGAGAAAATGCCAATTTTTATTAAGGCAGGCAGTATTATTCCCTTAAATGATAAGTTAAACTATATTGGAGAAAAGGAGATTGAATGTCTGGAGTTAAATGTTTTCTTAAATGAGGAAAATAATCTAGGTAGTTATGAACTTTATGATGATGATGGTCTTTCCTATAATTATGAAAATGGAGTTTATAACATTACTGAATTTAAATATCAATATACTGATAATCAGATAATATTTAATATAGATAGGAAGGAAAAAAACTATCAGCAGGAATTTAAAGATTATAAGATGATTTTCAATAATTTAAATAAGGATCCTCTAAATATCTATGTTGATGGTAATCAATTAAGTGAGTTTAATTACTCTGATAACAGACTGGAATTTAAAGTTCCAGTTGTTATAAATAAAATTACCATTGAATTAAGTTAAGTTTTACAAATTAAAAGGAGGAATTATTAATGAGAAAGTCAATTTTTACTGTTTCAATTTTAGTTTTAGCCTTATCTCTAATCTTTTCTGTAGGTGCTGCTGCTCAACAGGATCTCGATAAAAAAGAGCTTACAGAAAAAGTAACACTTAAGTTATGGGAAGCTGACGAGGAAAGAATCGATACTGAAATTTTAGATCCACTAATCAAAAAATTCGAAAACAAATTTCCTAATGTTACCGTAAAAAGAACACACGCCGGCAGTGTTGAGGATTTAAGACAGAATACTCAAACTGCATACATGGGTGGTCAGGGTCCAGATGTAGTATTAAGTCCTTTTGACCATATGGGACCATTCTCCATTATGGGACTTGCTCAACCATTAGATGACTTAATGAGTCAGGATATGAAAGATAAGTATATTGATGCAGCTCTTCCTGGTATGAGCTTACGTGGAGAAACTTATGGTGTGCCTGTAACTATGGGTAATCACTTAATGTTAATGTACAATAAAAACATTGTAGATCAAGCTCCAGAAACATGGTCTGAATTAATTGAAGTAGCTAAAGCAAATACTATTGATGAAGATGGTGATGGCCTGGTTGATAAGTATGGTTTAGCTTATAATTTGAATGAACCATTCTGGTGGGCTGCATTCCACGGTGGTTTTGGTGGTTGGGTATTTGATGAAGAATATAATCCAACTTTAAATACTGAAGCAACAGTTGATTCTTTAGAGTTTGTTCATTCACTTAAATTTGAGCATGAAATTGTACCTAAAGAATCTGATTATGACCTGATGGACAGCTTATTTAAAGAAGGAAATGTTGCCTTTATTATTAATGGAGACTGGTCAATTGAAGGTTATAAAAGTGCGAAAAATGTTGATTTAGGAGTTGCTCCAATTCCTAGATTCGAAAAAACTGGTAAATATGGTCAGCCAATGACAAGTGGAAAGGGATTTATTGTTATGTCAGGTTTAGCTGAGCAAAAGCAAATTGCAGCAATTAACTTTATTGATTTCATGACAAGTACTGCTGCCCAGGAATTATATGTTGAAAATAATTTCCTTCCAAGCAATGACCAGGCTTATGGTTTACCTCAAATTCAAAATGACCCAATAATGAAAGGGTCTGCTGAACAGCTGAGAAATGGTAAAGCCATGCCTGTAGTTCCAGAAATGAGAGGTATCTGGGATGCTGTTAGACCAGCTTTACAGAGTGTAATGAGTGATGATTTAGCACCTGAAGCTGCTGCTGAACAAATGCAGCAGGAAGCTGAAGAAAATATTAAAAGTATGCAGTAATTCTAATAAAATTAAAAGAGGGGACGCCCCCTCTTTTTCTTTTTTAAATTTTTAGGAGGTAATTAAATGAGTCAACCTGATCAAAACTTGAGGTTTACATCATCATTAGCAAGTTTTTCACTTAAAGACTTCTGGAGAGAACATAAATTTTCTTATTTGATGCTGCTGCCGGCCTTTATAGTTGTATTATTTGTTGTTATTTATCCATTTTTTTATAATTTTAGATTAGCATTTTCAAATCTGAATATGTACAATATGAGGCAGTTTATACAAAGTGATCAACTCACTTATATTGGGATTGATAATTTTATTCAAATAATAACTGAAAGTTCGTTCTGGATTATTCTATTGAGAACAGTTGCCTGGACAGTTATTAATGTTGTAGCCCATGTAAGTTTTGGAATATTTTATGCTATTATACTTGATCGAGATTTAATGTTTAAATCAATCTATAGAACTTTACTGGTTATCCCCTGGGCAATACCTCAGTATATTGTGGTTTTAGTCTGGAAAGGAATGTTTAATTACCGTTATGGAGCGGTTAATTTACTGCTGAGAAAAATAGGTATACCAGGAATTGCCTGGTTGAGTCAGGCAAATACAGGATTTAGCGCTGCCTTAATTGTTAATATCTGGCTTGGAATTCCCTTTATGATGATGATTGCTCTCGGGGGTCTGCAGAGTATTGATCCTAATTTTTATGAGGCCGCCGAAATCGATGGTGCAAGCAACTGGCAGCAGATTAAACATATAACCTTACCATTATTAAAACCTGTTATGTTACCTGCAGTTATACTGGGAGTTGTCTGGACATTTAATAATTTAAGAGTAATTTACTTATTAACTCAAAACACTCTTACAAATAAAATAGATATTTTAGTTACTCATGTTTACCGTTCCGCTTTTGAATTTTATCGTTATGGTTATGCGGCAGCATTTTCTTTAATTATTTTTGTGATTTTACTTGTTTGGGCAATTAGCTTTATTGATTATATTAATGCAGACTAAAAGGAGGTTCTTAAATGTCAGTAAAAAAAGATAGTAAATGGAAGAAGATTATTTTTCATATAATTTTATTAATTTCTGTAGTTATTGCTGTTTACCCGGCATTAAGAGTTTTTGGTACATCCTTAAGACCTGGTGACTCATTACATTCAACGAGTCTTGCCATTATTCCTGATAATGCAACTTTTGAGGCATATAGAACCTTAATTTTTGATAAGGGATTTTTAATCTGGTTAAGAAATTCACTTTTAGTTACTTTTTTTACTGTAATTATTGGTGTTTCACTGGCCTCAACAGCTGGTTATGTCTTTTCTCGCAAAAGATTTCCAGGTCGTAAATCTGGTTTAACATTCTTTTTATTAACTCAGATGTTCCCTGCTACAATGCTTTTGCTACCGATGTATATATTATTATCTCAATTTGGCTTAACACAGCAGACGATAGTGGTTCCCTTTTTAGGAATGGCTAAGGCTCATATTGGTTTGATAATTATGTATTCTTCTACCGCCCTACCCCTCTGTGTCTGGCAGATGAAAGGTTATTATGATACCATTCCCGAAAGTCTGGAAGAAGCAGCATTAGTTGATGGTTTAAATCAATTTCAGGCTTTTTATATGATAATACTTCCCCTTGCCAAACCAGCACTGGTAATTACAGCTCTATTTTCTTTTATGACAGCCTGGAATGAATATATGGTGGCCAGGGTTGTAATGACAGACAATAGTTTATATACTTTACCAGTTGGTTTAACTAATTTAGCAGGTCAGTTTAATACTGCCTGGGCACAATTTGCCGCAGCTTCAGTATTAATTATGCTGCCAGTTATGGCAATTTTTCTCTTACTTTCTCGTTTCTTAGTGGGAGGTTTAACCCTGGGTGGAGTAAAAGGATGATTTTTAATTATTATACAGCACTAGCATTGCATAAAAATATTTAAGAAAAGTCAAGTTTTATTTTTAGCGAAAATACTTGCTTAAAATAGAAAAACTCCTATAATTGGGATTAGGATAGCCTTTGTCCAAATCCCAATAAATAAGGAGCAAATACTATGGACAAAATATCACAGAAATCACATTTAATCAACTACTTGTTTTATAAATTTTAATTTATTTTCAAAAATTGTTACTGAACTTGAACTGGATAAATATACCAAAAAACTTACAACTAAAAAGTTATTTCAAATTTTACTCTATGGTCAGCTTGAATCTGTATCTTCTCTCGGTAGTTTAAGCATTGATGTCAGCAATAAATATAATTTACAAGCAGTCCAGACATCTTTTTCAGCATCAAATACTTCAACAACATTAGCAGTATACAACATTACTATTATACTTAAAACGATATGTTGCATCAGGATCACTGGGGTTTTGAAGAATATCTGAATCCAATTTTCTTGCATCTTTAGCTTCAATATTATCTGGATCAAGGTCATCAAAATTATCATGATCAGTCTCTCCGAGCATTCTTTTTAGAAATTTAAATTCTTCAGTTTCTGATATTTTAGAAGCACTTTCTAAAGCTGTTCTGTAGAGCATCTGTGATTGTTTTAAGAGAAAATCAAGTTTTGATTCACTTTCTTTATCTCTGGTTTTGTAGATGATCTCATTTTTATGATCTTTATCTAAATAGCTAAGACTGCTTTCAGGTATTGCAGCTTTATCTAGTTGATTGAGCTTTTTGATTAAATTAGTATTAACAGTATATACCAGTTCTATTTTTGACAGATTTTTGCAGGAAGAAGCAACCATAAAGGAATCAACTCTAACTTTTTCGTTATCAATCTTTAAAGTTTGAGCGATAAGTTCAGAAAGTGATTTTACTTCTTCTTTAATTAAATCTCAAGCAGTTTCTTTTTCATAAGCATAAACTCTTTTTCTGAAATTCGGAAAAATATTAATTGAAACTGGAGGTTTTTCTTCACTGGTCAGACAAAGAGCATACTGAAATCTATCATAAAAGTAGATAGAAGCTAAAAGCTCTGCATCAGAAAAACCAAAGATTTCTTTTAGAATTAAAGCTCCAATGATTACATTAACTGGAGAATTAGGTCTGGATAGTTTATCAGAATACAGTACTTCAAATCTATCCTCGTCAATTGAAGGGAATATCACCTGCTGAAAAGGATAAGTCTAGCTATCTTCAAATATTTTCTTAAGATATTCTGGCATATCTAAGACAGAATCATTAAAAGACAGTTGTTGAAATTCATTTTTAGAAAACACAAAAGCACCCCAATTAGTATTATTTGTTATACTAATTATACATATAATCCTGTTATATCAGCGATTATAGGACTTTTAATAGCTTTTATTATTGTTCTAAAAGACTTTACTTATTATTTATATTTATATGAATTGGAAAATATTATATGCTTTTTGTGTTGAGATCATATTAAATAATAATTATTTTTTTAAAATTTGTGCAAACGATTGTGCAAACAAAAATAAAAAAGGAGGTGATAACTATTAAAGGGTGATGTAATATAGACAAATTGGTTATAAAAAATTCAAAAATTTGAAAGGGGTTAAATATTTTATGAAAAAAACTATAACAATTTTAGCTGTTCTAATGTTTTTGACATTTTCTTTATCAATAAGTGCTTCAACTCTTTCTGATGTGCCTTCTGATCACTGGGCATATGATGCTATTAACAATTTGATTGCCAGTGGAATTATTGAGGGATATTCTGATGGTCAATTTAAGGGCGGAAATTCTATGAATCGTTATGAAATGGCTGTAATAGTGAATAGAGTTTTAAAAGAGATTACTGATGAAATAGATAAGAATAATCAAAATTTAAGTGAAGGTGAAGCGGAAGATGTTACAGTTATAGTTAAGGAAATATTAAATAAGAGAAATTCTGATGATAATAACATAAGTGATGCTGAGGCTGAAGAAGTAAAAAATATTATTAAGTCTCTGACAGCTGAATTTGAAAGTGAACTCGAAGTAATTGGTTCTGATATTTCTGTTTTAAAAGAAAGTGATGCAAAGCAGAATACAAGATTAGATACTGTTGAGGAAAAGCAAAGTCGTTGGGAAGGTTTTGAGTGGCACGGATATGCCCGTTCTGGTTATGTGATGAATGCCAATGGAGGTTCGACAGATCAGAGACTTCCTAGCGATTTTAGACTGGGAAATGAAATGGATACTTATTTTGAACAAACAGTTTCTAATAAGATGACTACTAATTCTGGGGCTTGGATGAAAGGTCAATTTACTTTTGCCCATTCTAATGATTTAAATGGAACTTATGGTATATGGGAAGATGGAATCGCAGTTAGAGAAGCTTTTATAGAAGGTGGAGGTTTTGATTTTGCACCTGAAGCTAATTTTTGGGCTGGTGGTCGTTTCTACGGTAGAAACGACATTCATATTACAGATTTTTACTGGCGAGATATGAGTGGATATGGTGCTGGAGTTAAGGGAATTAAATTTAGTGATTTTTCTATGGATTTAGCTTTTATTGGAGAGTCTGAAGGTACTGTATTTGAAAACGTTGGGGAAAAGTCACAACAAAATATCGATATAAGACTAAAAGATATTGAAGGTTTAGGTGGTTATTGGGAATTTGAATTAACTCCTTCTTGGTCAAATGGAGATGAAAACGAAGTGAATACAAAGGATAGAACTGGTATTCAAGCCGCAGCTGTTTATAACCGTTCTGACTTTTATGGTTTTACAAATGGAAACATGACAGCAGCTCTGCAGTATGGAGATGATTTAGGATCTAATGTAGGTTCTTCATATGGTTTAGATAAAAATGAAGAACAAAGCTCTGTCAGATTATTAACTTATGGTTTAACTTCGATTAATAAAAATTGGGATGTTATGCCGCAATTTGTCTATCAATTAGATCAAGATTATGACGGTAAAAATGATAAAACTAATATTACTGCTGGTGCCCGTTTTGTAAATTACTTAACTGATAATTTTGCAATGCAATATGATATTGGTTATGATTATACTGATATTGATGACCAAGGAGATTATAAGGTAACTAAGTTAACTATTGCTCCTACAATTAAATTAGAAAGTAATTTCTGGAGCCGTCCTGAGATAAGAATTTTTGTAACTCATGCTTTTGGTGATGAGTACAAAGATGATGCAAAAACTGATTCTGTTTTTGCAGATGAATTTGATGAGGATAGTGGAACCGTTTATGGTGTTCAATTTGAAGCCTGGTGGTAAAATTTAAAAATGTTCAAATCAAAAACCCTATTTCTAATTATTTTATTGGAATAGGGTTTTCATCTATAATTAAAATTTTCTTGTATTTGTTTTTACAGCAGCTGTAGTTGCCAGTAGATCCAGCCTTACATTTTATTTTAAATAATTTGTGTAGTTTGTAATTGAAAATAGGGATAAAAAGTGTTTAGAAAATATATTGGCATTGATTCTACTATATTACTTTTATTAGTATTTTGTTGTTTTTTCAAGGTTAATGAAGTATATACTGCTTATAATTTCTGGGATCCGGGGGAATTTAGGCAGAAAGATAGTACCAGAACAAAATATGGTACGAAAAAAGAGTTATTGCTGTTATGAGCCAAGAAATATTTCAGTAACCAGGACATGATTTTTACCAGTAAATGAGTAAAAGAACAGTAATAAAGAGTAAAAATTTTCGAGTTAAAAAGTCCCTTTAATTCAACTTGAATTCGGCAAGTAAAAATACCGAATCCAGTTATGATAGTCTTTAAACAGTAAATCTAGTTCAAATTTTTTTGAATAAAAAAATAGAATCTCCTTAAGGTTTGTGGTAAAATGTTTTTAACACAAAAACCATACCAAAACCAAAAAGGAGATTCTGATATGAGTTTACCACAAAACAACACTAAAATAAATAGTTTTAACAAATTAAATATTCCAGCTAAATTTGATAGTGAGACAGTGTCTAGTTGTCCAGCTTTTTCTTACCTGGAAGCTGCTAAATCCAGTATAGATTTTAAATCTTTAATTTCGGATAATATTAGCTATCAAAAAGCACCTAATGCAACTTATCAACCCAATGATATCTTGGATTTTATGGTTGATGCATCTATTCTGGGGTATTCCCGCTTTTCTCATTATGAAAATCTTAGAGAAGATGCAGGATATCTAAAGATTAAAGATTTTAATGTTCCCAGTGAAAAAGTATGTCGTGATCTTCTGAAAGCTATGCCTGAAGAAAGTGTAAATGAACTGAGAGAACTTAATAAAAATCTTCTCGAAACAATTGCTAAAACACAGCCTGCTAAAGAAGTGATACTCGACTTTGACGATACAGTCTGTACCGTTTTTGGTAATCAGGAAGGTTCTGCAAATGGATATAATCCAAGATATAAAGGCAGACCATCCTTTAAAGAAAAAGTGGGTATCATATCTAAAACTGATAAACTACTTAACCTGACACTGGAAGAAGGTACTCATCACAGCAACCATGAATTCCTTATCCTGTATTGAGACTCTACCTGAAAGCTGGTATCTAAAAAGAATCAGAGCAGATAGAGGTTTCTTTGATCAGAAAAACTTCAGATATTGTGAAGATAACGGTATCGAATATGTCATTAAAGCTAAAATGCAAAATGGTATCAAAAAGATTATTGATTATGTCAATGAAAATCCAGATCAGTATCCCTGGGTCAAAATCGATAACACTTTTAGTGTTACTGAAATTAGAGTACCACTAAAAAGCTGGGATAGAGAACGCAGATTTGTCTTAATCAAAAAGTCTCTTCCCAAATATAACAAAAATGGACAGATGCTCTTTGAAGAATTTACCTATGAGTATCAGGCTATCGTCACTAATGTAGACTATCTAACAGCTGAAGAAATATTCAATGACTACAACCAACGCTGCAATATTGAAAACAAGATTGACGAGCTGAAAGAAGGCTTTGCTTTTGACCAGAACACTCAGATTAATCGCAAATGTAATGAGCTGTATTTGCTGATTAAAATGATTGCTTTTAACCTTAATAATTGGTTTAAAAGAACTTTCTTACCTGAAAATATGCATCATCATGAGATAACAACTCTAAGAAGGATCTTTTACAAAATAGCAGGTAATATCTGCGGCAGCGGCTGGTACAAACACATCCGCTTTGCCCCAAATAAACTGCTGGAAAAAACAATTATACATCTTAGAAAAGCATTAACAGATTTTAGAAAGAAGGTGGTGCTAAATTAAAACCACCAGTACAGTTTAGACTAATTTTTAAACTATGAAAACCATAGTTTAGTTAAGTGCGTCTAAAATCTGGAAGCTGGACAATTTATTTAACTGGTTATTTAAATTAAGACTAAATATTTGATTTTAATAGATTGAAATGATTTTTTAACGGCAAAAATCTAAAAAGAACTACTTTAACTTTTTACTTGCCGAATTCAAGTTCAATATTTACATTTAGGACATTTGTCCGGTCCTATTCTTCCTGATTCTTAGTATTTCAAATTGATCTATTATTTATCGTTATCAGAATCAAAATATTC
>NZ_QLME01000026.1 GCF_003259895.1 Halanaerobium saccharolyticum | reverse complement strand
CTTTAATATGATTTCTTCTTTGTTTTGGGCTCATAATATTTTTATCCTTCTACAAAGTTATCCACATTCCTGCAAAAGCATAATTTCCTATATAACAAAAAAAGCGACTGCCCAACGGCAGCCGCTCATAAGTAGTTAATTATTTTTTTAGCTCACAGTTTCTTTTATAAATTAGAAGAATTTTCTGAATCACTTAAATTAAAAATTTAAACTGGCAGTGAAATCTTCTAGTGAATCATGTTTTCTTATGGCCTGCTTAATCTCTTTTAATTTATCGTAATCATTTATCTTTTTTATATCCTCTACAACATCCTTGCTGTTCAATCCAAATTTTAACTCAAGTGCAAACTCAATCATTTCTTTCATATTTTCGATTTTACCTTCTTCTCGTCCTTCTTCTTTTCCATCATGATAAATTTTTTCTGCTATAGTCATAATTACAGCACTCCCTTCAGCTGAAATATTTTTGGCTTTTTGATCCAACTCATTTAAAGAGATTTCTTCTCCAATATTTAAAATATACTTCACAACAGTTTCAATATATTCAAGTCCGGTTGTTTTTTCTCTTAATTCAATTAATAACGGCAGAACTTCCCGGAGTCCATCATCAAAATTATCATCGAATATATGAGATATCAACTTCAAAAACAACCTTAACTTAATCTGTCCCTTTATTTCTGCATCAGAATAATTGGAGAAATCATAAAGTAAGTACTTATGATCAGGTAAATAATCTGAAATAGCTTTGGTAGTGTCTTCAATTAATTCCGATAATCTACTGCCGTAATTCCATTTTCTTTCTCCATGATAAATTAAGATAGGTATAATAGGTGGCAATTTCTTGTTTTTAGTCTGATTATTATAAAGCTCCCAGATATCTGTAATATATCCCAGCATCTGGACTGGAGTCATCTTATCAAAATAGCTTTTGTGTTCAAATAATAGATAAATAAAACCATTTTTACCTTCTATACTTACATTATATAAAATATCAGAAAAACTTTCTTCTAATTCCTCGTCAATAAAACTATCTTTGGCTATCTTAATTTCTGTTAAATCTATTTCTTCTAAAATATTATCTGGCAGATAGTTTTCTAGAAAATCTATTGCTACCTCTTTATCTCCAAGAGTTCTTTTGAAAAGAGAATCATGTGGATTTTTAATAACCTTCAATACTTTTCCTCCGTCTCTTCATTTATATTTTACCACAACTTAAAGATCAAGTTCAATGACAATATAAATATTATACCATTATTTGTAAATTATAGCAAATATATAATAAGGAGGTCAATATTTTTTTAAAAAAAGCGACTGCCCAACGGCAGCCGCTCATAAGTAGTTAATTATTATAATAAGAAGCAATAACTTGATCCATTATCTCTGTTGTTCTGGCAGCAGTTTTACCGGTAGAAGGAGAATCCCCTCGTCCAAGCAAACTGGCGACTACCTTTTCCAGAAGGGGCTGCTGCACATGTTCTGGGTAGGCAAATTCTATTTCTTCTCTCCCTGCTTCATTTTCTAAAATTATCGGTTCCTCGTCAAATGATGAAAATAAGAGACGGCCCCTGCTGCCTATAATCTCATTCTGATCGAGATCATGATAACCATTAAAAGTCCAGCTGCCAGTTCCCTGAATCTCATTTTCAAATCTAAAACTCATAACTACATTATCTTCGGCAGGGTAATAGCCTCCCTGATTAATTGCAAAACCAGAAGCTGATTCAATTGGTCCAAAATAATAGTCGAATAAGTCCAGGGTGTGAGCAGCAAGATCTAAAAATTTACCCCCACCTGCAATTTCAGGTAAAACTCTCCAGGGAAGATTGGCTTCATCTTTTTCTATATCCTCAACCGGCTGGGCCACCCTGATATTGACATTCCTGATCTCTCCAATAGCTCCAGAATCAAGTAATTCCTTAATCTTTAAAAATCTGGGCATAGCCCTGCGATAATAGGCTACATGGAGCTGAACCTCACTTTTCTGACAGACTTTAATCATCTTCTGGGCTTCTTTGTAATTTCGAGCCATTGGCTTTTCTACATAGACAGGCAGTCCGGCTTTAGCAGCCAATACAGTATATTTTTTATGGGTAGAAGGTGGTGTTGCAATATAAACTGCATTTACTTCCGGATCATTGATCAATTCTTCTGCCTTATCATACCAGCGAGGCACATTGTGGCGCTCTGCATAATCTTTTGCCAGCTCTCCCGTCCGCCGCATCACTGCTACCAGCTCCGAATCTTTAATTTTCTGGAGTGCCGGTCCACTTTTCTTTTCGGTTACATCTCCACAGCCAATAATTCCCCATTTTACTTTTTTCATTTATAATTACCTCCATTTGAGGGATCCTGTCCCTCTCAATATTGTTGGAATTCTATATTTAAATTCTAAACTCCTTTTAATAAATCAGGTTTATAATCTGCAGAGTTCACTCTATTTCCCTTGATGACCGATTGGCTCAATGTGTACATACACTAAATCTACTTCTTCCAGCTCTTCAACTGCATTCCTTACATCTTCTCCAATTTTATGGGCTTTACTCAAAGGAATATCTCCATCGACATTGATATGCATGTCGACCCTTAATTGAGGGCCTACATATTCAGCCACAATCCGGTGAACATCTGCAACCTCGGATACTGAAAAAGCAGCCTCAGCTATTTTTTCAGTTAATTCCAGATCAGCTCCTCTACCGATTAGATAACCCACATTTTCCCAGGTGATTTCCCAGGTTGCCTTGAAAATCCAGAGGGCTACAATGAGACCAGCAATCGGATCTAAATAAGGATGGATAAAATGAGATCCCCAGACACCTATCAGAGCAAGAGTGGTACTAATAATATCAACCAGATTATCCCGGGCACTGGCCTGAATGGCCGGACTATATACTTTCTCTCCAATCCCGGAAACCAGATAATACATTATATATTTTACAACTATAGCAATCAACATTACAAAAGATGTCCATCCCAGAGCTATAGGTTCTGCCTGCCCCAGAAGGCTTTGAATGCTCTGCCAGACTGCAGCAATTCCTGCAGAAGCCATGGCAGCTGCAATAAAAAGGCTGACCAGGGGTTCAAACTGACTGTGGCCCTGAGGATGTGATTCATCGGCCGGGCGCTGAGATACATAGAGGCCGATCCCCATAATTATACTGTAGAGTGCATCAGATAACGAGTTTGCTGCATCGGAGAAAACAGCACTACTACCTGAAATCCAGGCCAGTATGCCTTTAATGACTGCTAATAAAAGATTGCCTCCAATTGCAAAAATGATTGCCTTGATATATAATCTACTTCGTTTAGAGTCAGAAACATCAGTTCTTACTCTTTCAATATAACTATTATTGTAATATGTTATTTTTTCTCCAGAAGATAAATCATTTTTCTCCTCTACCTCTTCCTGCTTATTCTCTTTTTGATTATTTGTCGACTCCGGTTTAGTCATACCTACAACTCCTTATGCTTCCAATTAATAAAAAACTAAAAATTTAAGGCGGTACTGGCTTGATTAATCTTAATTATATTCTTTTCAACTATGATTTTCAAATAAGCTTTTTACAACAAACTTCTTTATTATGATTGAATTAATAGCTGCCGGTCTTTATAATATTTAAAACTCCCCTTCAATAAACAGATTTTAAAACAATAAATCCGTTTATCTAAAGGGGAGTCTAATATTTAATCTTATTTTTGATAAATTACTTAACAACCATCACTGAAGTTTTAGCATGCCTGACAATTTTATCACTGATACTTCCAAGCAGAAATCTTTCTACCTTACCGTGACCCTTATCAGCTACCACAATCAATTCAAAATCATTTTCTTCTGCATAATCACAGACTGTGTCAGCCGGATCACCGTGAAGCAGCACTTTATCAGGGTTGATACCTTTTTCTTCAAAAAACTCAGCATCATCATCAAGAATTCTCTGCCGTTTTTCTTTAATTGTATCTTCCTGCTGATCCATTATATTTTCTAAGGTTTCAGCAGAGAGATAAGAGGCTACTTCGTTAAACTGGTTAACTGGAATTTCGGCGGACTCTGTATAAACATGGATCAATGTTACTTCTGCCTTTATTTCTTCAGCAAGTTCTGCAGCTTTTTGGGCGGCTTTTTGAGCACTTTGAGAACCATCAACAGCTACCAGAATTTTTTTCATAATATCAACCTCCTCGTATAATTATATTTCGCGATTTGTTGAAAAAGTCCTTTTTTAAAGTTTTAAAATTAAAATTTACTGGTTTTCTCTGTTTTTATAAGCTGTTTTCTTTTTGATATTTAGAAGGAGCAATCCCCATTTCTTTTTTGAAAGTTTTATAAAAATTAGAATAGTCACCAAAACTGAGGCAGTCGGAAACCTCTCCACAGCTGTAGTTCCGGGAAAGAAGTTCTCTGGCCTTCATGATTTTTTTATAATTAATATACTGCATCACAGAAAAACCTGTATTTTCTTTAAAGAGATGGGAGAGATAATATTTATCTAGGTAGAACTTTTGGGCCAGCAAGTCCAGAGAAAAATTTTTTCCTAGATTATTATTAATATACCTTATAATTTTAGTAACTTTTTGATTATAGATTATAGAATCCTGATGATAATTAGTGTCCTTTTCAAAAGCCTGGTTAAGCAAATACAGCATCTGCACAAAAAGAGTTTCGAGCATAATTTTTTTCCCTTTTTCTGCTCTACCCCGATAATCATTTAAAGCAGAAATTATTTGATCAATCTTATGTTCTTTAATTTTAGCTCCCGCAATTCTATTATAGTGTCCGCTTTTTCGCTCCTCAAAACAGGAGAGCAGATTATAATTTTCACTGCTGTATTCTCTAAAATACCAGGGGCTGAAATGGAAAGCCATCCTCTCATAAGCTCTGTTAGAATTAAAGACTGGTTTGTGAAGCTCCTGATTATTGATCAATAATAAATCACCTGCTCCAATCTGATAACCATGTCCTTCTATCTGATAGGTTACATCACCACTTATAAAATAATAAATTTCATATAAATCATGAATATGGAAGCCAAACTCTTCTTCTGACTTTTCTATATCAGTTTTTTTATGAAAAAAATTAAAACTTTCGCTCGCAAAGGAAGAACAAAACTCCTCCATACTAAAAACCTCCCACCTCAATCTAGCTTTTTAAATTATCAATTTTGTCATCTAGCTAAATTATATAACAAGATTTGCAATATATAAAGCAAGATAATTAAAGATATTTACTAATAACTATATTATAATATGATTGTAATAATGAGATAACTATCCAATCAGGAGGGATTAATTTGTATTATACAGGTTTTGCAGATGAAGCAGCTGATTCTATTGAGAAACAGATTGAGGTAACTAAAGAACTGGGCTGGCAGTATATTGAAGCTCGCAATATTGACGGAAAAAATCTGACTGACATTAGTGAAGAAAAATTTGAGGAAGTTTACGAAAAATTAAAAGCCAGCGGAATTAAAATAAATTGTTTTGGCAGTGCAGTTGCCAACTGGGGCAAAGATCCCCGCCAGGAGGAATCCTATACTCAGAGTCTGGAAGAGTTAAAAAGGGCCATTCCCCGCATGCAGAAGCTCGGCACAAAAATGATTAGAGGTATGAGTTTTGGTATCCCCCGGGATCTTTCTCCGAGAAATCCTGAGCTGGAAGAAAAAATTCTGACTAACCTGAAAAAGTTGGTGGAAATGTGTGAGCAAACAGGAATTACCTATGTTCATGAAAACTGTATGAATTATTTTTCGCAGTCCTATGAGCACATGGAACTGCTGCTGGAGGAGATTAAGTCTCCCAATTTTAAAATAGTCTTTGATACAGGAAATCCACTGATGGCTGATAACCGGATGGGAGAAGAACCTTATCAAAAGCAGAGCAGCTGGAAAGCCTATCAAACTCTTAAAGATAGAATCGCCTATATCCACATCAAAGATGGGACTTACTTAAAAGAAACCGGAGGCATTTTCCCGGAAATGGAATACTGCTTCCCCGGAGAAGGTCAGGGGCAGGTTAAAAAAATAGTTAAGGATCTATTGCAGGACGGCTATAATGGTGGGTTTTCTATAGAACCACATATGGGAGCTGTCTATCATAATGATCAGGCAGACTCCGAAGCAGAGGCAAAATATAATACTTATTTAGAATATGGTAAGCGTTTTATGAAATTAATGGAAACAGTAAAAGCTGAAATCAAGGAGGCTAATAATGGCTGAAGTTAAAGTCGGAATTATTGGAATTGGAAATATGGGCAGCAGTCATGCCCGGAATATTTATCAGGGAAAGGTTAAAGGGGCTAAATTGACAGCTGTCTGTGATCTGGATGAACAGCGCCTGCAGTGGGCTAAAACGGATCTGGGAGAAGAAATAGCTTGCTATTCTACCCCTGCAGAATTTTATGCTGAGGCAGAAATTGAGGCAGTTATTATTGCCACACCTCATTATGATCATCCTCCTCTGGCAGTAGAGGGGTTTAAAAGAAATCTCCATGTTTTAATTGAAAAGCCAGCTGGAGTCTACACTAAAGCGGTCCGCGAAATGAATGAGGCTGCAGCAGAGTCAGATAAAGTTTTTGCGATTATGTACAATCAGCGCACCCGGGCCATCTATCAAAAACTAAAAGATTTAATTGACTCCGGAGAACTGGGTGAGATTAAAAGAACCAACTGGATTATTGACTGGTACCGCTCTCAAAGCTATTATAATAACGGCGGCTGGCGGGCCACCTGGGAAGGAGAAGGTGGTGGAGTTTTACTAAATCAGGATCCCCATCAGCTTGATATCTGGCAGTGGACCTGTGGGATGCCGGTTAAAGTTAGAGCTTTTGCCGAAAATGGTAAATACCACAATATTGAGGTCGAAGATGATGTGACAGCCTATGTAGAATACGAAAATGGGGCCACCGGAGTTTTTGTTACTTCCACTGGTATTGCTCCCGAGACCAACCGGCTCGAAATTACTGGTAATAAAGGTAAATTAATTTTAGAGGATAATAAAATAACTTTCAGAAGACTGAGAACTCCCGAAAGAGAATTTAACAAAAATTTTGAGGGAGGATTTGGCAGCCCGGAATGCTGGGAATGCAAAATACCTGTGGCTGATAAAAACCCTGAGCACCTCGGAATTTTAAATAACTGGCTTGATGCAATTTTAAATGGAGCCGAGTTAATTGCTCCGGGAAAAGAAGGAATCAAGGGCTTAACTATTTCTAATGCGATGCACCTTTCTGCCTGGACAGATGACTGGGTGGAACTGCCTCTGGATGAAAATTTATTCAAAGCAAAGTTAGATGAAAAAATTAAGAATTCTACTTTTGTTAAGGAAAGTTCTCAAACAAGCACAATGGATGTTGAAGGTACTTTTTAATTTAAAATTCCGAGCTGAAAATAAATCGAATTGGAAACAGATAATTACTGGTCAGCCAAATTTTCAAACCCAAGAAGGTGAATTTAAAAATGAAAAAGTTAAAGGCAGCCATTATTGGCTGCGGCAATATTTATCCCGTACACGCTGATATTTTAGCCAGCAAAGAAAATGTTGAACTAAAACACATGATTGACATTAAAGAAAATAGAGCTCAAAAAGCAGCTGAAAAATATAACTGTGAGTATTTGACAGATTACAGTAAACTCCTGGATAAAGAGCTTGATGTTGTCCATATCTGTACTCCTCATTTCCTGCACAGCCCAATGGCCATCAAATTTCTTGAATCTGAGATTAATGTCCTGGTGGAAAAACCTCTTGCTTTAAATTATGCAGAGGGCAGAAAATTAATCCAGGCAGCTGAAAAGAGCAGAGCTCATCTGGGAGTAGCCTTTCAAAATAGATTTAACGAAAATAATCAGCGGGCCAAAAAAATACTGGAGGCTGAGACTCTGGGAAAAATTACGGGAATCAAAGGTCTGGTAACCTGGCATCGCGACAGAGACTATTATCTTAATGATGAATGGAAGGGATTTTACAAAACTGAGGGTGGTGGTGTCCTGATTAACCAGGCTATCCACACTCTGGATCTGATTCAGTGGTTTGGAGGTCCGGTAAAAGCAGCGAGAGGAAATGTTGATACCAGAGTTTTAGATGACGTAATCGAGGTTGAAGATACAGCAGATGCTACTCTTTTTTTCGAAGCTGATTTTAACGGCATCTTTTATGCCACCAATGCTTTCAGCAGCAACAGTCCGATCGAGATTGAAATTGACTGTGAAAAAGGCAGTATGAGATTATTTGAAGATCAGCTGCTGATTAAAAAAGACGGCCAAATTGATAATTTCAAAGAAAATAGTGATACTGATTATAAAGCCTACTGGGGCTATGGTCACCAGCGTTTAATCGATGGCTTTTATCAGGATATCTGGAACGATACTCAATCTAATACCATCAATGCTCAAGAAGGAATTAAAACTCTGGAATTAATCAAGGCAATTAACACTTCTTCAAAAAACAGAAGCAAATATTATCTAACAGGAGATGATTCAGCATGAAAATAGCGGCCCAATTATATACAGTCCGAGATTTTACTCAGACTCCAGCAGAGATTGAAAAAACATTGAAAAAGGTTAAAAAAATTGGTTATGATGCGGTTCAGGTTTCAGGTTTTGGTCCAATTGAAGCAGTAAAATTAAAAGAGTTAGTTGACGAGATCGGACTGGAGATTTGTGCCACCCACATCAGTTTTGACCGTTTAAAAAATGATCTTGATAATGTAATTAAGGAACATAAACTCTGGAACTGCAAACAGGTAGGACTCGGTATTATGCCGGAAGAATATCGCAGCAGTGCAGATGGCATTCGTGAATTTTTACAGGAGATCGCTCCAGTGGCAAAAAAATTAAAAGAAAATGAGCTGCAGTTTATTTATCACAATCATAATGTTGAGTTTGCTAACTACGGAGACAAAACTGGAATGGATATTTTACTGGAAGAAAGCGACCCTGATTTTTTTGATTTTGAAATTGACACCTACTGGATTCAGGCGGGTGGAGCTGATCCGGCAGAGTGGATTAAAAAGGTTAAAAATAGAATGGATGTAGTTCACTTTAAAGATATGACTGTTGACGGCTGGGATCCACAGATGGCTGAGGTTGGAGAAGGTAATCTGAACTGGCCAAGAATTATAAAGGCCTGCAGTGATAATCAGGTTGAATGGGCCTGTGTAGAACAGGATGTCTGCCAGCGTGATCCTTTCGAAAGTCTGGCCATTAGTCTGCAGAATTTAAAGGCAATGGGGTTGTAAGCTAAAATTATATTTGCTTAGTCGATAAATGTTCTCTCCAGAAAAGCTCTCTGCCGGTAAATTTACAGAGAGCTTTTTAAATTATTATTTTATTTTGGCGGTGCTTTCTCTTTTAATCAGCTGCACATCAAGTGTCATGTTTTTATGCTTGATTTTTTCGTCTTCTGATTTGTTAAGTCTTTTTAATAATATTTGAGCTGAGATTTTTCCAATATCAGCAATCGGTCTGCCGATAGTAGTCAGGGCCGGACTCGAATATTCGGCAAAGTTTACATTGTCAAAACCAATCACACCGGCTTCCCGGGGCACATTAATCCCTCTTCTTTTTAGTTCTTTTAAAACCCCAAAAGCTGCTGCATCATTGGCCGCAAAAATACCCAGGCGCTTAGACTTAAAATTATTCCCCTCCAAAAAATCTGACATATCTTGAGCCGCTTCTTCTTCCACAAATGAGGAAGAAAGCAGCTTATAATTTTCTTTATCAACCGAATATTTTTGCATACAATCCTTAAAACCACGGGATCTATCTGCTGCCGTTGCAGTAAACCCTGCCCCCTTCAAATGAATAAAATATTGATAGCCAGATTCAATTAAATGCTCGGCAGCCTGATACCCCCCCTTATAATCATTAATTCTAATTTTATCAATTTTATCCGAATTAATCTCGCGATCTAAAACTACCAGGGGAATTTCCTTCTCGGCCAGCTGCTCAATATACTCAGAACTTAAAGAAGTGGAAGCTAAAATAAAACCATCAACCTGTCTCTGAATTAAATGTCTGATATATTCTTTTTCTCTTTTTCCATCCCATTCTGTATTGCCAATTACAGCATAATAGCCGGCAGCTCTCAGTTCTTTTTCAATACTTTTGACCAGGTAGGAATAATATAAATTACCAATATCTGCAATTAAAACTCCGATCGACTTGCTTTTTTTAGTGACCAGTCCCTGAGCCAGGCCATTAGGAATGTAATCAAGTTCATCCACTGCTTTTAAAACTGCTTTTTCCTTTTCACGTGAAACATTTGCATTTTGATTAATGACTCTGGATACTGTAGAAATTGATACATTTGCTCTATCTGCTACATCATTAATTGAAACCACTGTTATCACCTCTTTTACTTAAATTTTAATTTTTTTACAAAATTAATTATCCAGGCTATTTTGAAAGACCAGCTATTATTTCTAAATCACTAACCCAACCAGTTAAACAACCAGCCAGATAAAGATCGGTAGTGTTGCTCCCATAAAAACTATTGTGGCAAAGATTGCAGCCGAGGCAAAATCACTTTGATGACCGTACTTTTCCATAATTACTGAAGAACTCGCAAAAACAGGCATTGCTGCCAGAATTGTCATTACACTGCGTAATAAGGGTTGAATTGGAAATAAACCCAGTCCGAAATAAACTAAGGCTGGAAAAAGCAGAAGCCTCAGTGAAGTAAGCAAATAAACTTTTTTATTACCCATAACCTCAGCAAAGGTGCTTTTGGCAAGCTGTAAGCCAATGAAAATCATGGCCAGAGGAATAGTAATTGCTCCAATGCTGTCAGTAATATTAATAACTGCCGCTGGCATAGAAACTCCGCTGAAAACAACAACTAATCCAAGCAAAAGCCCTACAACTGGAGGTGAAAATATATTAGCCAGAAAATGACTGTCTGCATTCTGACCGCTGTCCTTTAAAAGCCAGATACCGACTGTCCATAAAATTAACTGCATTCCAAAATCATATAAAATAGCTAAAATCAAACCCTGCGCTCCAAATAAAGCCAGGCAGATTGGAGCCCCCACAAAAATATTATTACTGAAAACAGTAACAAAAGCAAACTCCTCCTGCTCTCTTCTGGAGTAGTTTAAACTGCGGGTGACTATAATCACTATCATAATAGAAAGAAGTGTAATAATTAAAGCCGAAAATGGTACTATTAAATACTGTCTAAACATGCTTAAATCAAAATCTTTGACGATATTCGTAAAAATCAAGGCAGGAAAAGCGATATCTATTGTCAGCTCAGCTATTCCTTTTTCTGCTGCCTGCTCAATTTTCCCTGATTGATTTAAATAATATCCCAGAGCTATTAAAACTCCCATCAATAATAATTGTTCTAAAACCGGATACAGATCTGCCATTAAATAAACTCCTTTTTCTTCTTAAAATTCAACTTTTAATAAATTATAAAATTTGCTGTCTTTTTTAAGCTTTAAAATTCATTATTTTCCCATCAAAAGTAAAGCCAGCTCATTATACTCTAATTCTGAAACTTTTCTTGTTCCCTTATTTTGTTCTTCTTTTAAAACGCTAACAAAATCTGAAACTGCAAAGACTTCTTCTATTTCTTTGGTAAAATAGATAATTGTAATCCCTTTCTGCTTTAACTGCTGCATAAAATCAAAAAATATCTGCTTTTCTGACTCAGACAGCTCAATTACAGCCTGATCAATTAAAATAATTTCTGCTCCACAGGATAGAGTTTTCAACAGCTCTACCAGCTGTTTTTCTAAAGGGCTCAATTCCAACATTTTCTGATCTGGATACAACTCTACTTCCAGCAGCTCCAGCAGTTCTGCCGTTTTCTCGATCATTTTTTGATTATCTATTGACTTAAAAAACAGAAATTTTTTTAGTGGTTCTCTGCCAAAAAATATATTTTCAGCTATAGTCATCTCAGGGAAAACTGTCGATTTATTTTCTCCCTCTCCTTTTTTATTGAACTTAAAAATCCCCAGTGGATCTTTGTCTGGATTAACTGCTGAGTATTGATTAATTAAAAATATTTGATCCTGGTAAAGATTTTTAATAACTGAAGGTTTAAGAAGTGTTCCTTGATAGTTCAACTCTGCCTCCACCTCAACCTTTTCTCCGATTAAAAAATCAAGCAGCTGCTTTTTAAGTTTATCATTTTTAAACAAAATAGAATGAATACTATTTTTCTGTACTTTTAAATTAAAATATGTATTTTTAGGCTGCTCTTCAAACTTTAAATTTTTGATTTCCAAAATATTTTGTTCCATCTTTTCACCTCTAAGTTAATGCTTTTTTGGTAGACTACAAAGTTAATATACCATATATCTGCGTTAAGATGAAGTAGAGAGCATAATTAATTTAAATTACTTTCTTAATAAAATGGAAAAAGCCTGATCGGAAAAAGACCAGGCTTTTTAAAAGTTCAATTTAGCTTAGAGCAGATATTTATTTAAGGTGGCTCTAACTGCTCCTTTTTCTGCTATCATTTCCTTAAAGTAGCCTTCTATCTTTTCTCCCAGTCCAACTTCGTAAAGATTAAGACCCATCAGCTTTTCGTTACTTAAAATAGAATGCAGCTTATCTCCTACAGAATCAGGATTACCAAACTCTATTTCCTCCAGCTGTGGTGTTAGCTCATCCAGCATTGGATCTGAACTTAAGGGCATCTTTTGACCCTGATCATCCACTGCCAGCAGATATCTGAGCCAGCCTGCAATAGCCAGGGGTACAACAACTAAATCAGCTGGATCTAAATGATCAGCCTCACGGTAGGACTTAATTGTTTCGCCAAAGCGAATTGCAACCTTCTGGGAGGTATCTTTGGCTATTCTCTGAGGTGTATCTGGAATATAGGGGTTAACCAGTCTTTCTTTTACTACCTCATCGATAAACTCTTCTGGATCAAGTACTCCCGGATCTACAACAACCGGCAAACCTTCTTTGTAACCAATCTGTTCTACTAAAGCTCTAATTTCCTGATCTTCCATTTCTTCTGCAATTGAAGTATGGCCTAAAAGACAGCCATAAACTGCCATTGCTGTATGGAGTGGATTAAGACAGGTTGTGACCTTCATGGTTTCTACCTGGTTAACTGTTTTCCGATCAGTATAAATTGCTCCAGCTTTATCTAGAGGTATTTTACCATTGGGAAAACTATCTTCGATCACTAAATATTCTGGTGCTTCGGAGTTAACAAAAGCTGCTATTTCTGTACTTTTATCTGTTTTAACAATCTCTGTGTTTTCAAAACCGAGTTCTTCCAGCTGCTGCTTCACATCTGGCGCCGGTCCCGGTGTGATCTTGTCGATCATTGACCAGGGGAATCCGACTTTAGAGTCATCATTTAAATATGCCAGAAAATCTTCTTCTACTAAGTCATTTTTAACCCATTTTTCGGCCACAGTTAAAACTGCATCTTTAAGCTTCTGGCCATTATGGGAGCAGTTATCCATACTGGCAAAGGCAAAGGGATAGGCTCCTGCCTGATAGCGTTCATAGGCTAAAGCTGTTACCTTGGCCATCAGGTGATTTAAATCTCCTTCCGGTCCGGCTTCAAAGTCTTCCAGCACAAAGGGAAAGAATTCACCCTCCATATTATCCAGGGAGTAACCTTTTTCGGTTACTGTAAAGCTGGCCATTTTAAGAGATGGTTTTCTAAAAACTTCTTTCAGTTCCTCCCAGTCTTCTTCAAACTGAGAATCTGCTTTGAGACCTTCTGTAATACTGGCCAGCAGAGTTTTTTCCAACTTACCGTCAGCAAACATCTTAACCACCAGGCTTAAATTATCAGCCGGCTGGTACACCTTATCTATAATCTCATAGTCAAAACCTTCGGCTGCTATAATACCAGTCTCTACCTCTCCCTCGTTGAGCAGTTCCTGCTGCAGTCGGGCAATAAAGGCTCTAAAGATATTACCGGCACCAAAGTGGACCCATTCCGGATTTTCTTTTGTCCTGTCAATCAAATTCTGATAATCAAACTGCGGTGGATTAATCCCCGCTTTTTCCCACTGAGCTTTATCTTTCAGTTCTTCTTTTTTTAATTTCAGCATTTTAAAGCTCCTTTCATTTTTTCTGATCAAGTTTAGTTTTAAAATAATCCAGTCAATTGCAAAGTTATTTAAAAAAGAACCCCCTTATATAAATTTAGAATTTTATTAAAAGGGGATTCTTTATTTTAATTTATTTACTGCTTTTCTTAATTGCTTCCCAGAGGCCATTAATATAAGTCGCTCCCAGAGCACGATCATAAAGACCATAACCTGGTTTACCTGTTTCTCCCCAGATCATACGGCCGTGGTCAGGACGCAGTGGTCCCTCAAAACCGACATCATGATAGGCTTTCATGATTTCATAAATATCAAGTGAACCTTTTTCACTTAAGTGAGCTGCTTCTTCAAAGCTTTCTTCACCTGTGATTTTAACATTTCTCACATGAGCAAAATGAATTCTGTCTCCAAATTCTCTGATAATCTCCGGAATATCATTCTCAGGATTAACTCCCAGTGAACCAGAACAGAGATCAAGTCCATTTGCTGGAGAATCAACTAGATTTAGAAGTCTCCGCAGATTTTCTTTACCAACTACAACTCGCGGCAGACCAAAAATAGACCATGGTGGATCATCGGGGTGGATTGCCATTTTAATATTTTCTTCTTCTGCTACCGGAATAATTTCCTTTAAGAAATACTCTAAATTATCCCAGAGATCTTCCTCATCAATTTCCTGATAAGCTGTCATTAGATCATTTAATTCATCTTTTGTATAACTTGTATCCCAGCCGGGAAGGTCAAGTTCCCCACTTAAAGGATCCATTTTATCTACTTCTTCTTTTTTGTAAATTAAGGCTTCTGAACCGTCATCCAACTCGTGGTCAAGCTCTGAACGGGTCCAGTCAAAGACGGGCATAAAGTTATAGGTTACTACTTCAATTCCCGCTTTAGCTAAATTTCTAATGGTTTCTTTGTAGTTTTCAATATAACGGTCCCGCGGCTCGACACCCATTTTAATTGCCTCAGGTACCGGTACACTCTCAATAGCTGTAATTTCAAGTCCTGCTGCCTCAACCTTATCATTTAACTCTTTAATTTTTTCATATGGCCAGGCTTCTCCTGCTGGAATATCGTAAATTGCTGTCACAATTCCTACCATACCAGGAATCTGTCTGATTTTCTCCAGAGTTACAGGATCATCATCACCATACCAGCGAAAAGATAGTTTCATAAGATCACTCCTTTTATTTGATTATTTAGTAAGTTGAAAGCGTTTTCAAAAGTATCAAAAAAATCTTTTTCTCTTATATTAATTTATTCGCTATTAAAGTCAATATTCCTGCATAATTTTAAAACTAAACAAAAAAAGATAGAACAGGCAATAAATTTAAAGAAGCCCGAACAGAATATTAGGTCCGGGCCTTTTATTAAATCTACTTCTCTTTTACATTTACCTTTAAATTAGCTGTTATATCATCATATAATTTCACTTCTACAGTATGCATTCCTAAAGACTTAATAGAATCATCAAGTTCAAGCTTGCGCTTATCAATATCGTAACCTTTTTCTGCTGCTGCGTCGGCAATATCTTTGGTATTTACTGAACCAAACAATCTACCATTATCACCAGCTTTAACTTTGATTACAAATTTTTCTGATTCTAATTTAGATTTTAGCTTCTGAGCGTCTTCTCTTTTTTCTGATTCCAGACGGTTTTGCTTTGCCTCTTTTTCCTTCAGCTCTTTAATTTTCTGCTGAGTTGCCTCTACTGCCAGGCCACGGGGCATTAAATAATTGCGGGCATAACCATCAGCTGCCTCTACAACATCACCTTTAGATCCTAATTTTTCAACATCTTTTGTTAATACTACTTTCATAATTTTTTACCTCCTTAAGCATTTTAACCAGGTTGATTGGTCTGCTTTCTGAAATTAAACCACATATCCAATAATCCCAATAAAATAAGGATGATTGGAACAGGCGGAAAAATAAAAATTAAAAAAATCAAAAAAGATTTAAGTAAAAAAGAACTGCTTTTTTTAGACAAATAATACATTAAAACTGCAAATCCCTGCATAAAAGCCAGGAAAAACATAAAAATATTTATATTCAAAAAAATTGGATTTGAAGTCATTAAAAGAGAAATAACAATCAAAATTGAAACTATCCAGCGGGGAAAATACCAGTTGTTAACTGTTTTATATAATTGGATATTTAATCCTTTTCTTCTTAAATACCAGGCTGAAACATAGTAATTTAAAATACCAGTTATACTTGCAGAAATAGCAAGTAATGCAGGGAAAATCATTCTAATCAAACTCATCTGAGCCGTAATTAACTGTTCCACCGACTGCTGATCAAATTCGCTGCTTAAACTCTCTACTGCCTGCTGCAGAAGAGTCTGGTAATTTAAATTAAGCATTCCAGAAGAAACATAAAATATTAGGCCCTGTGAAACTATTACTGTAAGTACAGCGATAATAATCGTTTTTAGAGGAGATATCCCCTCTTTAATCACATTACCAATTACAAAACCCACCATTCCAAAACCAATTACAGTCATCAAACCCATAACGGTTCCAAATAATAACCCATTTATTAAAGCAGCTATCACAATTACACCAATTACACCACTGCTTTCTTTTTTCTGAACAAGATATACTATTGGCACCGGCCAGAGTATCATAACTGCCATCGATAAAAATGGGATAAAATAATTAACTGCAGTCAGTAAAATTATGTAGGCCAGAGTTCTCATACTGTCTTTATAACTTCTAATATCCATTTAATTTATCACCTCATCTACCGACAAAAATAACAGTTATTATGAAAGAAAGGAGGCGCCATCATAGATTTTGCCTCCCTGGTTAAATACTTATTCTTTTACATAGGGCAGTAAAGCAACTGATCTAGCTCTTTTTACTGCCTGTGTAATCAATTTTTGGTGTTTGGAACAATTTCCTGTTACACGACGCGGCATGATTTTTCCACGATCTGTAAGATATCTATTTAAAGTTCTTAAGTCTTTATAGTCTATTTTTTTATCTTCATTTGCACAAAAATGGCATGACTTATTTCTACCTCTAGGCATTAAAATTTACCTCCTTTTTAAAATGGTACATCAAAATCATCAGCATCAAAATTATCATCAAATTGAGCATCAAAATCATCCTGCTCCTGTTTTTTATTCTGCTGAGCAGAGCTTTTTTGCTGCTGATTTTTATTGTTTTGACTATTTTGAGCCTGTCCCTGATTATTACTGCGGCTATTACTGTTGCCGAAGTCCAGAAAACGCACATTATCGGCGTTAACTTCAGGATTTATATAAGTTCTGTTGTTGTTTTCACTCTTACGAATCTGTAAGGATCCATCAACTCCAACCAGTCTACCTTTTCCGAGATGACGGGCACAATTTTCCGCCAGACCCCGCCAGGTTACAATGTTGATAAAATCAACATCTCTATCTCCATCACGGTTAGTATAATTTCTTTCCACTGCCAGTGTAAAATTGCAGACTGGAGTTCCATTACTGGTATAGCGAAGTTCAGGATCTCGTGTCAGGCGGCCGATTAAAACAATTCTATTTAACAAGAGTATTCACCACCTAAATTTATATTATGCATCATTTCTAACTACTAAATAACGAATTACACCATCCATAATCTTAAAGATTCTTTCTAACTCATTAACTACAGTAGTCTGAGCATTAAATTCTAAGATTGTATAATCACCAGAACGGTAATCTTTAATCTCATAAGCTAACTGCTTCTTACCCCAGGCATCAACCTCGGTTACTTCTCCTTCATGATCTGAAATAGCATCTTTTACACGCTGAAGGATATTCTGCTTTTCTTCATCTTCAAGATCTGGTTTAAGTACAAAAGTTGTTTCATAATCTCTTTTTCTTGCTTCCATTTACATTCACCTCCTCCACACGGACTAAGGCCCTGCTGCTAGCAGAGCATGGATTTTTAACCAATCTAAATTATAACACCTATCAATGTAAGATGCAAGTTTAATTTTACACCTGCCGTTTACGGAACCAATTTTTACCATTCGATGATCTGATTAAATAAAAAAATCCAATCAAAAATTCACTCAGTTTCCCTCACCAAAACTTTTTTGCCAGAAAATCAATTTTCAGGTCAATAATATTATTAATTTTCCTCGTGAAATTAATACCTGTTATGTTTTCTGATAAAACTGCTTCAAAGCTGCTTTTGCTTTACGGAAAAAAGTTTAAAGCTACAAAATGAAAAATCAGGGATATCAGCCAGGCTCCCAAAACATCGGAGGGATAATGTACTCCCACCATTATTCTGGAGAGAGCTGTTGCAGTAGCAGCAGCAAGAAGTATTAGTCCTGCTAAAAGATTAAGATTTAAAACGGCCAGCGCAATAATAAACGAACTGCTGCTGTGAGTACTGGGAAAAGAATGATCATTTTTCTGTTCAACCAGACTCTGGATTTCTAAATCTGCAAAAGGTCGTTTTCGATTATATAAATAGGGAATGGTTTTTGCCAGTAAATACACTACTGCCGGAGCAAAAATAAACTGCTTTAGCCTTACGTCATTAGTATAAATAAGCCAGACCACTGCAGCAAAATAAATAGTTGAGAAGAACCTGGGTGCAAATTTAGTAATCAAAACTGCTGTCCCGGCAAGTCCTGAGTGTTTCTGCGTAAAATTATACAGTTTTAAAAATAATTTTTGATCCAAATTTTTTAGCATAGTTTTATCCTGACTTTATCAGACTGATGTATTAACGAGATTATCAATAGTATAATTTGTGAATTCAATCGGAGTAGATTTTTTATAAATTAAATGCGTATAGATTTTTCAAAATACAACATTACACATAAACATTAGAAAATTTAGTGTTTAAAGCTTTATACCACCTAGATTATTTGAGATATAATTTACAACTTCAATCGTAATAGGCTGAAATATAGCTGATTATGTTAAAATTATTTGCTGTTTGACCGAAGGGAGTTCAAATAATTAATAATCAGCTATCTATTGAAGCCGTAAATGGAGATTGTGTGTAAATTATAACTCAAATAAGATCAGACATTAAACCTGAAGTGACAGATATCTCCGTCCTGCATTATATAATCTTTTCCTTCAAGTCTTAATAATCCTTCTTCTCTGGCCTGAGCCATCGAACCGACCCGCTTTAAATCCTCAAAACTAACAATTTCCGCTCTGATAAAACCTTTTTCCATATCACTGTGAATTCTACCTGCTGCCTCAGGAGCTGTGGAACCTTTTTCTACTGTCCAGGCTCTACATTCTTGTTCTCCTGCGGTCAGAAAAGTCAGCAGATTTAATAATTCATAACCGGCTTTAATTACCCGATCCAGACCAGAATCATCAAGTCCCAGTTCATCTAAAAACATTTCTTTTTCGTCTTCATCCAGCTCAGCAATATCTGATTCAATTTTAGCACTTATTTCTACTACTTTTGCTCCATCTCTCTCAGCATGAGTTTTTACATCTTTGACCAGTTCATTCTGACCGGTATTTATATCCTCTTCATTGACATTAGCCAGATAAATTATCGGTTTAGCACTTAAAAGCTGTAATTCTTTAACCACTCTTTTCCCTGTTTCATCAAGCTCTAATTGTCTAATGTTTTTACCTTCTTCTAAAGCATCAGATATTTTTTCGAGTGCTGCTACCTCTTTAAGATAAATTTTATCTCCACTTTTGGCCTGTTTCCTGGCTTTTTCCAGGCGTTTGTCCACCTGAGCCAGATCAGCCATCATTAATTCTGTATTAATAATATCAATATCTCTATCTGGAGAAATTTCACCATCAACATGAGTTATATTTTCATCGTCAAAGCAGCGCACTACCTGGGCGATGGCATCTACCTCTCTGATATGAGCTAAAAACTTATTGCCCAGACCTTCTCCTCTGCTTGCACCTTCTACTAGTCCTGCTATATCAACGAATTCAATCACTGTAGGTGTTTTCTTTTCCGGCTGATATTTTTCAGCCAGCCAGTCCAACCTCCCATCTGGTACAGGTACAACCCCAATGTTGGGATCTATTGTACAAAAAGGATAATTCGCTGCATCAGCTCCTGCCTCTGTCAGTGCATTAAAAAGAGTTGATTTACCTACATTTGGCAATCCAACAATACCTATTTTCATTAACTAATCTTCCTTCCTAATAATTAAAGTTTTTTCTTAACACTTTTTTCAAATTTATTTCTTGATAGCATAATTACTCGTTCACAGGTCTCACATTTTGCCTTAAAATCCATGCCAACTCTTAAAATTTTCCAGCTCTTTCCCCCACAGGGATGTGTTTTTTTAAACTCAACTCGATCACCAACAGAATAGTCTTTCGACATTTTAAGACCTCCTTTATTTTGATTCCCGTTTAAAAATACAAAAAATATTATGTTAAAAGCAGATAAAGCACCAGAATTAAGGAAACTACTAGAAAAATAACAAAAAGACACCCGGGATCCTTATAAAAAGGTTTGTCTGCATTCAAATGATAACTGAAACTGCCTTTTTTTCTTGCTTTTTTTAGATGTTTAATAGATTCAGAGTAATTACCCTCTTCTCTATAAATAACACCTAAATTATTATAGGCCGGCCCATATTCCTCGTCAATAGCTATTGCCTTCTGATAAAGCTTTTTAGCTCGCTTCAGATTTCCCATTTCTTTTGCAATACTGCCAAGGTTTGTTACTGCTGGTGCAAAATCAGGATCCTGTTCCAGGATTTGATTTAATAATGACTGGGCCTGATTAAGTTCTTTTCTGTAAATATGAATTACAGCCATTTTATTGAGAGCGGGAACAAAATTAGGCTTTTCATCTAAAAATTCTTCCAGTTTTTTAGCAGTTTTTTTTCTGCTTCCTCTCTCCATCAAATCAACACATTCCTGATACTCTTTTTTTTCTGCTTCTGGCAGCTGTTCCTTATAATATGATTCCTTCATATTCTCACCCACTTTTTATTTAACTTCAATTTAATATTATATCATAATTCTACCTTAAACTGCAAAAATGGCCCTCAACCGGGCCATTTGCAAATATCGAATCTATAAAAACATCTCTTTTATTCCATCTGGAGCTAAAATCTATTCTAATTAACTTATTCAAATCATCTTATCTCTAGAATTTAACTACCAATGAAGATCGGGATTTCGGGCTGCTTTTGTCTCATCAAGTTTTCTAACGGTTGTGGAGTGAGGTGCATTGTTAACCAGTTCCGGATCTTCTTTTATTTCCCGGGAAATAGTCAGCATGGTTTCTACAAAGTGGTCCAGAGTTTCGATGTTTTCGGTTTCTGTTGGTTCTATCATCATTGCTTCTTTAACCACCAGCGGGAAATAAATAGTCGGAGCATACTGATCATAATCTAATAGTCTTTTAGCTATCTGTAAGGTTGAAGCTCCCTCTTCTTTCTGGCGGCTGCCGGAAAGAACAAACTCGTGCAGACTATCTTCGGCATAGGGCAGCTCAAAATCTTTTTTGAGCCTGGCTTTTAAATAGTTAGCATTTAAAACAGCATTTTCAGTTGTCTTTTTAAGCCCGCTGCCGCCTAATGTTTTAATATAGGCCCAGGCTCTGAGCATAACTCCATAATTACCATAAAAACTGTGAACTTTTCCGATCGACTTTGGCCGCTGATAATCCCAGTAATACTTTTTTTCATCCTTTTTAAGCAGAGGCCGGGGTAAATATGGTGCTAAAAAATCCTTAACTCCAACCGGGCCAGAACCAGGTCCACCACCACCGTGAGGAGTAGAGAATGTTTTATGAAGATTAAAATGCATTAGGTCAAAATCCATCAAACCGGGTTTGGCATAACCCATAATTGCATTCATGTTAGCTCCATCATAATAAACCAACCCTCCTGCTTGATGAACCATCTCGGTTATTTTTAAGATATCTTCTTCAAAAATACCCAGCGTATTTGGGTTAGTCAGCATTAAGGCAGCTGTCTTTTCGTCTAAAGCTTCTGCCAGAGCATCTAAATCAACCATCCCACGCTCATTAGAAGCAATCTCAACTACCTCAAAGCCAGCCATTGTTGCACTGGCAGGATTGGTGCCGTGAGCCGAATCAGGTACTATGACCTTTGTTCTATTTTCTTCTCGCTCTTCAAAATATTTTTTAACTATCATTAAAGATACAAATTCACCATGAGCACCAGAAGCAGGCTGTAATGTTATCTCATCCATCGCACTTATTTCTGCCAGATCCAGTTTCAACTGATATAATATCTCGAGTGAACCCTGGAGCTGTTCTTCGGGCTGATAGGGATGAATATTTGTTAGCCCTGCTGTGCGGGCAACTCTCTCATTTCGTTTTGGATTATATTTCATGGTACAGGATCCGAGGGGATAAATACCGGAATCAACACCATAATTCATCTCACTTAAAGCAGTATAATGGCGTACTACATCTACTTCACTAACTTCCGGCAGTTCAAGTTCCTCTCTTAAATATCCATTTAATTCTGCTTCCAGATCACTTTTTTCCACCTCAAGTGGAGGTAGAGAATATCCTTTACGACCAGGACTGCTGTAATCTTTGATTAGTTTTTCCTCCACTTAAAGCACCTCCAGTTTTTTTACTAACTTATCCATTTCTGCTTTTGTTCTCTTTTCAGTTGTGCAGACCAAGATTCCATCTTCCCCGATATTTTTCAAATCATAACCAACTATTATATCTTCTGCCAGGAGAGCTTCCATCAGAACTGTGCTATCTTTTTCTGTTTTCAGCACAAACTCATTAAAGAAATTGTCTCGATTAAGAACTTCGAAATCGCTTAAACTGTCAATTTTTTTAGCTAAATAATGAGCTTTATGATAACACTGCTCACCAACTTCTTTAAGACCTTCTTTACCCATTGTCGACAGATAAATAGTGGCCATTAAAGCATTTAAGGCTTCATTGGTACAAATATTTGAAGTTGCTTTTTCTCTCCGAATATGCTGTTCTCTGGTCTGTAGGGTTAAGACAAAACCTTCTTTGCCATCAACATCAGTTGTTTTACCAACAATTCGTCCAGGCAGCTGTCTGAGCATCTTCCTATCATCTTTACAGGCCATAAATCCAAGGTTAGGACCTCCATAATTTAAGCCATTCCCCAGATTTTGTGCTTCTCCAACAACTATATCAGCTCCAAAATCAGCGGGAGCTTTTAATACTCCCAGTAAAATTGGATTAGCGATCACCAGCAGCAGTGTATTTTTGTTGTTTTTAATTATATTAGAGATTTCATCCATTTTTTCTAGAGATCCATAAAAATTTGGATACTGCAGAACCACCACCGCAGTCTGATCATTAATATTTTCTTTGATTTGAGCCGGGTCAATAATTTGCTGCTTACCCTTTAAATCAATAAATTCCAGGTCAGAGCCAGTTCCATAAGTTTTTATTACCTCTCTGTAAGCTGGATTTACAGTATCAGGAAGTAAAACTCGGGAATTGCCTGTAATTCTGGCAGCCATTGTTACAGCTTCTGCTGCTGCTGAACCACCGTCCAGCATCGAAGCATTTGCAATTCCCATCCCTGTTAAATCACAGATCATACTCTGATATTCATAAACTGCTTCCAGAGTTCCCTGACTTAATTCTGCCTGATAAGGTGTATAGGCAGTATAAAACTCGGACCGGGAAATTAAAGCATCAATTATTCCTGGCAGATAGTGGTCATAGGCTCCAGCACCTAGAAAAGAAATCTGTTGATCCAGACTTTTGTTTTTCCCGGCCTGAAACTGAGTTTTTCTCATTAACTCCAGTTCGGAAATACCAGGCTCAATATTTAAGCGGTCATCTGCTGATACTGCTTCTGGAATCATCTGAAAAAGATCTTTAACTGCTTTAATACCGATCTCCTGCAGCATTTTATCCTGTTCTGCTGCAGTATTGGAAATATAATCCATCATTATTCCTCCTCTATGAATTCAGCATACTCCTCTGCAGATAAAAGTTCATCTAATTCTGAATCATCAGCAGGATCAACTTTAATTAACCAGCCATCTCCATAGGGATCATCATTAATCAATTCAGGATTATCAAGCAAATTTTCATTAACCTCCAACACTTTACCGCTTACCGGGATAAAAGTATCCGATACAGCCTTAACAGATTCTAAAACACCAAAAGCATCATTTTTTTCAAACTCTTCCTCAGCTTCTGGAAGTTCTACAAAAACTATATCTCCTAGTTCATCCTGAGCAAAATCAGTAACTCCAATCACCAGATAATCTTCTTCTTCTCTAACCCACTCATGATCTTCTGAATAATATAAACCATCTTTTACACTCATTTTTTATTCCTCCTATTGTGTTATTATAAATTTAAATAGATTAAACTAAAAAAGTTAGCTTCCAGGCTGTTTTTGATTAAATATATGTAGCTCCTAGACAAAAGGACCTTTTAAAACCTCAGCTTTAACCATTCGCTTTCGAATCTTAATTTCAATTTCAGTCCCTGGTTCTGTATATTCCTTATTCAAATAGGCCAGACCAATACTTTCATTCAGGGTTGG
This sequence comes from Halanaerobium saccharolyticum, assembly GCF_003259895.1. Taxonomy (GTDB): domain Bacteria; phylum Bacillota; class Halanaerobiia; order Halanaerobiales; family Halanaerobiaceae; genus Halanaerobium; species Halanaerobium saccharolyticum_A. The sequence goes on along the minus strand of NZ_QLME01000026.1, from coordinate 21,566 downwards.
GGAATAACTACCACTTGTTACTTCTCCAATTTTTTTTGATTCAGCATAGACCACATATCCATGCCGGGCCATTCCCCTGCCGGTAATTTTAAATGGAGAAAGTTTTCGCTGACAGCAGTTTTTTTCAATCTCTATTAATTTCTCTCTCCCGATAAAATCTCCTTTATCAACAGCAACAGTCCAATTTAATCCTGCTTCATAGGGATTAGTAGTTTCATCAATATCATTACCATACAGCGGGTATGTTTTTTCCAAACGCAAAGTGTCTCTAGCTCCCAGACCACAGGCCTTAAGACCAAAATCCGATCCAGCTTCCATTAGCCTGTCCCAAATTTTTTCTGCAGCTTCAGGCTCAAAATAAAGTTCATAGCCCAACTCTCCTGTATAACCAGTCCGGGAAATAATCATTTCAATTCCTGCTGCCTTAGCCTGCCTGAATCTGTAATAATCCAGAGAATTTAAATCAATATCTGTTAGTTGAGTTAGTATCTTTTTTGATTCTGGACCCTGCAGAGCAAGCATAGCATATTTATTTGAAAGGTTTTCAGCTTTTGTTTTTGCAAGCAGATGATCATTTATCCAATTAAAATCTTTTTCAATATTAGAAGCATTTACAACCATTAAATATTGATCTTCCTGCAGACAGTAAACTAACAAATCATCAATAATTCCCCCATCCGGCCTGCAGATAGGTGTGTAAATGATTTTACCTACCTCCAGCTTCTGATGATCATTTGTTATAATTTTTTGCAGTGATTTTGCAGCATTTTCTCCTCTGACAAGAATTTCTCCCATGTGGGAAACATCAAAAAGCCCAGCTTGATTTCTGACAGCCTGATGCTCCTCAATTATGCCGGTGTATTCAACCGGCATTTCCCAGCCTCCAAAATCAGTCATCTTAGCTCCTAAATTTTTATGTATTTGATTGAGCGGAGTTTTTTTCATCTTTTTTGGCCTCCTTTAAAAACATTTTACTTAGAGTTCTAACTTTAATATTTTTAAACAAATATTTTTGAACATAAATAAATTATAAATAATAATTAATCTTTATCAAATAAAACCTAATTTAATAAAATTAATGAAAATTATTTCCTTTATAAAAGCAGAAAACAGGAAGCCGGAAAGTAATCCGACTCCCTGTTCATAAATAACTAAAATATGTCCAGAGTTACGTCCAGCTGAATTCTTTTTGCCTGAGAGTTTCAGTTCCCCTTGCTCCTTCGGCGCCAATTATGGTCTCTCATCCAGCCTTCACCCGTTATAATTAAATTGTATGACTTAATTATATATTATTATTTTAAATATTGCAAAATTAAAACACAAAAGCAGTAAGTATTACGGCCACCAGCAGAGCGGGCAGCAAATTGCCTGCTTTTATTTTGCTGACTCCCAGCATATTTAAACCAATAGCTGTAATTAATAAACCTCCACTGGCTGTCATAATTCTGATCATATCTTCAGTTAAATAAACTGCTGCCCAGTCTGCAGCCAGAGTTATACTACCCTGGTACAGAAGAATTGGGATTGCTGCAAAAGCAACTCCAATCCCCGTACTGGCTGCAAAAGCAATTGAAGTTATCCCATCCAGCAGTGATTTAGTAAATAAGATGCTGGGATCACTATTTAGCCCATCCTGAATTGAACCCATAATTGCCATGGCACCTACACAATAAATTAAACTGGCCTGGACAAAGCCCTGAACAAAAAGATCATCATCTCCTCCAAATCTTTTTTTCAGGCTTTCCCCAAAATCATTTAGTCTTTTTTCCAGCTGCAGCAGTTCTCCGATAATTGCTCCAATAACAAGACTAAAAATAACAAGTAAGATATCTGGATCCTTCTCAATACTAAAAGCCATCTGCATTCCAATTAATATCACAGCCAGACTTATCCCGTGAATCACAGTTTTCTGCACTTTTTCCGGAAACTTCCCCCTGAAAAGCACCCCAACAGTGCTCCCGGTCAGGACAGAGGCTACATTAACAATAGTTCCTATCATTATTTATCACCTATCTACTCTCTTCTATATCTATTTGTTTCACATGAAACACTACTTTAGTTTTTTAACCAATTCTTTTAATTTATCAACACTATCCAATTCGATGGTCAGTAAATTGTTTTTCTTTCTCTGCTTGATTTTAACCTTTGTTCCTAAATTTTTCTCTAATTCAGATGCTGCCTGCTGCCAGGCCTGATCCAGCTCAGCTTTTTTCTCTTTTTTTTCTTTACCTTTTAAAGGGTTTTTTAGTTTTTCAACATAGTTTTCAGTTTCTCTTACTGTCAAATCCTGAATTATTATATTTTCACAGGCGGCAACCTGAGTTTCCTCTTTTTCTAGTGATAATAGAGCCCGGGCATGGCCAATGGTTATTGTTCCCCGCTGCAGGTGATTTTTAACTTTATCAGACAGTTTTAAAAGTCTGATCATATTTGAAACATTAGAACGGCTTTTACCAACCTGCTTTGCCAGCTCCACCTGAGTTATCTCAAAATTATCAAGCATCTCTTTATAGGCTCTTGCTTCTTCAACTGGATTTAAATCTTCGCGCTGTATATTTTCAATTAAAGCAATCTCCAGCATTTCCTGGTCATCAAAATTTCTAATTACAGCTGGCATTTTTTTGAGTCCAACCAGCTTTGAAGCCCGCCAGCGTCGCTCTCCCGCAACAATCTGATATTTTTCGGCTTTAATTTTCCGAACTGTAATTGGCTGAATTACACCTTTTTCCTGTATGGAATTAGCCAGTTCATTTAGGGCATCTTCATCAAAATTACTGCGCGGCTGAAAAGGATTGGGCTCAATTTGATCAATAAAAATTTCCTCAACTCGACTCTGATCCACATTCTCATCATTATTTATCAGGGCACTTAAACCTTTACCCAGTCTTTTTTTGCTCAAGAGAGATCACTTCCTCTGCTAATTTTCTGTATGCTTCTGCTCCTTTAGAGGAGGAGCTGTAATCAAGTATCGGTTTTCCAAAACTTGGTGCTTCGCTTAAACGAACATTACGAGGAATAATTGTCTCAAAAACTAGTTCAGAAAAATAATCTTTAACTTCATCTATTACCTGTTCCGATAGATTAGTTCTGGCATCATACATTGTCATTAAAACTCCTTCGATTCTCAGATCAGAGTTTAGATTTTTTCTGACAAGCTCAATAGTATTCATCAGCTGTCCCAGGCCTTCTAAGGCATAATATTCACACTGGATCGGAACCATAACACTATCAGCAGCCGTTAAAGCATTTAAAGTTAAGAGGCCAAGAGAAGGAGGACAGTCAATTATAATATAATCATAGTCCTGATTAAGTGTTTTTAATGATTTTTTGAGCCTGCTTTCGCGAGACATAATGGAAACAAGTTCAATTTCTGCCCCCGCTAATTCAATATTGGCAGGAATAATATCTAAATTTTTATTACTGCTCTGCAGTATTGCTTTTGCAGGCGGCTCAGATTCAATTAATAAATCATAGATTGTATATTCAACCTCTGATTTTTCTATCCCCAGTCCACTGCTTGCGTTCCCCTGAGGGTCAATATCAATTAATAAAACTCTGTTATTTTGTTCTGCCAGACCAGCACTTAAGTTTACTGCTGTGGTGCTCTTGCCAACTCCACCTTTCTGGTTGACAATCGCAATTTTTTTAGCCATTATTTCACCTCTTTGTCTTCTTTATTTAGAGAGTTTTATATAATATTCTATGCTATCCTGATCATCACTGCGTTCAAATTCGACACTGATCCCTGAATCTTTAATCTCAGAAATCCTTTTTTCTAATGAATTGGCAAAAAGCCGCAGATCATCGGAAATATGTTTAATCTTTTTCTTCTTTTTAACAGGCAGCTGCTGTTTTTCTATTAATTTTTCGCTTTCTCTAACATTAAGTTCTTTTTTGCTTATTTCTTCAACAACCGCCAGCTGTTCCTCAGCGGTCTCAAGTTTTAAGAGGGCTCTTCCGTGCCTTTCACTTAAATTAGCTGCCAATAATTTTTCTCTAATTTGATCAGGTAAATTTAAGAGGCGCAGTTTATTGGCAATAGTCGACTGACTTTTTGAAATTCTTGCTGCCAGCTCTTTTTGAGTTAAATTGAATTCATCTAAAAGCCTCTGATAAGCCCGAGCTTCCTCTAAAAAGTTCAAATCCTTCCGCTGCAGGTTCTCAATTAGAGCAATCTCTGCCATCTGCTGATTATTAAATTCTTTAATCACAGCTGGAATAACTTCTTTATTTAAAAATTTAGCTGCTCTAAGCCTCCGCTCCCCGGCAATTAATTCATAGCTGTTTTCCTCTTTAGCTTTTCGAACTGTAATTGCCTGAATCAAACCAAAGTTTTTAATTGACTGAGCTAACTCTTCGATTTCAGACTGCTTAAATTCCTGTCTGGGCTGAAAAGGATTGACTTTAATCTGATTTACATTGATTTCTACAATTTGATCCCTGTTATTTTCATTTTCCTGATTAAAAAAAGGAATTTTCATTAAAAATTACCCCCACATAGATTTATATTTCTCTAAACTAGCTAAATATCCTTTTTTAATATTAAAATAGAAGCTTAACCTAAATAGCTCCCATAGTTATTTCCCGGGAAATAACTTACAGGGGACGTTTTTTGGGTATTCCAGCCCGCCGGGGATATTTATTATCAGTTGGATCATTTTTTTCGACAATAATTAAATAGCGTTCAGCTTCCAATCCTGGTACATCAAGCTCTATACTTTCTTTAATTTCTGCGCCTAATGTTTCTAAGGCACTCCGGGCTTCCGTAATTTCTGCCTGATATTCCGGTCCCTTATAAAAATAGGCAAGTCCTCCAACTTTTAAAAAAGGGACTGCATATTCTAATAAAACATTTAAGGAGGCTACTGCCCGGGAGCAGACATAATCAAAAGAGCCCCGCCATTCTTCTAATTTGGCCAGATCTTCTGCTCTACCATGAGTAGCATCAATCCCCTTAAGTCCCAGTTTGTAAATTAACTGATTTAAAAAATTAACCTTTTTAGCTGAAGAATCAAGCAAATAAAAACTATCTCCAGGCAAAAATAATTTTAAAACCATTCCTGGAAAACCAGCTCCAGTACCAATATCAAGCCACCTTTTTCTGTCCTCAAAATCTACCTGATTTAAAATCACAAGGGAATCAAGGAAGTGTTTTTTTATAACTTCCTCAGGTTCAGTAATTGTGCTCATATTATATTTTTTGTTTTCCTCAAGAAAGAAAAGATAATATTCCCACAGCTGTTCGAGCTGTTCACTGCTGTAGGAAATATTTAAAACTTCAATCCCTTCTTTTAACTTTTGAATAAATTTCTGTTTATTGATCTCCATTCTGATCATCCTTTTGCTTTCTATTATACTGCTCTAAATAAATCATTAACGCAGAAATATCAGCAGGTGAAACCCCAGAAATCCTTGAGGCCTGGCCAATAGAAAGCGGTCTGATCTTATTTAACTTTTCTCTGGCTTCCAGACGCAGATTCTCTAATTGATTATAATCCAGTTCTTCTGGTATTATTTTTTCTTCCATTTTTCTGAACTGTTCAACCTGAGACTCCTGCCGCTCTATATATCCTTTATATTTAACCTGTACTTCAACCTGTTCCTGAACATCTTTTTTTACTTCCGGCAGATTTTCTGCAAAAAATTCAAGATCTGTATAGGAAATTTCCGGCCGGCGCAATAATTTTTCTAAACTAACTGGTTTGCTTAAATTACCACTTCCAAGTTCTTCTAATTTAGCTCTAACTTCTTTGGTTGGATTAACCTGATTTTCATCTGCTCTTAAATAAGTTAATGCTTTTTCTACAGCTTTTACTTTTTCCTGGTAATTCTGATATCTCTGATCACTGACCAGACCTATTTCTCGACCAAGTGAAGTTAGGCGCTGATCTGCATTATCCTGACGCAAAAGCAGCCTGTATTCTGCCCGGGAAGTCATAATTCTATAGGGTTCCGGGGTACCTTTAGTAACTAAATCATCAATTAAAACTCCAATATAAGCCTGAGATCTTTTTAAAATTAGAGGATCTTTATCCTGCAGACTCAAGGCTGCATTAATCCCGGCAATTAAGCCCTGACCGGCTGCTTCTTCATAGCCGGAACTGCCGTTGATCTGCCCGGCAGTATAAAGCCCTTTAACCTTTTTTAATTCTAAATCAAGTTTCAATTCTTCCGGATCCACACAGTCATATTCAATTGCATATCCCGGTCTCATAATTTCTACATTTTCTAAACCCGGGATAGTTCTTGCCATTTCAATCTGCACATCATAGGGAAGACTGGTAGAAAGTCCAGAAACATAATATTCGTCAGTTCCTAATCCCTCAGGTTCAATAAATAACTGATGTCTTCCTTTATCAGGAAAGCGGACAACCTTATCCTCTATAGAAGGGCAGTAGCGGGGTCCAACGCCATCAATTACACCACTAAATAATGGGGTTCTCATCTTATTATCACTTATTATTTTGTGAGTTTCTTCTGAGGTATAAGTTAAATAGCACATTGCCTGTTCTCCAGTTAGCGGATTAGATTCAAATGAAAAACTTAAACCTTCCTCGCCTGGCTGGGGTTCCATTTTAGAAAAATCCATAGATTTTTTACTGACTCGAGGTGGAGTACCGGTTTTAAATCTTCTCAGGTTAATTCCCAATTCCTTTAAACTACCCGAAAGTTTATTGGCCGGATACTGCTGGTTGGGGCCGGCATTAAATTCTGCCTCACCAATAATTATTCTTCCTTTTAAAAAGGTTCCTGTTGTTAAAATAACCTTTTTCCCCGGAAAAAAGACTCCAGTTTTAGTTACTACTCCCTTAACCTCGCCATTTTCAACAATAATTTCTTCCGCTATCTGCTGTTTTAAATCTATATTATCTTCCTGTTCTAAAACCTGTTTCATTCTTTTATGATATTCATCTTTATCTGATTGTCCCCGCAGACCGTGAACTGCAGGACCTTTGCTTGTGTTAAGCATTCTAATTTGAATCATAGTTTCGTCCATGTTTTTGGCCATTTCTCCACCCAGAGCATCAATTTCTCTAACTATATGAGATTTCCCGGGACCTCCGAGTGAAGGATTACAGGGCATAAATGCTACATGATCTAAACTAACTGTTAGGGTTAGTGTTTTTAAACCCATGCGTGCCGGAGCTAAAGAGGCTTCACAGCCTGCATGTCCGGCTCCAATTACAATTACATCATACTCCTTTGGATATTTATGAAAATCCATTATATCTCTCCCTTATATTAAAAATTATTTTCCAAGACAAAAATCATTAAATATTCTATCGAGAATATCATCAGCAACTGTTTCTCCTGTTATTTTGCCGAGACCATCAAGACAGTCTTTTAAATCGATGGTTAAAAAATCATAGGGCATATTTGTTTCATGTGAAACAATTACTCGTTCAATTGCTGCTTCAGCTTTAACTAAAGCATCCCGATGTCTGCTCTGAGTAATTACTGCTTCGGCATCTGTATCAATTTCTTCATCCAGAATTTCATCTAAAATATCAGCTTTTAATTCATTTAATCCTTCTTCTTCTAAAAGTGAGATCCAGAGCACACTGTGCTCAAAAAACTCTTTTTCTATTTTTTCTTTTTCTATTTTTGCCGGCAGGTCAGTTTTATTGACAATTATAATCACCGGCTTATCCTTAATTAATTTATATATTTCTCGGTCCACAGAAGTTATTCCCTGATTAATATCCAGCATAAAAAGAACTAAATCTGCCTTTGCTGCTGATTCTCGGGTCCGTTCAACTCCAATTTTTTCTACTTCATCTTTAGTTTCTCTGATTCCAGCAGTATCAATTATTTTTAAAGGAATTCCTTTTAAATTAACGAATTCTTCAATTACATCCCGAGTTGTACCCGGAACATCAGTTACAATTGCTCGTTTTTCTTCTAAAAAATAGTTTAACAGACTTGATTTGCCCACATTGGGTTTACCTACAATAACGGTTTTTAAACCTTCTTTATATATCTTTCCCTGTTTACTGCTTTTTAATAACTTTTCTATCTCTTCTTTTATATAATTAAATTTATCTCCCAGATCTGCAGGAGAAAATCCTTCAATTTCATCTTCTGGATAATCTATTGCTGCTTCCAGATGGGCAAGTATTTCTACAGCCTCTTCTTTTATCTGATCAACTTTCTGCGAAAGCTTACCATTTAATTGATCAACAGCCAGATCCAGACTTTTTTCTGTTTTAGAATTTATAATCTCAATAATTGCTTCTGCCTGAGCCAGATCAATTCTACCATTTAAAAAGGCCCGCTGTGAAAATTCACCGGGCTCTGCCAGGCGAGCTCCATATTTTAAAGTTAAATCCAGCACTGCTCTGAGGGGAGTCATTCCACCATGACAGTCAAATTCCAGTACATTTTCCCCGGTAAAAGAATGTGGCTTTTTCATCATAATTGCTATTACTTCATCGATAATTTTATCACTATCAGGATCCTTGATATGACCATAATGAGCTGTATAAGTATCCTGCTCAGAAATCCTTTTCCCTTGTTTAACTGAACTAAAAATTTTATCTCCAATTTGATAAGCCTGCGGTCCGCTGATCCTTATTTTTCCGGTTCCACCTGTACCAAATGGAGTTGCAATGGCTGCAATAGTATCTTCTTTTAGTATATCCATTTTATTAACACCTCCTAAAACATAACCCAGCAGAGAAATCCCTGCTGGGTTAATGATAAAATCCATCTGCTTCTTTTATTTTCTGTTAATGGATCACTGCACTATAAGCCAGCACAGTTACTTTATATATTAGATAATTATTAATTATCCAATGGTTCTATCATAACTTTACGGTAGGGTTCTTTCCCCTCACTGTATGATTTAACATTTTTATTTTCTTTGAGTTTAATATGAATAATTCTTCTCTCATGTGGCGGCATTGGTTCTAAAACAACTTTTCTCTGTTTTCTTTCTGCTTTGGCTGCCAGTCTTTCTGCCAGTCTTTCTAAAGTTTCCTGACGGCGGTCTCTATAACCTTCTGCATCAAGTAGAACTCTAAAATATTCTTCTAGCTCTTTATTAATATAGATAGAAGTTAAGTACTGCATTGCATCAAGAGTTTCTCCTCGATGACCAATTACTAAACCAAGTTCCTTTTCTCCTGTTAAATTATAAACTACCTGCTCATCATCACTTTTTGCTTCCATAATTTCTACACCAACATTAATCTTGGCTTTATTTAAAAGTGTTTCTAAGAATTCTTTTCCTTTTTTGACAGGATCAAAAATTTCCTTTACTTCTACAACAGCATCTTTGGTACCAATTAAACCAAGTAACCCTTTACTTCCTTTATCAATAACATTAATTTCTGCTTCTTCTCTGGTAATTCCAAGTTTAGTCAGGGCTTTTTCTACTGCTTTTTCTACATTTTTAGCTTCTACTTTTATGCTTTTCATTTTTATTATGCATCCCCTTTGATTCTGCTAGGTTCTTTGGATAAGAAATACTGCTGACCTACAGTAAATAAGGTTGATGTAAACCAGTATAATAAAACACCGGATGGTAATGAAAAACCAATAAATACAATAAAGAGAGGCATCATATACATCATCTTATTACTTTTGCCCTCTCCACCAGAAATTTTCTGGGTCATATGAGTCTGGCCTAACATTACAAGTGCATTTAAAAGAACAATTGCGATATCTGGCTCAGCTAAGGAACCATTAGTTATTGTTCCAATCCACAAAAAGGACTCAGCTGCCATTTTATCCCCTAAAGCAAAAATGGTTCTGTATAAAGGAATCAAAATAGCCATCTGAACAATCATTGGCAGACAACCAGCTGCTGGATTAACACCATGTTCCTGATAAAGTTCCATCATTTTTTCCTGCTGCTTTTCTTTATCATCTTTATATTCTTCCTGTATTTTCTGCATTTCCGGCTGGATTTCCTGCATTTCTCTCATTGAACGAGTCTGCTTAGCAGTTAAAGGATAAAGTACCAGCTTAATCAACAGGGTAAATATAATAATTGCAAGACCGTAATTACCAACAATATTGTAAATAAAATCTAGAGCATATGCCATTCCATTAATTAACCAATCAAACATTTAATAAATTCCTCCTATTCTACCGGATCATAACCACCTGAATTAAAAGGATGACAGCGCAAAATTCGCTTTAATCCCAACCAACCACCTTTTATAGCCCCATATTTTTGAATTGCCTGCCTTGAATATTCCGAACAGGTGGGACGAAAACGGCAGCTTTTTGGAGTCCAGGGTGAAATAATCTTTTGATAGATTTTAATTAAAAACAAAAATATTTTTTTCATTTTTATCACCTTAATTTAACCAGTTTCATAATCATTTTAATAATTATGTAAAAATAATAAAAAAGCCAACAAATTATTAACTCTTATGTAATTCAAATTATATTCATTTTTTTATACAGCTTTTTTACATCTTTTTTTAGATGCTGATAATTAAGTTGAATAACCGGCTTTCGGGCAATAAAAATTATATCATAACCTTTAAATTCTTTTTCTTGCTCAAACTCTCTAATAATTTCTCTCAATCTTCTTTTTAATTTGTTTCTAACCACAGCATTTCCAATTTTTTTGCTGACGGATAAACCATAGCGATTTTTTTTGCCTTTTTCATAATTCAAACAGTAAATTACCAGATTTCGAGTAGCATATGATTTTCCATTTTCATATACTTTTTTAAACTCCTTATTTTTTTTGAGACTTTCCACCAAATAACCTCCAGCTAAAATAATCCACAACTAATACAATTATTAATTCATACATTTAAAATTATATGCTATTTAGATAGTAGAGTCAAGCAAATTTAATCTTATCCACAAGATAAATTTTTTCAGCCTTTGTTGATAATTTGTTGATAATCTGTTATTATTAATATGGTTATTTCGAATTAAAAGTTAATCTTGACTGAGTTAATAGTTAAGAGGATATTAACAATTTGTTTATAAAATAATCAACAATGCCCTTAAATACAGAAAAATACACGTAGTTATCCACAATTACTTGGTTTTTTATCCACAAACTGTTAATAACAATTGTTCTTTGTGGATATCTTTTCTCTTTTTATTAACAAGTTTTTATTCTTTTTTTGAATTCAAAAAGTTATTTTACTGCTTTAACAGTAATCTTTAAACTTAGCTTTATGTGGATAACATCTTGACTTGTCCACAATTTTGTGGATAAAGTCCTATTTATCCCCGTTAATTGGGGATAACTTTAACTTAAGCACAATTTTTTTAGAATTACAGGAGGTATTTTATGTCTTTCTCGCAAAAAGAATTAGACCACATCTGGAAAAAAACATTAGAAAATATTAAAGAAAAAATTACAAATCCAAGTTTTAATACCTGGTTTTCCGAAACAAAAGCAGTAATGACCACCGCTGAAAATCAGCTCGTACTCCAGGTACCCAATAATTTTATTCAGGAATGGATAGAAAGTCAGTATACCGATTTAATTGAGGAAATATTAGAAGATCTAACAGGAAATAAATGGACTTTAATTCTTTTAACACCAAAAGAGGTTAAAAAATTTAAAGAAAATAAAAAAACTAATAATGTAGAAAATAAGGAAGATCAGGAAGCTGAAGTAGTTGAAGAAAATAATATAGAAGAATCAGAGTTAGAACAAAATGGTTTTAATCCCAAATATACTTTTGATACTTTTGTGGTAGGTAACAGCAACCGTTTTGCTCATGCAGCATCCCTGGCAGTTGCTGAAGCACCAGCAAAAGCATACAATCCTCTCTTTATCTATGGAGATGTGGGACTTGGTAAAACTCATCTTATGCAGGCAATAGCTCATTTTATTTTAAAAAATAATCCTGATTATAAGGTAGTTTATGTTTCATCTGAAACATTTACTAATGAATTAATAAATGCGATAAAAGATGATAATACTGTTAATTTTAGAGACAAATACAGAAATATAGATATTTTACTGGTTGATGATATTCAATTTTTAGCCGGTAAAGAAAGAACCCAGGAAGAATTTTTTCATACCTTTAATACCTTACATGAATCAAATCGTCAGCTTATTATATCCAGTGACCGACCTCCAAAAGAAATTCCAACTTTAGAAGAAAGGCTCCGTTCCCGCTTTGAATGGGGTTTAATCACTGATATTCAAAAACCAGATTTAGAAACCAGAATTGCCATTTTAAGAAAAAAAGCAGATATAGAAAATTTAACTATTCCAAATGAAGTAGTAATCTATATTGCAAATAAAATTCAATCAAACATTAGAGAATTAGAGGGTGCTCTGGTTAAGGTAATTGCTTATTCTTCACTTGTGGACAGGGAGATTGATGTTGATTTAGCCCGGGAAGCTCTAAAAGATCTGGTTAATAAAAAGAAGAATGAATCAATTGAAGTTAACATAGAAAGAATCAAAAAAATCATAACAGATGACTATAATTTAAGAATGGAAGATATGCAATCTAAAAAACGAACTCAAAATATAGCTTTTCCCCGGCAGATTGCTATGTATTTAAGCAGAGAATTAACCGATTTTTCTCTTCCTCATATTGGAAACGAATTTGGAGGCCGGGATCATACGACTGTAATTCATGCTCATAATAAAATCAAAGAAAAAATAGAAAATGAGGATGATTTTAGTAATAAAATAGAACGATTAATTGACACAATTAAACATGGTTAAACTAAATAAATCTGTTCTATTTCTCATTTTTAAAAGTCTTTTTTCTGTCTTTTTTTCTATCAACAATTTTTGTGGATAATTATCAAGGTGGCTGTTGATAGAATGTTGATAAATTAAAACTGTTAGTATGTGGATAACTCTTATCATATCAGCTAACATATTATCTACAGGCAAAATCAGGCTCTCATTAGTATAGATGGGCTTATCCACATATTCACAGCCCCTACTACTATTACTACTAGTTTTATTAATAAATTAACCATAATTATAGTTTTTCGATTTTGTTAATAACTTTTAATTTGGAGGGATCAACTTTGAAATTTTCAATTAATCAAAAGGTTTTTTATAATGCTTTAAACATAGTCAGAAGAGCTGTAGCAAAAAATCAAACCTTACCTATCTTAACAGGAATATTTTTAAGCTTAGAAAAAAACACTTTAACTTTAAAATCAACTGATCTGGAACTTGGTATTAAATATAACTTAAAAGTAGAAGGTCAAATAGATGGATCAATTGTCATGCCAGCTACTCAATTTTTAAATATTATTCGTGAACTTCCAGATGAGGAAATAAAAATAGAGCTAAATCAGGATAAATGGCAGCTGCAGATTAAATGTCTTAACTCTCTATTTAAAATCAATGGATTTGATCCGGATGAATTTCCTAATTTACCTCAGGTGGAAGAAAGTGCAAATTTTAATTTTCCTGCCAGTAAGTTTAAAGAAATGATAAAAAAGGTAAGAATCTCGACTTCAAAAGATGAAACTCAACCTGCTCTAACTGGAGCTTTGTTTGAAGTAGAAAAAGAAAAAGTAAAAATGGTTTCTACCAATACATATCGTTTATCCTATATTGAAGCTCCTCTAAAAACTAATGTTGATGAAAAAATAGCTGTTATCTTACCGGGAAGTACACTGCAGGAACTAAATAATCTTTTAGAAGATGAAGGCAGTGTAGATATTGAAGTTGACAGCAATTATGTTCGTTTTACATTTAATGGTATAGAAGTTATATCAAGGTTAATAGAAGGTAAGTTTCCTAATTATGAGCTGGTAATTCCGGATGAATCAAACAGCAAATTTAGGGCTGAACTTTCACAGCTGCAGGGAGCGGTAAAAAGAGCATCTTTAATTGCCAAACTTGATGCAAATATAATTAATATTTTTGCAGATGCAGGTTTGATGGAAATTAATTCAGCTGAAGGAAGTTCTGGTTATGCTCACGAAGAAGTAAAGATTGATCTGGAGGGTCCTGATCAGAAAATTAATATTGATGCAGGCTATTTTATTGATGTTTTGAAAGTTTTAGATGATGATGAGATTAATATAGAAATGATTGGGCCTTTAAATCCTCTGGTTGTAAAATCAGAATCAGAAGCTGGGGATAAGTTTATTTATTTAATTATGCCTGTTCGGTCACAATCATAAAAGAATTTAAAAAGTGTATTGGTCTGTGGAAATGTGGATAGTTATTCAGAGGGTACACTTAATGTAAATCAAGGAGGAAATTATAAATGGAAGCAGTAAATATAACAAGTGATACAATTAATTTAGATCAATTTTTAAAATGGGCTAATATCGTAATGAGTGGTGGAGAAGCTAAACATTTAATTCAGGCAGGAGAAGTAGAGGTTAATGGCGAAATAGAATTAAAGAGAGGAAAGACTTTAAAAGTTGGAGATATTGTTTCTTTAACAGCTGAAGATAAAAAATATAAAGTAAGTCGGGGATAATTAATGTATTTAGAAAGAGTTCTCTGCCGAAATTTTCGTAATTTTGAAGAGTTAATGATTGATTTAAATCCAAATTTAAATATTTTTCTGGGTGCCAATGGTCAGGGTAAAACAAATTTTTTAGAATCAATTTATTTAATGGCCACCGCTAATTCCCATCGAAGCAGTATTACTTCGGAAATGATAAGCTGGGAAAAAGAAAAAGCACTTGTTCAGTTGCTTTTAAGGCGCAGAGAAGGTAAAATAAAGTTAGCCATGCGTTTAGAAAAAAATGGACGTCAGGTTGAAATTAATGATAATCCTCTGGATAAAGTAAAAGAACTGCTGGGATATTTAAATGCAGTTTTATTTTCTCCTGAGGATTTAAAGCTAGTTAAAGAGGGTCCTTCTCACAGACGCGATTTTATAGATCTTGAGATTTCCCAGGTGAGCCGTTATTATAATCATCTTTTAAGTAAATATGATCATATATTAAAACAGAGAAATAATTTATTGAAATCAATTAGAGATGGTAAATCAACTGACAGAGAGATGCTTTCAGTCTGGGATGAACAGATTGCTGCGGTGGGTTCCAAAATTATTTTAAAAAGGGTAGAAGTTATAGATAAATTAAAAATTCTGGCCAGACTTTCTCAGCGTAAAATAACTGAGGGCAGAGAAAATTTGGAACTTGAATATGATATTTCTCTAAATAATTTTTCAAAAAAACTGGGAGAAGCAGAATTAAGAGAACTTTTTATAGATAGTTTGATAGCAAAACGGGATCAGGAGATTTCCCGTGGTTATACTGTAATTGGTCCCCATCGAGATGATCTTATTTTAAAGGTAAATGAGATGGATTTACGTAAATATGGTTCTCAGGGACAGCAGAGAACTGCTGCTTTAGCCTTAAAACTGGCAGAACTGGAATTTATGAAATCAGAGACCGGAGAATATCCCGTTCTGCTCTTAGATGATGTTTTTTCGGAATTAGATGGTTTAAGAAGAAAAGCATTGATTAATATTATAGCTGATAAAATTCAGACTATAATTACAGCAACAGATGGTGAAAATTTATCCGGACTTAAAAACAACTCCTATAATGTTTATCAGGTCAAAAAGGGGAGAATAAAAAAGAGGGTGAATTAGAGATATGTTTTTACATCTTGGTGATGGTTATATGATTCCATCAAAAGAAGTAGTATTAATTGGTGATTTAGAGAGTACGACTTCATCTGAGATAACTGAGGAATTTTTGGAGATTTCTGATGAAGAAGGATTTATTGTTGATTATTCGGGGGGAGATCCCCGTTCTTTTGTGTTGACAGGAGAGACGATTTATCTTTCAATGATCTCATCTAAGACACTTGGAGATAGAGTTGATAGATTTACAGAAGAAAATGGGGGATATTGATGGATATTAAGGACAGAAGTAATTATGAAGCAGAACATATACAGGTACTGGAGGGACTGGAGGCAGTTCGTAAAAGACCTGGAATGTACATCGGTTCTACAAGTATAGAAGGGCTGCATCATTTAGTATATGAGGTAGTTGATAATAGTATTGATGAAGCAATGGCTGGCTATTGTACAGAAATATCTGTTGAAATAAAGCCGGGAAATGTAGTTAAAGTTCAGGATAATGGACGTGGAATTCCGGTAGAAATTCATCCGAAGGTAGATAAACCTGCAGTAGAGGTGGTAATGACTACCCTGCATGCCGGAGGTAAATTTGGTGGAGAAGGCTATAAAGTATCCGGTGGTTTACACGGAGTTGGTGTTTCTGTAGTAAATGCACTGACTGAGTGGATGGAAGTCGAAATTGCCTGGAAAGACGGAAAAGTTTATAAACAGAAGTATGAAAGAGGGGTTCCCCAGCATGAGTTACAGGTAATTGGAAGCTGTGATAGTGAAGAGACAGGTACTACAATTGAATTTAAACCTGATCCTTTAATTTTTGAGGAAATAGATTTTGAATTTAGAATTCTGGCTCAGCGCTTAAAAGAGCTGGCTTTTTTAAATAAAGGAACAACAATTAAAATTACAGATAGCCGTCAGGAAGAACCTGAATCAGAAGAGTTTCATTTTGATGGTGGACTGGTTTCTTTTGTTGAATATTTAGCACAGAGTAAAAAACCTTTACTTTCTGAACCAATTTACATAGAAGATGAGGAAGCAGAAGGTTCAATTGAGGTTGCAATTATGTATCATCAGGGATATAATACCTCACTTTATACCTTTGCCAATAATATTAATACCAAAGAGGGTGGAACTCACTTAAGTGGTTTTAAATCTGCTACTACCCGGACTTTTAATGATTATGCCCGCAGTAAAAATCTTTTAAAAGATGATGATGATAATCTAAAAGGTGAAGATATTAGAGAAGGTATGATTGCAATTATCAGTGTTAAATTATCTGAGCCTCAGTTTGAAGGTCAGACCAAAACTAAACTGGGTAACAGTGAAATGCGGGGTTTCGTTGATTCTGCAGTTTCTTCATTTTTGAAAACATATTTAGAAGAAAATCCAAAGGTTGGAAAAGCAATTATTGAGAAAGCAATTAGTGCGGCTCAGGCGCGAAAAGCTGCCCGTAAAGCCAGAGATTTAACCAGAAGAAAAAGTGCTCTAACTTCTACAGCTCTACCGGGTAAACTTGCAGATTGTTCCCGTCGAAAAGCTGATGATACAGAAGTCTATATTGTTGAGGGTGACTCGGCTGGTGGTTCTGCTAAACAGGGACGTGATAGAGAGTTCCAGGCTATTTTACCGCTTAAAGGTAAAATTTTAAATGTAGAAAAATCACGTTTAAATAAAATTTTAAATAATGATGAGATCAGAGCTTTAATCACTGCCATAGGTACAGGAGTGGGCGAAGAATTTGATCTAAATAATATTCGTTATGATCGGATTATAATTATGACTGATGCAGATGTCGATGGAGCTCATATTAGAACCTTACTTTTGACCTTCTTTTATCGATATATGCGTCCTTTACTCGAAAATGGAAATATATATATTGCACAGCCGCCTTTATATAAGGTCAAAAAGGGTAGAAGAGAAGAATATGTTTATAATGATAAAGCATTGAAAGAGCTGCTGGAGGAGATAGGAAAAGATAGAGTTTCTATGCAGAGATATAAGGGTCTTGGTGAAATGAATCCCAGTCAGCTGTGGGATACTACTATGGATCCAGAAAATCGTATTTTACTCCAGGTAGATATAGAAGATGCAATCATGGCTGATGAGACATTCTCTATTTTGATGGGGGATAAGGTAGCTCCCAGACGTGAATTTATTCAAAAACATGCCCGAGAAGTTAAAAATCTCGATGTATAATTTTTTAGCTAATAAAAGATAAAGGTTGGTGAAATATTTTGGATCAAAAAGCAGCAAGAGTAAAAAAAATTGACATAGATAAAGAAATGAGAACCTCCTACCTCGATTATTCGATGAGTGTAATTGTAGGTAGAGCCTTACCTGATGTTAGAGATGGATTAAAACCTGTGCACAGAAGAATTTTATATGCCCTGGATGACCTGGGGATGACTCATACTAAACCACATAAGAAATCTGCCCGTATTGTCGGGGAAGTACTTGGTAAGTATCATCCTCATGGAGATTCAGCAGTATATGATACAATGGTCAGAATGGCTCAGGATTTTTCTTATCGCTATATGCTGGTAGATGGACATGGTAACTTTGGTTCTATTGATGGAGATAGTGCAGCAGCTATGCGTTATACAGAGGCTCGAATGGCTCCAATTGCCTCTGAGATGATGACTGATATCAATAAAGAAACGGTTGATTTTATCCCTAACTTTGATGAATCTTTAGAAGAACCTGAGGTTTTACCAGCCAGATTCCCAAATTTACTGGTTAACGGTACTTCCGGGATTGCAGTTGGAATGTCAACAAGTATTCCCCCTCATAATTTAGGTGAAGTGATTGATGGGGTTATAAAATTAATTAATAATCCAGAGATTACTACCAAGGAATTAATGGGAACTATTAAGGGTCCCGATTTTCCTACAGGTGGTCAAATTATGGGTCGAGGCAGTATTTACAAGGCCTATAAAAATGGGCGCGGTAAATTAACTGTGAGAGCGAAAACCAGAGTTGAAGATTTATCAATAAATAGAAAACAGATTATTGTAGATGAACTTCCCTATCAGGTAAATAAAGCTCGCTTAATTAAGAGAATAGCAGAGCTGGTTAAGGATGAAAAACTGGAAGCAATTTCTGATATTAGAGATGAATCAGATAGAGATGGAATGAGAATAGTAATTGAATTAAAAAGAGAAGCTACTCCCAAGGTAGTTTTAAATCAATTATTCAAACATTCCAGGCTCCAGGTTACCTTTAGTGTAATCATGATTGCTCTGGTAGATAAAGAACCAAAGGTCTTATCCTTAAAAGAAATATTAGAACATTACTTAGAACATCAAAAAGAAGTTGTCAGACGCAGAACCCAGTATGATCTGGATAAAGCTCTAGATAGAGCTCATATTTTAGAAGGTTATAGAATTGCTCTGGCAAATATTGATGAGATAGTAGAAATGATTAAAAATGCTGATGAAGTTGAAACAGCCAGAATTAATCTGATGGAAAACTATGAGCTTTCTGAAACCCAGGCAAATGCTATTTTAAGAATGAGACTGCAGAGCCTGACTGGATTAGAGAGAGATAAAATAGAAGCTGAATATGAAGATTTAAAGGAAAAAATAACATATTACAGATCCATTTTAGCAGATGAAGAAAAGTTATTAGAAATTATTGAAGAAGAAATTATGACAATTAAAGATAAATATAATGATGAGCGCAGAACTTCAATTATGAATAGAGTTACAGATTTAGAATTAGAAGATTTAATTGAAGAAGAACAAATTGTGGTAACTATGACTAATCAGGGTTATATTAAGCGGATGCCGCTTGATCTTTACCGCAGTCAGCGCCGTGGAGGTAAGGGTGTAATTGGTATTAGTACCAAAGAAGAAGATTTTGTGGAAAACATCTTTACAACCACTACCCACTATAAATTCTTGTTTTTTAGTAATCAGGGAAGAGTTTATAGATTAAAAGGTTATCAGATACCGGAAACGGGCCGACAGGCTAGAGGTACTGCAATTGTTAATCTACTGGAATTAGAAGATAATGAAAAAATTAATGCAGTAATTCCTGTTAAAGAGTTTCCAGAGGATGCCTATCTAATTATGGCCACTAAAAATGGTTTAATTAAAAAGACCGCTTTAGAGGAGTATGATACCAATTATACAGGTCTGATTGCTGTTAATTTAAGAGAAAATGATGAACTAATTGGAGTTAGAATTATTGAAGAAGATGAAAATATCTTCTTAATTACCCGTAATGGAAAAGCTATTCACTTCAATGAGTCTGATGTTCGCTCTGTGGGTAGAAATTCATATGGAGTTAAAGGAGTTAATCTGGCAGAAGACGATCAGGTAATAGATATGGGAGTAGATTCAGCTGGTGAAGAATTACTGGTAATTACCGAAAATGGTTATGGTAAAAGAACACCTATTTCGGAATATAGAATCCAGAATAGAGCTGGTAAAGGAATAATTACTGCTAATATTACTGAGAAAAATGGTAAACTCGCTGGGGCTAGAATTGTCGATGACAGCCTGGAAATGATGGTTATAACTCAGGATGGAATTATCATTAGAGTGCCTGCAGCTGAGATATCTACTACCGGCCGTAACACAATGGGAGTTAAGATAATTAATGTTGGAGAAGATGATAAAGTTGTATCTTTAGCCAGGATTAATGATGATATCTTAGAAAAAGAAGAAGTTGATGACCAGGAAGAAAAAGAAGAATTAACCCCAGAAGAAAAAGCTGAAGCTCGCTTTGATAGAATTGTTGAAAAAATAGATAGGGAAGAAGAGCAGGCTCTGGCTGAAGAAAATGAAGTTGAAGAAGATACAGAAGAAGATATAAAAGAATAACTATTAAAAATGACTCCACAAAATTTTCATTTTTGTGGAGTTTTTAAATTAAATTCATAAAGTGTAATTTATTTTACATTCAGAAGCAATAATTTATCATAAGATATAACTGAGTTAAAAAGTTGAGAGAAATACTCAAATTAATTTCAATAATTGTTAATTACTTTACATCATAATAATTTAGATTCGATATAATGTACTCAATAAGAAAATAATAATAAAAATTTATAAGACCTATAATTCCAATAATATTATAAGAGGTGATATAAGATGTTAAAAAGAGTAAAAAAATTAATTATTGAAGCAGCTGAGCTGGAAATGGAAGCAAGAGGTTATAAGCACAAAAAGTAGTTTTTTAGTAGAATAGTGATTTAAATTACTGTTTTAGTACAAACCTATAATTTTAAATAATATTATAAGAGGTGATAAACATGAGAAAATTTGAAGAAGTTGTTAATGAATTTGCTGAAATCGCTGCATTTGGATTTGGTGTTAGAGCCAATAAGAAAAATGATAATAGTGATGACTATATAGACTATCTTGGTTAAAACAATTAATAAATAAGTAACAGATAACTTTATAATTTTATAAGAGGTGATAATTATGATTAAAGAATTAACTAATCAATTAGTCAAGATGGAAGAAACTGCATTCGATCTTATGTTAAATAAGAAAGCTAACAATAAAAAAACAGATTCTTATATTGACTATTTTGGTTAAAACTAAAAATAAGGAATTTGATAATAATATGAAAAAAACAAATAAAAAATATAAGGACAATAAGAACTTCCTTTATAGTAGCCAGGAATAATTTTAATTATTCCCTGCTTGAAGGAAGTTTTTTTATATTTTCCTTGACACAGGTTATTATTGATGGTATTCTATTAATTGTCGCCGAAAAAGATATACTGATTTCTGGCCGACAAAATTATCTTAAAAAGTTCTTGACAAAGCAAAAGGAGACTGATAAGATAATAAGCGTCGCACAAATAATCTCCAGCAAAAATTGAGAGTTAAATTGATCTTAATCTGGAGGTTGAAAAGAACTTGAGTTTCAAACTTGAAAATTTCTCTTCTTTATATATATAAGAGAAAAGGCAGAGTTTTGAAGCGGAGAAAATTTTTAAAAGTTTTTCTAAAAAGTTCTTGACAAAGTGAGGCACAGTTGATAAGATATTAAATGTCGCTGATAAAAAATGCGGCAGAAACAAAAGAAGAAATT
>NZ_QLME01000025.1 GCF_003259895.1 Halanaerobium saccharolyticum | reverse complement strand
AATCCCAATTATAAGGAGTTTTTCTATTTTAAGCAAGTATTTTCGCTGAAAATAGAACTTGACTTTTCTTAAATATTTTTATGCAATGCTAGTGACATAATTTAAATTTAATTAATTTGATTTTAGAATCTGGTTTATTAATTATTGAATTAGAATCTCTAGAAATTATTAAAATATTCATTTTTTCTCTGCCGCTGATTTTTGGAATCGCCAATATTATGCTGGCAAATAATATCTGTGACATTAAAGATGATTTAGAAAATAAGCGTTATACACTTCCTATTTATATTTCACGCGACAGCAGCCTTAAACTATTTAGATATCTTTATTATTTATCATATTTAAGTATCATAATTTCAGTTATATTTAAGATATTGCCTTATATTTCTCTGCTATCATTAGTAAGTATTTTTATGGTTCAAAAAAACATTAGACAATTTGAAGAACACCAGAGTAAAAAGGATACTTTTGTTCTATCAGTTAAAAATTTTGTAATAATAAATTATGCTACTGCTTTAACTATGATTTTAGCAATTATATTTTAATCAAAAAAAGTGATAGCCAAAGAGGAGGGGTTTTATGACATTATTAGGAAATATTATCTGGTTTATTTTTGGTGGCTTAATTGAAGCAATTGGTTGGTGGATTGCCGGGATTTTATGGTCAATTACTATCATTGGTATTCCAATAGGTAAACAGTGTTTTAAAATGGCTAAAATGCAGATTGCACCATTTGGTAAAGAAATAGTAGAAAAAAATAATTCGTCAATTGGTTTAATTGCAAATATCATCTGGATCATTGTCTTCGGCTGGGAACTTGCTGTAATTAATCTGATTTCTGCCTTGATTTTTGGGATTACCATTATTGGTATTCCTTTTGCCAAACAGAGTCTAAAACTTGCTTATTTATCATTAATGCCTTTTGGAAAAGATATTAGAAAACTATAATAAATATTAAGGAGTAATTATGGATTTATCTTTTGATAGTTCTATTACAGCAAAAGTTGTAAAAGCAGTTGCAGAGTTTAATTTAATTAATGAGGGGGACCGAGTAGCAGTAGGACTTTCCGGTGGTAAAGATAGTACCTTTTTATTAATGATTTTAAAAATATTTGCAGAACATTTTAAGAAAGACTTTAAGCTTCAAGCAGTACATGTTGATCCAGGATTTGAAGCTTCAACTGCTAACAAAATTGAAAACTTTTGTCAGGATTTAAACATTGATTTAAAAATTATAAAAACTAGAATTGCTGAATATATAACTGAAGCTGAAACAAAAAATCCATGTTCAAAATGTGCCCATTTCAGAAAAGGAGCTATTATAAATTATCTTAAAAAAAATCATTTTAACAAATTGGCTTTTGGTCATCATTTAGATGATGCGGTGGAAACTTTTTTGATGAGCATTTTTTATTCAGGTCAGTTAAAGGCTCTGCAGCCTAAGAGATATTTAAGTGAAAGTAGAGTAGATATTATTAGACCTTTGATTTATTTAAGAGAGAATGTAATTATTGAGGAAATAGAAAAAAGAGAAATTATAATCAATAAAAGTTCCTGCCCCTATGATGGTAATACAGCCCGAGCTCAAGTTAGAAAAGATTTTGCCCGATATTTTACTGACCAGCAGTTTTTTTCTAATCTGCTTTCGGCAATGAGGGAAAATAATAATCAGGAGTTGTGGCCGGAAGAAGAAGATTTTCAATTATTAAGTAGAAAAATGAAAAAACACTGGAAATGAGGGGGAAGTTAGATGTCAGATAAGAAAAATGAAGAATTTATTCTGCAAAAATTAAAATATACGCAAAAAAGACTTGATTCAATTTATCAAAATTCTCCCCTGGCTTTTATCTCCTGGAATAGAGAAGGAGATATAATAGATTTAAATCTGGCCGCCGAAGAACTTTTTGGTTGGGATAAAGAAGAAATTAAAAACAAAGATTTTATTTCTACCATTATTGCCAAAGAGGATAGAGATGTCTGGCGTAAATGGAAAAATAGCGAGTTGGACAAACTTCCCCATGATTTTATGAGCAGATCTTTAAAAAATGATGGTTCTATAATTAGCTGCAGCTGGAATAATGCAGTTATTGAAGAAGATGGAAGTATTGAAGAGGTTATTTCTATAGCTGAAAATCTAAATAATGATTTAGAACGAGAACTGGAAATGATTAAACTTGTAAAAGCTATCAATGAAACTGATAACTGGATTGTGATCACTGATCAGGAAGGTGTTATAGAGTATGCAAACACAACAGTTCAGGAAATAACCGGCTATAAAAAAGATGAGGTAATTGGAAAAGATCCATCTTTATTTAAATCTGATAAACATAATATTAAGTTTTATAAAGATCTCTGGCAAACAATTAAGTCGGGTGAGGTTTTTAATGATGTAATCATTAATAAGAAGAAAAACGGGGACTATTTTTATTCAGAACAGACTATAACTCCGATAAAAGATCATAATCACAAAATAATAAATTATATCTCTGTCGGAAGAGACATAACTCAAAATGAAAAATTAAGACGCAAAATTGAATATATCTCAAACTATGATGTTTTATTTGGATTACCCAATCGTAAATCTATTAGAAATAAAATCGATAATCTAATTGAGGTTAATGTAGAAAGGAAAATAGCTGTTTTAGTGATTAATATTAATCGAATTAAATATTTAAATGATATTTATACTGATTCAGAGAGTAATAATACATTAATTAATCTGGTAGCTAATTTAATAAATAAAAAAGCTGCTGCCAGTCAAAACTGTGTCCGGCTTGATCAAAATAATTTTTTATCATATCTTGGGGGAGATAATTTTGCTATAATAGTGGACAAAATTGATCTAGCAAATGAGATTTACAAAATAGCTGAAAATTTATTAAGTGTTTTTTCTGATCCGATTGATTATAATTATGAACCATTTATGCTTAATGCCAGAATTGGTATTTCGGTTTATCCTGATGACTGTATAAGTTCTCAAAATCTATTGTCAAATGCCGAAATTGCTTTAATTAATATTAAAAAAAATGATTATGCTTTTTTTGATCAGGAAATGAACCAGAAAATAAAAGAGTTTACTAAGATGGAAGCAAAACTTGATCAGGCAATAAAAAATGATGAATTTATAATCTATTATCAACCATATTACAGGGGAAAAGATAAGAGCCTTTATGGAATGGAAGCTTTGATTAGATGGCAGGACCCTGAAAAAGGTATAATTTCTCCTGCAGAATTTATTCCAATCTTAGAAAATTCTCAGCTGATAAAAAAAGTTGGATTACTTGTTATTCGAAAAGTAGTTAATTGTATAAAACAGTGGTTAAATAACGGTTATGAAGTAGTTCCAGTTTCAATTAATTTATCGGCCAGACAGCTTGAAGATAGCAGTCATCTGCAAAATATTTATCAGATTATTGCAGAAAGCGGAATTAATAATTCCTTAATTAAATTTGAAATAACTGAATCAAGTGCTATGGATGATGTTAATTATAGTTTAAAGATTATGAATGATATGAAAGCAAAAGGTTTTGCAATTTCTATTGATGACTTTGGTACAGGTTATTCTTCCTTCAGCTATTTGCAGAAGTTTCCCATTGATTATCTTAAAATCGATATATCATTTATCAGAAATATGACTTTAAGTGATGATGGAAAGAACATTGTTGAATCAATAATTAATATTGCTCATCTCCTAAATTTAAAAACAATTGCCGAAGGTGTAGAAAAAGAAATTGAATTGGAAAAGCTCAATCAGCTTGAAAATGATCTTATTCAGGGATATTATTTTAATCCTCCAATGTCGGAAGCTGAGATAGAAAAAATTTATGTAAAAAAATAAACATTTAAACAAAAAAAGACCACTCCTATTTAAACAGGAATGGTCTTTTTGATATTTTAAGTGGATAATTTAAATTACATCTTCTACTTTTTTACCAAAGATCTGAACAATTGCATAAAGAACAATTACTCCCAGTGGTAAAAGATAAATTGCTGAGAAACCAAATCCTGCTGGTAAAAAGCCAAATAGGGCTGCCACCAGGCCGACAGTTAAAGCATATGGCATCTGAGTATTAACATGGTCCATATGATCTACTGCAGAAGCGGTAGAAGACATAATTGTTGTATCCGAAATTGGTGAACAGTGGTCTCCCATTACACTTGCTGTCAAAACAGCTGCAATTGTTGGCAGCATAGGAATCCCAATTGAATTAGCAAGTGGAATTGCAAGCGGCATCACGATTGAAACAGTTCCCCAGGAACTTCCGATAGTGAAAGCAATAAAAACAGAGCCAACAAAAATCATTACAGGAACGATTTCTGGAATAATATTACCTTCCAGAATAGATACTAAGTAATTTGCAGTACCTAAATCATCGGTTATACTTCCAATAGACCAGGCCAAAACAAGTATTACACAGGCAATAAACATTGATTTGGCACCATCAATCCAGCCGTCAACTGTTTCACTGACATTTAGAATTCCTTTAGCAAGAGCCAGAATTCCAGCAATAAAACTCCCTGTAATAGCTGCCCAGAGCAGAACAATACTGGCATCTGCATTACCAAAAGCATCTCTAATAGAAGTACCTGCTTCCAGGCCTCCTCCGTTATACCAGAGACCAATTAAGGTTACCATTATCACCCCAATGATCGGCAAAAATGAATTTGCAAAAGTAAAGCTTTTTCCCTCGGGCTGTTCAATTTCTTCCATCTCCTGAGAAACCATGGGAGTAGATCCGGGTCTTAAAGTTTCTCCAGTTGTGCGGGCTCTTTTTTCTGCTTTCAACATCGGACCAAAGTCTCTGGCAGTGAAAATAATGATTAAAGCAAAAGCAAGAGCAAATATACTGTAAAAACGATAAGGTATAGTCTGGACAAAAGTACCATAAGCGCTCATTTCTAAACCTAAAGAATCAAATCCATCTCTAATAACTCCAACTTCAAAAGCAATCCAGGTTGAGATGGGAACAATACTCGAAACTGCAGCTGCGGTTAAATCCACAATAAAAGCCAGTTTTTCTCTTGAAATTTTCATTTTATCAGTGATCGGGCGCATTGTATTACCAACAATCAAAGTATTGGCATAATCGTCAAAAAAGATCAGCACTCCCATTACCCAGGCAGCAAATTGTGTTTTGATAACAGAATTTGCTTTTTTTGCAACATATTCGCCAATAGCAATAATACCACCTGATTTGTTGATTATTCCAATCATTCCACCCATAGCCAGTAAAAATAAAATTATTCCCGCATTCCAGGAATCAGCTAGAGATGCTAAAATATAATTATCCAGTGTCTGCATAAAGGCAAAAAGTGGATTATAGGAATTTGTAATTAATGCTCCTGCAAAAACTCCCAAAAATAATGATAGTACAACTTGTTTACTCCACCAGGCTAAAATAATTGCAAGCAGTGGTGGCAGCAGAGAAATGATACCATAACTTTCCATAATAAAGCCTCCTAGTTTTGTTTTTAAAATAAAATTTTAATATTTAAGGCATAAAAAATACCCGGCGATATGCCGGGTAAATAGCAAAATCGCCTCATCCTTTTATATGAGATAGCACAACATAGTAAAAATTATAATTACTATGACAGTACTGTATATTTTATATACAGCCCCAGCGGAATTTTTGAACCCTTAAAAGACCACTTCGGCAGAAAAACCTTTCATTTTAGTTTTAAGTCTGGGCTCTAACCAATTCTAAAATTACTGATTTTTTCTGCTCCTCTACCTCATCCAGAAGATGAGGTATTTATAATGATTAACAAAAGCTAACCATTTCTCAATATTCAATTTCATATAGATTATAACCCAGGCTGAAATTTATGTCAAGAAATCTTTAATTTTTTTTGCATTAAGTGGGGATTATAATATATAATAGGTATGTTGACTTTTTTTGAGCTAAAGTTGGGAAAATATCGCTTATTTTTAAAATAAGAGCTAATAAATTTTCTTAAAAATTATTAAAGGAAGATAAATATGATAAATAAGAGATTTAAGAAATTATATTCTCGTTTGATTGGAATAATTTTTGTTTTATTTGTAATAAGTCACTTTCTGCCTGTTCCGTATCAGGTTATGGCTCCTGGAATTGCAGCAGAATTATCACCGATGATTGAGGTAGAAAATGGATATGAAAACCAGGGAGAATTTTTGTTGACCGCAGTTAGCAGTAGGAGAGCTGTGGCCTGGGATTATTTTTATATTTCTTTTTTTGCACCTGAAGACAGAGAGTTAACTGCGATTTCCGAACAATTACCGGAAAATATGGAGATGAATGAATATATAGAATTAATGGCTGAATTGATGGAGGAGAGCAAGCTGCAGGCACAGGCTGTTGCTTTTAGACAGGCTGGATATGAGGTAGAAGTTTCCGGAGAAGGAGCAGAAGTTGTAGAGGTCATGGAAGAGGGAAGTGCGTATAATAACTTGCAGCAGGACGATTTAATTACAGCTGTTGATGGTAAAGAAGTTGAAATGGCTGCAGATGCTGTTAATATTATAAAAAATAGAGAAATTGGTGATGTAGTAGAAATAACAGTGATTAGAGATGAGAAAGAGCTTGCTTTTGATTTAGAAACACTGGAGCTTGAAGGCAATGAGGGTAATCCATCTATTGGAGTTTTGATCCGTTCCAGAGGTCTGGATTATAATATTCCAGGAGAAGTTAATTTTGATACTAATAATATTATTGGTCCATCTGCCGGCAGTGTTTTCAGTATGGAAATTTATAATCAATTAATTCCCGAAGATATAACCGGTGGTCAAAGAATAGCTGGAACCGGGACAATTAGTCTTGATGGAGAAATTGGCAGAATAGATGGGGTAAAATATAAGATAATGGCAGCAAAAGAAGCTGGTGTTGATTTATTTATTGTTCCGGCAGAAAATTATGAGACAGCCTCTCAGTTTGCCGGTGATTTAGAACTTTTAAGAGCTGAGACAATTAATGATATCATAGAACATCTAGAAAATGGGCTTCAATCATAAAATACTTGACTTTTGTTTTAGACTTTAATAAATTTTTGATAGAAATCTCTTCGGGCTTGACTGTGGTTTGAATTTTGATATAGTAGAGCATAAAGGTTTGAAGCCAGTAAATCATAACTAAGAGAAAGAATAAGTGGATCTTTAGAGTTTAAATTTAACTCGTTTATTTTTGCAGCTGGATTAATAATAATTTCCACTTCAGACTTTTGCTGCAAAAGGGAAAGTAGATTTTCTTTGCCTTTTTTTAGTCCTAGAACTCTCAAATAATGAGGAGCATTGTTTTCTGCTATATTAATTTTTTCAGCATCAAGCCCAAAATATATTTGTAGTATTTTTCTTTTGATTCTGCTTTCAGTTAAATTTTTAGATTTAAGAGAGTTTAAAAATGAATCAGCTTTAAATGAAGCAGCTGCTTTTTCAATAATACGATTTTCCAGACCATTTTTTATCCCTTTAAACTTTTTGAGGTCCTGGGCTCTGGAACGTCTTAATTGATCAACTGTTTTACTTAAAATTTTTGTTTTGCAATCTTTTTTTACAAATCTACCTTTTTCTATTTCTCTTTTTAAGATTTTCCAGGAATCAGCAGGCATTAATTTACGGGCAGCAGTCAGAGCTTCAGTCTGAGGTTTGGTGTTGATTAGATTTCTAATTAGAGAGGCACTGGCATAATTTTTATTAACTTTCTGACTGTGATAATCTGTGCCTACCCTTTTTATGGTATGGGCTTTTATCTTGGAATTTAATCTAGAAAGGGCTTTTAAATATTCGATACCTAAAATATTATTTGGTGCTTTTATTATCTCTTCGATTCTGTTTTTATTATATTTTCTCAGTTCGGAATTGCTTTGATAGTCAGCAATTAGTGCTCTGCGTCGGGCAGTTGGAAAATCAACTCCCTTAGTTAAGTGCTTCTGTAGTTCTTTTTTAAAATTCGAACTTTCTCTGACTAAAGCTTCAGCAACAGCTGCAAGAATTTTAATGTCGCCTGCCTCACTACCAAAAACAATGGAGTCTACTAGATTACTTTTTGCTAAACTTAAAACAGAATAATAGGCAAAATACTCTGCACTGCGGATATTGTAAGTTAAAGGCAACTCAAGTACCAGATCTGCACCACAGCTTAAAGCCTGTTCTGTTCTGGCCCATTTATCTAAAAGAGCAGCTTCTCCACGCTGAGTATAATTACCGCTCATAATTACGATTAGATCATCATTTTTAGTTATTTTTTTACTTTGATTTAAGTGATACTGGTGACCATTATGAAACGGATTATATTCTACAATTAAAGCAGTTACACTCATATGAACACCTCAAAAGTTAAATTTATTTAATTAATTAGTATTTTAAGCTAAATGTTTTACTTTTCGAACTTCTTTCAATAAAAAAGGATTTAATACTTTAATACAGTATTATATATATAATAGCAAAAAATTATAAAAAGAACAACTTACATATTTTTAAAACCACGGGGGAGGATATTTATAAGATGGATGTACTGAAAAATTTTAAAGAAAGAGCAGCTTCTGATTTAAAGAAAATTGTTTTTGCCGAAGGTGATGATGAGAGAATAGTAAAAGCAGCGGCAGAAATTGAAGCTGAAAAAATTGCTGAAATTGTAATTCTGGGTAGTATAAAGTCTATTGAAAACTCTGCAAATGAGTATGGAGTCGATCTGGATGGTGTTGAAATTATTGACCCTGAAAATTCTGAGTACATAGCAGAATTCAGAGAAGAATTTTATGAACTAAGAAAGCATAAAGGTATCAGCAAAGAAGAAGCTGAAAAAGCAGTTAAAGATCCACTTTATTTCGGAACAATGATGATTTATACCAATAAAGCAGATGGTATGGTTGCTGGAGCAGCTAATGCAACGGGGAATGTTTTGAGACCTGCTTTTCAAATTGTAAAGACTGCAGAAGGTATCTCTACAGTTTCCAGTGCAATTATTATGGTTTTGAAAGATAAATCTTTTGGTGAAGAAGGGGTAATGGTCTTTTCTGATTGCGCTGTAAACCCGGCACCTAATTCAGAACAGCTGGCAGAAATTGCAATTACTACTGCCGATACAGCTCACAGATTATTGGATTTTGATCCAAAAGTTGCCATGCTTTCCTTTTCTACAATGGGCAGTGCCCGGCATGAGAATGTAGATAATGTACAGGAAGCAGTTAAAATTGCTCATCAGAATGCGCCTCATTTAAAAATTGATGGAGAAATGCAGGCAGATGCGGCTTTAGTCAAAAGTGTGGGACAGAGAAAGGCACCAGCCAGTGAAATAGCTGGTCGGGCAAATGTTTTAGTTTTTCCTGATTTACAGTCAGGTAATATTGGTTATAAGCTTGTACAGAGACTTGCGGGTGCAGATGCGGTTGGTCCTATTTTACAGGGGCTGGCAGCACCGATTAATGATTTATCTCGTGGTTGTTCAGTCGAGGATGTTGTTAATCTAACAGCAATCACAGCAGTACAGGCTCAAAATAAATAAAATTTCTAGGAGGAAAAAAATGAAAATACTTGTTATCAATAGTGGAAGTTCTTCTCTAAAGTATCAGTTGTTTAACATGGAAACAGAAAGTGTACTGGCTAAAGGTTTAATTCAGAGAATTGGAATTGAAGATTCTTTTTTAGAATATGAAAATGGTAGTGGAGAAGAGATTGTGATTGAAAAAGATATCCCTACTCACAAGGTGGGAATTGAGTTATTATTAGAAACATTATTATCAGAAGATCACGGAGTTCTGAAAGATATGGATGAGGTAGAAGCTATAGGCCACAGAATTGTTCATGGTGGTGAAACTTTTGCAGAATCCACAATTATTGATGAGAAAGCTATTAAAAAGCTGGAAGAAGTTGCTGATTTAGCTCCTTTACACAATCCGCCTAACATTATGGGGATTAAAGTTTGTAAAGAATTAATGCCTGACAAACCGCAGGTTGGAGTGTTTGATACTGCTTTCCATCAGAGTATGCCTGAGAAAGCTTATATTTATGCTCTGCCATATGAGTATTATAAAAAGTATGGAGTTAGAAGATATGGTTTCCACGGTACCTCTCATGGTTATGTGGCAAAAAAAGCAGCTCAGATGATGGAAAAAGATTTATCTGATCTTAAAATAATCACCTGTCATTTAGGTAATGGGGCCAGTGTAGCAGCAGTTAAAAATGGTAAATCAGTTGATACCAGCATGGGATTGACTCCTTTAGAAGGTCTGGTAATGGGAACTCGCTGTGGGGATATAGATCCTGCGATAATTCCATTTATTATGGATAAAGAAGATATTTCTGCTTCTGAGATGGATAATATCTTAAATAAAGAAAGTGGTCTGTTAGGTGTTTCCGGTGTCAGCAGTGATTCGCGTGATGTTGAAGATGCAGCTGTTGAAGGAAATCACCAGGCAGAAATTGCACTGGAACTTTTCAATTATAGAGTTAAAAAATACATTGGTGCTTACACAGCTGCAATGGGTGGAGTTGACGCAATTGTCTTTACTGCTGGTATTGGTGAAAATTCTATAAAAACCCGGGCAGGAGTCTTAGAAGGACTTGAATATTTGGGTGTAAAGGTAGATCATGAAGCTAACGACTGTCGCGGAAAAGAAGTCTTTATTTCTACAGCTGATTCTAAGGTCAAAGCAATGATAATTCCTACAAATGAGGAATTAGTTATTGCCAGAGATACAATGGATTTGGTTAAGTAGAAAAAATTCTTCTTGACAGTTAAAGCTGCTTTTTATATAATAAAATGTGGTTATTAACAGGGGTGATCAAATAAATTGTTTATAAACCTCAGTAATTTAAAAGAAATTGGAAGTAGAAAACAGGTTTCGCTGGAGCTTGAATTTCATGATTTGGAATTTGCTAATCGTGAAATAGAAATTAAAGATCCAATTAAGCTTGAGTTAGAAATTTTTAATACTAGTGATTCATTTGTAGTAGAGGGAAAACTCAAAGCTAATTTAATTTTAAGATGCAGCCGTTGTTTGCAAAAATATAGTTCTCCAGTTGAATTAGATATTTCCGAAGATGTTTTAAAAAGTGAAATGGAAGATGAGGAAGAACTATATTTAGACGAGATTATTGTGGATAATATCATTCTATCTCTACCGATGAAACCTCTCTGTTCTGATGATTGTAAAGGGATTTGCCCTGAATGCGGTCAGGATTTAAATGAGGGTGAATGTGATTGTGAGGTAGAGGCGTTAGATCCACGGCTTGCAAAGCTTAAAGACTTTTATAATGATGATAATGAATAATTAAAGGAGGTGTATAGAATGGCTGTACCAAAGAAACGGACTTCTAAAACACGCAAGCGTAAAAGACGTACTCATAAAAAATTGAGTGCTCCAAACCTTGCTGAATGTTCAAACTGCCATGAAAAGATTTTACCTCATCATGTTTGTCCTGAATGTGGACATTATGATGGCAAAAAGGTGAGTGGAAATTAAATTATTTAGGATAAACAGAGATCTCTACTTTAGAGATTCTCTGTTTTTTTCTTGGCCTAAACTTGCAATTGACTGACGGTTGAGATATAATGTTTTGCAAATGATACAGATATAAATTTTCTTTTTTTAAACCCGGGAGGCGGCAATATTGTACAGGATAGCTGTTGATGTTATGAGTGGAGAAAAGGAGCCTGCAGAATTAATTGCGGGTGCTTTAAAAGCTTTAAAAGAGGAAGCAGAAATAGAATTGACCCTGATTGGTGAATATGATATTATAAGCAAAGAGTTAGCAAAAACTGACTTTGATTCGAAAAGGCTTAAAATTGAAAAAGCAGATCAAATTATTACAATGGATGAATCACCAATTAAAGCTCTGCGGAAAAAGAAAAATGCTACAGTAAATGTTGGAGCAGCTTTATTAAAAGAGTCAAAAATTGATGCTTTCATTTCTCCAGGCAATACAGGTTCAGTTATGGCAGCTGGATTATTGCGGGTTGGTAGAATCAAGGGTGTTTCCAGACCACCAATTGCAATTCAATTTCCCGCTGTTAATGGGAGCACTTTAGTTTTAGATAATGGGGCCAATACTGACTGCAGTCCCGAAAATTTACAGCAGTTTGCTTTAATGGGACAGCTTTATGCAGAAAATGTAATGAAGATAAAAAATCCCAGAGTTGCACTTTTAAATATTGGTGAAGAAAAAAGAAAAGGTAATAATTTAACTAAAGAAACTTATGAGCTTTTAAATAATGATCAGAGTATAAAGAATTTTATCGGTAATGTTGAAGGAAGAGATATTTTTAGTAAAGAAGTTGATGTGGTTGTAACTGATGGTTTTGTTGGTAATGTTGTTTTAAAAACAACTGAAGGAGCAGCCTCCTTTTTTCTTGATTTAATCAAAGAAAGTTTTCAAACTAATTTAAGATCAAAAATTGCTGCCCTACTTTTAAAGCCATATTTAAAAAAAGTATTAAATAAAATTGATTACAGACAGTATGGTGGAGCTCCACTACTGGGAGTTAACGGTGTTGTAATTATCAGCCACGGCAGTTCAGATGGAACTGCTATTTATAATGCAGTTAAAGCTGCTAAAAATACTGTTCAAGAAGATATAGTATCACTAATTAAAACTGAGTTAGAAAAGAATGAGGAGTTGGAATAAATGGCATTGAAAACAGAGCTTTGTGATTTATTAGAGATCGAAAAGCCAATTATTCAGGGGGGAATGGCCTGGGTTGCAACCGGGGAATTAGCTGCAGCAGTTTCCAGTGCGGGTGGCCTGGGTATTATTGGAGCAGGAAATGCTCCGGCAGATGTAATTGAAAAAGAAATTGAAAAAGTTAGAGAGTTAACAGATAAACCATTTGGTTTAAACATAATGTTACTTTCTCCCTTTGCAGATGATATAATAGAACTTGCAATAGAAAAAAAGGTACCTGTAATAACAACTGGAGCCGGAAATCCTGGTAAACATGTAAAGAGGTTTCAGGAAGTAGGTTCAAAAGTGATTCCAGTTATTCCTTCTGTAGCGTTAGCAAGGAGAATGGAAAGACTGGATGTAGATGCAGTAATTGTTGAAGGAACAGAAGCTGGAGGACATATTGGTGAACTGGCTACCATGGCCCTGGTACCCCAGGTTGCAGATGCAGTAGATATTCCTGTTATTGCTGCTGGTGGTGTCGCAGATGGTAGAGGTTTAGCTGCAGTTTTAGCTCTGGGAGCAAAAGGAGCACAGATTGGAACTAGATTTGTCTGTTCGGAAGAATGTACAGCTTCAGATGCTTTTAAAAAAGCTATAATAGGAGCCCGTGATCGAGATGCAGTAGTAACAGGCCGCAGTACGGGTCATCCAGTTAGAAATCTAAAAAATAAACTAACAAAAGAGATAGAAAGACTGGAAAAAGAAGGTGCATCTCCTGAAAAAATTGAAGAAGTAGGCTCAGGCAGATTAAGAGATGCTGTAATTGACGGTGATATTCAGGAAGGTAGTGTAATGGCCGGTCAAATTTCCGGCATGATCTCTGAAATTAAAAATGTAAAAGAGATTATAGATGAAATTGTTCTTGAAGCTGAAAATACAATTAAAAACAGCTGTGATTTACTGGAATAATATATACTTTTTAAAAATTTTAATATTTTTTAATAATTATAATGCTGACAAAAGAGGTGTCAAATTTGATAAACCTTAAAGATAAAAAAGTTTTAATTACAGGAAGTTCCCGAGGTATTGGAGCAGAAATTGCTAAAAAAATGGCTCATTTAGGAGCTGAAGTTACTTTAAATTATGCCCATTCCCAAACAAGAGCAGAAGAAGTAAAAAAGGAAATTGAAGCAGCAGGTGGTACAGCACATGTGGTGCAGGCTGATGTAAGTGATTTTGATGAGGCAGCTGAATTAGTTAAAACTGCTTATAGCAAAATGGATGGTTTAAATGTTTTAATTAATAATGCAGGTATTACCAGAGACAAACTTCTTTTAAGAATGAAAGAAGAAGACTGGGATCAGGTATTGGATATTAATTTAAAAGGTGTATTTAACTGCACTAAGAATGCAGTTAGATATTTACTTAAAGCTGAAAATGGAAAATTAATTAATCTTTCTTCTGTAGTTGGTATTAACGGAAATGCAGGACAGGCTAATTATTCAGCTGCAAAAGCTGGAATAGTTGGTTTTACCAAGACCATGGCTAAAGAGCTGGCCTCTAAAGGTGTCTGCTCAAATGCTATAGCTCCTGGATTTATAGATACTGAGATGACTGATGAATTAAGTGAAAACATAAAAGAGGGAGTTATTAATCAGGTTCCCTTAGCGCGTTTTGGTAAAGCAGAAGAAGTAGCTGATTTAGCAGCTTTTTTGGCTTCAGATAATGCAAATTATATAAATGGTGAAGTAATAAAAATTGATGGCGGCATGGGAGCTTAGAACAGCCATGTAGGTATAAAAGAGGAAGTTTATGGTGCGATGGGCTGAGTCAACTATGTGTTATAAAATGAAGACTCAGCGCGACGTGCTCGATGTACAAGTGCTAAAATATCCTTGCGTTTATAAAAGAGATTTTAGTGAAAGGAGGTGAATGGAGTGGATAATATCTTAGAAAGAGTAATTGATATTGTAGCAGAAGAATTAGCAGTTGACAGAGATGAAGTTACTGAAGACTCTTCATTTATAGAAGATCTTGGAGCAGATTCTTTAGATGTTGTAGAATTGGTTATGGCATTTGAAGAAGAATTTGATGTAGAAATCCCTGATGAAGATGCAGAAAACATTCGCACAGTTGAGGATGCTGTAAGTTATTTAGAAGATATTCTTTAAGCAATGATTAAGGATGAAGCTCCCTCTGTGGAGTTTTCATCCCTTTTATTTATTTTAATGGATGGTGATATATAAATGAGACAGTTGTTTAACAAAGGAAAAATAGAAGAGTTTGAAGAAAGCCTGGCTTTAGATTTTAATGATAAAAATTTAATTCAGAGAGCTTTAACTCATAAGTCATATCCCAATGAGAACAGGCGTCTTAATTTGAAAGATAATGAACGTTTAGAGTTTCTGGGGGATTCTGTATTGAGTCTTTCTGTGAGCACCTATATTTTTAATAAATTTTCTAATTTACCAGAGGGAGAACTGGCAAAGATGAGAGCAGTTATTGTAAGCGCTCCAATTTTAGCGGATGTTGCCAAAAGAATAGAGCTGGGGCAGTTTCTTTTCTTAGGTAAGGGTGAAGAAATGACAGGTGGTAGAGAAAGAGATTCTATTTTAGCAGATACAATGGAAGCAATTTTTGGTGCTTTATATCTTGATCAGGGTTTTACAGCAGCAGCAGATTTTATACTGGAACTACTTAAAGTTGATATTATAAATGTGGCAGAGGGTAATCATATTCAGGACTATAAGACTATACTGCAGGAAGTAATTCAGGAAAATGGTAATGTACGACCTGAATACGAAGTAGTTGATGAAGAAGGTCCAGATCATAATAAGACTTTTATAGTTGCTGTAAAATTAAACGAAGATAGTCTTGGTTCCGGTCAGGGATCAAGTAAAAAAGAAGCTGAACAGGAAGCAGCAAAAGTTGCTTTAGATAAATTGAATAAACTTGATTAGTTAATTGGAGGATATAGAATGTATGCAATAAGAGGAGCTATCAGTGCTAAAGCTAACACTGAAAAAGATATTTTAGAGGCTACAAAAGAAATAATGCAGAACCTGATGCAGGAAAATGATTTACAAAAAGAGGATTTAATCAGTATAATTACTACAACAACTGATGACTTAACTAAAGTTTATCCTGGTAAGGCATTAAGAGAAATCGGCTATAATTTAACTCCAATTTTATGTATGCAGGAAATGAAGGTTGAAATGAGTAGTCAAAAAATGATAAGATTATTAATACATGTAGATGGAAAAAGAGATAAAAGTCAGGTAAAACATCAATATTTAAGAAATGCCAAGAAACTAAGGCCTGATTTAGTCGAATAAATAGAAATTTAAAAGGTGATGTGAAATAAATGAAAAATGTAATAGCTATTGATGGCCCGAGTGGTGCAGGCAAAAGTACTATTGCAAAATTATTGGCCAAAAGATTAAATTATCTTCACCTTGATACTGGTGCAATGTATCGGGCTGTAACTCTGGCTGCTATAAAAAATAATATTGATTTTAATCAAAAAAATAAATTAGTGGAGCTGGCAAAAAGTATTGATATCACTTTTGATGAAAACGGAGAAATATTTCTGAATGGGAAAAATGTGACTGGGGATATTAGAACAGCTGAGGTTAATAACCATGTTTCTGAAGTAGCTTCGATAAAGGGAGTGAGAGAAGTTTTAGTAGAAAAGCAACAGCAGCTGGCTCAAAGCAATATGGTGGTAATGGATGGTAGAGATATTACCACAGTAGTTTTACCTGAGGCTGAACACAAATTCTTTTTGACTGCTTCTCTAGCTGAAAGAGCAAAACGACGCTATCAAGAAATTAAGGCAAAAGATAAAGAAGCAGATTTTGAAAAGATTAAAAACAGTATTGCCCGACGGGATAAATTAGACAGTGAGCGAAAACATTCTCCATTAAAAAAAGCAGAGGATGCTGTTATAATTGATACTACTGATTTATCTATAGATCAGGTTCTTGATAAAATGATAACAATTATTGAAGGTGACTCTCGGTGAAAAATTTAATTTATCAATGTATTAGGTTATTTCTTTTAGCTATTTTTAAAATATTTTTCAGAATAAAGATTAATGGAAAAGAAAACTTACCTGAACAGGGTCCAGTTATTGTGATGTCGAATCACATTAGTGCTTTTGACCCACCACTGCTGGCAGCAATTTTTTCAAGACCAATAAGATTTATGGCAAAAAAAGAACTTTTTGAAAACCCCATTATTCGTTTTGTGCTTTTTTTAGCCGATGCTTTTCCGGTTGATCGCAGCAAGAATGATATAACAGCTGTTAAAAAAGCTCTTTCGGTACTCAAGGACCAGGAAGTGCTGGGATTATTTCCCGAAGGAACAAGACATCAGGAAGGGAAACTTGGGAATCCAAAAGCTGGATCAGTTATGCTAGCTATAAAAAGTGGAGCTCCGATTTTACCGGTGGGGATTAAAAATGTAAAAAAAGATGGCAGAATTACGATTAGTATTGGTCAAAAATTTACTATGGATCAATTTTCTGAAAAAGGATTGAATAAAGATGAAAGAAAAAAAGCAGCGCAATTTATCAAAAGTAGAATTCAAAAAGAAATTGATAAATAAATAATAACAGTTATCAACAAAGTAATTATTTTAAGCTTTTTTTAATTTTTTTGGATTTAAAGCAGGATTTTAGAGATTAATAGAGAAAAATGTCTAAGAGGTACCCTGTATATTTTTAGGGTATATTGTTACTTGTTCGTGTTGTGCTGGAAGGAGGTGAAGGTTCTGGAGGTTATTACAGCAGAAGAGGCTGGATTTTGTTTTGGTGTGGAAAGGGCTATTGATATGGTTCTGGAAGCCGCCGGTGAAAATGAAGATATGAATGTTTATACACTGGGACCGCTGATTCATAATCCACAGGTTGTAAAGAAATTGGAAGCTAAAAATGTAAAAGTCGCCTCTTCACTTGCCGAAATTGATTCTGGAATAGTAATTATTCGTTCACACGGAGTTGCTCCAGAAATTATAAAACAGGCAAGAGAGAAAAATCTAAAGATTATAGATGCTACCTGTCCCTATGTGAAAAATGCTCAAAAATATGCCAAAAAACTGGTGGATGAGGGTTATCAAACCTTTATTTATGGTGACCAGGATCATCCAGAAGTTCAGGGGATATATGGGGCAAGTGATAAAAAGGCAATTATAATTAAAGGAAAAGAGGATTTAAATTCTATTGAGCTAAAAGCTAGAGTTGGTTTTGTAGCTCAAACAACAAAATCTCCTGAGTCTTTTCGGGATATTATTAATTTAGTAATAACAGAAGTTAAAGAGCTAAAAGTTTTTAACACTATTTGTAATACTACAGATGTACGTCAGTCCTCAGCCAAAAAGTTAGCTGAGGATGTAGATATAATGTTTGTAATAGGGGGTCATAATAGTGCTAATACAACCAGGCTTGCAGAAATTTGTGCAGCCACAAACACCCCTACTTATCATATAGAAACAGCCGCTGAAATTAATAAAGAGTGGTTGTCTGGAAAAAATAAAGTTGGAATTACAGCTGGAGCATCGACTCCAGACTGGTTAATAAGGGAGGTTATTCAGTTAATGAACGAAGAAAACAAAGATCTAAATGTTGAGTCAACTGAGAACGTAGAGGAGAAAGAAGAACAGGTTTTAGAAGAGGTAGAAGAGACAGTAGAAGAGACTGAGGAAACAACAGAAAAAACTGAAGAAACTACAGAGGAAAAAGAAGCTGATAACAGTGAGGAAGCAGCAGAATCTGCTGAAGAAGAGGTAGCAGAAGAAGATGCTGAAACTGAAGAAGAGGCTGAATTTAAATATAGCGATAATGATATTGCTGATTTAAGCAAAGGTCAGAAAGTTACTGGTACTGTAGTTGAAATTAATGACAATGGTGTTTATGTTGATGTTAATTATAAAACAGATGGATTTATTCCATTACGCCATTTGAGTCACCGTCCTGTAGAAGATGCTAATGATATTGTGAGTATGGACGAAGAAATTGAAGTAGTTATCTTAACTTTAGAAGATGATGAAGGTAATATGATTTTATCTAAAAAGCAGGCAGATTATGAGAAGGCCTGGGAAAAAATTGAAGAAGCTTATGAAAACAATGAAATCATAGAAGCCGAAGTTACAAAAGAGGTTAAAGGTGGTCTAGTTGTAGATGTAGGAGTCAGAGGATTTATCCCTGCTTCTCATGTTGCGATAGGCTATGTTGATGACTTAAGCGACTATGTTGGTGAAAAAATGCGCCTTAAGATCATCGAAGTTGAAAGAGATAACAATAATGTTGTTCTTTCTGCTAAAAAAGTTCTTGAAAAAGAGAGAGCTGCTGAAAAAGAAGAAACTTTAGCCGCTTTAGAAGAAGGTCAGACAGTAGAAGGTACAGTTACAAAGTTAGTTGATTTTGGTGCCTTTATTGACCTTGGAGGAATAGAAGGGTTGCTTCATATTTCAGAAATGTCATGGGGAAGAATTGAAAGCCCATCTGAAGTTCTTTCTGAAGGTGAGAAAGTTGAAGTTAAGGTCCTTGGTGTCAACAAAGAAGAGGAAAGAATTTCTCTTGGCTTAAAGCAGCTTTTACCTGATCCATGGGAAGAATTTGCTGACAAGCATTATGAAGGAGAAGTTGTTGAAGGTAAGATTACCAAACTTGTTGATTTTGGTGCCTTTATGGAAGTTGAAAAGGGTATTGAAGGCCTAATTCATATTTCTCAATTATCACACCGTCATGTTAAAACTGCTGATGAAGTAGTTAGTGTTGGTGATGTAAGAGAAGCAAAAATTATTAATATTGATGCTGATCAGGAAAGAGTAGGTTTAAGCTTAAAAGAGTTAGAAGAAAAGCCTGAGCCTAAAAAAGAATCCAGCAGCAGTTCTCGAAGTTCAAGCAGCAGTAGTAAATCACGGAGTAATAAAAGTGATGATAGTTCATCATCAGGTGGAGCTACTATTAGAGAAATTGTTGGAGATATTTTTGACCAGGGTGAATAATTAAAAAAGCACCCGCTGTCCATAATTCTATGGGCGGCGGGTTTTTTTATGCTTACTGCAGATTATTGCCTAATTGTAGTAAATGTGATATTATCAAGCTTACAGGAGGTAGAATAATTATGGTTAAAATAAAAAATATTATCCCCAATTCTACCGCTGATAAAGCAGGTTTGAAGGAAGAAAATAAAATTATAACTATTAATGGTCAAAAAATAAATGATTATATAGATTATTTATACCAAATTTCTGAGCCAGTTATTGAGCTGAAAATTGAAACTAAAAGTGGTCAAATAAAAAATATTAAATTACAGCGCCGACCTGGAGAAGAATTAGGTATTGAGTTTAGAGAAATTGTATTTGATGGCTTAAAACAGTGTAAAAACAACTGTGTTTTTTGTTTTGTAAAACAACAGCCTCAAAATATGCGTAATAGTTTAAACCAGATGGATGACGATTATAGATTTTCTTTTTTACAGGGGAGTTTTGTTACCCTGACTAATTTAGAACAGCGGGAAATTGAAAGAATAATTGACAAAAACTTGAGTCCACTTAATATTTCAGTACACACCACCAATCCTGAATTAAGGGTTGAAATGATGAAGAATCCCCGGGCGGGAGAAATAAATAGATTACTTAAATTATTTCAGAAGAATAATATTCAGTTTCATACTCAGATTGTTCTCTGTCCCGGTTATAATGATCGGGAAGAGTTGGATAAAACTTTAGCTGATCTTCTGGATTTCTATCCTCAGATATTATCGATTGGTATTGTTCCGGTTGGGCTGACCAGATACAGAGATGGTCTGGCCGATTTAAGAACTTTAACTAAAAAAGAAATGAATAATTCGTTAGAACAGATAAAACACTGGCAGCAGAAAGCCGTGGAAAAGTATAGTGAAAACTTTATTTATGCTGCTGATGAGTTTTATTTAAATACTGAGTTTAAACTGCCAGTTTATAATAATTATAATGATTTTCCTCAGTTGGAAAATGGGATTGGGTTAACAGCTTTGTTGAATGAAGAAATAAAAGAAATTAATTTTCCTGATTCATTAACAGAACAGAAAAAAATTGCGGTTATAACTTCTGTTTTAGGGGAAAAAGCGCTAAAAAAATTTTCGGACAGCTTAAAACATATTGATCAACTTGAATTTGATTTTAAAGTAGCTCAAAATGAGTTTTTTGGTGAAAGTGTTACAGTAACTGGACTTTTAACTGCTCAAGATTTAAGGGCTGAGATTAAAAAGATGAATAAAAATAAATATCATAAAATTTTTATACCGGAGATTGTTTTAAATGATCAGATGAAATTTCTGGATGAAGTTAAAAAAGAAGATT
The DNA here is from genome assembly GCF_003259895.1 of Halanaerobium saccharolyticum. Taxonomy (GTDB): domain Bacteria; phylum Bacillota; class Halanaerobiia; order Halanaerobiales; family Halanaerobiaceae; genus Halanaerobium; species Halanaerobium saccharolyticum_A. The sequence continues at coordinate 28,858 of NZ_QLME01000025.1, read as the reverse complement.
TTTTAGATGAACTATCTGAATATAATTTAGAATTTGTTAGTAATATTAAAGAATTTATGGAGGTGATTAAAAATGGCTAAATCTACAGTAGCAATTGTAGGGAGACCAAATGTTGGCAAATCTACTCTTTTTAATAGATTAGTGGGTGGCCGCAGAGCAATTGTGGAGGGGGAACCTAATGTAACCCGGGATAGAATTTATGGAGAAACTGACTGGCTTGGAAGAAAGTTTAATGTTATTGATACCGGTGGAATAGTTCTCCATGATAATGATAAAATAAAAAATCAGATTAAATATCAGGCTGAACTGGCTATGGAAGAAGCGGATATTATTTTGTTTGTTGTTGATTCTCAAACGGGAATGACAGGAGTTGACGAAGATATTGCTCAGCTTCTATATAGAACAAATAAAGAGGTCATTTTAGTTGTTAATAAAGTTGAAGATTTTTCTAATCAGGAAGAAATCGGGTGGGAGTTTTATTCACTTGGTTTTGGTGACCCTGTGCTTATTTCCGCTGAACATGGTAAAAACACAGGTGAACTACTGGATGAAGTTATAGATAAGTTACCAGAAAGCGAAACAGAAGATACAGATGAGGATAAAATTAATATTGCAGTAATTGGTAAGCCTAATGTTGGTAAGTCGAGTTTAATTAATCATTTAGTGGGCAAAGAACGAGTTATTGTTAGTGATATGCCCGGTACAACTAGAGATGCGGTTGATACTTTGATAGAATGGAATGATATACAATTCAATTTTATTGATACCGCCGGTTTAAGAAGAAAATCGAAGGTAAAAGAAGATGTGGAATATTACAGTAACTTGAGAGCTTTAAGATCAGTTGATAGAGCTGATGCTGTTTTAATGATGATTGATGCTCAGGAAGGTGTAACCGATCAGGATAAAAAAATCGCTGGTTATGCTCATGATGAAGGTAAAGCAATGGTTATTGCAATTAATAAATGGGATTTGATGGAGAAAGACACAAACACAATGGAGAGATATACTGATGAGGTATATTATCAGCTCAAGTTTTTAAATTATGTTCCTGTAACATATATTTCTGCTATCACAGGAGAGAGAATAGAAGAACTACTGTCACTGGTGGAATTTGTAGTGGACCAGAGTAATCTCCGGATTAAAACTGGTATTTTAAATGAGGTTATTTCCGAAGCAGTTCAGCTGCGTGAACCGCCAAGCAGGAAAGGTAAAAGGCTCAAAATATATTATGGCAGTCAGGTTGGGATTAAACCTCCAACATTTGTTTTCTTTGTTAATGATCCCAATTTAATGCATTTCGCTTATCAGAGATATTTAGAAAATGTACTTCGAGAAGCCTTTGGTTATGTAGGGAATCCAATGCATTTTAAATTAAAACAACGAAAATAGGAGGTTATAATGCAGGTATTTATTGCTATATTATTTAGTTATTTAATTGGTTCAATTCCATCTGGATTCTTGTTGACAAAATATGTAATGAAAAAAGATGTTAGAGAGTATGGAAGTGGTAATATTGGAGCAACCAATGTAGCCAGGGTTATGGGCCTAAAGGCCGGTGTTTTAGTAGCAGTTTTTGATATCTTAAAAGGTTATTTAGGTGTATTAGTTGGGCAGATGATATTAGGCAGCAGTTTATCCACTGCTATTTTATTTGTAGCTGTGGCTGCAATTGCCGGACATGACTGGTCAGTCTTTCTTGATTTTTCCGGTGGGAAGGGAGTTGCCACAACCTTTGGTGTTATTTTAAGATTGTATCCACTTGCCTTTTTATTTTATGCTATAATCTGGATTTTATTAGTCTTTATGACCAGATATGTATCACTGGGATCAATTATAGGCTCTATGTCGCTTCCTTTAACTCTGTATTTCAGTTCTTTTGACAGCAAACATGTAATTTTTGCTGTTTTATTATCCCTTTTTGTAATGTATACTCACCGTGAAAATATTAAGCGGCTGTTAAAAGGGGAAGAAAATAGAATGGATCCAGATAAATTAGGAAAGAGTGGTAAAAAGTAATGAGTTCAAAGATTACAGTAATTGGAGCCGGAAGCTGGGGAACTGCACTGGCTAATTTGCTTGCTGAAAATGGAGAAAAGGTAAAGATATATGCCAGGGATAAGGCTGTGGTTGATTCAATTAATAAGCAGCAGCGGAATCATAAATATTTCCCTGAACATAAATTAGATAATAAATTAACTGCTTTTAGTGATTTAGAAGCTGGTCTGGAGGGTTCTGATGTTTTTGTTATATCAGTACCTACACAGGCTCTGGCTAGTGTTTTAAAACAAATAGAAAATTTAATTTCTTCAGATTCATTAATAGTTTCTACTGCCAAAGGGATTGAAGAAAAATCATTTAAAACTAATTCTCAAATGATTAAAGAAGCTGGTTTTAAGAATGTAGTTGTTTTATCAGGACCTACCCATGCAGAAGAAGTTATGGAGCAGCTGCCGACAGCTATAGTTTCTGCATCCCAAAATAAAAAGTTAGCAGAAAAAATTCAGGATCTATTTATGTCTAGTTATTTCAGGGTTTATACCAATCCTGATGTTAAAGGAGTAGAACTTGGTGGGGCTTTAAAGAATGTAATTGCTGTAGCCAGCGGTATCTGTGATGGTTTAAATTTTGGAGATAATACAAGAGCTGCTTTAATTACCAGGGGCCTAAATGAAATGAGTCGATTTGTAAATTATCATGGAGCTAAGGATTTAACTCTGGTTGGTCTGGCGGGTATGGGAGATCTGGTTGTTACCTGTACCAGTATGCACAGCCGCAACCGTCGGTTTGGGATTGAGATTGGTAAAGGTAAAACTCTTATGGAAGCAAAAGAAGAGGTTAATCAGGTAGTTGAAGGAGTTAAAACTGCCCGTGCTATTTATAACTGGTTAAATTCAGAAGAAGTAGAACTGGAGATGCCGATTACCCGGCAGGTATATCAGGTTTTATTTGAAGCCAAAGATCCCTATCAGGCTGTAGAAGAGCTGATGTTAAGAAGCAAAAAACACGAAATGGAATCAGTTGTAGATAATTCTTTATGGAATATCTAGAAATTTTATAAATTTTTTCTTTAATCAAGCAGGAAATCGCTGTTATAACGAGAATAATAAGTAATGACAGCAAAAGTTTTAGTTTTTAAAGGGGGTGAATTTCCATGACAAAGAATGAACTTATTGATGCCGTTGCAGAAAAAACTGGTATCACTAAAAAAGATACAGGGGAAGTAATTAACGAAACAATTGATACTATCATGAATCACTTAAAGTCTGAAGCTAAAAAAGCTGAAGATAATCGTGATAATGTACAGTTAATTGGTTTTGGTACTTTTGAAGTAAAAGATAGAAGTGCCAGAAAAGGACGTAATCCTCAAACTGGGGAAGAAATTCAAATTCCAGCACGTAAAGTGCCTGTATTTAGAAGTGGTAAGTCTTTTAAAGAGACTGTTGATGTTTAAGATTTAAAATTACTTATTGAGGGACCGGAAATTTCCGGTTCTTCTTTTTATCTACATTTAAAATTTCCTTATTTATGATTTTACTTAAATTATGAATAAGGAAATTTTTTATTAATCCCATTATTTATCAGACAAATAATTTTCATTATTTGCAGGAATGTCAGTAATTAACTAGAAATTAATATAGTAAGCTACATAAATTTTGAAAAGTTTACTTAATAATAAAAATTGGAATAAGGAGGAAAAATAATGAATCAAATAACATCTGGTTTACAGGCAATTGTTGCGGATTATGGAATGAAGTTTCTGCTGGCAATTGTTCTATTAGTTGTTGGATTATGGGTGGTTAAATTAATTGTTAACTTACTCGAAAAAAATATTCAGGGTAAATTTGAGAGAACATTAACCAGTTTTTTGATGTCTATTACCAGAGCAGTTTTATTAATCTTATTATTTATTTCAATTGCTTCTACAATAGGAATTCAGGTTACTTCTTTTGTTGCAGTATTAGGAGCAGCTTCTTTTGCTGTAGGCTTTGCTCTCCAGGGGAGCTTATCTAACTTTGCCGGTGGTGTTTTACTGCTTATCTTTAAACCATTTACTGCGGGAGATACTATAGAAGTTGCAGGCTACAAAGGAAAAGTACAAGAAATACAGATTCTTTATACTATTATTACAACTTTTGATAATAAAAAAATTATGATTCCAAACAGTAATATTTCTAACAATAGTATTACAAATTTTTCTGCTATGAATGAGAGAAGAGTCGATTTGACATTTGGTATTGGTTATGATGATGATTTTCATGAAGCAATTTCTTTGTTAAAAGATTTAGCTGATAAACATGAATTGATTTTAAATGATCCAGAACCAATTATTAGAGTTGCTGAACATGCGGGCAGTTCAATTAATATTGCCTGTAAGGTCTGGGTTAAGGGCCCTGATTACTGGACTGTCTTTTATGATATGCATGAAGATGTTAAAGATGCTTTTGATGAAGCTGGTATTGGTATTCCTTATCCCCAAATGGATATTCATTTTGATGAAGGAACAAAACTTTGCTAGTTAATAAAAATAGAATAGAAAAAATTAATGAGGCTGAATTAAAGAAAAAAGAATTTGTAGCGTACTGGATGCAGTCATCTCAACGTCTGGAATATAATCAGGCTCTGGGTTATGCTGTCGAAAAGGCAAATCAATTAAATCAGCCTCTTTTAATTTTTTTCTTACTAAATTCAAATTTTCCAGAAGCTGAATATGGTCATTTTAAGTTTATGCTGCAGGGATTAAAAGAGATTAAAAAAGATTTAAAAGCTGCAGAGAATAATTTTTATATTGTTGATTATCAAAATCTAGAGGATTTAGAAAAAATAACTGAAAAGGCATCTCTTGTTGTCAGTGAAAAGGTATACTTAAAACATCTGCGTCAGTGGAAAAGCGAGGCTGCGGAGAGGCTAAGTGCTCCTTTTTATCTGGTGGAAAGCAATCTTGTCTGTCCGATTGAGGAAGTAAGCGAAAAAGAGGAATATGCAGCTTACACTATCCGCAAAAAAATAAATAGTATTCGAGATAAATATTTAAAAGAATATCAGCAGGAAAAACTTCAAAATAAATCTAAAATTGAATTAGAATTTATAGAGTTAAATTTTGTTGATGATTTAGATCAGTATTTAGAAAAGATTGAATTTAAACAAAAAATTGACTATGCTAACTATTTTGTTGGTGGTTATCAGCAGGCCAGACAGAAACTTGAAAAGTTTGTCAGAAATAAACTTAAGGACTATGATCAGAAAAGAAATATTCCCCATCTTAACTATCAATCTGACTTAAGTCCCTATCTTCATTTTGGTCAAATTTCTGCTCAGGAAGTAGCTCTGGAAGCTCTAAATTCTGGGTATGAGGCAGAACCTTTTTTAGAAGAACTTATTGTTCGCCGAGAGCTTGCTTTTAATTTTATCTATTATAATCAAAATTATGATGGAAGTTTAAAAGATGTTTTATATGACTGGGCCTATCAGTCTTTAATGGACCACCAAAGTGATGAAAGAGAATATCTTTATGATTATCAGGAGTTAGAAAATGCGGAAACTCATGATCAATACTGGAATGCAGCCCAAAAAGAAATGTTGATCACAGGTAAAATGCATAATTATATGCGGATGTACTGGGGTAAAAAGATTTTGGAGTGGACAGCTGATCCAGAGACAGCCTATCAGTGGGCATTAAAATTAAATAATAAATATTCCCTTGATGGCAGGGATCCTAATAGTTATGCCGGGGTTGCCTGGGTTTTTTCAAAACATGATAGAGCCTGGCAGGAAAGGAAAATTTACGGAAAGGTAAGATATATGAATGCCAGGGGACTGGAAAGAAAATTTGAAATGGATAAGTATTTGAATAAAATTAATAACTTATAATAACTTTATTAGGATAAAAAAAGCAGGATATTAGTAATTATTGTTGAATTAATTAGATAAAGAAGAGTTTTTTAATTTTAACTATGGAGGTAATAATATGTTAAAAGAAAGTGTAGAAAAAGCTTTGAACGAACAAATCAATGCAGAACTGTATTCAGCCTATTTATATCAATCTATGGCAGCTTACTTTGAAGATAAAAGTCTAGCGGGTTTTGCTCACTGGATGGATCTTCAGGCTGAAGAAGAGCAGGCACATGCTCGTAAAATTTATGATTTTGTTAATGAACGTGGGGGTAGAGTTGTACTGGAGGGAATAGAAAAACCAAAAAGTGATTGGAACTCAAACCTTGAAGTTTTTGAGGATTCTCTGGAACATGAAGAAAAAGTTACAGCTATGATCAACGATTTAGTTGCTCTGGCTGAAGAAGAAAAAGATTATGCAACTCATTCTTTTCTTCAGTGGTTTGTGGATGAACAGGTAGAAGAGGAAGATACTTTTGGAGAAATTGTTGACAAATTAAGATTAGTTGGAGATTCAACCCAGAGTTTATTTATGATGGATGATAAACTGGGGGCCAGAGCTGAAGCTCCTGCAGAGGAAGAATAGTTTAAAGCTAGATAATTAAAATTAGAGATATATCTATTTTCAGTAGGTATATCTCTTTGATTACCTGACCGGAGTGCTTTAGAGTAAAAGGAGGTTTCAGTATGGGATTTATTGATAAAATCAAATCGATTTTTAGTGGGGGAAGTCAGTCTAAATTAATTGATATTTATATTGAAGATGATAAATGTGGAAATCAGATGAAGCTTTTATTTAGAAAAAGTTATGATATCCAAAAAGTATATGAAGATAACCGAGATGCTGCTTATGAAATCAAAAAAATGGTTGTCTGTGATAATTGTTATAACAAAATTGAACTGCATCTGGAATTTGATAAAAGATATAATATTAAAAATCAAGAAATCAAGGATGGAAAAATTATTAGTAAAGATGAGTTTGAGAAAAATTAATTTATGGAATTATATCATATATTTTACTCGGGATTTTATTAATCCAATTTTAATCAGTAAATTTTCTTGGAAAGGATGTAAATTTTGAATACTTTAATAAAAAATATTGCTGAAATTCACAGTCCTTTTTCGGAAGTTAAAAAGGAGCAGTTTATTTTAATAGAGGATCAGATTATCAAAGAAATTGACAGTATGTCTCAACTTGATCAGAATACTGAATATGATTATTTGGTGGATGCTGCCGGCAAAATAGTGCTGCCTGGTTTTGTTAATACTCATACCCATGCTGCTATGACACTAATGCGGGGATATGCTGATGATATGCCCCTGGATAAGTGGCTGCAGAATAAAATCTGGCCTTTTGAAGGTAAAATGAGTGCAGAAGATATTTACTGGGGAACAGCTCTTGCTGTAGTGGAAATGATTAAAACAGGGACTACAACTTTTTCTGATATGTATTTTGCAATGGATAGAGTTGCTAAATTAGTTAAAAAAAGCGGAATCAGAGCGGTACTGGCAGAAGGCTTGATTGAGGCAAACGACGGCCAGCAAGGCCTGAATGAGGCTTTAAAGTATGCTCTGGATTACAGAGATACAGCTGATGGCAGAATTACTACTATGCTGGCCCCACATGCACCTTATACCTGTGGCAGAGACTATTTAGAGCAGATAAGGGAGTTGGCCCTGAAAAATAATTTGCCTGTTCACATCCATCTTTCTGAAAGTAAAAAAGAAGTCAAAGATTCTCTGGCAGCTCATCAGAGTTCGCCTGTTAAGTATTTAGCAGATTTCAATTTTTTTGATAATCATGTACTGGCTGCTCATTGTGTACATTTAGAGCCGGGTGATCTGGAAATTCTCAAAAAAAATAAAGTTCAGGTTGCTCATAATCCAATGAGTAATGCCAAGCTTGCAAATGGTATAGCACCGATTAACCAATATTTAAATAATGAAATTAATGTTAGTCTGGGGACCGATGGTGTTTCCAGCAATAATTCTCTAGATATGCTTAAAGAAGCTAAAATGGCTTCTTATTTGCAGAAAATAAAATATGAGGATCCAACTGCTGTTGATACTGAAAAGATTTTAGAAATTATAACTGTAAACGGAGCCCGGGCCCTGGCAGTTGAAAAACTTGGTTTAATTGAGGAAGGCTATCAGGCAGATCTTCAATTAATTGATATTAAAAATGATTCTTTTTATTATCCACACCACAATATTTTATCTAATTTATTTTATGCTGCTGACAGTCGGAGTCTGGAAACGGTTATAGTGGCGGGTGAAATTTTAATGGAAAATAAGGAGCTGAAAACACTCGATCAGGAGAAAATTTATTATGAGGCAGAAAAAAGAGCATTTAAAATTGCTAAAGATTTAGCTTAGATTTTAATTATTAAATTTAGGAACTTGAAAGGAGAAAATTATGAGTAAAACAATTAAATTTTTTCTCTCCGTTTTTGCAATAGCAGCTATTTTGCTAATTATTTTTATTTCTACGGGGGCGAATATTTATACTGACTGGCTCTGGTTTAAAGAGCTGAATTTTGAAAAAACCTTTACAATTATGTTTCTTTCCAATTTTATTTTACGATTACTGATTGGAGCTATTTTTGCAGCTGTAATTTATTTAAATTTACATTTTACTAAAAAACCGATTAAACAATTTATAAATATAAAAAGTGATGATCGGGTAGAAAACTTATTTGGTGAAGAAAGAAATCAAATATTTGAATGGCTGAATAAAAAACGTTTAAATTTAATTTATGTATTTTCCAGTTTGATTTTTGGTTTTTTGTTTTCTTCAATCTCCAGTAACAGCTGGAAAATTGTATTGAAGTTTTTAAATAAAACTGAATTTAATTCTGCAGATCCAATATTTAATAATGATATATCATTTTATGTTTTTTCCCTTCCTTTTTATACATTTTTAAGAGAGATGGGAATGGTTTTAGTAGTAATTTCTTTAATTTTAGTTGGGGCAATTTATATAGTCTTTACTGGTATCCACTCCTTTAGTGAAATCTCGGATAAATTAGGCAGTAGAGCCAAAAAGCATATGTCAATCCTGGTTTTTGTCTTTCTATTATTTAAAGCCTGGGATTACAGACTCCAGATGTATAACATTTTATTTTCACCAGAAGGAGTAGTTTTTGGAGCCGGTTATACCAATGTCAATGCTGATTTATTAGGTTATAGGATTTTATTTGTAACAGTTATTTTTGTTGCTCTGGCAGTACTTTACAGCTTATTTAAAAATAATTATAAGCCACTTGTCTGGGGGATTGGAGCCTGGATTGGTCTTTCTATTATTTTCACAGGTGTTTATCCAGCTTTTGTTCAGCAGTACAGTGTTGAGCCCAATGAAATTGATAGAGAAGAACAATATATTGAAAATAATATTCAGATGACTCTTGAGGCTTATGGACTGGATGAAGTTCAGACTCAGGATTTTGAGCTTGCAGAGGATGAATTAAGTTATGATGAACTGATGGAATATGAGACTGTAGTCGATAATATCAGACTCTGGGATTATAGACCTTTACAGACAACATATAATCAGCTGCAGGCTTTAAGACAGTACTATACTTTTCAAGATATAGATATAGATCGTTATCAGCTTGGTGATGATTATACTCAGGTAATGCTTGGTGCCAGAGAACTTGATCAGAATGCACTGGCTACACAGGCGCAGACCTGGGTTAACAGAACCTTAAAATATACTCACGGACTTGGATATACCATGAGTCCTGCCGGAAGAGTTAGAGATAATGGTCAGCCTGAGTTTTTAGTTCAGGATATCCCACCTCAAGTTAATAATCAAAACATTAATATAGATAATCCTTCTATTTATTATGGAGAAAAAACTGATAACTATGTTATTGTAAATACTAATGAAACTGAATTTCACTATCCAAGTGGGGACCAAAATGTTTACATTCAGTATGATGGTACTGGTGGTGTAGAAATTTCTAATATTTTTAGAAAAGCAATTTACGGCCTTCGTTTTAATACAATGAAGATTTTGCTTTCAGATGACATTAATAATCAGAGTCAGATAATGTATGACCGTAATATTCATCAGCGGGTTCGTAAAGCAGCACCATTTTTACAGTATGATAATGATCCTTATCTTGTAAATGCGGAAGGAAGATTATTCTGGATTTATGATGCTTATACAACAACTGGTCTTTATCCATATTCTCAACCTTTTAATCAAAGTCAAAACTATATTAGAAATTCAATCAAGGTAGTTGTAGATGCTTATAATGGTACTTTAGATTACTATATTATAGATGAAGATGATCCAATTGCAATGACTTACAGCAAAATCTTTGACGATTTGTTTAAATCAGGAGACCAGATGCCTGATTCTATCAGACAGCATCTGCGTTATCCCCAGGATCTATTTAAAATTCAGACTCAAATTTACAGAAACTATCATATGGAAGATCCAGTAGTTTATTATAACAGAGAAGATGTCTGGGCTATTCCACAGGAAAATTATCAGGGTACAACAATTGATGTCGAGCCCTATTATATTATGAATCAATTACCGGGGGAAGAAGAAGCAGAATTTATTTTAATGACCCCCTTTACACCTTCAAATAGAGACAATATGATTGCCTGGATGGCAGCCCGAAATGATGGGGAACATTATGGAGAACTATTTGCCTACAGATTCCCTAAAGATCAGCTTGTTTACGGTCCCAGTCAGATTGAATCCAGAATTGATCAGGAATCTGAGATTTCTCAATTACTTTCACTCTGGAGTCAGCGGGGATCTGATGTTATCAGAGGTAATTTACTTGTTATTCCAGTTAATAACAGTGTCTTATATGTTGAACCAATATTCCTGCAGGCTGAAAATGGAGGAATTCCGGAATTAAGAAGAGTAATTGTTTCTTATAAAAATCAACTTATTATGAGAGAAAACTTAGAGGAAGCTTTAAGGGCAATGTTCGAAGAAGGTGAAGGACTGGCTGTACCAGAAGAAGATGTTGAAGAACTCCAGGAAGAGACAGGTGTAGATTTAGAAGAAACTGGAGCAGATGTAGATGATGTTGATTTAGATGCTGAAGAGGATCAAAGTCAACAGGAAGAGCAGACCCCTGAGGAAGGTGAGACTGAGTTAATGCCTGCCAGCAGCGCAGAACTTATCAGTGAAGCGAATGACCTTTATCAGCAGGCACAGCAGAATCTGCAGGATGGAGACTTTGCAGCCTATGGTGAAACAATAACTGAACTAGGAGAAATCTTAAACCAATTATCCAGAACAGGAGAGTAATTATTTATGAATGATTTAGAATTTAAAACTGAACAAAATAGATTTAATTTGCACCATCTGGCAACAGATAAATTTAAGACAAATCTAATCCAGGTATTTTTCATGCTGCCTCTTAAGAACGAAAAAGAGGCAGCCATGAATGCCCTGATTCCCTCAATACTGGAGCGGGGTTCAAAAAATTATAATGATAATCAATTAATAAAGACAGAACTGGAGAATTTATATGGTTCAAATATGAGTTCTAATATTTTAAAAAGAGGAGAAAATCAGATACTGCGATTTTCTCTAGAAATGGTAAACGAAAAATTTTTAACCCATAAAAGTAATTTAACTGTTGATGCTTTTAAATTGTTAAATGATATTATCTTTAACCCCATAACTGAATCAGGGAAGTTTAAACAAAAGTTTTTTGAGCAGGAAAAAGAAATTTTGAAACAGGATATTTTATCTTTGATCAATGATAAATATAGTTTTGCAGTTGAAAACTGTCTGGCCAGGATGTGTAAAAACGAAAAATATGGAATATATAAGCTGGGAACTGTTTCTGCGCTGGCTGAAATAAGTAATCAGGAGCTTTATGATCATTATCAAAAAATAATTAAAGAAGCAAAAAGATCTTTGTTTTTGGTTGGAAATTTCAAGAGTTCTTTTGTAGAAAATATTTTTGAGGAAACTCATTTAGATTCTGGGGCTGATATTTATGACGACCATACAGAAGTTGTCTATCAGGATAAAGAACCTGATTATTATGAACAGGAATTAAAAGTTAATCAGGCGCGACTGTCTATTGGTTTTAGAAGTGGGATTACCCGCAAAGATCCAGATTATTATTCTTTATTAGTATTTAACAGCCTGATTGGGGGCTCAACTCATTCAAGATTATTTCAGGAAATTAGAGAAAAAAGAAGTCTCGCTTATTATGTTAGTTCTTCTATTGAATCTACCAAAGGTTTATTACTGATCAACAGCGGGATTAATGCTGAAAATCATCAAAAAGTGATTGAAGTTGTAGAAAAAGAAATAAAAGCAGTTGCTGACGGAGAGTTCAGTCAGGATGAGTTTTTGCGGTCTAAGAAAAGTATTATTAATCATTTAAAACAGGATTTGGACAGCAATAAATCACTCTCCGCTCATTTTCTTTTGAGTCTGGTTAATGATAAAGAAGAGTCGATTAATAAAACAATTGGCGGTGTCGAAGCGGTTAGCGAAGATGATATTATAGCAGTTGCTCAAAAATTAAAGATGGACACTATATATTTACTAAAAAGTGAGGAATGATTAATTTGGAAAGTATATATAATAAAAATATGGATGAAAGACTTGTAAAAGCAAAATTAGATAACGGTTTAAATATTTATATATTTCCTAAAAAAGATTATGTAAAACAGTATGCAATGCTTTCAGTTGATTTTGGATCAAATGATATTGATTTTATTGATGTCAAAAATGGGCGCCGGAGAAATATGCCTCTGGGTATTGCCCATTTTTTAGAACATCAGCTTTTTGAAGATAAAGAGGAGAGCATTTTTGATAAATTTGCTGATCTGGGTGCTTCAGCAAATGCTTATACTAACTTTGACAGTACTAATTATTTGTTTTCCAGCAGCAGTAATTTTGAAGATTCTTTGATCAATTTAATTGAGTTTGTTGAAGACCCCTATTTCAGTGATGAAAATGTAAAAAAAGAAAAAGGGATTATTGTTCAGGAGATAAAAATGTACCAGGATAATCCTTACTGGAAATCCTATTTTAATCTTCTTTCAGCTCTATATTCAAAACACCCTGTAAAAAATGAGATTGCCGGGACAGAAGAAAGTGTGATGTCAATCACACCTGAAGATTTATATATCTGTTATTATAATTTTTATCTACCATCAAATATGGATTTAATTTTAATTGGTGACCTGGATCCCCAGAGGATAATTAATTTAATCAGGGAAAATCAGGCTAAAAAACACTTTCCTCATTTTAAAAATCCGGTCAGAATTATTGAAGAAGAGCCAGAAAATGTTGCTAAAAAACTTGTAGAAGAAAAAATGAATATTTCCAGGCCGATGGTCCAGATTGCTTTTAAAGATCCAGTCCAAAGTGAAGAACCGGCTCAGATAATAAAAAAAGAATATATTGTTAATTTACTTTTGGATATTGTGTTTGGAAACAGCAGCAAAAATTACAATGAACTTTATGACCAGGGTATTATTGATAATAGTTTTTCCTGCAGCTATCACAAAAAACCAGATTATGCTTATGTCCATTTACATGGAGAAAGTAATAAACCAGATCAGATGCGGGAGAAGGTTAAGGAAAAGTTAGTTGATATTGATCATGATGAAATTAAAGAAAATTTTCAGAGAATAAAAAGAAAATATCAGGGAAGTTTTATTAGATTGTTCAATAATTTTAATAATCTTGCTTCGGAATTTATCAATTATCGTCGCCTGGGTATTGATATTTTTGAGCTGGCAACTATCATAGAAGACATTAAACTTGAAGAATTACTTGCTTATTCAGATAAAATATTCAATAAAGATTTTATGGTTGAATCGATAATTTTAAATGAGGACTGATTTTTTTGGCTTTCAAGCTATATAACTTCATTTTTTACATTACTATGGCAGCATTTGGGTATTTTAATATTTATTTTCAGGATGCGGGTCTTGATTCTTTTCAGATCGGTCTGGTTAATGCAATCCCAAGAATTTTTGCTTTATTATTAATGCCTTTCTGGGGATTTTTGACTGATTATTTTCACGAAAACAAAAAGGTTTTATTAATAACTCTAATTGGTACTCTGACTACAGTAGTACTATTTCCTCAAACGAGTTCTTTTAAAATCTTGATGCTGCTCATGTTTTTTTACACCTTATTCCAGAACCCGATTATCCCTCTGTCAGATAGTCTGCTTTTAGATTATCTGGGGGATAATTCTAATTACTATGGTAAATTTAGGCTCTGGGGATCAGTAGGTTATATGGCTTCAGTTTCTTTTTTAGGTTATTTTTTGGAGACAACTTCATCAGCAAATTTGTTTTATGTTTATGGGATTGTTTTAATTCTATCAATAATTTTATTGAGATTTTTACCAAAAAGCAAAAGAGAAATTGAGGTATTAAACCCCGGGGATTTTAAGAAAATTTTTAAGAAAAGGCGTCTGCTTTATTTTTTGTTTTTTGTATTTATCCTGCAGACATCTATGAATGCCAATTATAGTTATTTCCCTCTTTATATAGTTGCTCAGGGGGGAGGAGAATTTCTGGTCGGGATTGCCCTAACTGTTTCTTCTGCCAGCGAGATTCTGGCCTTCTTTTTTTCGGATAAGATAATTAAAAATAATAAGTTCAGTCAAATTATCGTAATTATTAGTCTTGGCTTTATTTTACGCTGGTTAATGCTTTCCCTATTTCCTTATAATCCAATTATTCTCCTATCACAGCTCCTGCACAGCATAACCTTTGGCCTCTTTTTTGCTGTTGGTGTTGATTATGTTGATCAAATTAGTGGCGAAAAATTTAGAGCCACCGGTCAAAATATTTATGCAGGAGTATTTATGGGAGTCAGTGCTATCTCCGGAAGTTTAATTGGTGGTAAAATATATCAGCTTTATGGGGGAGAAAAAATGTATTTTTTCTGGTCGATAATTTCTGCAGCTGCAGGTATTATCTATAGTTTTTATCTTTTTAATAAAGAAAGGGAATTAAAAATCAATGCAGATTAAGGAATTAGTTAAAAAAACGGCATTTAAATTAAATATTGATCTCTGTCGTATTACAAATGGCAGTGAACTTAAAAATGAGCGTAAAATTCTAGAAAAAAGAGCCCGGAGCAAATACTGGCCTCAAGCATTTACCAATCAAAATCTGGATCAGCTGACAAAACCAGCTCTCCACTTTAAAGATTTAAAGTCAATCATAGTAGCTGCTGTAAGCTATAATAATGGTGGTGGCAGCCCATTTTTATCTAATTATGTAACTGTTAAAGATTATCACAATTATCTGCAGGATAAACTGGAAAAACTGGCTGCAGAGATGCAGCAGAAGTTGGACCAGAATTTTAATTATAAGATATTTGTTGATACTGCTCCTTTTTTAGAGAGAGCTCTGGCCCGAAAAGCCGGTATTGGTTTTATCGGAAAAAACTCGATGTTGATTAATCCTGAGTTTGGTTCATTTTTATTTCTTGGAGAAATATTTACAGATTTAGAAATGGAACCAGATCCTCCCCTTGAGATAGACTGTGGTGAATGTCAAATTTGTATCAAAAATTGTGAAGGGCAGGCTTTAAAAGCAGAATATTTACTAGATGCAGAGGACTGCATTTCTTATTTAACACAAAAAAAAGGAATATTAAACCAAAAAGAAGTGAAAAAAATTGGTGCTCATATCTGGGGTTGTGATGCCTGTCAGGAAAAATGTCCCTATAATAAAAATATTTCACAAACAGCAGCTGAGAAGCTGCATTTTCTTAACCGGGATCTGGAGTATTTTTTGAAGTTAGACCGAAAAAACCCACCTTCAGAGCTGGAAGAAACAGCAATCATGTGGAGAGGCAGCAGAATTTTATTAAGAAATGCTTTAATTGCAGCAGCAAATTTAGGAGAAGAAAAATATTTTGATTTAGTTAAAGAAAATTTGAATGATAATTCTCCGGTAATTCGTTATTATGCAGTTTTAGCTCTGCTGGAAATTGATTATAAAAGAGCAGAAAAAATTGTTAAAAAGGCAATTAAGAATGAGAATAATAGGGAATATAAAGAAAAAATGATAGTGATTTTAGAGGAGAAGGAGGCGCAGTATGAATATTAATTTAGATGGCGAGAAGTTGAAAATAATTGAAAAAAGTAGTATTGAAGCAGTAATTGAAAACAGTAAAATAAAAAATAAAAAGGATGTAATGGCTGTAATTATTGACAATGAAGTTTATGATTTAAATGAGCAGCTGGATAGAGATGCTGAAATTGAAACAGTCAAAATCAATTCAGAACTGGGAAATAGAATTTATAGACGCAGCCTTTATCTGGTTCTGGCTAAAGCTGTTTATGAGCTTTTTCCGGAATCCGTTTTAAAAATTGAGATTTCTATTAGCAACGGTATTTATTGTGAATTAGAAAATAAATCCAGTTTGAGTAAAACTGATTTAAATAAAATAAAAGAACGAATGCAGGAACTAATTGCTGCTGATCACAAGATAAAAAAGCATAAACTAAAGAAAGCGGAAGTTTTGGAAATAATTAAAAACGAAAATTGCACTTTTAGAAGAGAGTTAATTAAACAGCAGGATAATGATTTCTATACTCTTTATGAACTTGATGGGTATTATGATTATTTTTATTATAACATGGTACCTTCCACATCTTATCTCAGAGAATTTGATCTACATTTAAGGATTCCTGGCTTTGTGTTATTATTTCCCAAATTTTTTAGCAGTAAACAGGTGCCAAAGTTTATAGAACAGCCAAAGCTGGCAAATATCTTTCTGGAGCATGAAAGGCTGGGTAAAATTTTAGGGATAAGCAATGTGGTAGAATTAAATCAGGTGGTGCAGGATAAAAAGTATAATGAACTGATCAGAATAGCAGAAGCTTTACATGAGAAAAAAATAGCAGAAATAGCCGATCGAATTAAAAGCGGGATGCCGAGGAATAAAATCATTTTGATTGCTGGCCCAACATCTTCTGGTAAAACCACCTTTACTCACCGATTATCAACACAATTAAAAATTAACGGTTTACGGCCGGTACAAATTTCTGTTGATAATTATTTTGTCAATCGAGCCAATACCCCTCTGGATAAAAATGGAGAACCAGATTTTGAATCAATAAAAGCTATTAATTTAGAATTATTTAATGAACATCTTTTAAAATTGATTCAGGGAGAGGAAGTTGAACTACTCAGATTTAATTTTGAAGAAGGGGTTAGAGAAAAAAGCGGTAAATATCTACAGCTGGAGGATGATCAGCCAATTTTAATTGAGGGAATTCACGGTTTAAATGATAAAATGACTGAAGTAATACCACAGGACTTAAAATTTAAAATCTATATTAGTGCTTTAACTCAACTTAATATTGACTGCCATAATAGAATACCCACAACTGATACCCGTTTAATTCGCAGGATTGTAAGAGATAATCAGTATCGAGGTTTGTCGGCCTCTAAAACCTTGAATTTATGGAGAGGGGTACGGAAAGGTGAAGAAAAAAATATCTTTCCCTATCAGGAAAATGCAGATGTAATGTTTAATTCAGCTTTAATCTATGAGCTGTCAGTGCTTAAAAATTATGTTGAGCCGCTTTTAAAGCAGATTGATAAGACAAATAAAAATTATTATCAGGCACAGCGACTGCTGGAAATTTTAAGCAGTTTTAAAGCCATACCTGATAAAGAAGTACCTTTCACTTCAATTTTAAGAGAGTTTACTGGTATGAGTGTTTTTAGAGAAGAATAGATCAATATTTTCTTTAATTTCATCCCAGTTATTAACCTTTGTAATCTGATTATTGCCCTTAAAATCATAATTATGATACTTACTGACTAAAATTACTGGAATATTTTCAGCAGCAATTTCCAGTGCGTTTTCTTTTTTATCATCGATAAACAGTGAAATATTTTTTTCTACAGCCAGAGGAGCCTTTTTTTCTTCATGGTGCAGTTCATGGTAGGGTATCTCATTTTCTTTTAACCATTTTTCAGTTAAATCTCGATGTTCTGTACTTCTGGCTGTAATTAAAATTAGTCGGTGCCCTTCCGCATATAGCTCACTGAGTATTTCTTTTGCTTTATCTATGGCTTTTACACTGCTGTATATTTCCTCTATTTTTTCCTGAATAAATTCATTTAATTCCTGATCGTTAAGTGCAAAAGCTTTTCTAAGATCATAAGTGTATTCTTTTAAAGTTATTTCTCGATCAAAAAACTCATTCATTTT
The DNA here is from genome assembly GCF_003259895.1 of Halanaerobium saccharolyticum. Lineage (GTDB taxonomy): Bacteria > Bacillota > Halanaerobiia > Halanaerobiales > Halanaerobiaceae > Halanaerobium > Halanaerobium saccharolyticum_A. Next base: position 10,770 of record NZ_QLME01000025.1, on the reverse strand, counting down.
CTGCTGCCAGATACTATTATGATCTGGACCTTCATCTGTCAAAACTCCATCAATATCTATTCCAAAATTGTATTTCATTTTTAACACCTCATATATAATTTACTTAAACTTATATTAACATTTTTAAAGTTTTATGTCTAGATAATATGAACAATCAGTAATATTTCTTGATTTTACTTTATTTTTAATGAAATATCAAGTAAAATAGTATATATGATACAAGATATCTAGGAGGTAGTAAATTGGCTGAAAAAATAAATAAAGAAGAAAAGGTAGAAAGATTGCTAGAATTATTTTCAAAACATTATCCTGAACCAGGGACAGCTCTAAATTTCAGGACACCATTTGAACTTTTAATTGCAACAATTTTATCAGCTCAAACTACAGATGTTCAGGTTAATAAGGTGACCAGCAATCTTTTTGAAGAATATAATACACCAGAGTCTATGTTAAATCTTAGTCAGAAGGAATTAGAAGAAAAAATAAACAGTATTGGACTTTTTAGAAATAAAGCAAAATATATTTTAAAAACCTGTAAGTTATTACTTGATGAATTTGAGGGAAAAGTGCCAGAGACCAGAAAAGAACTTTTAAAGCTGAGTGGTGTTGGCAGAAAAACAGCCAATGTAGTGCTCGCAAATGCTTTTTTTAAAGCTGCTTTTCCAGTTGATACCCATGTTTTTCGGGTTTCGAAACGTCTGGGATTAACCAGCGGCAAAAATGTTACTCAGACCGAAAAAGAGTTAACTGATTTGATTCCTAAAAAACACTGGATTGACTTTCATCACTGGTTAATTGACCACGGAAGAGCACTCTGTAAAGCTCAGAACCCGGACTGTGAAAATTGTTTTGCTTCTGAGATATGTTCCTATTATAATGAATAGATAATAATGATAACAGAAAAAAGTGGTAAGTATAATTGATTAACCTGCTGCAATTAATTTAGGAATTGAGATAAAATTTAAAATTAAGTAATAAAAAATATAAGATCTGAGGGAGGAAGCAAAATGAAAAAAATATTTGTTTTAGATACCAATGTACTTTTAAATGACCCTCGTGCTATTTATAGTTTTGAGGATAATGATGTTGTTATTCCGCTTGCTGTTTTGGAGGAAATTGACAGCTTGAAAACAAAAAGTTCTGATTTAGGTTTTAATGCCCGAGAAAGTTCTAGAATTTTGGAAGAACTGAGAAACAAAGGTAATCTACATGATGGAGTAGAATTAGACTCGGGTGGAACAGTTAAAATTGTAATTAACGGTGGTCTTGAACTTCCAGAAGGTTTAAGTTCCAGTAAAATGGATAATAGAATTATCTCTACAGCTATTCATCTGCAGGAAGAAAATACTGATAAAAAAGTCGTAATGATTTCGGATGATATTAATCTGCGCTTGATTTGTGATGCTTATAATTTACAGGCAGAAGAGCACGACTCAAGCCGTTTAAAAGAAGAAGAAATTTATTCTGGTTTTAAAAAGATAAAATGCAGTGCTTCCCTTATTGATGATTTTTTTGAGGAAGAAAAACTCTCACCGTCAGATCTTGATCAGCTTGATGATTCTTTATATCCAAATGAATTTGTACAATTAACAGCAGATGATAGAAATAAAAATACTGCTTTAGCCAGATTTGATGGTGAGAATTTAGTAACTCTTCGACACAATAAAAGTCAGCCGGCAAAAATCAGAGCCAGAAATCGGGAACAACAGCTGGCCTTAGAACTGCTGCTGGATGATGAAATAAAATTGGTTACCATGTCGGGAAAAGCAGGTACCGGAAAAACTTTACTTGCAATTGCAGCAGGACTGGCAAAAGTTGTTGATGAGCAGGCTTTTTCGAAGCTATTAGTAGCCAGACCAATTCAGCCAATGGGTAAGGAAATGGGCTTTTTACCCGGTGATGTTGAAGAAAAGATGGGCCCCTGGATGCAGCCGATCTTTGATAATCTTGACTTTATAGTTCATCGAAATAAAGATGCAAGTTATGCCTATCAAAAATTGCAGGAAAAAGATTTAATTCAGATTGAACCGCTAACCTATATTAGAGGTAGATCAGTACCGGACCAATTTATAATCATTGATGAGGCTCAAAACTTATCATTACATGAAGTTAAAACTATTGTAACCAGGGCTGGAGAAGGTTCTAAATTGGTTTTTACTGGTGATCCATTTCAGATTGATAATCCATATTTGAACTTTCATAAAAATGGATTAAATTATCTGGCTCACAAATTTCATGACCAAAAAATTGGTGGACATATTATGTTAAAAGAAGGAGAAAGATCCGAACTGGCTGAGATTGCAAGTGATCTTCTTTAAACTAGGAGTTGTATTTAATGAAAAAAGTTTTTAGGTTATTTATTATCTCTGCTCTTTTACTGGGGATTTTCATTCCTGTATTTGATCATTATTATCACCAGGAAGAGGTTGCTGGTGTGACAATGGCTCAGCAGAGTAAAGATAGAAATATTAGTGAATTACTTAAACTGGCAAAAGAATCTTTTTACGATGGTAATTATCAATCTGCAGAAAATTATTATCAGCAGATAATTGAGCTCTCTCCTTTTAACCTGGAAAGCAGAAGAAATCTGGCAGTAATTTACAATGAACAGAATGAGCTGAGAGCTGAAAATCAGATTTTGCTGCAGACAGCTATTTTAAGTAATAACAATCAGGATTATTTAAATCTGGCTGTGAATTTCTATGAATTAAATAATAATCTGGCCTCTAATTATATTTTAGAAAATAAAATTGATAAGGAGAATAATGGTGAAAATTTTCTCTACCAAAAGTATTATTATTTAATAAAGAATAATTTGGATTTAAATAATTATGAAAAAGCTGAAGAATATTTAATGAAAATTACTAACTTGAAGCTGAATCAGTCAGAAGTATATCTGCTCAGCGCAGAATTAAATAAAAAAAGAGGTGATTTTGAGCAGGCATTTAATAATTACGAAGCAGCATATCAGGCCAATAGAAGTCAGAGCTATTTGTTTAAAGATATGGCTGAAATGCTCGAAAAGTCAGGAGAAGAAATTAAAGCATATAATCACTGGCAGCGGACACTTGCTTACGGCTGGTTTAGAGACCTTGCCTATCAGAAGATAAATTTTTATCAGGATAAATATCCCAGATTAAGACCGGAACCGGAGGAGGAAGATGAACCGGAAGAGATTAATCCCTTTGACTTAGAGCCATCCTGGCATGAGGTAGAAGAACTGAGTTCTCAGGAAAAAATACAGATGCTGAGAATTGGACTGCAGGAAAATAATGAGCATCTGCTGTTTCAATACTCAGCTCCGTTTTCTGTAGTTTATGATGGCAAAATTATTTATAGAGGTCAGGCTCAAGAAAATCATCTGCTTCAGGTTGAGTCCGGTTCCTTATTTATAAGTACAGAAGCAGAAAAACTAAGACTTGGTAATTCGGATTTGGAATATCAGATTTACAGCAGTCAGAAAAATTCTTCTTTTTATGTTTATAATATTAATTATGGTCAGGGATATTTCTGGCAGGGTAGTGGTAACAGGCAGTACAGGGGGAATATGATAATTAAAGGAGAGGGCGATGATTTTACTTTGATTAACCAGGTAGAATTAACTCCTTATTTAATTTCGGTGGTTCCCTCAGAAATTTATGCCAGCTGGCCGATGGAATCTTTAAAAGCACAGGCTATTGCAGCCAGAAGCTATACTTTAAGTAATTTAGGCCGCCACAGCAGTGATGGATATGATCTTTGTTCTACTGTTCACTGTGCAGCTTATAATGGAATTCAGAGTGAACATCCACGCACCACCGAAGCTGTGTTGTCTACTCAGGGAGAAAGTGCTGTTTTTGAAGGTAGAATTATTGAAGCAGTATTTAGCAGCAACAGTGGGGGCTTTACTGAACGCAGTGACCAGATTTGGTCTGCAGATCTGCCATATTTACGAGGCGCTAATCAGATGAAAAATGATGAATATAATTTTCCTCTAACTCCAGTGGAGCTGCAGCAGTGGCTTATTGCTTCTCCGGAGTCTTATTCTAAGGATTTTGGCAGCAGTAATTATCGCTGGCAGTTAAGAGTTCCAGCAGAAGTAATTGAATATAGAAGTGAACTCAATCGGATAAGTAAAATTGAGGTTAATCAGCGAGCTCAGGGAGGTACTATTACTTCACTCACTATTTATAGTGATCAGGAGCAAAAAAACTATAGTGTTTCTCAAATCAGAAGAGTTCTGGGTGGTTTAAAAAGCAGCCGTTTTTACTTTGACAGCCATTATGATAGGAATGGTTATTTAAAAGAAATATATATTTATGGTTCTGGCTGGGGACATAACCTTGGACTTGACCAATCTGCTTCAGCAGGTATGGGAGCTGATGGCTGGGATTATAGAGAAATTATTAAACATTTTTATCCTGGGGTAGAAATTAAAAAACTAAATTAGTATTATAGCTTGCTTTTAGATTAAATATTGCTTATAATAATATTGACAAAAAAATATTATCTTCAGGGTCTGGTGAGCTTTAGAGCAATTCCAAACCGGTGGTATAGTCCACGAGCTTTAGCTGAACTGGTGCAATTCCAGTACCGACGGTATAGTCCGGAATAAAGAAGATTAGATAATTAATTAGCCCTGTTTTTACAGGGCTATTTTTTTACTTAAAAATATAATAAATACAAAAAAAGGAGACAAAGAATGGATACTAAAAGAATTACAACTATTTCAGTTTTATCAGCTTTTTCTTTAGTTTTAATGCTGCTGGTTCGTTTTCCTATGTTTTTACCATTTTTAATTTATGAGCCAGGTGATATTCCAATTTTAATTATTTCATTTATGTTTGGACCTGCTGCGGCACTGGGGGCAACCTTTATTTTGTCAATTTTGATGGCAGTATTTACAGGTTTAGGAGGACCTTTTGGAGCTTTTATGCACTTCCTGGCTACAGGTGTTTTTGCAGGAACTGCAGGTTATTTTTATCAGCAGCATCATAATAGAGCTGGTGCAATTAAAGGACTGGTAATTGGATCTATTGCGATGACTGTTGTAATGGCTGTAGCAAACTTAGTCTTAAACCCAATTTTTTATGGTATACCTAGAGAACAGGTTTTACAGATGATGCTGCCGGGAATTATACCATTTAATTTAACAAAAGCTGTAATTAATTCAATAATAACAGTGTTAATTTATAAAAAACTGGCAGAATTTTTGAGAAACAATGGTTTGTTGAAGCAAATAAATTAGTTAAATGTTTGACAAATACCCCTCTCTTAAGTTAAAATTTTTATGAGAGGGGTTGTTTTTTTGCAGATAACATTTTTAGGAACAGGAACTTCACATGGGGTGCCTGTAATTGCCTGTGATTGTGAGGTCTGTCAGTCTAACAATCCAAAAAACAAAAGAATGCGAACTTCAATTCATGTAAAAAGCAAAGAATATAATTTATTAATAGATACCCCCCCTGAGATGAGACTGGAATTAATTAATAATAACATTAAAAATGTTGATTCAGTTTTAATGACCCATGCTCATGCTGATCATATTATGGGTTTTGATGATATCAGAGCTTTAAACTGGTTTCAGGGTAAAGAAATGCCGGTTTATGCTGATCGTAAGACTTTAAAGCATATCAAAAGGATCTTCCCTTATATTTTTTCAAAAGAAACTCCAGGAGGAGGAATCCCCCAGGTTATATTAAAAGAGGTAGAAAAAAACTTTACTTTTAAAGATTTAAATATTACGGCTGTACCAATTTATCATGGTGATAATCAGATTTTAGCCTATCGGATTAATAATTTTGCCTATTTAACAGACTGCAGTAAGATTCCAGAAAAATCTCTTAAACTTCTGGAGGGTATTGAATATGCAGCTGTTGATGCTCTGCGATTCGAAGAACATCCAACCCATATGTCCGTTGACCAGGCAGTAGGGTTAATTGATAAATTAGACTTAAAACATGGGTATTTAACTCATATTTCACATCGTTTAGATCATCAAAAATTAAATGATTATCTACCTGAATATATCAGCACTGCCTATGATGGTTTGAAAATCAATATTTGATCAATTTTATATTTTTTTATCTTAATGCTTTATTAGATTAAGTCAGTAAATAAAATTTAAATAATAGGTGATTAAATTGAATATTGTACTTGTTGAACCAGAAATCCCCCAAAATACCGGAAATATTGCCCGTACAACTGCAGTAACAGATTCAAAATTACATTTAGTAAGACCTTTAGGTTTTTCAACTTCCGATAAATATTTAAAGAGAGCGGGTCTTGATTACTGGGATAAAATGGATATCAGTTATTATGATAATTTAGATCATTTTTTTGAAGAAAATAAAGGTGGACGCTTTTTTTATGCAACAACCAAGGCACCAAAATCTTATACAGAATTTGATTATCAGAAAGATGATTATTTTTTATTTGGCAAAGAAACTGCCGGTTTGCCGGAAAAATTATTGGAGGCAAATTTAGACAAATGTATTAGGATTCCAATGAAGGAAAATTTAAGATCTTTAAATCTTTCTAACTCAGTTTCCATAATAATATATGAGGCCCTGAGACAGAATAATTTTATAAATTTAAACAAAAAAGGAAAATATAAAAAGGAAATTTAACTTTTATCTCGAATTATATATAGTAGAGCAAAGTAGGAAGGAGGGGAGATATGGAAAAAAATTACTTTTTAACTACGCTAATAATTTTATTAGTTTTTCTTTTGTCAATAACTATCACAGTTTCTGCTTTTCAGGTTAGATTAAGTGATCGGGGCAGAGATGTAATTGAAGTTCAAAAATATTTAGAAACTCTTGGTTACAATGTTTCAACTGACGGTATATTTGGAAAAAGTACTGAGGATGCAGTAAAGGATTTTCAGAAAAGTAATAACCTCCGGATTGATGGTATAGTAGGAGGTAGGACCCTGGAATTGTTGAAGAAAATGATTTCTGAGAAAGTATCTTATGAGCTTTATGTAGTGGATAATGGAGATACTCTGTCAGGAATTGCTGGGTCGAGAGATGTGACTGTGCAAGAAATTATGGAATTTAATAATATGAGTTCTGTTAAGATTAAACCTGGTCAGGACTTAAAAATTCCAAGAGACAGGATAATAACAGTTGAATCTCAAAATAGGAACGAAAACGATAAAAAAGATAATACTGCAGCTAAGAAAACTAAAATTTATTATGAAGTTCGTCAGGGAGACACTTTATCAGCTATAGCGGCACGTAGAAATTTACCTGTGGAAGAGATTATGAATGCAAATAATCTTAATTCCGATTTTATTAAAGCAGGACAGGAATTGGTACTGCCCATTGTTGATTTTAAAGAATCAAAAGCAAGTAATGATAGTAGGACAAAAGCTAAAGCAGAAAAAAATAATTCTTCTTCTGACCAAATTGTTCATCAGGTTCAGCGGGGAGATGCTTTGAGTACCATTGCTAGAATGTATGGTACTGATATAGATACAATTCGCCGGAATAATAATCTCAATGGAGATAGAATTTTTGCCGGTGATGAGCTAATTATTACCAATTATGAAAGAGGACCATTTTCTTTAACTAGAAATTCTTTAATTTGGCCGGTAAATGGTAGAATAAGTTCCAGTTTTGGCTGGAGAACTCATCCGGTTAAAAAAACAAGATTATTTCATAACGGTCTAGATATTGCAGTTCCTTCCGGAACTACTGTTAAAGCAGCAGCTTCGGGACAGGTAGTACATAGCGGCTGGATGAATGGTTTTGGTTATACAGTTATTATTGATCATGGACGGGGTGTAGAAACTCTTTATGCTCATAATTCCAGAGTAACAGTTTCCAGAGGGTCAATGGTAAATAAAGGGCAAAAGGTTGCTGTTTCAGGTAATACTGGTTTAAGTACTGGTCCACATTTACATTTTGGAGTTTTAAGGAATGAAGAGCCCCTTAATCCCAGAAACTACTTACCTTAAATTAAAATTTGATTTTAAAGGCAGACTGCGATAAATGGTCTGTCTTTTTTTAAGTATTCTGAATCATAAGCTTTTAAAATTTATTTTATATTTTTTTGCAATTTTTCTTGACAACTCTATTTATTATTGATATTATAAAAAGCGTCGCAAGAGAAATGGGCCATTAGCTCAGTTGGCAGAGCACCTGACTTTTAATCAGGTTGTCGGAGGTTCGAATCCTCCATGGCTCACCAGTTAATAGCGCGGGGTAGAGCAGTCTGGTAGCTCGTCAGGCTCATAACCTGGAGGCCATCGGTTCGAATCCGGTCCCCGCAACCATTTTTATTTCAAATTACATATTGGGTGGGATAGCTCAGTCGGTAGAGCAGTGGATTGAAAATCCACGTGTCGACAGTTCGATTCTGTCTCCCACCACCATTTTTTTAAATATTAAAGCCAGGCTATTTAGCCTGGCTTCTTTTTTTTATAATTTTTTTGTCAAGCAATCTTTAGTTATTCTTGAAAAATAGTATCTGCAGCTTCTAATAAGTCTGCTGGAATTTCTAAGCCGATTTCTGAGGCGGATTTTTGATTAATATAGAGCTTTAATTCTTCAGAAGATTCAACTGCCATTTCTGCTGGCTTAGCACCATTTAAAATCCTGGCAGCCATAGAACCTGTCTGTTTCCCCAGCTGATAATAGTCTATTCCAAGAGTTGCAATAGCACCCTGTTCAACAGAATTATTTTCAGATGCAAAGACTGGAATTTGATTATTATATGCTGTCTGCAGCACCGTTGGCATTGCAGAAACTATAATGTTATCAGTCGGAACATAAATTGCATCAACATTTCCAACCAGAGAAGATACTGCCAGGCTCACTTCACTACTGTTGCTAACTGTTCCTTCTTCGATAGCTACTCCCATTTCTTCAGCTTTCTCTTTTGCTAAATCAACTTGAACAACAGAATTAACCTCTCCGGGATTATATAAGATTCCGAGGGTTTTTAATTCCGGTAAAAATTCTTTAATTAATTCCAGCTGTTTGCCAACCGGATTCATATCTGTAGTTCCAGTTACATTTCCACCGGGTGCTTCCATACTATTAACGACACCTGCCTCTACAGGATCTGTAACAGCTGTAATTAGGACTGGGGTTTCAGATATCACATTTGCAGCAGTCTGAGCAGAGGGGGTGGCTATAGCAAGTACTAAATCCAGATTATTCTGGTTGAACCTCTGAGCAATAGTCTGAGCAGTTGAAAAATCTGCCTGAGCGTTCTGTAAATCGATTTGAAGATTTTCTCCTTCTACAAAACCTTCCTCAGCCAGCTGATCGACAAATCCCTCTCTGGCTAAATCCAGTGATGGATGTTCGACAAACTGTGAAATCCCAATTTCATATTCCTGGGCCCCTATAAAACTTGTCAAAATAAATAAGAAAATGATACTTAAAGTTAATCCAGTTAATAAAGTCTTTTTCATTATTATCTCTTCTCCCTTCTCGCTAGAAAATTCAGATTGTTTGAACTAATTATATAATCTTTTCCTTTCACCTGTCAATTTTGAAATTTTTATGAACTTTTATATAAAAACTATGATCTCAGTTAGAAATATAGCAGACTATAATTGTACATAAAATTTTTGAGATCATGGTTGAGCTTTCAATATGAATTTAGGCATACCAAATTTTGATTTATTATTTCCAGTGGGAATTTCTTTCTACTTATTTTTTGACTATAATTATCAATAGGATGAATCTCTAATGGAGAAGTTATATAGTGAGTTTTAATATTTTTTATTTAAATAAGACCTTTAATTTTAAGTTTAATTTATATATAATAGAAGGAGTAACTGAAACAGAAAAAAATTAAGAGGTGTTTTAGATGGCAAAAAATCCAGAGGTAACTATAACAATGGAAAGTGGGGAAGAAATCAGGGTAGAAATGTATCTTGAAGTAGCACCCAATACAGTTAGAAATTTTATAGAGTTAGTAGAAGCTGGATATTATGATGGTCTTAAGTTCCACCGAGTAATTAAAGGCTTTATGATTCAGGGGGGGTGTCCTGATGGAACTGGTATGGGAGATCCTGGCTATTCAATCAAAGGTGAGTTTTCTGAGAATGGCTTTGATAATGACTTAAGCCACAAAAAAGGAATAATTTCAATGGCCAGAAGCTCTCATCCTGATTCTGCTGGCTCCCAGTTTTTTATAGTTCATCAGGATGCTCCACACCTGGACGGTAAATACGCTGCGTTTGGTGAGGTTATAGAAGGTATGGATGTTGTTGATCAAATTGCTGAAGTTGAAACTGGAGCCAGAGATATGCCGCAGGAAGATCAGATAATGGAATCAGTAGAAGTTGAAACCTTTGAGGAAGAATATGAAGCAGCGGAAAAGATTTAATTAAAGTTTAGAAGATAACAGATAAGCAGGAAGCAGACTGGCAGTTAATTCTGTCAGTTTTTATTTTTATTAAGGGGGGAGAAAGATTAATAAGGTTATTGGTGTTGCAGCCCATGTAGATGCGGGGAAAACAACTTTTTCGGAAAGTTTAATGTATTACAGCAAATCAATTAGAAAAAAAGGTAGGGTTGATCATCAAAACTCTCATCTTGATACTCATTTCCTCGAAAAAAAGAGAGGTATTACAATTTTTACTGATCAGGCAATTTTGCGATATAAAGTTGATCAATTAAACTGATAGAATTTGCTGCAGAAAGAAATGAAAAATTATTTGATTTATATTTAAGCTTAATTGTATAATGAACTTGAACTAATTAAAAATTTAATAAAAAAATGCCCATAGTGGCCCAAACTGTAATATAATTGAATTACCACAAACAA
>NZ_QLME01000024.1 GCF_003259895.1 Halanaerobium saccharolyticum | reverse complement strand
AACTAATTAATTCAACGGAGCCAGGCAAATGCCTTTTTTATTTAGATTTTTTTAGATTTACAGTTTTTTCTTCACAACATTAATTATACAACCATAATTTATAAATATAAATTTAAATTATCACTACCCTTTATTAATTATATTCTGGGCCTCTGCTTAAAACTCCTGCTGCTTCTGTTTTAATTTCTTCCTTAATTTTAACAGCAGGTGCTAAATTCTTAAACTTTTAATAAATAGAACTAACACTTCTTAAAATAACTGCCTGGAAGCTGTTAAGGCCCTCTTAAAATCATTTTCTTCCTTTATTTAAATACATATTCTGATCTGCCTGATTAAAAATCCTGGCCAGGTCACTGCTGTTATCCTGCATTACATCAAATCCAAAAGAAATTGAGAGGGGCTTTTCCAGCTGCTGCTGCTGATTAAACTCCTGAATATTCAGCTTTAACCTCCGGCAGAAACCTTCTGCTTCTTCTGCCGCAGTCTGTGGTAAAATCAGGGCAAATTCGTCACCACCAATCCGGGCAATTATATCCTCTATCCTGGCCGTCTTTTTTAGAATATTTGCTGTACTGGCAATATATTGATCTCCCTTCTGGTGGCCATAAGTATCATTTATAATCTTGAGGCCATCTAAATCACCAATTACAATCGTTATTGGGTGCTGGCGGGAAGAATTTAATCTTTTTAATTCGTTTTCAAAATACCTTCTGTTATACAGCCCGGTCAGCTCATCATGGAACGAAAGATACTCGATCTGTTTTTCTTTCTTTTTTCTTTCAGTTATATCTCGATATAAGGCGTAAATACCTATCTGCCCATTTTCTAATTTGATGGGAAAGCCCTGCAGGTGGACATTTATTTGCTCTCCGCTTTTAGTCTTCCGGATACTCTCCCCTTCAACTTTGCCACCGTTTTTAACTTTCTCAGTAAATTTTTTCCCCGTTTTTAGACACTGTTCCGGAAGGATATAGTCATCGATATTTTTGTTGATCAGTTCGGACTGTTTAAAGCCAAATAAAGATTCAAATTTTTTGTTTACTTTCAGCACACAGTGCTTATTATCCAGCAGAACTATTGCTTCTGTAGAATTATTAAAAAGCTGCTCAAAATAGGCTTTCTGTTCTTTTATCTTTTCCTCCTGAATTTTTCTTTCGGTGATATCCATTCCGGCTGCCACCACATATTTTAGATTATTTTCATCATCTAAAATAGGATTATGTGACCACAAAATTAATTTTTTCTCTCCCTTTCTGGTAAGCCAGTAGTTTTCATGACTGGCAGGATAATCATTGTTTTTAAGCTGCTTAAAAACATTTATAACTTCCTTTTTTTCCGACTCTTTAATAAACAAATCACAGACTTTTTTTCCTTTTACTTCTGCTTCCTGGTATCCTGTCAGCTGTTCACAGCTGTGGTTAAAGCTGATAATTTCTCCCTCCGGATTGATCAATAAAACGAGGCTGCTCTGCACCTCTAAAATAGTTGATAAAAAGTCTTTCTGTTCTTTTAGCTTCTGCTGGGCATAGATTCTGCCCAGGGAGGCACTGACATGAGAGATTAAAATTTCTGCAAGCTCCAGATCGCTTTCTGTAAAAGCCTTCTTTTTAGAAGCGGCTGTCTGAAAAACACCGAAACTGCCAATTGGAATACTCATTCCCGATTTATAGATGTTTTTGATAGAGATAGTCTCAGAACTATTTTGAATATCGTCAATTATAAAACTTTTACCTTCCCGATAAGTTCTGGCGGCTATGCTTTTTTCAGAAACTGAAATTTCTTCCTGTTTAAATCTGCTGGAAGAGGCCAGAGGCACAAATCGATCGCCTTTGACCAGAATAACATTGCAGAGAGCAAAGTTGAGCAGTCCTTCAGCTGCTTTGACAGCCATCCGGCAGACTTCTCTTTCCTTTTTTAATTCTTTGAAATCTACAGCTATTCTGTGCAGCTCTTCAACTATATACTCTCTTTCCCGCTGGGCTGTAATGTCTTCAGCCGTACAGACTACACAGTCAATTTCCCCACTATGATCTAATTGTGCTTTTCTGGTTATTGCCAGCAGTCTCCGCTCACCCTGATTGTTCTGCCACCATTCTTCAGTATAAACTTTTTGCTCTGTCTTAAATATCTTTTTATTCCCCTGCTTAAAAATCCGGGCTGCTGCTGGAGAAAGAAAGTTATCAAATTTCTCAGCTTCTATTTCCGATTTAGCAAGCCCCAGAAAATCAGCATGGGCTCTATTTACTCTGCCATAAGTCTCAGGATCTTTTAAACACCAGATTTGTGTTTCAATGATATCAATAATCATGCTGCTTTCCTTCACGATTGCCCACCCCACAGTCTGCTTCCGTTTTAATGCTGAAACTCAATTTCTTAATAGTTTTTGCTATCTATATATATTCTAGATAAATATGTAAAATCCTGTCCAATTCTTTTCTTAGACAGTTAAAGGCCAATCCCTTAAAGGATTGACCTTTGAAAAATAATTTAAATTATATCATATAACGGCCCTGAAGGATTATTATTATTAAAAAAGAATAGAATATCTATGATAATAGAAATTTGCTAGCTCAATTATTTTTTTACCCTTTCAGACCAGTAAAATTAATTCCTTTAGCAAAATATTTTCTAAAAACAATAAATAAAATAACTATGGGTAGAGTTAAAAGGGTTGCTCCTGCCATTTGTACACCAGGATATTGTTGATATCCACCTTTTGTAAACAGAGCTAAAAGTACACTTAAAGGCATTTTCCCATATTCCTTATTTACAATTAGCGGCCATAAAAAATCACTCCAGCGGGCCATAAAGGTAAATAAAGCTACAATTGCGGTAGTAGTTTTAGATAAAGGAAGCATAATCTTAAATATTATCTGGAACTCTGATGCTCCATCAATTCTTGCTGATTCTAACAGTGATTCAGGAATAGTTTTAAAAAACTGTGTATAAATAAATATTGCCCAGGGATCTATTAAATATCTTAAAATCATAGCAGTATATGTATTAATTACACCCCAATCTCTCATTAATAAAAATAAAGGAACTAAAAATAAGACTCCGGGAAACAACATCTGATAAATAATAAAATTTTCATAAATTTTATATCCCATTATTTTCAGCCTTCTAAAAGCGTAAGCAGTTAAAACTCCAAAAAATATTACACTTATTGTAGGTATAACTGAGACTATCAGGCTATTAACTATTCCATAAAGAAAATTCCTCTGCTGTCCACTACCTCCACTAAATAAAAAACTATAATTATCAAAAGTTAATTTTGTAGGTATAAATTGTGTATATATTTCTTCACTTACCTTAAAGGAAGAAAGCACCATCCAGATATATGGGAAAAGAGAAAATAATAAACCTACAAATAATAAGAAATAAATTATTGGTAATTTATATTTTTTAAGTTTATTCATAAATATCATCCCTCTCAATAATCTGCCTTAATACCCAGACAAAAATAAAGGTTATAATTCCAGAAACTATAGCCAGTGTTGAACCATATCCAGCTTGAAGTAACGAAAAGACCCTATTATATATTTCTAACATCATTGTTCTTGTTGCATCCATCGGTCCACCACCGGTAATCATAAAAGGCTCAGTAAATAAATTAAATGATGTGATAGTAGCAAAAACAGTAATCATTACAAATGTTGGATTTAACATTGGCACTGTTATCTTTATAAATCTTTGCCAGGCATTTGCTCCATCAATCTTTGCTGCTTCATATAAGCTTTCTGATATGTTATTTAAACCTGAAAGAAAAAACAAAGCATAATAACCCGTAAACTTCCAACATACAATTAAACCAATTGAAGCCATTGCAATTTTAGGATTAGTAAACCACCCAATTTTAATATTAAAATTGGCCAGAAAGTTATTTATCATTCCGTCTCCAGAAAATAAGAGATTAAATACCATTGAATAAGCAACTCCAGAAGAAACATATGCCAATAAAAAACCTGTAATAAATAAACCTTTAAATCTAGGTATTTGTTTTATCAATAGAGCAACTAAAAGAGAGGTTGCTGTTGTTAAAGAAATAAAAACTAACATAAAATATACTGAGTTTCTGATCATAATCCACAGCATAGGATCTTTTATTACTTTTATATAATTTTGTAAACCTACCCAGGGCTGACTGGGAGAAATTAAATTCCATTTTTTAAATGAGATTATTAATCCCCAGATAAAAGGATATAACCACATTACTAATGTAAATATTAAAAATGGTGAACTAAAAATATAGCCAATAATATTTTTCCTTGCCTTTTCAGTTCTCACAAATCCACCTCCTATTTAATAACATAGGGAGTTTTAAAACTCCCTATGTTATTTTTTACTATTTTAAGAATCGATAATTTCATTAAGCGCCTTTTCTGCATCATTAAGTGCCTCTTGAGGAGTTTTCTTATCATAAATTACTGGTTCCCATAAAACACTATTTAGTTCAGTTTGAAGTTCAATTGTTTTGCTATTTAATGCAGGTGGAATAGAATAAGGTAATAATTTTGCATATTCTGCAAGTTTAGGATTATCTGATAGATAAAATTCAAACTGCTCTTTTTCTAAAACATCTTCTCTTGCAGGTAACATATTAGTTACTTCTAACCATTTCACATCGTGCTCAATATCAGAGAAATACCAATTAATAAACTCCCAGACAAGCTGCTGCTTTTCTTCATCCTTAGTTAACATTACTATTCCCTTTGTATCAGCAAATGTATAAACTTCTTCATTTTCTGGATAATCATCTGGCACTAATGGAGGAGCAATAACATAATTAAATTCTGGATAAGTTTTTTCTGTATATTTTATATTCCAGGGACCTTCAATACTGCCCAATACAATTCCTTTTTGGACTGGGTCTTGATAATTTTCTAATGGAGAATAATTATTTTCTACCATAGTATCAATAAACTCCATATATTTTAAACTATATTCATCATTAAATAAAACCTCTTCCAAATTCCAGTATGGTTTTCCCTGAGCTGCCGCATAATAGCTCAAACCAAAGTCATACCATCTATCCCACCAATTTGGTTTATAGCGAGTAAGTAAAGTATATTTGTTTTCAGCAGGGTTATTATATTGCTCTGCAATTTCAATTACATCTTGATATGTTCTTGGAACCTCAACTCCTAATTTATTCAGGGCATCCTCATTCCACCAATATGCAATTGGATTAGTATAAAGAGGAAGGACATAATAGTTATCATTATAGCCCCATCCTTCTTTAACTATATTTTCCATGGATCTATTTTCTAATAATTTTTCAAAACCATCAAACTTATTAAACGGTACTAAATAGTCATTATTAATCAGTTGAGCTGCAAAACCGGTAAAAATATTTGTTGTAAAATCCGGGCCGGTTCCTGTTGCCAGTGCAGTCAATATAACCTCTTCTGAAGAGTTCCCGGCAGGAATAACCTTCCAATTAATTTGTTTTTCTGGATTCTCTTGATTCCAGTTCGCAACAACATCACTCCAAAAAGACTC
The DNA here is from genome assembly GCF_003259895.1 of Halanaerobium saccharolyticum. GTDB lineage: Bacteria > Bacillota > Halanaerobiia > Halanaerobiales > Halanaerobiaceae > Halanaerobium > Halanaerobium saccharolyticum_A. The sequence continues at coordinate 44,515 of NZ_QLME01000024.1, read as the reverse complement.
CTGCTGACTATTAGGAGCTGTCCAGAAATTAACTGTAACTGCCTGTGCCATTGTCCCGACCAATATTACCATCATTATTGTTAAAGCAAATATTTTAATTTTCTTCACTTTAATGTCCTCCCTTGATTTTATTAACTATTAATCTAAAAAATTGTTTAAAAAATTCACCTCCTATTAATTATTAACAAAATTATTAACAAAATTTTAATTTTAAAAATTAAATTAAAAAAGATTACTATTTTCATACTCAATAAAAGGATCTGCAATCTCTAATTTATAGGCTTCAGCATCACTAACACCTAAATATAGCTCTGCTTTATTATAATTTTTTCTAATTATACCACCACTAAATAAAACATCTTTTAAATCATCTCTTTTAGCTGGTCCTTCAGGAAGTTCAGATCTCTTTGCAATTATTTTAACATCTGAGGATTTTTTATCTTTATAATCAAAAGCAAAAGTGATCGGATAATAATGACGATTACCATCCTGATCAAAGGAAGCAATATGTCCCAAAACTCCTAGTTGATCATTTTTAAGAACATGAACTTCATTTACTCCGCCCCATTCCTCTTTCAAAAATTGATTATCCAATAAAGCAGCATTATTGATGATTTCTTTATTTAATTCATTAAGATTATTAATTATAGTAAAACCTATGGTTCCCCTGCCTCCAATTTCTCCCTGTGGTCGGGTAAAAACTCCAATTCTTTTATCAGGTAATTCAATTAAGCGAATATCTTTCATTCCCTCTGGACCTTCAGCAAATAATTTTAGCTCATTAATTGAACTGCCGCGATAAAATTTAGTTTTCCAACTAATAATATTCTGGGCTTCTCTGTCCTTTATAATTTTAACCCCACCGAAAATTAGTTCTGAGTTAATCTGGGTTATAAAAGGATCTTGTAATTGAAATTCTTTTAAAGTTCTGTCATATTCCCAGTCGTTTTTTGTCTTTTTAAAAAATAAAACTTTTGCATCCTCAGAGTCTCTTTTCTCAACTCTTCCTGCAATTACTTCTTCTTTATTATTAATAAAGGGAGCAGTTATATTATAAACATCATAATTATTTACACCTCTGAAATTTATTTTTTCAGCTTTTATTTGATTATTTTTTAATTTGTATTCTTTTAATAATTTTTTGCAGCTTTTTTTAGTCATCTTAATTAGCTCCTTTATTATTTTAGAAGATTGAAAAGATCTTGTTTATTAAAGCTGGCTGCACCAATAACTGTATCTGCTCCTCCATAATAAACTATAATCTCATTCTCCTTTTCTACTGCACCACAGCTGAAAACAACATTTGGAACTAAACCTGCAGTTTCCCATTCCATTTCTGGTTCTAATATTGGCTCCTGCTGTCTATAAATTACTTTTTCTGGATTATTTAAATCTAAAACCGCAATACCCAGACGATAAACATGATCATTATCTACACCATGATAAATTAAAATCCATCCTTTTTTTGTTTCAATAGGAGGTCCTGCTATTCCAATTTTCTTTTCTTCCCAACTATTTTCTCTGGTTTTCATAATTACCTGATGATTGTTCCATGAATCTAAATCAGCTGACTCTCCTAGCCAAATATCTGGAACTCTTCTATGTAATAAAAAATATTTATCATTAATTTTCTTTGGAAAAAGAGCTGCATCTTTATTCGGTTCGTCTAAAACAACACCATGGCGTTTCCAGTCAATTAAATTTTTGGAACTGGCCATTGAAATTCTAAAGTCATCCCAGTCTCTACCACCAAAAGCTGTATAAAGCATATAATACTTATCATTAAGTTTTGTAATTCTGGGGTCCTCTACTCCCCAATCTTCCTGGGGAGTTTCCCCTTCAAAAACAGGATTAATTAACCTATTAAAATTTATCCCATCTTTGCTAACTGCATAACCAATGTAAGAAGTAAATTTTTCTGATGCCTCTGGTTTATTACTATTCAATTCAAAATCATTGTCTGAAGATCTATATAACAAATAATATAAATCATCTTTATAAACAGCAGCAGTATTAAACACCGCCTTACTTTCCCATTCATTTTCTTCAATTGGCTTTAAAATCGGATCGTCTTTTAATCTTTTTAGTTTTATAATTTTTATCACCTCTTAATTTTAGTCTATTTTATATATTCAATACATTTTAAATAATCCCTTCTTTTTTCTGAAACTTTTTTATATTTTTATGAAATTTATTTATGAAACTTTTGCTTTGCACTTTATAAATTTAACTAAAAACCGATACAAACTCCCCCAAATCAGGATTATTATTTAAAATAAAGTAATTTATCACGAAAAAAATCTCTAATTGTTTCTGAAAAAAAGGGATTTTTTATTTAACCAAGAATAATATTAATAGTACTTAAAAACGAAAGGCAGGTCAATTTATATGAAAACAACAATACAGGATGTCGCAGATAAAGCTGAAGTTTCCACTTCAACTGTATCAAGAGTATTTAATAATAAAAGAAATATTACTGAACAAACGAGAAAAAAAGTATTAAAAGCTGCTGAAGAACTAAATTATACTCCCAGAAAATATAATAAAAAAAATGACAAAACCGTTAAAGGTAATATTGGAATCATTTTTAGTAATAAACTTTTAAGCAGTTTAATAATTGATCCATTTTATGGGCAGGTTATTAAAGGAATTGAAGAAAGTTTTAGAGATTATAATTATCAGCTTTTTTTTAAAACAATTTCTGGAGAATACTCAAATGATAAAGAAATTATTGATGAACTAATTAAAGATAATAATCTAGCTGGTTTAATGTTTGTGGGCTATAATATTGATAAAAAAATAATTTTAAATTTAAAAAACACCGGAATTCCAGTTATTTTAGTGGATAATGATTTATGGGATGAAAATGTTGATTGTGTAATAAATGATAACTTATCAGGAGCAAGAAAAATTGTAAACCATTTAATTGATAAAGGTCATAGGAAAATTGCTTTTTTAGGTGGTCCTTTGAGCCATACTTCTTTAAATAATCGTTTTGAAGGATACAAAAGAGCGCTAACAGAAAATAATATAAATATAAATAACAAATTAATTACTATCTGTCATCCTTCTTTTGATATTCAGGATGGATATAATGAAATAATTAAACTGTTTAATAATAATATTAAAAAACCAACAGCAATTTTTGCTGCCAATGATATGCTTGCTATTGGAGCTTTGAGAGCTTTAAGAAAATTAAATTTAAAAATACCTGACGATGCTGCAGTAGCAGGATTTGATGATATTGAAATGAGCCAGCATACTCTCCCGCCTTTATCTACAGTAACTATTTTTAAGAAAGAAATGGGAGCACTTGCTGGCAAAAGATTACATGAACTAATAAAGGGGAGAAATGAAAAAGCTATTAAGCTAGTTGTTTCTGTTGAGACTACAATTAGAAAAAGCACTTAATTATTTATGAATTTATTAAATTAAGATAACATTTCCTGATTTTTACTTTATTATTTTTTTATATCTATTAGCTTAATAATTTTATATAAAATTATTAAGGCGGCTAAGCCTCTAAACTCTAAAGGACTTAAGCTGAAACTTCATGTTTGACAGCTGTTTTAGCATAATCGCTGTTATTTTATATTATCTTAATATTTTAAGTTTTTTCAGCTGGATATTTGCTTTTTCTAAACATAAAAAATCCCCTTTTTGATAGAGCAGATTTTGATTATCTAATCTTTCTATCATAAGGGGATTATATTAATATTTTTACAAAACATCATTTAAACTATAATCAACTTTTTAGAGCTCCAGAAAACATTGCTGCTGCTAAATATTTCTGAAGCCAAATTGTTATCTATCAAATTAATCCGGGATTCAGAAGCTGCCGAAATTAAAGCAGCCAGTTTATCTATCTGGACCATTTATCTGGGCCATCTATCTTCTCTGCCCTTTAACTCGTCAAATTTGTTATGAGGTTCTTTCTGATACCAGTAGGCAACTGTGCTGACATCATCACTTCTTTCAAAAAGACCTCTTTCACAGACTCCAATCTGCTGGAGGGTAACCTTGATATTTTTTTCGAATCTTATCGGATCCATAATATGCCATCTATAAAAACCCCGCATCGGGGGACAGTCATCATTAAAATAATCGCTATCTATTACACTGTCGTGTCTGGAGTAATAGGGATAGCCCATAAATGGGGTGTTGTAAGTCTGCTCTACTGTTCTCCCAGCTTCTCTTCTGGCAAAACTCCAGGCACCACCAAAATAATCTTCAGTACCCGTACCGCAGATAGTAGGATATTCCTGATCTCCATCTAGAAATATCTTCAGTTCACCTTCTCCCCACCAGTATCTTTCCAGAGCTGATAACGCAAGATAGGTACCAACATAATGGCCTTTGCCTTCTACATTGTCCAGAACAACATAATCTTCTTTGATAGTAGTAATTTTTTCTCTTCTCCACTGGGCATGGAAATAGGCAGTCTGTTCTGGTAAACTTTCTTCTAGAGAATAGTCAATCTGATAAAAAAATGCTGGAATTTCAGCCTGGTGCTGATTTTCAATTACTATTTTAGCTTTTTTCTGAAACGGCATGGGGAAAAAAGAATTCATTCCCCGTTTAGGATTAACCACTATGGGGACAGAATTTACCAGACAGCCTCTGGCAAATCCATTGCAGAAAAAATCACCTAAAGGAACCTCAACTGAGGGGAATTCTTCTTCATCCCAGAACATCTTCAGAACCAGATCTCTGAGGACAAATTCGCCCGCTTCAGTCTGATTAGTAACTGTGATCCAGATATGCTGAATAATTCCCGGACCCTCTATTTCTGCCAATGTTTTTTCGGCACCTGATTTTAAGCCTTTAATACAGGGAGAACCCTTTCTTGACCTGCCCAGTTTGCCGACAGCAGTTCCCCCACTTCCCTTTTTTCCTTCCGGATTTTCTGCGGTAATTGATCTGGTTTTTGAATTGTTAACCAGGGGTAATGTTCCCAGGTTATTAAATAATGAACTATTAATCATTTATCTATATCTCCTCTCAAATTCTAGGCCTTAACTCCTCCGGCCATGATTCCTTCCATTATCTGTTTTTCGAATACAGAAACAAAGATTATTATTGGTAAAATTATTATCCAGCCCATGGAGCTGACTAAATCCCAGGGCACTGAGTACATATTATCCTGCAGGGGCAGCTGTGTGATTGCCGTCGATAATACCTGAATATTGTTGGCATAAAATAAAGGAATAAAAAACTCATTTAAACACATAATAAAATTGGTAATTGAAACTGTTGCAATTGCGGGTTTCATCAGCGGTAAGATAATATGAAAAATCGTCTGGGAAAAATCAGCTCCATCGATTGCAGCTGCTTCCTCGATGGTAATTGGTATATTGCTCACAAAATTTCTGAGAATTAAGACTGTAAAAGGAATTACTCTGCTGATATACAGGATGATTAGACCGGTGTAAGTATCATATAAGCCTACCTTTCTCATAAAATCATATAACGGCCTTGCTGTAACCACATTCGGGATTAACATTGAAAATAAAATAAATAAAAATGCAATCTTTAAGCCAATACTGTCATATCTGGCAAAACTATAGGCTGCCATAACACAGATTATGGTGCTTATTAATAGGGTAGTGGTAATAATTATAAAGGTACTGATAATTTTATCATAAAGACCTGTATTCTTGATTAAGTAAATATAATTAGATAGAGTTGGGTTCTCCGGAATATATTTTATCGGTCTCTGAAATAATTCTCCCGCAGGAGTAATTGAAGAGATAAATATCCAGTACAGCGGAAATAAAATTATAAATGAAACGGTTAAGGCAATTATCCATTTAAATATATTTTCTAACTTAAATCTAGTAATCATTTTTCTCACCTCTCTTCTCCTATTTTTTATTAATGAAATATAAGTTGGTAGTACTAAAAACTACCATTACTATAAATAATAAAACTGCCAGGGTAGCACCATAGCCTAAATTGAGATTTGTAAAAACCTCGGTTGTGATTCGATAGGCAATTAATTCTGTCGAAGAACCAGGACCGCCAGAGGTCATTGAATAAACAATATCAAAAGATGCCAGACGCCACATTGTAAAAGGAATAGATAGAACCATTATATTTTTAACAATTAAGGGCAGAGTAATCTTAAAAAAAGCCTGAACTTTTGTTGCTCCATCTACCATAGCTGCTTCATAAAGTTCGGTTGGAATAAACTGCAAACCAGCTAATATTAAAATAGCAAAGAACGGCAGGTTTTTCCAGATATCCATTGCTATAACAGCGGCTCTGGCAGTATCAGAATGAATTAGCCAGCTTAATTCAAAATTCGGCACAAATCTTCTGATAAAATCATTAACCAGCCCATACTCATTATTAAATCCCCATTTGGCGGCCATTCCGATAACAACCATCGGCATTGCCCAGGGAATTAAAACTATAGTTCTCAGAAATTTTTTGGCTTTAAACTTCATATTCAGAATCAGAGCCAGCAGAACTCCAAGAAGAATATGTAAAGTCATTGAAGAGATAACAAAAATCAGTGTAAACTCAATTGTTTCTAATACTTTGGGATCAGTAAAAACTTTAAAATAGTTCTGCAGTCCAACAAATTGATTCAGTCCTCTTAATAATCTGACATCATAAAAACTTATTCTAATAGTTTCAAAAATAGGATAAATAACAGTAAAACCTCTAATAATTAATACAGGCAAAACTAAAATCCAGGCAATCCATAATTTACTTTTAGCTTTTTGTACAAACATAAAATCCCCTCTTAAAATAATAAATTTTATAAAGGCAGGAGCTGGATCCTGCCTTTATTTTTAGTTTCCTACTTGTATTCTTCAACAAAGCCCTGAGCTTTAACTAAAAACTCATCAATTGTAATCTGATTCTGCATTACCTGCTGAAAAATTGTTCCCATTTGAGTTATAAATTCCATTGTCTGGGGTACCATAGGTCTGCCCCGGACAACAGCTTCCTCACTATATCTATTATACATTTCTGTTATTTCATTATCGGGGAGTTTTTTTGCCACATCTGAACGGGCTGGATATCTATCAAAGTTTTCCCAGGCACTCAGCATCCCCTGTTCACTGGCGACATATTGAAGAAATTTATAAGCAGCTTCTTTATTTTCAGAGGCTGAGTTTAAAACATAGCTCCAGGAATCTGTAAAGATACTTCTGGTTTCAAACTCCGGTACCATAGCTATGTGAATCTGATCTTCCCCATATCGCCCGGCATTTCGATATTCAGTTCCTGTACCCCACATAAATATCATTGCATATTTACCATCAATAAACTTTTGATTCATCTGTTCATATTTATCTCCTATTTGTTCAATCGGAGTCACTTCCCACTTGTGAACCATATCATACATAAACTGAATAGCTTCTCTGTTAGCAGAGTTAGTCCAGTCAAAATAATCTCCACCAAACAAATTAACAAAAGTGGCTATTTCATTAAAGACATATGTTCTTTCCCAGGAACCACCATAGCCAAAATTACCATCCTCACTTGCTGCTTTAGCAAAAGCAATAAAATCTTCTTTAGTATCTATTGTCTCAAAACCGTACTTATCCAGCTTCTCCTGATCAACCCAGAAAGCAAGATATCCACTATAACCCGGAACTCCAACAATATCTCCACTTCTAGATGTAATCATATCTTCCATATACCCTTCCGGAAAATAGTCAATAATTTCATCTGTTAGTACTTTAGCCTGAAGTGGTTCTAACCAGCCGGTATTTTTAAACGATGAAGACATTTCATCATTAATTTCTAAAATATCTATACTGCTGTCACCTGATGACAAAACAGTAGTTACCTTCTGCTGACGGGTATCAGAATTAGTCGGGGCTGCAATTACATTGACTTTGAGACCCGTTTCTTTTTCTAAATCAGCCAGCCAGTCATCAAAATCCTGATCAGTGGTCATTATGCTGTACAGAGTTAAATCATATTCCTGTGCCATAACCCCTGGATTTACTAAAGCTAAAATCAGTCCGGCCAGTAAAATAACTAAAAATAAATTGCTCCTCATATTTTTTTCCTCCTCTATAATTTTACTCCGCTTAAAATAAAGTTTAAAATCTCACCTCCTGCTCTAAAATAAATTATAGTAAACGTTTACTATAAAAATAATTATAAACATTTACTTTAATTTTCACTTAATTAATCATTTAATTAATCATTGCTAATTACACTTTCCCTGACCACTAAATCCTGCTCATATTTTGCAGTCTGCACAGCAGAGTCTTCCTGTTCAATCTGGTTTAATAATAATTCCACCGCTTTATTTGCCAGATTTTCTTTGGGCAGTTTGATAGATGTTAAAGTTGGATGAAGGTATTCTGCAATTGAATCATCATAGCCAATGATCGAAATGTCTTCCGGGACCCTGAATCCGGAATCTCTAAGGGCCCTGATAGCACCCAGACTCAAAAAGTCATTACAGGCCAGTAAAGCTGTAAATTCTAGCTCTTCTGTTTCCAGATAACTGTGGACAGCCTTATATGAGGCCTGTTCATCATGGTCATCACATTCAATTAACCATTTATCATCAAAATCAACTTTTTCTTTCTCTAACTTATTAATAAAAGATTGGTATCTTTTCATCTGATTTCTGCTGTCTTCAACTTTTAAAAATCCTATCTTTTTATGTTTTTTAGCTAATAAATGATCAACGGCCTTTTCGATACCAGTCTGTTCTTCACTGGTTACCATACTTACATCATTAAAAATATCTGGTTCAAAGAGAACAACTAAAGGAATTGATTTATTTTTACAGGTTTTTTTAATGATCTCACCACAGGTTCTGGTCTGGGTCATAATTACTCCATCTATATTGGAAGGATGAATAATGCTTAAATAAGATTTTGTTAAATCAGATCTGGCTTCATTATTAAGCAAAATTAGATCATAACCTTTTTCAATCAGAGCCTGCTGCACCTTATCAATAAACTGTGCGAAAACCAGATTCTTAATTGAAGGAACCATATATAAAATTCTCTTTGTTTTACCTTTTTTTAAGGCTCTGGCAACAGGATTTGGATTATAGCCCATTTCCTCAATAATTTTCATAACTTTTTTTCTCGTGCTCTTTGCTACCGGTCGGCTGTCATTAACAACAGCTGAGACGGTGGCAATGGAAACTCCCGCTTCATTTGCAACGTCTTTTATCGTAACCATCTTTATAACCCCTCATTAATCTAAACGTTTACTACTATAATATAAGTAATCTAAACGTTTACTATTGTTATATCAATCTAAACGTTTACTATAGAGATATTATACAGAAATAATTTTTAATTGTCAAATAATTTTTTTTATTATAAATTTATAAATAACTGACCAGCACCAGAATCAAGAATTTATATCAGTAATCTTTTAAAAATATTATCAGTAAAATGATTGTCCAGAATCAAATGCTCCTCTCCTACTCTTAAAACTTTTTATTAAAAAGCGAAAGCTGCTGTTTAAATTCCTGCTGAGCTTCTCCGATTAAGACCGGGCTCTCAGGATTGTGCTGATCTATTCTTTCTCTAATTTTATCCGGACCCCGGCTGGCATAACAGTAAACACAGTCAAATTGACAGCTGTTATAGACTCCCATTTCGGCCGCTTTGATACAGAGACAGCTCTGCCGCTGGCCCGGATCTTTAAGTGAAGGCAGCTTTAGATCAAAGAGCTGATTAAGCAGCTGATCATCGATACACTTTCCAGGCGGGATAATCCGGGCAGAGTCATTATTCATTTCTCCACAGCTCTGGATCTCAAAATCGTTAGCCTCTGCTATTTCTTTTAAGCTGCGGCAGAAGGAAAGCAGCTCTGCTTCCGCTTTGACCAGATCCCGGAAGCTGATTCCATTTTCCTGCTCCAATTTTTTGAGCCTCGACTTAGTTTTACCGTAAAAATCGAGAAAGCTGATTACCACCCGACTGCTGCTGTCCTTAAGTTCTGCAGCAAGCTGGCTGAACTGCTGCAGATGATAGGCCGGAGGTGTCAAACTGCTGATGATTATCGGATCATAGCGCCAGATAACTCTCTCTTTGCCCAGAGACTGGCTCAGCTCTTTAAAAGCTGAAATTCTCGCTTCCAGAGATGGCAGTCTGCTTTCCAGAAGCTCAGGATAATTATTGAGAGTAAATTGAAAATAGTAGTTATAACCCCTGTGGTCAAGTTCAGGTAGATATTTCAGCAGGGGTCGGGGATATTTGCTCCAGAAAACAAAGGCCTCTACTGCTTCTGGAGCCAGACTGATCCCCTTTTGCTGCTGGTTATAGGGGTTAACCTGAAAGAAAAATCCTTCCCTGATGCGGTTGATAAACCATTTGCTGTAAAAAGCCGGAATATCAGTCCGGCGGCTGGCACTAATAATCATTGGATCACCTCGCCCCCATGTCTTTAAAATCGAAAACTGATTATTTTTAACTCTAATCACATATCATATAAACACTGTATTTTTAAGTCTAATCTGTTCTTTCTGCTTATTAATTATTCTTACCTTTTCTTCTATTTCATTATAAATATTAATATCTTCTTCAATTTTTAGTGTAACTGCAAGTGCGTAAGGGATCTCAAGATTATTATTATTTAGTTCATTTGTTTTATCATAGCAGTTAACACTGACTTTTATATTATCACTTTCATAATAAACACTGGCTTTATCACCTGTTAAAATTTCATGCTGAAGTGTCCCTCTCATTACAGCCCGCCAATCTGCCTGGCTTCTTCCTAATAATAGTTCATCTTGTGGAGGCTTAAAATATAACTTAGCTAATCGATAATTTTCAAACTGAGATCTAATTGGACTAAACCAGGCCAGAGTAATAATTAGATTTCTTGGAATAGCTTTACTTTCCAGACTTTCAGGTAAGGGGAAAATATATTGGTGCCCCTCCTCAGCCTTGATTTGTGATGTAGCAAATAAAGTCACCTGTCTTTCAGTACAGCCATATATTTGCTCTAGATTAATAAAACCATAACCTAAAAATTTTTGTACGTGTTTTCTAAAAGAATTAATATCTACTTCTTGAGACAATGTTTCTTCCAATAACTTATATCCATTATTCCAGTCTGCATAATGAACTAACAGACATTTTATTAATGATGTAATCTCATCATCTGGTATATTAATAAACTCTTCATTGGTTTTTAATATTTCATATAATTCAGCTGCTTTATGAGTTGCTAAGGCATTGGCATTACTTGTACCTGCAGTATAGGCAAAATTATTTAACCCTGGACTTGATCCGGGAAAAGCAACTTTTAAGCCTGGGGGTTTGCGGGTGGACAAGTTAGGAGTAAATCTATAATCTCCCCCGGGCAAGTAATTCTTATTATATATCTGTCTGCCCCCTGGCAATAAAATATCAGGTTTAACTGTTCTATTATAACCTAAGCCAAAGCGTGAAATAGGACTGGGTAAATTATTATAATCTTCAAAAAAATCAGTGTGAATATGACTATTTAAAGAAAACTCACTATAATCTTTATGCTGAGCTCCAACAGTAATTGAATTTATTGACTCTGCAGGTGATAAAATTTTACTGTTTCTTAGATTTTTATTTATATTTTTTAATAAGTTATCCTTTGCAGATTCTCCTTCTGCAAAATCAAAATTCTCAACTTTATTACCAGCACTAACCATAAAAAGAATTTTATATTTCCAGGAAAGCCAATCTAATAGCCGGGCCAGAGAACTCATCTTATCTAAATATGGACGATATTTATCACCAATGGAAAAATTAATGATCTTTATTTCAGAAGCTACCCCGTCATTTCCTTCCTCGAATAATCTTTTTACAGCCTGATAAATCCTTTTTATAAATAATTTATCTCCAGGAATAGTTTCTCTTATTTGACCATCAAAATTATTTTCTAAGTCAGGCTTTAATATTGGTCTAACATAAATAGGCCTTTCATGTTTAAGAAAAGAATTATTTAAATCTCCATTTAAAATCAAGGACGCCATACTTGTACCATGCAGTCTATATTTAGCCAGATAATTACTCTCAAAATCTTCAGGATCATCAATAATTAATTTATTTTTGATAGATTGATGATTTTGCAAAGGCAAACCATCAAATAAAGCAACCACTGGCTCCATACCGATTTGTTCTGCAGTACCAATATTGTCGGTAGCTAATTCTTCCAATTCTTCAATCTGAAATTTATAATCTGCCTGTGGAAGAGGATTAAAAAACATTACAGATTCGGACTTTAAAACTTTATTTTCATTATTTTGTCTAAAGTCAGCAACTAATTTTTCAGCTGAAACAGCAGGGATTTTCGCTAAAAAAGCATGATATTTAATCTCTTCAATTAAAGCCGAATCTATAACCTCACCTTCAAATTCTTCAATTTTTCTTTTAAAATCAGATTCAATTAATTTCTGTTTGTGCTGATCATCATTAAACCAAAATTCTATTTCGAACTTAACTGAATCTTGATATTCTAAATCTTCTTTCCATCTTTCTAACAGACCAGTATCTTCAAGCCTATCCTCTACACCCCAGGTTCTGATATCCTTTAAATGACTAAAGATCTCTCTCCAACCTTTTTTACCTCGGGGAAGATCTTCTTCTCTCTTAAATTTATCCCACAATTGAAGCAGCTGGTCAAGCGCAGTTTTATTTGTTAAGAGCATATATAATCTGCATTTTAATTCCTTACCTGAAGGAGCACTATTTTTATAAAATTCTTCATTTTCTTCAATACCCTCTGAAATAGAATCTACCAACCAGCTAAACCCTTGAGTATTTTTTACTGCTGTATAAAAATTACTGACGCTACCCACAGTTTCTAATACCAGAACCATATCCGGATCTAAGCCAGTAGTCTCATCTTTTATTTTAGCAAGTCTTGACTCCATTGTACGCGTCAACTCTCTCATAGGACCATCAAATTTATCTTTTTGTTTTTCACGAGAAGGACTCTTTATCTTAGATCTTCCTCCAGTTAAACTTTCACGACCATTGATTGTATAATTAGGAAAAGGAATATACTTTTTCTGGGGCAAGTCGGTTTCCTCCAATCATGTATTAATTCAGCTGATTACTCCTTTGCTTTAGCCTCTCTTCTATTATACTTTTAAGAGACTTATCACTTAAGATTAATCTTCGATAAACATCAAGGCCAAATTGTTCTATCTCTGCAAAACTCAACCCCAATAATTTATCCGCCAGAATTTCTTTATCAGTTTTCAAATTGGTATTGATACTTTTTTCAAATTTATTAAACCATTTAATAATGTCTTCTCTGGCAGGATAATCTAACTCAAGTTTAATTTGAAATCGGCGCCAGACAGCTCTATCTAATAATTCTGGATGGTTTGTCGCAGTCACAACAACTACATTACTTGGTAAATCATCGACCTGCATTAATAAAGAACTGACTACTCTTTTAATTTCTCCCGATTCTCTAGAATCTCCTCTTTCTTTACCCAGCACATCAAACTCATCAAAAAACAATACACAATTTCTTTTGCTGACAAATTCAAATAATTCATCAATTTTCCTGGCTGTCTCTCCCAAATAACTGCTTATAAGCTGTTCATAAGAAACTATAAATAAGGGAACCATTAATTCCTCGGCAATTGCTTCTGCTAAAGAAGTTTTTCCGTTTCCTGGTGGGCCTACCAGAAGTACTCTATGTCGTGGTTCCACGTTGTTGGTTCTTAGTATATTAGCTTTCTGCTGCTCCTCAATCAGTTCATCACAAGTATTTAATATTTTGTTATCTAATATTAAATCTTCAAAAGTAAATCGAGGAATTCTTTCTATCAAAGCCTTATTTTTAGCATTTTTATTTTTAAGATAATAGGTATTATTTTTGTTATTAGAAGTGCTCTTATTCTCATTTTTGAACTTTTCTTCGATCCTTGAAGCCAGAATATGATGATCTTTCGCTTTTTCTTCCGAAATAATAGCTCTAGTAGTTCTTTCAAATAGGCTTTTATCTCCAGACATTCCAGCCTGAACTAATTTTAAAACTAAATCACCTCTAGCCATCTTATAACACCTCCTGAAAGTTATAATTTTATAGACTTATATTCATTATATATTATATTACTTCTATGGCAAATATTTTTGTCCTGCAAATTAAGAATGATTTTCTAAACATTTCAAAATCTATTAAATTATTTTCCAAAATAAACTTACTCTGATCTGAAAATGTTTTATAAAACCAGGTAACAGTTTTGTTCAAAAAATATCTTCCATTACCTGGCCTCATAAAAACTAGTTTTTACATCCATCTTTCTTGCATGTTACTCTTGAGCTTGTACTTGCCCAATGACTTGGTTTTTTTCTAGTATCAACTCCACAACCAGTCTTTCCACCTTTTCTACCCTTGTGTACTACTCCAGTATCTATATGTTTAACAGCCAAAAATCTCACCTCCTTTATTTCTATATAAAGTTTTTTGAAAAACTTTTAAAAAATACCTATTATAGCCTATCAAAATAATTTCAATCGGTTAGAATCTAATTCACTATTGCATTTATGGCAAACATATGGTTCTTCTGGTTTTTCGTCCCATTCTCTTAATAAAAATTCATTGCAAGTGGAACAAACCCTTACTTTCTCTTCAAAAAACTCGAATATGTTTAAATCTTTATATAATTGCTTAGCAAAAATCAAATTATTTATTGCATATAAATATACAGGCTTATTTGTTTTACCTCTAAATTTAGTAGGGACTTTCATAACAAGACCAGTATCTCTCCATTGTTTAATTTTATTGCCACCACCTTGAGTAGTGATTTTAAAAATTTTATTTGAAATATATGGTATAGTGAAACTAACTTTACCCACTTTCATTATTTGGTTAATCATAGAACTATCCATTAATTGTCTAGAAATCTTTTTACTTATTTCTTCTATCCCATTAACAAAACTAATATAAGAGACCGTAGATAAGTTTGAATTTAAATCTAGTTGTTTATTTAAAATCGTACCACATATTCTAATTAAATTTCTAGGAGAATTCATTGCAAAAATTGCCAATAAATCATCTATATTATTAACCAATTCATTATCTTCAAAAGTCGTTTTAATCTTATCTTTCAACTGGCTGTCAATAATATCTTCAAAACTATTGTGTTTTCCTTTACTATAGTATTTAATTCTTTTAATTAATAACTCCTTCAATCTCTTTTTGCTCCATTTTAATTTATAATCAAGGATTCTATCAAATCTAATTTTATTATCTATACATAACTGTTCGATCTTATCCCAAAGAAAAAATTTAAAAGCGAAGTTTCCTGTTTCTAATATAACCAGATTTTCCAACAACTCACTTATTAATTCATAAGCCTTTTCGGGAGTGTTTGTGGAAGGATATTCTTCAATCTTATCTATTAATATGTATATCGACTCAAATCCAATTTTTTTAGCAATTTGGCCAAGAAATCTTAATTCTTCTTTTGGTTTATTATTATTAAAATTTGTTTCTTTCAAACTTATTTTATTTAAATCAATTCCATTCCAATCATCAACTTTCTTTTTCATTAACTCGTTAAAAATTTGATTAACAAAGTTAGAACATCCTGTCCAAACTTCCTTAACTTGGGTAGAAAAATTTTTTATTGAAGAAATATTTTCTTTCAGTTCTAAACGAGACAAATTACTAAGATATTTTTTAGACAATAAATATAATATTTCCTTGTCTGATTTATCAATTTGTGCCCCTTCCTTTTCATTAAAAGCAATAAGTATTCCTATAATTGTCTTCCTTATAATTACTTGTAAATGATCATTTAAAGTAACATTTTTTACACCTGAGTCTAATATATTATTAAAATCATCATGTGATATACATAAAATATCTCTTTTATGGCTTTCTTTTTCTATCATTATTTTTTGAGCAGACTTACCTCCACCACGGGGGGCAAATATTATATTACTTCTAGGAGAAGATGGCGTTCCTAAAACAGATTGAAAAAAAGGTGGGTAAACAAAATATTTATCAAGATTTTCTTCGTAATAGGCATTAGTAGTTTTAAAAGGATTAGTATAAAAACCTAGATTATTATAAAAAGATTGCTCCACTGTTATCACTCTCTCTTTTTAGTGTTATGGATTAAATAAACTATCTCTAATTTAATGGGGGACCTCACATCTAATTCTTTCTTGTTTTTATATATTTGTTCTAGTACATTATTAAGATTCTCAACGACAATTTCAGTTAACGCAATAATTATAGTTAGATTATTGTAGCAAATATGTTCTTTTAAGTGATCAGTAATATCAGAATCTGTATTTTATAAATATAGATAGACTAGAATATTTTTCATCAAGTATTTTAAAGTCACAGATGATTTACATCTGACAAAAACCTAAATATTCTGCTAATATTTTATCAGATTAATTTAGAAAAGGTAAGTTCTAATTATAAATTATTATGCAAGATATCAATCATCTACTACTAGATTACAATTTGATAGGTCACAAAAAATTTCACCCTTTAATTTCCCCGAGATAAAGTCTTGTCATCCTATTTTTCAAGCAGCTCCCTCTGACCGAGCTTTTTGTAGTCAAAAAGTTTTATTTTGCGTTTAGCACATTCTACCATCAGCCGAATCTCAACTATCTTGAAATTTATATCTAAATCAAAATTAGTGCTGAGAGCTGTCATTAATAAGTTCCATTATCTTATTTAAAACAGATCTCGGATTCTGAATAAACTCTGAATAAGAAAATTCGAGCTGATTTTCTTTCAGTTCTACCTGCAGTATATCTTCTTTAAGTTTGATTTTCGCTTTTCCAGCTCTGAAACCTTCAATTTTTTGGATCTGATCCAGATTATTATTTTTTAATTGCAGTTTTATATCTTCCTTGAGCCGCTTTAATTCCAGCCAAAGCCGCCATTCTTTTAAAGAGCGAATACTTAACTCAGGCAGAGTATCTGCCTTTTTAAGCAGCATTAGATTGGAATAAATATGGCTGCTGCTAACTCCATAGCCTTCGGATTTAATCTTTTTACCGAGCTGCTGCCAGCTTTCAACATCGAAAAGCAGATAATTCTGACCAATATTTTTGCGGCTGGAAGGAAAATCTATTTCTTCTCTTTTAACAATCTTTTTATTCTTAATTCTGCCGTAATAGCGGACACCGCTCTGCTCTCCAAATTTTGCTTTACTCTGAAAGATTGCCACATATTCTAAATTATGATTTAAAACTGACTGCTGCAAAGGTAAATAGTAAAGATTATTGGCCAGTAAATACTCAAACTGCTTTTTACTGCGCAGAGATCCAAGCAGAAGATCAACTTTAAATTCGGGCTGTGGTCTAAATTCATCAGCCGCAGCCGGCATCAGGTTGCGGTCAAAATTACTTTGAGCTGATTCGTCAATAATATTTTCTAAAAACTCGGCTAAAAGTTCTGTGCTGCCAGGTAGAAATGGAAAAGCTCCAATATTGACCTGTTCGATGCTCTTATAGAATTTGTGCTTTTTAAATTTTTCCTGATCGTGGTAGGGAAAGAGTACATAAGCTCCAACCATTGTTCGCCGGTAGTTTTCTCCCATCTCAGCTGCTACGGCATCTCGATAGCGGTGCATGGTGTTGATATCTGATTCTTCCGGACCGGGAATCCCTTCGTATCTGTCACCATATCTAGTTCCCTCTTCTGCGTTGTTGAGCCGATATTTAGCATCAAAAATGAATTTATACTGATGCTCAGAATCATTTTTACTAAGTGAAAGAATATTATCCGGCTTCTGGTTGGTGGTGATTCCATCTCCACTCGATCTATTGTAGCTTAATTTGAATTTCTCACCGGTAATTGGATTCTGATATTCGACTTCAGCCGCTGCTCCCTGAGAAAGGGTAACATTGATGCCGCTGTAATCTAAATCAATAATATTATTTTTAATCAACTTATATTTATCCTGGAGCAGTCTGTTTAACTTAAGAAATGTCCAGTATTCATAGAGCTGCCAAAGCTGCTTAATTGAAAGTCGAAAGATATCTCCATTGAGAGAAAGACCTTTTAAAAGCATTAGGTAATATTTATATAATTCCTTGTAACCAGGAGCCATCTGCAGCACTAGAGAGATGGAATCTATTTTCTGCAGTTCACCAACTTCAGCCAGAAATGAATGTTTAAGTTTTAATTTAAGTTTTCTGATCATTTTATCGATTTCAGCCAGAAAATTTTGATCCGGATTTGATTTGGATTTAGAGTAATTTACTTTAAAGTGTTTCAGCCTTTTAATCAGTTCTGAAAAACTCCACTTGATAAATTTATTTTCAAAATTGTCATAGCTCAGCTTCTTTTCTACTGCCAGCATCTTTTCCGGCAGCTTAAGGTCCTGATCATAATGACGGCTGTTTTTATTTAACCACTTAAGGCTCTGCCTGCCGACTTTTTTGACTCTGGAAGCAGGTCGAACATTTCTCTTTCTAATAATCTGATGATGAGGGGACTCTTCTATTCTCTTTAGAGCTTTAAATAAATCTTCAAAGATATTTTCAATGATCGCAAAAAACTCAGCTTCAGTGATATTCTGCTTTTCAGATATCTTCATTTCCTGATAGGTCTTTCTTAAAAAATCATAGGCTAAATTATATACTTCCTTATTTACCTCTTCTAAAAGCTTATTATAGTCATGCTGGTAGTCAATCTTGCTGGGAAAAACCTCCAGTTTGAGGGTTAAAATCACCTGAGAATTACTGCGAATCTCAAATTCAGAATAGCCGATATCACTGCCAAAATTAATGCTGCCGTAAAGTACATTGGGCTTGTCATTTGGATGTGACAGTGATTCTCTGATTTCCCGATTAGGATGGTAGATCTCAATCGGCGTTTCTGCTTCAATGTGAAAATCATAGTTTTGATATTCAAAAAAGAGGGGGTAGCTTTTTATAGAGTTAAACTGGCTCAATTTGAGCTGATCTATTTCCGGATCGTAATATTTAAAATCCAATCCTTTTTCTAAAATTGAGCTAAAGCTGTAAGAAGCCTGAGCCTTATTTCTCTCCGGGAATTTCTTTTCGTGGTCAGGATGAAGAGGCTTCCCCTTAATATTTAGAGAAAATTTATCATTTTTAATTGTGATTAGATCTATCTTTTTAACTGCCATTTTATCACCTTAATATAGTTGTTGCCTCATTCAATATTTTTATATCCTTAATTCATCTAAATTCCTTGTCTGTATTGCAGTCCAAACTATAACCAGTAAGAAGTAAAACCATCTTCTTCAAATTTCCTCAGCATATAGGTTATTTTTTCTGCAGATTCCGGATATTTAAAATCCTCTTTCTCTGCCTGATAATAGTTCCAGATTTTTGCAGACAGCTGCCCATTTTCTTTGCTGAAATTAGCTCCACTAAAGAAATCAAATAGTTCCAGCAAAATTTCCTTAATAACAGCTGAACTACCCTGAATTCTGGGTAATACCTTCTGCAATATTTCTTTATCGAAAGCAGTATTCTCAGCCAGCAGTTCTTTATCCAGCGCTTCAACAACATAGAAGTTGATCTCATCTCTGATTCTGTATCCGACCTGCAGATTTCCCTTTTTAAGTATCTGATTTAGTCTTTCCAGTTCTTCAGTTATTCTTCTAACTTCATCTTTTTTATCAGGCAGCAGATCTTTTAAATTCAGATATTCAGTTTTAAGAAATTGATTATTCACCTTTAATTTCCGAACCTGCACTGAATAATCTTCATTCAAAAAGGCTGTTAAGTCAATCTGATTAAATTCAATTGTATTTGCTCTATCTAATACCTTTTTGCTAAACGGATGAGTTGTTTCATCCATATTAACCGTTCCAATAAGATACAGGTTGTCCGGTATCTGCAGATTAGAATATTTAGATTTAGAATTGTTTTTATCATTTGGATCAAAGTCATTCTCATTTAGCAATCTATCTGTTTTAATCTGATCACCATCATAGTGCCGGGTCTCCATTTTTGATAAAAAGTCACTAAAATAATATTCAACCCGGGCCAGATTCATTTCATCAAGACAGACTAAATAGGGGTTAGCTGGATCTGCAGCAGCTTTTTTAATTGTTTCTAAAGTCGGGCCAGGCTGAAAGTCTCCTCTAATATTGCTGTAACCTAAGAGATCTGCACTGTCATTCCAGTCCGGCTTAACTGAAATCAGCTTAAAACGATCATTATCTGATGTGCAACCAATTGCTCTAGCAAAAAGTTCTACTAACTTGGTCTTCCCTGTGCCTGAGATACCTGCCAGCAGGACAAAGGGTTTTGTTTTTAAAGAAAGATAAAAGTTTTTTATTAAGTTATCAGGATAAGTATAGCCCTGAGCTTTGATGTAATTTTTGATTTGAGATAATTTTTGTTTAGCAGTTAACGAATCTGTTTCTGGAAGCATTTTTTCCTCCTCTAAAAGAGCAAATTCAGGCCAATTAGTTTCTTTAGCTTTATTTTGAATAATTGCTAATGCTTTTTTGTTAAAATAAAATAAATAGCCTTGATTAACTCCACCTAATTTATTAATTGGTCCTTTTTCAATCTCTAATTCTACTATTTCTTGATTGAATTGGTCTAAATTAACTTCCGGTTCAAGTTTATAATAATCTGTTTTGATTAATCTACCTTCTCGATTCCAGTCATCTGCTTCCATACTTGCCGGTTTTTCTGATTTAACCGCTTTTTCTTTCACTTGACTTACATACCTTAAGGAACCATTGGCATAATGAAGAATAATATCTCCTGACTTAACTTCGGTCATTGTCTCCCAATGATACTGAGTAGTACCACCTTTGCTTTTTATTGGGGCCCAAAGTATTCCTTCATTCTTTTCCGCTTCCATAGTTTGACCTTGATTGACCCACCAGACATTTGGATCAAATTTATCATATGTAATATCAGTCTCTTCACCTTTAATTAATTCGATTTCATATTCATTACTACTTTTTTTTAGAAATTTAAGTTTTGGTCTTTCCTGATCACTTCCATAACTACTATCTTCTTCAAATTTTTGATGCCAGAAAGATAGTTTGTCTTTTAAAATATTAGCAAAGTCCTGTCTCCACATGATTCGATAGCGGTCTAAGCTTATATGTTCAAATCTAGCATAATACTCTTCATCATTATAATTAAATATAATTTCTCTATTGCCGCCTTCTGCAATATCTTCTATTTCAAAATATTTAATTATATCCCTTGGGATTCCAGTTCCATTATTATGTAGTACTGATTTATCAATAATTTTAAGAAAAACATCTTCTGCAAGTATTCTCCAGGAGTTAGAAGAATATAATATATTATTTCTATTGTCTTTTTCTATTTCTCTTCTAAAATTATCTATTGAACCATATTTATCTAATACTTTTTCTAGTCTGCTATTTGCCAAAGGATTGGCACCCATGATAAAAGATTTTTTATATCCAAATTCATCTATTAATATTTTTTCTGAAGGAATTTCTAAAATGTGAACATCATCTAAACAAAAGATATATTCAAAAGGGGTTCCATCACTCTCCCAAATATACTTTGCTACTTCTTGATTATGAAAACGATATTTAAAGATACCTGACATTACAATCTGGTCATCATTGTACATTAGACAAAGATCTTCTTCGTTCATCCTGGCCCAGACATTATCTTTATTCTTGTTATCTGGAAATCCCCAGCATTTCATTTTAGCATCAGGATAAATCGAGATTAAATCATTATATATAGCTTCTGAAATCATATTTTTCTCATATAATTCATTGATATCAACTGAGCTTTTGATAGTTCTATTGAAATTTGTTTTTTCTCCAATTATTAGATATATTCTTTTATCATTATCAGCCATTTTTATGCTCCTTAATTATAAGCTTATTATAATTGATCATATTTCTCTTTTGAGTTATATGATTTTTCTACAGGATATTTCTTTTCATTCTTTTCTAATTTCTTTTTTACAGCTTCATCTAGATCAATATCTAATTTATCAGCCATTAAAGTACAATAAATCAATATATCTGCTAATTCATCCTGTAGTTCTTGATAATTATTTTCTACTGTCTCCTTAGAATTGTTCCACTGGAATAGCTCTAATAATTCAGCTGCTTCTAATGAAATAGAGATAGCTAAATCTTTTGGGTTGTGAAATTGAGACCAGTTACGGTCATCTCGAAATTTAAAGATTTTTTTTAATAGTTTGTTGTTCATTTTCTTAACTCCAATCTGATAATTAAATTATGAGTTCAAATCATTGTCTAAATTATTATTAGATTCCCCTATAAAATTATACACCTAGTCTAAAATTTATTTGTATCTATTAATAACATCAAACCTTTCCTTTCTTTTATAATATGATGAAATATACCCTCTTTCTTCTAAGATACTTAATAATCCTGCATTATAATTACTATTGTTTAATGCTGGTCTTTTTCTTAAAAAAGTCAATGCAGAATAATCTTCCCCAATAGTTCTTAACATTTTTGTTATCTCATCAAAACTAAGATCTAGGACGTTTTCAGTTAATATTTTTATTTTAAGCACCAAATCATTTAACAAATTCAATATCTGCTCTAAATTATCTGAATTTAAATTTTTAATATTAAGTAAAATATTAAAGTCAATTGTATTTATAAATTTCTTTTTTGTTTCTAAATTCAGATCACTTGAATTTAATATTTTAATTATATCTTCCTGTTCAAAACTATAATCTAGAATATTATTTAGAAATTCTTTTTCATTATATTCTAAAAGCAAAATATGTAAATCATTTAAATTGATAACTGATTTAATTTGACTATAATTAGCTGGTGACAAAATCAATACATTTTCTTCTATCAACAATTTCAATTTTTCTCCATCTATCTTCTCAAATGTAAGTTCTTCATAAGACCAATTAATATTTTTTGTGATTTTTTGAACAGCATTTATTGAAATGTTATTTTTTTCAAATAACTTTCTAATAAATAATTTCACTTCACCCGCCCCTAACAGATCATTTAATTTTTTATACTTTAGATCTAGTTTAGTTAAGGTTTGATAATTATTGTTAATAAAATTAACAATAATATTATTTAATTCTTTCCCTATATTCTTATAATAAACTAAAATATTCAACCAATTTGATTCAACCATATTACTTTTAAGTAAACAATCAAATATTTCTCTATACTCAACTTCATCTAAATTAATTATTTTGTTACTTGACAAATCTAAAATTTTCTTTTTGTTTTCTAATTTAAGGTCTTCATTATTTAATAATGTAATTAATATTATTGGACTCTCATCTTTATTATTTTCTAATTTCAAAAAGACATTTTCAATATATTTATTTATGTTACTTTCTAAATATTTATTTAGAGCTTTTAATTTATACTCTATTATAGTAGTATAGTTTTTTGTTTTGATTTCCGCTGTAATACTTTCTTCATGAGTTATATTTTTAATAATTTTAGTTATCATAGGAATATTAATTTTATAAAAATTATTTTTGTATATATATTTGAATAACTCGATTTTATTATTATCATTTTCTTTAGTTAAGTTCAAATCAATATAATCAAATTTAATCTTCAATTTATTCATAATTTCTTTTGTTTTATCCATAATAGAATTTTCAACTGTAATATTAATAATATCACTTTGTTTTTCAAAATATTTTTTTAATACATTGTCTTTATTTAAATTTATTATGTCATTCATTTCTACATATTTAACAGTCCAAACCAAGTGATCATTTATTTCTTCAGAAGTATAGTTAGATTCTTTTATAATATAATACCAGTAATTTCCCCAGGTCTGCGCCAATTTATTTATAAAAATCCTAAGTATATTTTCTTTAGAATAACTAATAAATCCTTCAATAAAATTTATAGAAACTTCACTTCCATCCCCCAGCTGCTTTAGTATCAAATCAAAATAATTATTATAACTATCATTTATACTCTTATTTTTAATCAAGTAATTGAGCAAATCATAATTTAAAATTTCTTTTTTGGGGAAAAGATCACTATTTAATTTTTCAACTATTTTATCTACTTTGGTTAATTTATAATTAAAATCCAAACTTTGACCTGACAGAACTTTCATAATAAATTTATTATCCTTAATTGTCATATTACTTGAATCAAGATAAGAAATATAATTTTCATAAGTATTTTCTTTTATATAGCCATTTATTAAAAGAAACTTTAATAAATCATTATATTTATTAATTTTATCTTCATCAAAAAACTCTGAAGAAGAAAATTGATTATAAAATTCAACAAAGGAACAGTCCGCAATATATTTTTTATCTGCTTTTAATACTGATATTTCTTTTTTTAGAGCTTCCTGCTTTTCTTTTAATTTTAATTCAATTATTTCCTTGCGTTCATAATAATTTATTTTATCTAGTACATCTTTAGTATTAATTTTGGTTTTTGAGCTAATATTTCTTCCCGTACGAGAATAAGAATAAATATGATCTGATTCTAAAAATTGTTTGAATACTGCATTTTCTTGAAACTGATTTAGTACATATTCAGAGTTCTGTTTGTTGGTATTGTTAAAATTAATTCTATTGCCATTATTTTTAGATAATATGAGATTCCCACAAAGAATTCTTAACTCTTTAATATTAGCTAGCGATTCATCTTTGACCTTGTTAAGTTTACTGTTTTTTAATTCAATTCTTTTATTAATAGATTTAATTTCTTCTCGACTAAGTCTTTCTTTTCTATCGAAAGCGTTATAAATTAGACCTTCTCCTTTAAGAGAAGAAGAAAAATCTTTGGGAAATTTATTTTTATAAGTTATCACACTGAATAACTTTTCTTTATTTAAATCTGAGTCTAAATTTTTTGAATAAATGTTAAATTCATTCATAATATTCTTTATTAATCTCATATCACCTATATATGAGGAAATTTTATTAATAAAAGAATTAGCTAATTCAATATCATATTTTTCAATTATTGAATTTATTTGATTTGCAGAATTAGTTGAATTAACAATTGGAACAACTGGAATAATTAAATCAAAGAATTTTAAGCGATCATCAAATCTATTAAATAAATCATCCCTTAAAGCATAAATAAAATTTATATTCCTCTCTATATTAGCAGAATTATTAATCATTTCATTGAGTTCTCTCAATTTAGTAAACACATCAATATTATTAAATCGATCTAAATCTTCAATTATTACTACTTCATAATCAGTTGCCTCAAATAAGTATAATAATTCATTAGAATTTCTACTAAGAACAGAGGTATCATCCATGTTATTCAATTCTAACTCTGCATCCAAAAATTTTATTCTAATAAATTTAATTTTTGAGTATATTAAGAAATAAAGTTTATATAAGAAAAAAAACGACAAACCAAAAAATGATATATTAAAAAAATATTTTGTTATATTTTTGTTTAAAAAAGCTGAGGTAAAAAAAGTGTTTATTTCAGAAATGACCAATTCTGGTTTAAATAAAATAATAAAAGAAATAATCCATAATGAAAATAAAAATACATCGATAATAAAACTTTTAGAACTTTTATTATCAATCATTTCAAATCTTGAAAATGGTATTTTTTTAGATTGAACTTGATAGAATATTTGCTTCAATATGCTTTCTTGTAGCAGATTACTTAGATTACTATCATTTTGGTCAGATTCATTAAAAGATGCTAATGATATGTTCAAAAAGTTTATTTTTTTATTTTCACTTATAAAAGTTTTCAAAATACTACTTTTACCAGAACCATAGGGACCTGTTAATGCTATGTTAGATATTTCTTTATTATTAATCCCATATTTAATAGCTTTAAAACATTCAATATTTTCAATATTATCTCGCGGACCCAAGTTTATATATTTAAAATTTTTAGTCATCATGAGTCTAATACTCCTTTGATTTCTCTAAAATTATTTTATTTAAAATAAAATACCAAAATATTTTTTATTCAAAAGCGGGATACAACAAATCTTGTTCACGTTCCTTTTGCTTTTCTTTTTCTATAATCTGAGTAAGTTCTATTTCTTTTCTTTTAGCCCAGATTGCTATCTCCTGATTTTGATGACATTTTAATTCACCAATTGCCTTAATTCTCTTTTCTATAACTACATATTCTGAACCACTCCAAGTCCAAGTGGCTGGCATAATATTTTTGCTTATTTTTTCTAAAATTTCAATTTTATCTTGAACATTATTGATAATTAAATTTGCTAAATCAGATAATCGCAGCGAATCATCTTCCTTATCTTTTTCAAATAAATCAATGAATCCAATGATATTTAGATATCTATCTTTTTTATTTTCTTCACACCAACTAATTATTAACTGGTTATCAATTTGATCTAAAGGATTAGCTTGAAAAGATAATAAGTTTCTCCAGCCATAATTTATTCGATTTTCATCTTCACTATCTCCAATAAACTGATTTAAAAAAGTTTGGGGTTGTACTTGTGCTAAAGCAGTAATAACATTATTATAATCAGATAATCCAATTTTAAAATTAATAGAATTAACCTTTAATTTTTCACATATTATTTTAGCCACCGTTTTACTAGATTCATTATTTAAAGCTCTCTTGATTATATCTGAAATTTGAAAGTCTAATCCATGATCATTTCTATTTTCAAAAGAATAATTTAAGAGAATTTGATGAGCAGTATTAATTAAATTATCACTAATTTCAGCATTTTTATTAGGCACAGATAATCTACTATGAAATATCTCAATAGGAATTTGCACATTTTCAGCTTTATTTAAGATCATTTGAATAATTTCTGCTAGATCTTTATCATTAAAAATGCCAATATTGTAAGTTAAACTCTGATACTCTTCAATTGGTGCCATACTTAAACTCAGTGATTTTTTTAATCTAGTTACTCCTTTTTTATCAAAAATATAACTCATCTGTAAATTTGGAAATATCTCTGCTAAAACCTCATCCTCTAAAGAATTATTTAGTATTTCATTAGTTAATTTATAATTAATATCTGCAAGTTCATTTAAAAACCCTTTTAACAATTGAAGCTTACACTTCAAAACTTCCCCTTTTTTTATTTCAGATTTAAAAACTGCCCATAAAAATTCGGGATCATCTGCACCTAAAGCTAATCCCTGACCAAAACTATTTGCATTAATAGATCTTTCAAATAATAATTTAGAAAGCAAGGATTTTAAAAGCTCAATATTACCGGCGGTTCGCACTCCGAGGCTTTTAGCTTTTTTATTTACTAACTTTCTTCTATCTGCGATTTCTAAACCATTGTCTGCTCCATATAAATCGATACCATGTCTAGAAAACAGAAAAAGTTCTACTTCTTCTTCTAGAGTATCAGGTTCAAGCAAACTTTTTAATTTTTTTAATCTTTCTATAGCAGTATCATCCATTCTTTCTTGATCATATTTCAGAGTCCGATTTATACCATTTAGCCCACTTCGCCAAAAATTATTTTTTCTAATTTCCTGTGTTAAAGACTCTAATTCATCATATAAACAGATATTTCCCCAAAGATTTCTAAAGCTATCTCCTAAAATTTCTTCAATTTTTCTAGATAGACTGTCATTGGAATTTATGATTTTAACCGCATACTTCAAGAGACTTTTATACCACTGTTCAACTTCTTTTTTTGTTTTAGGATAATAGCCATAATCTCTATTTCCTATAAAAGGACTAAAATTAAATAAGTACATAAAATTATTGGTTTTAAGAGCTTCCTTAAATAAATCAAGACCCAAACTAACTTTATTATCTGACTTAGACTCTATTAAATCTTTAATTACTGATAATCTTTGCTCAGGTGAAGCATGTGTACCTGATAATTGAATATGAAAAAGACAAAATAATAATTTTCGTACTGATTTATAATTTTTATTTGGCTTTTCATTTAAAGTAAATAATATTAAAATTTTAACTGCTCTATTAAAATATTCTGCTTTATAAGAAATATAGATTAAAATTTGAGCATATTCATAAGCATAATCATTTTCGCTGTTGAAAAATTTATTTTTTTGTTCTGAAAAATACAACTCTTCAAATTTTAATAAAATGTTCTCTGGAATTATAAGACTAATATTTTTTAAAATCTCTACCTCAATTTTATCTAAACTTGTTAAATCAGCCAATATACCACCTTTTGCCAGCCAAAAATTAGCTATCTGCTTTGCTCCTCTGGTATTATTTAAATAAGATAGTCTCCGGGAAAATGATCTTAATAATCGATTTGATTTACTGAGCTTATTATAAATAATATTTTTAGGTAGATATTCTAATGCTCTTTTTGCTAATCTATTTGCAATGGCACGTGGTAAGACAGCTCGCCATTGACCACGTTCCTGAATTAAACCTCTTTTTTGGAGCTGATTAGCATATCTACATAATTTTACAGAACTAAATTCTGATAAAGATGATAAAATCTTTAGTTCACTATCTTTTCGTTCCATATTTTTTATACTAAATGAATAAACTAAAGCCAATATTTCGGCTGCTTCAAGTAAGTTATTATTTTTTTCGTTTCGCTGCCTAAACAATCTATTAAATAAAACTTCATCTTTTAACTCACTAATATTTTCATCTTTATTTAAAGCATTAGCTAATGCTTTAGCAATCCGGCTATTTCCACCAGAAAATTCAGCAATTCTTCTGGCATCTAGTCTTCTAAACTCTTTATATTGATTCAGAATTACTTTCTCTATTAATTCATCTGAAGCAGGTTCTAAATAAAAGACTTCAGTTTCTTCAGGAAGATCTTCTTTAACATCATATTCAACAGTTAAAAGACTTATTAAACTGTTTGAGCAAATTTCTGTTAATTTTCTATGAATATCAGGGGGGCAATTATCTATAATTAAATAAACTTTTTCATTTAAGGCAATTAATTGCTGAGCAAATATTTTAGGTGGTGGTTCTGGTTTGTCACTATAATCAGTATAAATTACTTTAGTTTTTTCTAGAAGATTTTTCCCTATTTTTTCATTAAATAGAGCCTGAACTAAACTCGTTTTCCCTACTCCGGAAAGCCCAACTAATCTAATTGCAAGACCATTTTGCTGCATCTTTTCTCTTATAAGATTAATCCCATCAACTATTGGAAGTCTGTCTGAACTTGATTTAGTATTATTAAACAAACGAACTTTCTCATCAACAATATATTTATTACCAGACAAATTTATCCAGCCTTCGTACCCCTGCCATCCATTCACTGGGGCTGAAATTTTATCTCTAAGCCAAAAAATCAAAGCGGGATAACTTCTAACCCAACTTGCAATTCGGTTTCTATCATAAAAATCATATTTAATATTATGACCTTTCTTGAAATCTAATAAAACACTATTAATAGCTTCACGTCTATTTTCAAGAGCAGGTTCTGCTACTGAGCCTTTGCTGCTGACAATTACATAAGCACCATTGTCATCTGATAATTTTTTGATAGTTTTTCGTAATCTACCTTTAGGACACATTTCCTTTATTATTTCTTTAGCAGGCATATCAGTAGCTTTAACTTGAAAGATAGTGTTTCCGGCTGGTATAAAACTATCTTGATTAATTTCAGAACTTACTTTAACTCTAACATCTACACCACCATCTCTGGCATTCTGATGTCCACCCCAGGTAACACCTTTACGTGAAATATTACTTCTTTCTAATTCTTCTTCACATAATAATCCAATTAAAGTTCTGAGATCTGTATCATTTAATTTTTTTATATCATTTCCAGTTATTTCAATCATTTTATAACCTCACAGAATTAAAAAATAATTACCTAGTCTTCTGTTAAAAACAGAGCACCTTCCTAAAAGCTTAACGATTTCTTAAAATATTATTCTAGATCTTGGTGTCTTCCCCTGCCATAATCAAAGGTTTTATTATCTCCCCCATATATAATTTGTTTAAATTAATTTTTTACATCTAACTACATACTTCTTGAAATATACTGTTTTTCCTTTATTCACAAGTCGACAAATTCTGCCATATTCCAACTCAGCTGCTCACTTTTTATGATATAATTAGTTTAGATGAAAAGCTTAGAAGGGAGGCTCTCATGAAAGAAATATTCAACTTAATCAGTTCTTATGGATTTCCAATGGTTTTATCAATTTATCTTTTAGTCAGGTTTGAACCTTTAATTAAAGAATTAAAGGAATCAATCGACACCTTGATCATGCTTAACGACAATGATCAACACTTTAAACACTAAAAAAACGGCCCCTGCTTTTACACAGAGACCGGAGACGGCTTAATGACTTTTTAATTCTTGTTTTAAGATTCTAATATATAATTCACCCTTACTTTTGCAGTCTTCAATATTATTACCACACTCAAATTTGTTGAATTTACAGTCCTCACAGAACAGCTCATCTATTTTAAACTTTAACTTATAACGCTCAACTATTTTCCTCAGTTCTTCTGCCTGCCTGATTCTCTGGCTGCCGAAACTTTTCTTGAATTTCCTATAAGAAGGAAATTTCTGATCTTGATCTATATCTCTGGCAGTAGGAATTTTTCTTTCTGTTTTGACTTTTTCCTCAAATAGTTTAACCAATTCCTCACGTCTCACAGCAACCACTCCTTATTTTGATTTTCATTTTTAGAAGCTGCCTCAAGCAGCTCATCTCTAACTGCAGCAGGTAAATACATTAATTCCTCATTGTGGCGGTTAACTTCCTGATAAAGCTTCATAAAATGACTGCGTACATAATTATTATTGCAGTCACTATGACAGATTGCTGTAAAACCACCAAAATGTTCCACAGTCTCTCTAACTTTAGGCGGTAAGGACTTCATTGCCTCTCCCGCTCGATAATAACCATATCTCCTGACAGACCTCAAAACCAGACTCCAGGCCTCACCCGCAGTAATTCTGGCTTCAGCCGGCAGTTTTAAGCTTTCAACTTCTTTTACGATCTCTCCAACCGAAGGCGGCCAGTGCCCATTGTTGATTATTAATTTTTTTAAAACAGTGATCACACACTGATTATCATAAAATTTGAGCAGATCATACCAGACTTCGATCAGCATTTCATTTTCTCTTTTTGCTTTTTTAGGAAATTTAAATTTCCCGGGATAACAGTGATTTAAATAAGTAAGCAGTTTAATAATTTCTTTTTTATCCATCCAAATCATCCCCTTTTGCCTCTGCATATAATTCTGCCAGCATATCCATTTTAGCTTCCGCCTGATCCTGATATCCATTTCTCTGCATCTGATTTTCCAGAACTATCACCTGTTTTCGTAACTTTTGTGCACTTAAAATATTACTTTTCCAGAAGTCATTCTGCTGACTAAATTCAATAATCTCATCAATTTCCTGCCAGCTGTAACCCTTATTTTCTTCTTCTTTAGCCCCTACAGGACCCAGTCGATTTAGTTTTTCAATAGAATCTAACCACTTTCTAAAAAGTTTATTCTCTATGTTCTTCTCCGGCACCCTGGCTCTGGAATTATTGGATAAGATTAAGTCTATTAATTTTTTGGTAAGTTTCTCTGCTTCAAAATTAGTCTGTTCTGCTGCAGCTGCTGAATCATTATTCAAGTTTGAAGTATTATCTCCATCAAAATTATTTTCAATAAATATGATTTCCATTTCTGAATCCGAATCGAATGTTTTATTAAATTGAGCTAGTTCTAGAGTTGGAGTTAGAGCTGGAGCTAGTTCTAGTTCTAGAGAATCACCCATGCCATCATTAACGGCATCATCAATGCCATCTGCAATACCATTACTGATAGCATCGGAATCGCCCGTCACATCAGGATCTTGATCAATAAAATACTCCGCCAGTTCTTTCTTTAAGTATTTTGCAAAAGTATTATTATGTTTTTCAGCCAGCTTTAAGAATTCGTTAAACAAATATGATTTAGGCAGTTCAGTTAATTTTTTTAGAGCAGCTTTTTGATGATTCTTGTTTATGAGGGGAGAATATTTTAAAGCTCTTTTAATTAAAATTATTGAATTTTTTTCATCATAAGCTATAAATTCATTACCAATCAAATTATTTAGCAGTTGATCAACTTCTTCAATCGAAATTGACAGATCTCCGGCAATATAATGTTTTGGTAATCTATATAAACCTTCAGAATATCTATGTTGATTAGTTAAAATATATAGTGCCAGAAATTTAGTTTTATCATCCCAGGCTCTTACTTTCTCGTCAATCCAGAAACTCGTATCTACCTTATTAAACTTCATTTGCTACCTCCTGTTTGGTTTGCCAGTCGACTAAAATAAACCTCCTTTCTAATCTTTATTTGTTAAAAAACTATTACTATGTTAATTTATGGTATTATACCATTATTAGTATATTATTTCAAGTCAAAATATTGCAAATTTTTACTTATTTTTATAAATATTAATTTAATTTCTTTAAAATCTCCTAAAATATTTTATTAACCTAAAAAAGCCGGGATCTTATGATAAGATCCTGGCCCTGAAATTTCTGCAGTATTCTATTAAAAATTCTCAAAATTCAACTATTACTTTCTATAAATAAAACCGGCTGAGGTTTTAATCCCGGCCGGTTTGTTTACTTGCTTCTATTAATGTTTCAAAAAGTCTATTATATCTTCTGTTGAATCTGAAGTTATTATTTTCTCGCTTAAATCTTCAATTTTACTCAGCTCAGCCCTATTAATTAACTTAATAATTTCATTATCTGTATCACCAAATTTAGCCTTGATTTGCCTCATCAGGATTAATCGTGCTTCTTCCTGTTTCCCTTCAATTTTGCCTTCTTCTTTTCCTTTTTTCTTGCCCTGCTCTTCTACATATTTAAAAAATTTAACCATTTTGCGATCCCTCCATAGTTCTATCATATTTTCACTGCTTAAAAATTTGTCACATAAAACAATAGTTAGTGCAGCTAGATTATTCTTAAATTTTTGATCGGCATCCAGCTTATCTTCCAGTTCAATAGTTTCTTTAACCCTCTTAACCATCTTCTGGTCACTCTTCATCAGCGGAAGAAATATTAAGTCAAGATAATTTATCTTTTCCTTCTTTTCTATTTTATCTTTTAATTCTTTCAGCTTTTCTTTACCATCTTTATCAGACATGTTAACAACAGTTGTATTATATCCCAGACTGCCGGCATTAAAAGCTGCCTCTGAAGCGGGATATCCCTTAATACATAAAATTATAGTCCGAATCCTATCTCTATATCTATTATACAACTTTAAGTCATAGGAAGCAAAACGAATCAGATCGTCAACAGAAACCTCAATTTCTTCTTCTAAATGCAGGATTGACCCATCTTCCAGCTTGAAATTTAAATCCATCCTTTCTGTATTTGTTTCCACTTCTGTAAACTCAGTTTCCAGATAGGAAGCAATTCCAGGCATCTCGACCTTTAAAAAATCAGCAATATCATTTTTAAAGAGATTAAAAGAGTCTTTAAACACAAAATCATAGTTGTGAGCCGTCACATCAAAATGCTGCATTAATTTTCCTCCATTTCTAATATTTATACTATATAAAGTATATCATAGAATAATTTGGAAATAAAGTTAGATATTATAGTTTTGAATAACCAATATAATTACTTTCTTAATAACTTTTGCAGCAGAAATGCAGTGATTATTGAGTCCAGCCATCTTTCTAATAGTTTCAAAAAAGCCGGGATCCTGTGGAAGGATCCCGGCTTTAAACTTTCTATTAAATTGTACTCCTAGCCCCGATTTTTATTAAAATGAGCCAGTTTAGCATAAAAATCACCTAAAATGAAATGTGAGTCAAGGTTTTCATAGACTCTAATAGGCCGATTTTTACCTGTATGTATATAATTCATATCTTGATCATCTACTTCATTTTTGGCATCAGTATTAACAATTACTCTTGCTTTCTTTTTATCTGGAATACTATAATTCAATTTAACCACCTTTATTTATTTTTAAGTAT
This sequence comes from Halanaerobium saccharolyticum, assembly GCF_003259895.1. Classification (GTDB taxonomy): domain Bacteria; phylum Bacillota; class Halanaerobiia; order Halanaerobiales; family Halanaerobiaceae; genus Halanaerobium; species Halanaerobium saccharolyticum_A. Next base: position 10,733 of record NZ_QLME01000024.1, on the reverse strand, counting down.
TAATATTTTTTATACTATTTCTTTCAACAAGTTCTGTACTTATTTCTATTTTCTGATTTACCCAGTCATCTAGTTCTATCTTTTCAATTAATCTTTTTACTGCTACTTCTCCTAAATACTGTTTATGCACCTTAACTGTAGACATTTTAGGTTCACATATTTCGCAGTATGGCATATCATCAAATCCTATCACAGAGACTTCTTCCGGTATTTTAACACCATATTCTTTTAGTGCTTTTACAGCACCAAAAGCTATAATATCATTATCAGCAAAAAAAGAAGTGGGCAGCTCAGGATTTTGTGTCAATAAAATTTCTCTCATCTGTTGATATGATCCCTCAATTGTAGGCTCTAACCTGAATTGATAATCTTCATTAATCTTAATCCCTGATTCCTTTATAGCATCTTCAAATCCTAATTTTCTATAATAAAAGTTATTTATATATACAGAACTGTGTAAATAACCAATATTCTTATGTCCTTTTTCTATAAGCCTTTGAGTTCCTTTATAGGAAGCGCTATAATTATCAATCACTACCTGGTCATAGTCTCTATTTTTGAAGAAACTATCAAGTAATACTACAGGTTTATTTAATAAATCAAAATCATTTAGATCTTCTTCTATCATTTCTGTTGCTAATATTAAATACCCTGAAGAACTATCATTACTAATATCATTTATTATTTTTTTATAATTTTCTTCATTTCTAGATAAATGAGAAATCATCATTTCATATCCTTCATCCCGGCATTCTTTTTGTATACCCTCTAGCAAATTAGAAAAGAATGGTGTATCCGAAACAACATAACCATGTTTTTTATACATTATTATTCTGATAGATTTCGGAGCTTTTGATGTAGAACTATTTGTCTTATTATATCCAAGTTCATTAGCTATCTCTATAATTCTATCTTTAGTTTCTTTTCCAACACCTTTTCTATTATTCAATGCATTTGATACTGTTGCTTTTGAAACACCAGCGACTTCTGCAATATCATCTAATTTCACTTTTCCCATTATTAACCCTCTCTTTCTGAACTAGGCAATTATATTATTACTTTAATTATATCTGCATTTACTAAATTAATCAATTAAATAAGCTAAAATTTTAGTAAATTTAGTAAATTTTATCAAAGAAAGAGATTCAAGATAAAATATAAGCCCAACCCTATTACAGTTAGTTAATTAATTTAGCTAAAGCTTCTTGCCAATCTTTATAATATTTGCTTTTTAGCTTGTCTTTCAAATTACTTTTATAAACTGTTGCATTTTCATTTAATAATCTAAGTTCAGCCTGCGATTCCCAAAATCCTGTTGTTAATCCACCTAAATAAGCAGCTCCAATTGCAGAAAGCTCTTCAAATTCACTTTTATAAACTGGTACCCCAAGCATATCTGACTGAAACTGCATTAAAAATTTATTCTGAGTTGGGCCCCCATCAACTTTAATTTCCTTAATCTCAATTTCAGCTTCTTCTGTCATCAGGTCAACAACATCTTTGATCTGATAAGCTATCGATTCCAGGGCAGCTCTAACAATATGTTCTTTTCTGGTCTCAAAGGTGATACCGACAATCCCTGCCTTAACATCATTCTTCCAGTAGGGAGCTCCCAGCCCAACAAATGCAGGGATGAAATACACTCCACCATTATTTTCAAGTTCTAAAGCAATTTTTTCCGAATCTTTTTCATCTGAAATCAATTTCAAGTTTTTTACTATCCACTTGATAGTGGCTCCTGTAGAGTGAATATTACCTTCGTATATATATTCAATTTTATTATTAAGCCCCCAACCTATTGAAGTTACAATTCCTTTATCAGAAATTTTATATTCATCACCAATATTCATGGCTATCGAGGACCCGGTACCATATGTAACTTTTGCCATTCCTTTTTCGAAACATTTTTGACCAAATAAAGCAGCATGAGAATCACCCAGCACTCCTACAATAGGTATTGGCTGATCTAAAAAGTCATTCAGTGTAGTGTAGGCAAATATTTCATCAGAATATTTTACCTCAGGTGCCATCTGCTCCGGAATATCCAGGATCTTCATTATTTCTTTGTCCCAGCAAAGGTCTTTGATATTGTATAGCATAGTTCTTGATGCATTTGAAAAATCAGTAGCATGTACTTTTTTATTTGTCAGCTTATAAATTAACCAGCTGTCAATTGTTCCAAAAACCACTTCCCCATTTTCTACCTTTTCTCTAACACCCTTAACATTATCTAAAATCCATTTAATTCCCGTAGCAGAAAAGTAAGGATCAATTAGAAGTCCTGTTTTTTCTCTAAATAATTTTTGATAACCTTTTTCTTTTAATTCATTACAGATTTTTTCGCCCCGCTGACACTGCCAGACAACCGCATTATAGACTGGTTTACCAGTGGCTTTATCCCAGACAACTGCTGTTTCTCGCTGATTGGTAATACTAAGAGATTTTATCTGTCCAGAAGCTATTTCAGAATCATTTATCACTTTTTTTATTACCTTAATTGTATTTTGATATATTTCTTCCGGATCATGCTCCACCCAAACTGATTGTGGATAGAATTGTTGATGTTCCAGCATATCTTTTTTGATAATTTTACCTTTTTTATTTATGATTAAAGCTTTGGTTCCAGAAGTGCTCTGGTCTACGGCCAATAAATATTCTTTATTTCTCATCAGTTTTCCCCCTTTTATTAACTAATTGAACATTCTTTTTGCTTTTTCCGCAATATTGGCAGGGGTTAAACCATATTCGTTAAAAATATCTTCTGGATAACCGGTTACTGCCGGCTCATCTGGAATTCCAAAAACTTTAACAGGCACTGGATGATTTTCGGCCACAACCTGACTGACTGCCGACCCCAGACCTCCATAAATACTATGTTCTTCAACTGTTACAATTTTACCAGTATCTTCAGCTGCTTTGATAATGGCTTTTTCATCCAGAGGTTTTAAAGTGTGCATATTAATAACCCTACAGCTTAAATCATCTTTTTTTAATAAATTAGCAGCTTTTAAAGCTGTAGAAACAAGTTCTCCAGTAGCTATTATAGTTAAATCACTACCATCTCTTAACTGATCTGCCTTACCAATTTTAAATTCATAATCAGCTGATTTATGGACATCCTCCACAGGATTTCTGCCGACTCTAACATAAACTGGACCTTGATAATCAACCAATTCTTCCATCAATTTTTCAGTGTCATATCTATCAGCTGGCATAACCATTTTTATATTGGGAATCGCCCGCATAACAGCGATATCATGTAAAGTATGGTGTGACATACCAAGTGGGCCATAACTTACTCCTCCACTAATTCCAATAATTTTTACATTTACATTAGAATAAGCAACATCTACCTTAACCTGTTCAATTGCTCTCATTGTAACAAAAGCTGCATAGGAGGTAATAAATGGTTTCTTTCCCCCGGCAGCAAGGCCAGCTGCCATACCCACAATGTTCTGCTCGGCAATCCCAACCTCTACCAGCTGATCTGGTAACTGATTACCAAACTCAGTCATAGAAGCTGAGCCCCTTGAATCACTGGTTAAAGCCACAATATCACTATCTTTTTCAGCAAATTCTATTAATTTCTGACAAACAACTTTTTTATTAGCAGTTTTAGACATTTTGTTTCACCTCTTTTTGGGAACTTAGTTCTTCTAAAGCTTGAGCTAATTCTTCAGCTGACGGTAATCCATGATGCCATTCTACTTTATTTTCCATAAATGAAACTCCCTTACCCTTTATTGTATTAGCAAGAACTAAAGTAGGTTTTCCATTATTTTTTTTACTTTCTGAAAAAGCATCAATCAGTTCCTGATAATTATGTCCATCAACCTCTATTACTTCCCAGCCAAAACTTTTCCACTTTTCAGCTAGTGGTTCCAGAGTCATTACTCTTTCTGTATTATCAGTAATCTGGAGATTATTTCTATCAACTATTCCAACTAAATTATCTAATTTAAAATGAGAAGCAGCCATTGCAGCTTCCCAGACAGATCCTTCTGCCTGTTCTCCATCTCCCATCAAAGTATAAACTTTATAATCTTTTTTGCTCATTTTAGCCGCTTTAGCAATCCCTGTCGCAATTGCCAGCCCGTGACCTAAGGCACCTGTATTCATTTCTACCCCAGGAACTTTATTATTTGGATGACCAATCAGTCTTGATTTATACTGACAAAATGTGTTTAACTCTTCTTTATCAAAATAACCTTTATCAGCTAAAATAGTATAATATGATTCTACACTGTGGCCTTTACTTAAAATAAATCTATCTCTATCTTCCCAGTCTGGATCATCAACTTTCATATCCATCACTTCATAGAATAAAACTGTCATTATATCTGTATTTGATAGTGATCCAGCTGTGTGCCCTGTTCCTGCATTAACAATCATTTTAAGTAGGTCTCTACGGATTTGTGTCGCTTTTTCCTCTAAAAAAACTAATTTATTCATTTAACTAACCTCCCTTTTAGCACTAGTTTTCTTCTCCAATTATTAAAATATCTCTATTAGCTTGATACATTTCAATAATAGATCTTTCTGCTTCACAACTAACATCAAGCTCTATATATTTTTTATTTTTCAAATCAATTACTGTTAAATCAAAGTTATTCAAATTTTTATTTAATATAATATTAACACTGTATGGCAGGTACATAGCAAATTTAGTTTTATTAGCAGATATTCTAATTTCTGAATCCTTGTTTTTCAATAATTCATTTGCTGGACTAAGTTCAAACAAATCATGTTTTTCGAATATATTTTTAGCAAATGCTGCATCCCAGCTTCCCTCTAATCTAAACGCTTCTTTTATATTAAATGGTTCCCCCCAGTGATCTTTTGCAGCAAAAATCTGTCCTTTTGTATGCCAACTCCACACACCATGAGCACCATATGTTACCCCAGCCTTTCCACCCGAGAGAATACTCTGCCAGACAGTTTTTCTAACATTGTATTCGTCAAATCTACCACTTTTACCATCAATACCCATACCTTCATAACAGGGTTCTCCATTTAAAATAGGCCTTTTTATTGGTTTGTTAAGGAACTTTTTTGCTAACCCATAACTTAAACTACCTTCAAAATCAATATGTTTAAATCCATGACCTGATTGATACATGTAAAAATCAAGATAATCAGATTCAACAAAATCTTGATGTACATCTTGAGGCTTGCTTCCAAGATGAAGTGTTGTAATAGCTTCAGGAGTTTTTTCTTTTATAACTTTAAATGCCTCCATATAATACTCATTAGCTTTTTTTGATGGGAAATCAGTATCTCCACTAACTAAATAAATTGGATTAAACTCTTTAAACTGTTCAACTGCAAAGCTAACATAAGGAGCAACTGCATCTTTTGGCATTACCTGATTGTCTATCACTTCCCTTTTATCTGCCCAAGTATCTGGAACATAGTCACACCAGAGAACAACAAGAGCAGGAATAAAGCCTTTGTTTCTTGCCATATCAAGCATTTTCTTAGCATTATTAAAATATTTTTCATCATAATTATAAAAATCATATGTTCCATCTGATTTAACTTCAAAAGGTTCTCTCTCAAGATTGGAACCACTTGCATCCCACTGTCTTAAAATATTTATTTGTAATACATTAAAACCCTGTTGAGCTCTGTAATCTAAGTATTCTTCCCAGTCCTCTATACTAGCATTGGTAAAAGCACACCAGGCAGTATCAGCTAGATAGAAAAACTTATCTCCATTTTCATCTAAAAAATATTCTTTATTATCAGCAATTTTTAATTTAGTCATAGTTCAATACACTCCTTTTATTGTTCAAAACATTAGAGACGGTTACTTTTGAGACGTCTGTATATTTTGCTATATTATCTAATTTTATTTTCGACATAATAATCCCCTCATTTTAGAACTTTAAAAACTAATATTAAACTGAATATTAGTTTCTAAACAAAAATTTATTTCTAAATCAACAAGAGGGGATTTTAAGACTACAAAATTATTTTTTGTGATTATATACTTTCCACCCTAAATAATTTGTCATTGCTTCTTCTAAGATATCGGATACAAGACTAAGGTTGATTGCTACATGATGTTCATAACCATTTTGGCAAATATAATTCATTAAATCCTGGAGACCTTCTACTTCTGCAACTCCCCTGGAACCAAAAGTATCCAACAAATCATCAGTAATTTCTCCCTCAGCTAAATAAGCCTCGATTTCCCCCTTATTATCATTGGTGTGAACTCTGGCAAAAGTAATACTATCTGGTTTAATCTCACCATCAATAGAACCATAAGTATTTTCCTGTCCTAAAGTTGAACCTAAAATTTCTGGATAATTCACCTGAGGACAACTATTACCCTTACAACTATAAATATCTTTAGCAAAATTACCACAGTGAAAAATAATTGCTTTATCAGGATCATCACCATAATTATTATTCCAGTCAACAATTCCACTTGGTTTTTCGGAAGCAGCCTGTAAAGCAAGCATACTTAATGCTCCCATTACATCACTTTCGCAGGCTGAAGGAATTCCCCTATTTGAAAAAATACTCATTACAGTACAGGGATTAATCCCCAGTGAGTTCTGAAGAGAATCCCAGCATTGAAAAGCAACTGCATCAATTTCGTTTTCGTTAACCCATCTATTATATATAACATTCAGCTTAGCCATTTTGATCATAGCTGATTCTGGAACTTTCGAAGTATCCATATAAGACTTTAATTCTTCTAATGAACTTACTACTTCTTTATTATCTTTATCTAATTTTTCGACTTTATTTACAAAATCAAGCATTGATATTGGTTCCACAGAAATATCATCTCTCTGTAAAATCTTTTCACTAAAACGAACGGTGTTAAAATCAGCAGGTCTAATACCTATTAAGCCAATTCGAGCTCCTTTTAATTTATCAATTACATTACAAACACCAATAAATTTATCTATCTCAGCCCTGAATTCTTTAGAATCTGGGGCTAAAGTATGACTTGCTGTCAGACTGAAATTAATTCCAAATTGTTTTAAATTATTACAGACAGATATTTTCCCACAAAAGCTGTCCCGCCTGTTAATATAATCAAGTCCATCAATTCTATCCGGAAATGCATGAACTAAAACTGGTACCTCTAAATCGCTTTCTTTAATTGTTTCTACAATACTTTTTTCATCACCAAAATTAGGTAGACTGACAATTATTCCTTTGATTTTGTCTTTCTGCTTTTTAAATAACTCAATACTTTTTTTGGCATCATTTCTATCCTGGATGCTGCCGTATACACCCTCATCTTCATCCAGAAGAATTGGTTCGATACCCATTTCCTTTAAGATTGGCAGCAGATCATTCCTCCCTTTCTCACATAATTCATCTGCAAAAAAATCTCTATTCCCTATAATTACTCCCATAGCCATTTCAGTCATAATTTAACCTCCATATATATTTATTAAAATGAATTTCAACTATATAATTTCTAAATTAAATAATCTCAAAATCAATGTTTTTATCCTTTTATACCACCACCAAGACCTGTAACGAAAAATCTTTGTAGTAACATATAAATCAATATTACTGGAATTATAGCAACCAGTGTTGCTGCCATAACAGTAGGATAATTCGAACTAAACTGTCCCTGTAATCCCATTAATCCTAAGGGAACAGTTTTCCATTGTTCTGAATGGATAAAAATTAATGCCATTGTAAATTCGTTCCAGGTTGCCAAAAAATCCATAATAACAAGTGCAGCTATTGCAGGTTTTGCTAAAGGTAACATGATTCTTCTATATACTATAAATTCACTTGCCCCATCTATATAAGCTGCTTCTAAAAATGCATTTGGTATGGTGCTAAAAAATCCTCTTAAAATTAATATCTGCATTGGTAAACCAAAAGCAATATAAGGAAAAAACAACCCAGGTAAAGTATTTAATAGATTTAATTTGCTTAAAGTTATTGTATTTGGTAATAAAGTAACATGGATTGGAACAGCAAGACCAATTAAAAATAGTATAAATAAAGGTTCTTTAAATTTAAATTTCCATTTTGCAAGTGGAAATGCAACTAAAGAAGCTATAATAACTCCAGTTGGAACTTTTAATAAAGTAAGAACTATACTATTTCTGTAATAAGTACTCATATTACCCTTATTCCAAGCATTTAAAATATTATCAAAAATAATATTTTCAGGAATTGAAAAAACACCATTTGTTAAAAGATCATTTTGCGTCCTTAAAGCTGTTAAAATAACAATAAAAAATGGTGCTATCCATAATATTAATAGAGCAGTTAAAAAAATGTATAATAATATTTTTTCTAATCTATCATTATTCATTACAATCCTCCTTTCAATTAAGTGTTTTTTGTCATAATCCTAATATATGGAATAATAATTAACATAGCTATAATAGTCATTATCCAGGCAATTGCAGAACCATATCCTGCTTTTTCATATAAAAAGGTATTAAAATACATCCAGACAGATAGAATTTGAGTGCTTCTCCCAGGCCCACCCCAAGTCATTGCATACACAATACCAAAAGCCTGTTTTAAGGAACCAACAATCAATAAAGAAATTACTATTGCAAATGACTGTTTTAACTGTGGTATAGTTATATAAATAAACTGCTGAAATTTATTTGCTCCATCTATTTCTGCTGATTCATAAAGTTGTGGCGAGATATCCTGCAATCCTGCTAAAAACAAGAGCATCGGCATACCAACACTTCTCCAGATAATTGTAACTAGAATGGCCGGGAAAGCTGTACTGGGTTGTCCTAACCATCCTTGTACGTACTGACCTAAGCCAACACTTTTTAATATTGAGTTAAGTGCACCAAACATAGGATCATATATCCATGACCAAATTAGTCCTACTGCTACCATTGGTAAAACATAAGGAGAATAATATATTGTCCTGTAAACTATTCTTCCAGGTAATTTCTTATTTAAAGCAACAGCTAGAACAAGACCTAAAATAACAGGAACTATCAATAAAACTATCATTAATAATAAGTTGTTTTTTAATACTGTATACGAAACAGGATCTTTAAAAAAATCAATATAATTTTTTATTCCAATAAAGTTCATTTCAGGTGACAAGCCATCCCATTTATGTAAACTAATTATTAAAGACCTAACCATTGGATAAACCATAAATACTAAATAAATTAGTAATGCAGGTAAAATAAATAAAAGTCTTTTCAAGCTCATATTTCTTTTTTTAAAATCCATACTTCTACCCCCTTTTAGTAAGAGGCCCTTTTCAAAGGGCCTCTTTAATTATTAATTAGTTATTTTCTTTCCATTCTTCAGATTGTTCTTGAAAATATTCTGCACCAGACTCTGGAGTGAACTCTCCAGTTACAAGACCATTTTGAACTTGAAAGAATTCATGTAACAATTCAGATTTAAAAACCTGATCTGTTGGTGGGAATACTTCTTTTAATTTTACCAGCTCTTCTTTGAACTGATAAGAACGTGGTCTTTCTTCTGGATCAGCTGTAACACCCTCCACAGCTGTTCCAGTAATAGCAGTACCATAATTAGCTTCCTGTACTTCTCTACTTGTAAACCAGTTTATAAACTCTGCTGCTTCATCTTTATGTTCACTATCAGAATTAATCATGAATTGTTCAGGAAAACCAGTAATTCTTAATGGTTCATGGCCTGTAGGCCCAAAGAAGAAATTGAGATTTGCAGTATCGTATCCAGCTGCTTCTGTTTCTGGTGGCATCCAATTACCTTCAAAAATCATTAACGCCTGGCCATTCCAGAAAGGAATACGTGAATCAGCAGGAGCAACATTTAAAAATCCAGGAGTTATCCATTGATTATCTACCCATTTTTTAAATAAACTAAAAGCTTCAATTACCTCAGGTCGATCCCAGCTAGTTTCTAATTTATTAAGTTGGTCATGTAATTCTGGCCCAGTAGTTACTTCAATTAGATAATCTAACAGTCTCATCGTCATCCAATTAAATTTACCACCTAAAGCAATTGGGTATATTCCATTTTCTTTAGCTTTTTTAGCAATTGCTTCAAGATCCTCATATGATTCTGGTTTCTCTAAATCTAAACTTTCCCAAACTTCTACATTATACCAGAAAGTCATTCCACGAGCAGTTAAGGGAACTCCATATGTCACTTTGTCTCTTGTTAAAGAACCAACAGACCAATCAATAAAACGGTCATCCCAATTATATTCTTCATAATATCTATCTAACGGTTCTGCATATCCAGAATCAATTATTGTCCCAGATAAAGTACCTGCCCACTCAAAAAACACATCAGGTCCTGTCCCAGAATTCAAACCAGTTTTTAAAACTTCTTGATATGTTGCAGCACCTGAACCAGCAGAAACTTCATGTTTTACTGTTATATTCGGATGAGTTTCACTATACTTTGCAAACAAATCATCTAAATATTCTTTCTGCTCTCCTCCCCATACTGTCATAACCCTTAATTCTACTTCTTCTTGAGCACTCACATTAGTAGCAAAAAAAATCACCGGCAGCAATAAAGCAAAAATTGAGACAAATAATAATTTTCTTTCTTTTAATAACATTTTTTTCCTCCTTTGAGTTTTGGTATTAAAACCTACAGTCTTATCTAATAGCTGATATCCCCCCTTCTATTATTAATATAATTTAGTATTAAAAGTTCTGATGTGAATGTCAAATAAGATTTTACACTTTTCGTTAAATAAGATTTTACACCTAAGATTTTCCAAAAATGGTTTCTCTGTGAGTCAATCTGTAGCT
>NZ_QLME01000023.1 GCF_003259895.1 Halanaerobium saccharolyticum | reverse complement strand
AAACATAAATATGCTGTCGCTTTAACTGATCCGATTAATGGTAAACTAATTGATATATTAACTTCTAGAAAAAAAGATGATTTAATTGAGTACTTTAATACCTGGCCTGAGAAACTTCGGGAGCAGATCAAGTACTTTTCCATGGATATGTGGAGTCCATATAAAGCTGTTGCAGAAACTGTTTTTCCCAATGCTAAGATAGTAGTTGATAAGTTCCATCTGGTTACAGCTATCAATAATACTTTAGATAAGCTGAGAAAAGAGGAACAGGATAAACAGACTCCTGCCAATAGAAAGAAGTTCTATAAATCAAGACTCACCCTTCTGATGGCTGGTGAAGAACTTGATGATGACGGCCATCAGAGGTTGATAGAAATCTTCAAGTTATCTCCTGCTTTAGAAAAAGCATGGGAGTTAAAAGAAGAATTTAGAGATCTTCTCCAAATACCTGATGTTAAAGAATCTATTGAAGCTTTAAATCACTGGTATGAAAATGTTAGCCAGGCCAAATTAAATCTTTTCTATAGAGCTAAAGGAACAGTAAAACGGTGGGAACAGCATATTATTAACTATTTTAAAACTAGAATAACCAACGGATTTGCTGAAGGTTTAAACAACAAAATCAAACTAATTAAAAGAATTGGCTACGGTGTTCCCAAAGTTGAAAACTTAAAACGCCGAGTATATTTATCATTGCTAAGTATTTAAGAGCAATTAAAAAAATAAAAGAGATAACACGATTCAAACGGTGCTATTTAGATTTCACAACATTTGTTAAAGAACCAAAAGAATTAACAATAAACTTAAACTGGCCTTTTATCTCGAAGGACGCGCTGTTTATTCTGAGGCTGAAAAAGAAGATCTGGAATTAAGAATTGGTTTTGAAAAACCATTGACTGATGGTCTTAATCTAGATACCTCAGCCGGTGCCAATTATTTTGCTGACGAAACGAATTTTATTTTCAGATCAGAAATAGAGATATACCAACCTATTATTCCTGATAAAACCTCTTTGAGTTCAGAATTTGTTTACTATGATGGTGGCAGCAGAGATAAATATGAGTTGAATAATAATTTTAACTATTTAATCAATCCTAGAAACCGGTGGGGAGTTAATTATAATTTCGTTGAAGATAATCTGAATCCGGAATATCAAACACTGGAGTTAGAATATGAACATCAATTTGAGCAAACTATTATGGTTTTAAAAAATACTTCCCGGCGTTATTCTGATGGCTGGACAGCAGATTTTTCGCAGCACCTTGATTTATATTATCCCAGGGATGGCTACCTGCTAAATCTAGCTTTAAGCCACTATCAGGGAGGAGAGTATGTTTTTAAAGTAGGATTTGAGTTTTCCAATCTGTTTGCTGGGGATAAATTTGATTTGAGCAGTTTAAATTTATGGTTTAATGATCAAAAAACATCTAATTTAGACTTTAAAATGGATTTAAAATAAGAAAGCTGGTGGTGAGTAAGATGGATGCTGAGAAGATGAATAAAATTTTAATTGCTGAAGATGATGCCTCTATTTCGAGATTGATAGCCTATAAATTTGAAAAAGAAGATTATGAAATTAAAGTTATTGAAGCAGGAGACAAAGTCTTAGCAGAAATAAAGTCTGATAGTTATGATGCTTTAGTTCTTGATCTAATGCTGCCTGTTTTAGATGGAATGCAGGTTTTAAAAAGGATTAGGAAAGCAGAGATTAAGCTGCCTATATTAGTGCTTTCAGCTAAAAGTCAGGAAGAAGATATTCTTAAGGCTTTAAGTGCCGGTGCTGATGAGTACCTAACCAAACCATTTCGTCCGGATGAGCTGCTGCTGAGGGTTAAGAAAATGCTGGGTGATTGACCATGTTGAACTATTTATATTATCTTGCGGGCGGTCTAATTATCTTCATTCTCTTAATCATTTTAATTATAATTATTTACCATCTGCAGTATAAAAGAAGAAATAGGATTTTTGAGCAGAAAAAAAAAGAGTGGGAAGAAATTTTGTTTCAGTATCTTAATGATGACTTAAGTCTGGAAAAAACAGCAGCTGTAATGAATGATAGTTATTTTTATTTATATGATTTTTTGAAACCATATCTAAAAAATTTAAGAGGAGATGATTTTGAAAAATTAAGGCAGCTGGTTCAAAAGAATAAGATGATTGATTTCTTTTTATTAAAACTTAAAAAAGGAAATCGGGAAGAAAAAATAAAAGCAGCAGCTTTTTTGGGTAAGGTTAGAGAAAAAAGAGCACTGCCGTTATTAAAGGATTATTTAAATTCTGAAGATAAAAGTCTTATGACTGCCAGTATCTGGGCAATTGCTGACATCGGGGAACAGGAATTTTTTTTCCGGTCTTGAAAATAGTTTTAAACGAAAGCAGCTTTACTTTTGAAGGCTTATCAGAAATCTTAATTCGCTTTGGAGAAGAGAGCTGTTATCAGATTAAAGATTTTTTAGAAAAAAATTTCAGGAAAGAAAACAACTTAGAAGAAATTTTAGAAGTCCCTGAATATCAGAGCCTGTCTCTGTTTTTTGATATTTTTGGATACTTCCGCTTTATACCGGGAGTAGAAATTATGGTTTCTACTTTAAATGAAGATTATAATGAAGAGGTATTGATTCATATCTTTAAAGCTCTTGCAAAAATAGAATACCCGATTGATAAAGACTTAGTACCTTTTTTAAACCATAAAAGTTGGGTGGTAAGAAGTCAGGCTGCTCATTATTTAGCAGAGATTAAGGACAGCAATTATCTTCCTGACTTAAAAAAATTACTCAGTGATCAAAACTGGTGGGTCCGCTATTATTCGGCTCAGGCTATTTTTGAGCTGGGTAAAGAAGATCTTTTAATTGAAATTATTAAAAATAAAGAACCGGGTTATGAGATGGGAAAATATATTCTGGATCAGGCTGGAGATTTGAAAGTTGGTGAGGCATATAATGGATAATTTTTATTATTTTTTACTGGTATTTGATTATTTTGCTGTTATATATTTCTTCCTGGTTAATGGAACTTATTTATTTTTGAATGTTAAAGCATTTTTTTCAATCAGAAAGTACTGGAGTGCAAGAGAGACAGTAGAGTTTGAAAATAAGTTTCAGAGTGAATTTTATAAACCTGTTTCGATTATTATTCCCGCTTATAACGAGGAGTTAACTGTTGTAGATAATATAACTTCTATTCTTTCACTGCAGTATCCTGAATATGAAGTTGTGGTTGTTAATGATGGATCAAAAGATGCTACTATCGAAGAATTAAAAGATAAATTTAATTTAGTTATTTCAAGCCGGAGTTATAGAAAAGATTTAGAAACTCTGCCGGTAAAAGAGGTTTATGACTCAACTGATTATCCTAATCTGGTGGTTGTAGATAAAGAAAATGGTGGGAAAGCTGATGCTTTAAATGCAGGAATCAATATAGCGCAGTTTCCGCTTGTCTGTAATGTAGACGCAGATTCTTTAATTGATGACCATGCCCTTTTAAAAATTGTAGAACCTTTTGCCAAAGATTGGCGGGTAATTGCTGCAGGAGGAACCATCAGAGTTGCCAATGACTGTGAGATCAGAGGTGGTCAGGTTACAAAAGTGAGACTTGCCAAAAAACCACTGGTTAGAATGCAGGTTTTAGAATATCTGCGGGCCTTTTTATTTGGTCGAGTTGGCTGGGCTGCTTTAAACAGTTTGCTCATTATTTCTGGTGCTTTCGGTGTTTTTAAGCGAAAACATTTAATTGAAGTTGGAGGATACAGTACAGACACAGTGGGAGAAGATATGGAGTTAGTACTTAAGTTAAATAGAATGATGAAAAAATCAAGTCGCGAATACAGAGTTGTTTTCTTTCCGGATCCAGTCTGCTGGACTCAGGTGCCAGAGGATATTAAGACTCTTTCTAATCAGCGCCGAAGATGGCAGCGGGGACTGGGACAGAGTTTGTTGATGAATAAAGAAATATTTTTTAATAAGGATTATGGACTGCTTGGCCTATTTACCTATCCCTTTTATTTTTTTGTAGAGTTTTTAGGTCCCGTAATCGAAACACTTGGTTATCTGGCAATAATTTTAACTATCTTTCTGCAGTCAGCGATAACCCCGGTGGCAGTACTCTTTTTTATCACTGCTGTTCTAATGGGGATTTTATTATCTATAATTTCTCTGCTTTTTGAAGAGATGACTTTTCATAAATATAATAAATTAAGTGATAAGCTGAGTTTGATTTTATATGCTTTTTTAGAAAATCTGGGCTATAAACAGCTGCATACTTACTGGCGTCTGCGGGGGATAATTGATCTTATTTTAAAGAAAGAAAGCTGGGGAACACAAAAACGAAAGAATTTTTAATATAATTAAGCTTGTTTAAAATTTGAAGAAAAGGTGATGAAAATAAACATTTTAGTTGTTGATGATGACAGAGATA
Source organism: Halanaerobium saccharolyticum (assembly GCF_003259895.1). Taxonomy (GTDB): domain Bacteria; phylum Bacillota; class Halanaerobiia; order Halanaerobiales; family Halanaerobiaceae; genus Halanaerobium; species Halanaerobium saccharolyticum_A. The sequence goes on along the minus strand of NZ_QLME01000023.1, from coordinate 46,649 downwards.
TGAGAAAACTGCTGGAAAATTATTTAAAAAGGCTGGAAGTTGAGCAAATTCATTTTACAGATACGGCTCAAAAAACCTATCAGTTATTAAATCTTAATGATTTAAAAACTGATCCCAGTGTTGATCTTATAATTTTAGATATAATTCTGGGAGAAGAAAATGGAATAAAAATCTGTAAAAAAATAAAAAGTAATCCTGCCTATCAGGAAGTTCCAATTATTATGATAACTGCCCAAAAAGAATCGGGATATTTAAAAGACGCTTTTGCAGCAGGCGCAATGGATTATTTAAAAAAACCGATAAAAAAGATAGAATTTATGGCCAGGATTAATTCTGCAATCATACTGAGAAAAGAAACTAAGGCAAGAATTGCAAGAGAAAAAGAATTGCTTAAATTATCAGAAGAACTGAAAAAAGCAAATCAAAAACTGGAAAAGATGGCTCTAGTAGATGGCTTAACTGGAATTTCCAACAGGCGTTTATTTGATAAAACTATCAAAAAAGAATTGAAAAGAGCTAGAAGAAAAAATAATGATTTGTCTTTAATTATGATCGATATTGATAACTTTAAAGAATATAATGATACCTATGGACATCAGCAGGGTGATCAATGTTTAAAAGAGGTAGCCTCTGTTTTAGATAAAAAAACTAAAAGAGCAGCTGATTTTGCTGCCCGTTATGGTGGAGAGGAATTTGCTGTTATTCTTCCGGATACAGCTAAAGATGGGGCACTGAAAATTGCCGAAGATATTAGAAAAGGGATTATGGATTTAAAAATTGAACATAAAAATTCTAATACTTCTGAGTATGTTACTGTCAGTCTGGGAGTCAGCAGTATTAAAGCGGAAAAAGAAATTGATCAGCATTTAATCCGTTCTTTGATTGAACAGGCAGATCAGGCTCTGTATCAGGCTAAAGAAAACGGTAAAAATCAGATTGTATATAAAAATTTTGAATAAAAAGTTAAAATTAATTCAAAATAAAAAATGAGGCAAAGTAGGGGATGTTAAAATGTCAAAAAATATAGTTTACATTGACCCGGATCTTGAATTTCTAATCCCGCAGTTTCTGGAAAACCGCGAAGAAGATAGACAGAGATTAGAAAAATTGCTGCAGGAATCAGAGTTTGATCAGATTAGAATTATCGGCCACAGTATGAAGGGCTCTGGCGGTGGCTACGGTTTTGATTATCTCACAGAAATTGGAAGCCAGATTGAGAAAAATGCTGAATTGAAAAATAAAGAGGAGATTAAAAATTTAATCGATGAATTGAGGAATTATCTAGATAATCTAGAAATTATCTATCAGAAAGAATAAAAAGGGGGGGATCAGATGCACAATTTAAATTTAGAAAAGGAATATGAAATCGTATTTAACAACACTCAGGATGCACTTTTTATTATAGAAGTAGATGAGAATAAAGATTTTCGCTTTCTTAAATTAAATCCTACTCATGAAAACCTGACCGGATTAAAGACTGAAGATATTGCCGGGAAAACACCGGTGGAAATTCTGGGAGCAGAATTAGGTAGTGAGGTAGAGGCTCATTATCAAAAATGTCTGCAGCAAAAAGAGACAATTACTTACGAGGAAACTCTCGACCTTCCCGGAGGTAAAAAAGTCTGGTCCACTAAGTTAAGTCCTGTTTTAAAAGATGGAGAAGTAACCCATATTGTAGGCAGTTCCCGCAATATATCAAAACAAAAGAAGTTAGAAGAAGAAAAGAAAGAGTTAAGCAGGAGATATAAGATGGCCACCAGTGCTGCCGGGATAGGTGTCTGGAAGTTAGACTTAGCAGCTGATAGATTTATCTGGGATAAATATATGCATAAGATTTATGAGATTGAAAGTGACTCCCAGTATAGTTATCAGAGTTTGACAAAACATATTTATTATGAAGACAGGGAAGAAGCAACTGAGAAGTTTAAAGAGTCAGTAGCCAAAAAGAAAATCTTTGAGGCTGAATTTAGAATCAAAACCAGTTCTGGTAAGATAAAATACATTAAAGCTTTTGGAAAACCTGTTTTAGATAATATGGGCAACACAGTAGAGGTTATTGGTGTTAATTATGATATTAGTGAAAAAGAAAAAGCTTTAAACAAACTTGAGGATTATTCAAAAGAATTAAAGCTAAAAAACATTGAACTAGAGCAGGCTCGTGATAAAGCACAGGAAGCTTCTAGAGCTAAATCAGAATTTCTGTCAACTATGAGTCATGAGATTCGAACCCCTATGAATTCGATAATTGGAATGGCAGAACTGCTGCAGGATACTGATTTAAATGAACAGCAGTCAAAGTATGTTGATATTTTCCAGAATGCAGGTGAGAGTCTGCTGAGCTTGATAAATGATATTCTTGATCTTTCAAAAATAGAAGCGGGCAAAGTTGAGCTGGAGCAAAAAAGATTTAATTTAACAAAGGTAGTTGAGAATATTGCAGAGATGATTTCAGTTAGAGCCTACAATAAAAATTTGGAGATGCCATTAAGAATAGCCTCTGAGGTACCAAAATGTGTAATTGGTGATCCAGAGCGTTTAAGACAGGTTTTAATGAATTTAATGGGGAATGCCGTTAAATTTACAGAAAAGGGACAGGTTTTTTTAGATGTTAAAGTTGATAATTCTAATCCCGGTAAAGACAGAGTTATCTTTGCAGTTAAAGATACAGGGATTGGAATAGCTGAGTCTAAGCATAAATATATATTTAACAGTTTTACCCAGGCTGATGCTTCCAGCACCCGCAAATATGGTGGTACAGGTCTCGGCCTCAGTATCTCAAAGAAACTGGTGGAATTAATGGGGGGCAAAATCTGGCTCCAGAGCCAACCTGGCCTGGGCAGTACTTTTTATTTTTCTCTGCCCCTGGAAACAACAGTAATTAATAATTCAGAACCGGATAACGAGCTTTTGCAGTTCAGTCAATTTAAAATTCTAGCTGTAGATGACAATTCAACTAACATCTTTATTTTAAAAGAAATACTAACAGATAAAGGAGCTGCAGTTGATACAGCTAACTCCGGCCGGGAAGCTCTGGAAGCTGTTAAAAAGAGTGTTGAAGCCGGAGAACCATATCAAATTATTTTAATGGATAATTTTATGCCAGAAAAAAATGGTCTCGAAACCGCTCGTGAAATAAGAGAAAATTTTAAGATTAAAAAACTGCAGATTATTATCTTATCTTCTGATTTTGAAAACAAATATTTGAGAACCCACAAAGCCTTTTTTGATGATTATATGATGAAGCCAATCCGGAAAAACGAATTATTTTCTCTGCTTGAAACAGCGGTTGGGCGAATTAAAAATGAGGAATCCGAGAACACTAAGCTCAGCAGCCTGCAATTTGAAGAAAATTTAGCTGATTTAAAAGTTAATGAAAATAAAAAAATACTGGTAGTAGAAGATAATCCGGACAATAGGTTTTTAATTAAGGCCTTTCTGCAGCAAAAAGACTATCTGCTGGAAATGGCTGCAAATGGACTTGAAGCCGTAAATAAATTTAAAAAGAAGACCTATGACCTTGTTTTAATGGATATTCAGATGCCAGAAATGAACGGCTATCAGGCTGTTATTCAGATTAGAGACTGGGAAAAAGGAAATAAGCTGGATAAAACCCCGGTTGTTGCTTTAACTGCTTATGCATTAGACTCTGATAAAAAACAGGCACTGCAGGCAGGTTTTGATAACCATCTGACTAAACCGCTAAAAAAAGATAAGCTGTTTGAGATGATCGAAAAGTATATTTAAAAATATAGAGCTTAATTACCTTCATAAAATGAGTAGAGAATAATGTAGTGATTGCTTTGCGTTTTATTGCGATTAACATGGGAACTTTCAGGATAAAAGTTCTTAAACGAATTAAAAAATGTTTGCGATAGTAAAGTATTTATTTTTAAAAAATGAGAGGATTTTTATCTATAAATAAGATTGGAAATTCATTGAAGTTAAAAACCAGTTAAATTTTAAGCTTCTGGAGGAGGTGATCAATGTGGAAAATCCAGTTATTTTACAGACTTTTTACTGGGAAATGAACAGTAATAAATATGCAGAGGATTTTCCTGAAGAAAAAGATCTCTGGAGTTTAATAGACCAAAGAGCTGATTCAATAGCTGAAGCAGGATTTGATTATCTGTGGTTTCCGCCTGCTAATAAAGGTGCAGGGGGGATAGAGGATGTTGGTTATGGCACTTATGACCTCTGGGACTTAGGAGAATTTAAGCAGAAGGGGAATAAAAGAACTAAATACGGGACAAAAGAACAATTAGAAAAGGTTGTCAACAATTTGCATAGTAAAGGCTTAAAAGTAATATATGATGCTGTCCTAAATCACCGACTGGGAGCAGATGATAAAGAAACTGTGACTTTAAAAGACGGAAGCCAGGCCGAAGTATGGACAAAATTTGATTTTCCAGGCCGTGGGAATAAATACAGTAATTTAAAACTTAACTGGAGCCATTTTGATGGGGTTGATTGGAACGAGCGAACCAGAAGGGCAGGAGAATTTCTCTTTCAGTGTAAAGAGTGGGATGATTCTTACGAAGATGACTATCTTATGGGAGCAGATATAGATTATGATAATCAGGAAATTAAAGCCGAGGTGATAAACTGGGGAAAGTGGATAATTAATCAAATGGATTTTGATGGTTTTCGATTAGATGCCAGTACTCATATTGATAATGAAATGATTCATGACTTTATTGAGGAAGTTACTGCAGATACAGAGAAGAATTTAATTTTTATTGGTGAAGCCTGGGTTAATAGTCCAAAATCTTTAATGGATTATTTAAACATTGTTGATAATAAAAAGCTTTGTGTCTTTGATTTTCCTTTAAGACAGAGTTTTGTAGAAATGATGAAAGGCAACCTTGATATGCGCTGGTATGGAGGCAGAGGATTGGTCAATCAAAAAGATTATAAAAATAGAGCAGTTACTTTTGTAGAAAATCATGATACAGATCATGAAAGTACCAATAAATATGGAATAGAGACTATTGTTTATCGAAAAATGCAGGCATATACATATATTATGATGCGGAGAGATGGAATTCCAACTGTATTCTGGAAAGATTATTATAATTATGGTTTAAAAGATAAAATAGATAAGTTAATTTCTGCTCGCAAGAAATTTGCCTATGGTGATGCTTTTGAGAGTGAAACAAATGATCAAAAAACATATTCGTATATTAGAACAGGTGATGAAAAACATCCCGGAAGTGGACTGGTAATGATGATAACTCAGCGAGAGAAAACGGTTCTTATTGAAAAAGCCATAAATACAGGCAAGGCAAATACTTACTATTATGATTTTACAAATAATGTAACAGAAAAAGTCAAAACAGATAGTAATGGAAATGGAAACTTTAAGGTTAGAGGAACAGCAGGAGAAGGCTATTCGATTTGGGTTCAGGTTGAAAAACAGTAAGCTGCAAAAAAGTAAGCAGAAAAAATTTAAACTTACTAGTAGTTGGAATTATAATTTGACATTGCAATAAAAATAAGCTATAATTTAAGCTGACGACTTGTAATACAACCTACAACTTATAATTAAATAAAAGTGGGGAGATATTATGGATACTATTAAAAAAATTAATTTAGTTGACGAGGTTTATAAAAAGATGAAGGAGAAAATTCTGAGTGGAGAGTGGAAGCCAGGAGAGAAAATACCTTCAGAAAATGAACTTTCAGAAAAATTTGGAGTAAGCCGCAATACTATTAGAAATGCTATTCAGAAACTTAAGGGTTTAAATGTTATAAAGACCAAACAGGGACAGGGAACTTTTATTTCAGAAAATCTTAACAGCAGTATTGTAAGCAGCATTATTCCAGATATGATTTTTAGTAATGATGAAATGCTTGATGTGTTGGAGTTTAAAAGTGTGATAGAAAAAGAAAATGCCCGTCTGGCTTCAATTAGGGCAGATGAGGATGATATTCAGGAAATTAAGGAAGCTTTAGATCAGATGATAAAACATCAGGATGATTATAAAGAATATTCTTTGTGGGATTATAAGTTTCATCTGAATATTGCTAGAGCATCTAAAAATAAGATTCTTCATCAAACAATGCTGAGACTGAAAGACATCCTTTTTCATCATTTAGAAGAAATGAATAAAGAAGGAGATTTCAAAAAAAGTATAGAGGGACATAAAAAACTCTATAATGCAATTAAGAATAAGGATCCAGAATTAGCAGTTAACTTATCAGAGGAAGATGATAGAGAAAGATTTAAAGATTTAAAAAAAATATAATTTTTTTAAGATGACTTGTACTACAACCTACAACTAACAACCTACAACTAAATTAATTATCCATATATATATGAAAAATGAAATTTTCAACAACAATAATAGAAAATTAAGGTGATAAGATGAAAATTAAAAATGTCAAAGTTATAGTAACAAACCCTGGAAGAAACTATGTAACAGTAAAAATCGAAACGGATGAGGGAATTTATGGAGTCGGAGATGCAACTTTAAATGGTAGAGAATTAGCAGTGGCCAAAACTATAGAAGAATATCTGGCCCCAATTATAATGGATAAAAATCCTGACAATATAGAACATATCTGGCAGTATATTTATCGTGGTGCTTACTGGCGTGGAGGTCCTGTATTTATGACTGCTCTTGCCGGAATTGATATGGCTTTATGGGATATCAAGGGTAAAAAAGCAGGTTTGCCTGTTTATTCTCTTCTGGGAGGAAAATGCAGAAATAAAGCACTATGCTATACTCATGTATCAGGTCAAAGTTTTGAAGAGGTTAAAGATAATGCTTTAGAAAAAATAGAAGCAGGATATAAGGCTTTAAGAGTTCAGGTTTCTATACCGGGATTAGATGGTACATATGGAACAGTGGCAGATGATGCAAAAGAGTTACCTTTTGTAGAAAAGTGGGATTCAAAACCTTATTTAAAGACCATTCCTAAATTATTTGAGTATCTAAAAAAAGAAGTTGATGATGATATTCATTTAATTCATGATTCACATGAGAGATTGACTGTTTCTGAAGCCAAGAAGCTGGCTGATGAATTAGAAAAATTTAATTTATTATTTTTAGAAGATTTGATAAAACCTGAAAATAAAGATGGATTTAAATTTATAAAGAACAGTACTTCGGTTCCTTTAGCAATGGGAGAATTATTCAATAGCAGATGGGATGCTATTTCTCTTATCAAAGAACAGTTAATTGACTACATTAGATGTGATGTCAGCCATATTGGAGGAATTACAGAAGCAAAGAAAATAGCACATTTAGCAGAAACATTCCATATAAAAACTGCCTGGCATGGTCCGGCAGATATTTCTCCGATTGCTCATATGGCAAATTTACATCTTGACTTTTCAATTCCTAACTTTGGTATCCAGGAGCTTGCAGAATTCCCGAAAGAAGTTGCTGAAGTTTTTAGTGGCAGACCTGAATTTAAAGATGGATATTTAAAAATATCTGATAAGCCGGGTCTAGGCTGTGATATTGACGAGGAGATGGCTGAAAAATTTTCATATGAAAAAGCCTATCTTCCAGTGGCTGAAAGGCTTGATGGCAGTGTTCATGATTGGTAGTAAAACTATTAATTAAGTGAAAGGGGGGGTAGCTACCAATAATAATCAGAAAATTATTTGTAGTAGAAAAAATTACTTACTTAAAAAGGGGAGTGTAAAAGAATGAAAAAGAAAACTTTAATTAGTTTAATGTTGATTAGTCTAATCTTTACTTTATCTGTCTCAGCGCTTGCAGATGATACCTTAACAATCTGGCATGTATATACTACTGATAGTGATGGTAAACAAATTGTGGACCAGGCAGTTGAAGCTACTCAAGAAAAGTTTCCAGATCTTGAAGTTATTAGCTCACCAATGGAAGATGGAGCTTACAAAACAAAGGTACAGGTTGCTATAAATTCAGATGAACTTCCAGATATTTTTATGTCTTGGGGCGGAGGTTCACTAAAAAAATATGTTGATGCTGAGATGGCTTTAAATCTAAATGCCTGGTTGGAAGAAAATCCAGAAGTTGCTGATGGCTTTGTAAGCAGCACTGTTTTTGATCCAGCAACATTTGATGGTAATGTATATGGTATGCCCGGTCATGGTATTGAGCTATTTGCAACATATTATAATACAGAGATATTTGAAGAGCATGGCTTAGAAGTACCTGAAACTTATGAAGATTTGAAAGAGGTAATTAAAGTATTACGTTTAAATAACATAATTCCATTTGCTTTAGCAAATCAAGAAGCATGGCCGGCATCATTCTATTATATGTATCTGGTAGATAGAATTGGTGGTTATGAAGCTTTCCAGAGTGTTTTAAACAGAACAGGAGGTCACTTTACCGATCAACCATTTGTTGAAGCTGCAGAAAAAATTCAGGAACTAGTTGATTTAGGAGCATTTCCAAAAGGCTTTAATGGCCTAAAACATGGTAATGCTCAGGATTACATGCTTTATTATTCTGGTAAAGCTGCAATGACTATTCAAACCCCAAGCTTTATTCCTAATATGAAAAATGAAGCACCATCAGTATATGAAGCAACAGATATCTTTACTTTCCCTGCAGTGGAAGATGGAAAAGGTAATCCAAACAATGCGTTAGGATCTCCTGGTGGTTCATGGTTTACAATTAATAAGAATACTGAAAATAAAGAAGCTGCATTAGAATTCTTAAGAAACCTTTCAACTGAAAAAGCTGGTATGGCTCTTAAAGAAGCGGGACTTGTTCCCGTTCAAAAAGGTGTAGAAGTTGAAGGAAGAATACCTGTAAAAATGAAAGAATTATTTATGGCAGCACCACATATTCAAACAGCATATGATCAAACTTTGCCTCCAAAATTAGGATCTTACCATAAAGAAAGCCTGCAGGGAGTTTTAGATGGTTCGCTTTCTCCTGCAGAAATGACAAAAGAATGGGAAGACTTAGCTGAAGAGGTATATGGAGAAGAATAACTTATATAATTATCCCTCCTTCTTAAATAAGGAGGAGGGAATAATTCTTATTATGGAAGGAGCAGAGAATTATGGATTCAAATGATTTTGGATTAACAGAATTTTTTAGTGAAAAAACTCAGAAGAAGTTGAGGTTTGTTTTATTAGGATTAATCCCTGCCTATATATTTTATTTACTATATTTGATTGTTCCCATACCCCTATCTTTTTATTATTCTCTCTTTAGCTGGAGTGGTATAAAAGACTTAGTATTTGTTGGTTTAGAAAACTGGCAGTTAGTTTTGCAGGATAAGATATTCTGGAAGGCATTAAGTAATAATTTTTTATTAGTAATTTTATCACTTCTGATCCAGATCCCGATCGGCTTATTATTAGGTATATTTATATCCAGGAAAATTAAAGGTTATAAAATTTTTAGAGTTATTTTCTTTTTACCTTATATAATGTCAGCTGTAGCAGTGGGTATTCTATTTTCTTATATTTATGATCCTAATTTTGGTCTCTTAAATAATCTTCTGCAGATGATCGGACTGGAATCTTTACAGGCTGCCTGGTTAGGAAACAGAGATCTTGCCATATATTCAGTTATAGGAGCAATTAGTTGGCGTTTTACACCTTTTTATATGATACTTTTTTCAGCGGCTCTAGTTAGTATACCTCAAAGTATTTATGAAGCAGCTAGAATTGATGGAGCAAAGGGCTGGCAGCAATTTTTTAGTATAACTTTACCAATGATTAAACCCACTATTGTTAATGCCTGTATTTTATCTTTGACAGGATCATTAAAAGCTTTTGGGCTTGCCTTTACTATGACTGGTGGAGGTCCTAATCATGCTTCAGAACTTTTAGCAACATATATGTATAAAACAGCATTTACAGATATGGAAATGGGATATGGAAGTACAATTGGTATTTATTTGTTTTTAATAGCCTTTAGTATTTCTATGACAGTTTTATTTTTGACCAAGAGAAAAAAGTAATTGGTTTATAATTAGAGTGATATACTTAATTTGAGGTAACGATTTATAGATATGGAGGTAATACCATGAAAAAAAGCAGCATATTTTATTACATAATAGCAACAATATTTAGCATAATTTTTGGTTATCCTTTTGTTTTTATGGTTAGTACAAGTTTGAAAGGAAATATGGAGTTTTTACAGGAGTCAATCTGGGCGTTCCCTGAAACATATAAATTTATTAATTATCTAGATGTATCAAATTCTGGTTTTTATAAATATTTTTATAACAGTATTTTTGTTACAGCAGTTTCATTGGTAGTGCTTGTTTTTGTTAGCAGTCTTGCAAGTTATATAATTACAAGAATAGATTTTAAAATGAATAAGTTTGTTTTAGCAACTTTTGTAGCTGGAATGATGATTCCCATTCATTCAACTTTAATACTTGTATATAAAATTAGTAGATTTTTAAATTTAAATAATAAATTGATTGGCCTGGCGGGGCCATATATTGCCTTTATGCTTCCGGTATCAATTTTTATTTTATCAGGATTTATGGAAAGTATACCAAAAGAAATTGAAGAATCAGCGTTTATGGATGGAGCCAGTTATTTCCAAATATACACAAAAATAATTCTACCGCTTTCAAAACCAGCTTTGAGTACGATTTTAATTTATAATTTTGTGCAGATCTGGAATAGATTTGTTTATGGCTTAATATTGATTTCTTCACCAGAGAAATGGATTTTAACTTTAGGTTTATGGAGGTTTCAGGGAGAACATGGTTTTAATGTGCCTTATGTTATGACTGCCTTGACCCTAGCTTCAATCCCTTTGATAATTTTGTTTATTTTGCTTCAGGAAAAAGTAGTTCAGGGAATGACAGCTGGAGCTTTAAAAGCATAGCAGAAAATTATATATTTTCCTATAAAATTTTCAAAAACCTGCCGGGAGGCGGGTTTTTCTGTTCTGTTATGTGATATCCTGGAATAATTTTGGTTTTAGATCAAAATAGGGGTGTTCATTGGTGTAGACTTTATGCTATAATCAAAATAGTAATTTAACATTTATAAATAAATTTTCTGGAATTGGAGGCGATAAAGATTAACAATTATGATGTCCTGGGAAGTCTGAATAATTTACAGCACTGGATGCTGCTTAATCATAAAAGTCATAAACTTATTTATTTAATTGGACTTTTGTTTTTAGCAGCGTTTATAATTAAGACCATAACAGATAAGTTTAGAATTCCCAGTATAGTTGGTTACATACTTTTAGGAACAATGTTCAGCCAGAGTGTGGTTAGAAGCTTTTCCTTTTTACCTAAAGAATTTTTAGCCTGGCACAGTTATTTACTTAATACCCTGAATTTTATTACCGTTCTGGCCGTATCCTTTATTTCTTTTGGCATAGGAACATCTTTATACATAAAAATATTAAAACAGTTAGAATTCGAATTAACCTTGATTGTTATTTTCGAATCAATAGGTGCCTTTGTGTTAGTCTCAGGAATAATGCTTTTATTAGGGAAAGATCTTTTTGTGGCGATTTTATTTGGAACCATCGCAACAGCTACAGCTCCCGCAGCGACAGTAATGGTTTTAAAAGAGTATGGTATACCGGGAGAGTTTTCAGCAACCTTAATGGTTGTTCTTGCTCTAGATGAATTTCTTGCCTTACTGATCTTTTCTTTTATGGAGCCCTTATCCTATATCCTGGCTTCTCCAGAATTGGAATTAACTATAACTAATATGTTGATTGAACCTTTAGTTAGAGTTGCTGCAGCAATTTTACTGGGATTTGTACTTGGTTATATTTCTCAGCATTTAATGATCAGATGTGATTCAGAAAGCAGAAAAATACTGTTAATACTGGCGACAATAATCGGTACTACTGCAGCAGCAGTCTTTTTACATATTTCACCTTTATTTGCCAATTTGACTGTAGGTTTTGTTTATAGAAATATACCTAAAAGGAGACTAAATGTTTCAGACAAAATAGATATTCTTACTGTACCTCTACTTGCAACATTCTTTATTCTTGCTGGAACTAAAATAGATATTAGTAATTTGTTTAACAAAAGTTTTTTGATTATCGCTTTTGCTTATACCCTGATGAGGATTATAGGTAAAGTTGGGGGAGCTCATTTAGGAGCTAAACTCTCATCTGCGCCTAAACATGTTGAAGATTATATTGGTTTTGGTCTCATACCGCAGATAGGAATCACAATAGATCTGGCCTTTATAATTCAAAAAGATTTTATCCATATACCAGGTGATGTTGCCAATATTTCCATGTTGATTTTAAATGTAATCTTGTTTACTTCAATTTTTACAGAAATCTTTGGTTCTCTGGCAACCGAATATGCTTTAATTAAATCAGATGAGATGAAATCGAAAGTCAGCTGGAGTTTTTTGAAGGGAGAATAATTTTGCTAAGTATTATAATTGGTTTTATAATCTTAATGACACTGATAATTTTAAAGGTGAGTATAGTCGTTGCGGCCCCCTTATCATCGGCTGTAATTTTATATTTAAATAATTTAAAGATTTTAGAAATACTTAATAGCCAGTATCTGCCCGGATTTGCGAGTTTTGTTGAGGACTACATATTCATATTTTTATTGGGTGCTATTTTAGGTAAAGTCATGGAAGAATCAGATGATGCAACCTCAATTGGCGAGTTTGTTTTGGATGTCTTATCCTACAGATATGCCGCAGTAGGTATCTTTTTTGCCAGTGTACTTTTATCTATTGGTGGTATTTCTGCATTTGTATTAATTTTTACCATTTATCCAATTGCAAAACAGGTTTTCGAAGAAGCTGGTCTACCCAAATCACTAATTATTGCTTCTATTGCAGGCGGTAATGTAATAGTAGGTCTATCTCTACCGGGTAGTCCTCAGGTTCATAATTTAATTATGATGGACTATTTAAATACATCTGCACTGGCTGGTTTTGGTTTAGGCCTGGCAGGAATTTCTGCCGGTTCAGCTGCTGCAATTGCTTATTTGAGATATAGAAGCAGATCGATGTTGGCTGAGAGTAATAATCTGAATGACAGCATCTTAAAAAAACCTGAACTGTCTAAGTTATTTAATTTTTTGACTGCGATGCTTCCACTATTAACAGTATTTATTTTTCTGGCAGTTTTGTCAGAGCCGCCAGTAATTGCTCTTCTGCTTGGAGTTGTGCTTTCGATAATTAAAAATTTCAGGAAGATTGATTTGCTGGAAATTTTAAATGAGAGTATTTCAAATGCTATTTTGCCTTTAATGTTTGCAGCCTCTGCAATGGGATTTGGCCAGGTTATTTCCTCACTGCCGGTCTTTAAAGAATTTTTGCAGACTTTATTAAATCTGCCGTTGAACCCTTATTTGTTGATTGGGATAATCACAAATATTGCAGCTGGATTATTGGGCAGTGCCTCAGGAGGAATGCTTTTAACTTTAAGTACAGTCGGAGAAAATATTGTGCAGCTTGTTGATCCGGAAAAACTACATAGAATTGTAATTATTGCTTCAACAGGTCTTGATACTCTGCCTCATAACAGTGCTTATCTGGCAATGCTTGCTTATACTGGTCTTAAATTTAGAGATACATATTTTGATTATTTTATTGTCACTGTTTTAGCAACATTAATTTCTTTTGCAGTTGCTCTGGGCTATGCAGTAAGTTTTTAGATATTATTTATTGTATACGCTAGGTACCAGGTATCTAAATCGATTTATGGTACCTGGTACCAAAAAATATGGTACCAACAAAAAGAGGAGTGAGCTAAATGAAGTCAATTCGCAAGTACTTATATTTTAACACAGAAGAGAGAGTTGAGCTGATTAATATTACTAATCAGGTGCGAGAGGTTTTAAACGAAAGTGGAATTCAGGAGGGCTTATGTCTGGTAAACGCAATGCATATTACAGCCAGTGTTTTTATCAATGATGACGAAAGCGGTCTGCATCAGGATTATAAAGAGTGGCTGGAAGAACTGGCTCCCCATGAGCCAATTTCGCAGTATGCTCATAATGGCTTTGAAGAAAATGCAGATGCTCATCTAAAAAGACAAATTATGGGACGAGAGGTTGTAGTTTCTGTTACAGAGGGCAAGCTTGATTTTGGTCCCTGGGAGCAGATTTTTTACGGAGAATTTGACGGCCAGCGGGAAAAAAGAGTTTTAGTTAAAATAATTGGAGAATAAAAATTATTATAAATAGAACGGAATGATATTATGGAAAAAGAAAAAAATAAAAAAGTTAAGATTAAAGAATACCTGGAGCAAATCCGCAGCAGTCTGACCAGTCAGGCTGATCCGGAAAAAGCAGAGGCAATGGCCAGTTATATGAGAGATCAATTTCCTTTTTATGGACTGCGGGCAGCTGAGAGACGTAAGATTTTAAGAAAATATATGCGGCAGGAAAATAGACCAGGATATACTCAGCTGGAGACTGTCATTAAAAAGCTCTGGCAGCTGCCGGAAAGAGAATTTCAGTATTTTGCCCAGGAATTAATTTTAAAATATCAAAATGAATATACAGAAGATATTATAAGTCTTTTTGAGTATATGATCACCCATAAATCCTGGTGGGATACAGTTGACCATATAGCAAAAAAATTGGTAGGTGAATATTTTAAGATTTTTCCTCATAAAAGGGATCAAAAAATTAAAAGCTGGCTGGATTCAGATAATATCTGGCTGCAGCGGACAGCTTTATTATTCCAGCTAGGTTATAAAGAGGAAACAGACGCCCAGCTTTTATTTGATATAATTGAAGAACTCAAAGAGATAGATGAATTTTTTATTCAGAAGGCGATTGGCTGGGCTTTACGAGAATATTCCAAGACTGAACCAATAGCAGTTGTTAAATTTGCAAACACTCATCAACTATCAACACTGTCAGAAAGAGAGGCACTAAAGGTAGTTAGAAAAAACAAATAGTCTATTATCAAATCACCTTTGAGATAAGGTGATTTTTTTAACGTTAATCTTGACAAAATAAATAGGTTTAGTTATAATAGGGATTGACTGATCTTGATAATCAGTCTCAACTAAATTTAGGAGGGCTCATTTTGTTAAATAAAAAGAAATACATAGTTTTATTTTCAATAGCTTTAATGTTTACATTTGTTTTTAGTTTTTCAGTAATGGCAGAAACAAGAGTTATAGAACATGCAATGGGAGAGACTGAGATTGAAGGAACTCCACAGAGAATTGTTACTCTTTATCAGGGAGCAAATGATGCTGCAGTTGCACTGGGCATAACTCCAGTTGGAATTGTTGAGTCCTGGGTGGAAAAACCTGTCTATAAATATTTAAGAGATGATTTAAGTCAGGTTGATCAGGTTGGTTTGGAAACTCAGCCAAATCTTGAAGAAATAAATAAATTAAATCCAGATTTAATTATTGCTTCTAAAATGAGACATGAGGATATTTATAACCTGCTTTCTCAAATTGCTCCAACAGTAATGGAAGAAAATGTTTTTCGCTATCGAGAAACTGTTAAATTAATGGGTAAGGCTGCAGGTAGAGATGAAAAAGCTGCAGAAGTTTTAGCTAATTGGGATCAGAGAGTAGCAGATTTCAGAGGAAAAATTGCAGCCAAAATGGGAGATAAGTGGCCGATTGAAGTTGCTGTGTTAAATTTTAGAGCCGATCATGCCCGTATTTATTACAGTGGTTATGCAGGTAGAATTCTAAATGAACTTGGTTTTGAACGACCAGAAAAACACAAGCAAGATATCTGGGGAGTTAAATTAACTTCCAAGGAAAGTATTACCGAAATGAATGCAGATGCCTTCTTTATTTTTATGACAGAGGATCAGGCAGTAGAAAACACCTATCAGGAATGGACAGAACATCCACTGTGGCAGAATCTTGATGCGGTTAAAAATGATCAGGTATTTAGAGTTGATCAGGTTGCCTGGAATATGGCCGGTGGAATTGAGTCAGCTCACATTATGTTGGATCAATTATACGAACACTTTGATCTGGAAGAATAAATTTAATGAAACATATCCTGCGTCACCAAAAAGCAAAACTTAATATCTTATTACTGCTGGTCGGTATTTTGCTTTTGTTTATTATTTTAAGCCTGGCTGTCGGACAGCACTTTATCTCTGTCAGCAGTGTTTATCAGGCAGTTTTCAATTATGATCAGCAGTCTACTCGACATTTGATTATTCGCTCCAGCCGCTTAAGCAGAACGGTTATTGCTCTGGCTGCAGGAGGGAGTCTGGCGGTTGCCGGTGCTTTAATGCAGGCTCTGACTGCAAATCCACTGGCTGCTCCCGGAATTTTTGGACTTAACTCAGGTGCAGTTTTCTTACTGGTAATTGCCGCTGCCTTTTTTGGAATTAATTCAATGAATATTAGTATCTGGCTTGCCTTTGCTGGTTCAATGATGGCCGGACTTTTGGTTTATTTCATCTCTTCTCTTGGTAGAAGTGGACTTTCTTCTTTAAAAATGATTCTGTCAGGGGCTGCAGTAACAGCACTTTTTCATTCCTTTACCCAGGGAATACTTGTTATTAATCAGGAAAGTTTAGAAAGTGTTTTGTTCTGGCTTTCAGGCTCAACTGCAGGTAGAGATTTAGAAATGATAATGCCTCTGCTTCCCTTTATTTTAGGTGCAGTGATTCTGGCTCTAATTCTGGCCAGAGATATCAATATTTTATTAATTGGAGAGGAAATGGCAGCCGGTCTCGGTCAGAAGACAATAGTTATTAAACTTTTACTTGGTCTGAGCATTGTTATTTTAGCAGGCAGCTCAGTTGCAGCAGCAGGAGCCATTTCTTTTATTGGTTTGATTGTTCCTCATATTGGCCGCTTTTTTGTCGGCAACAATTACCACTGGCTGATCATCTATTCCTTTATTCTGGGGGCCATGCTGCTTCTTTTAGCAGATATAATTGCTAGAATTGTAATTATGCCGCAGGAAGTCCCAATCGGTGTAATGACAGCTTTTATGGGCGCACCATTTTTTGTTTATATTGTCAGGCGGGGGTTTAAAGTTAATGACTAATGACTCAAAATTTATTTCGAAAGAAATTTTAATGATTTTGACGATGCTGGCTTTAACTCTGCTGATTTTCGTTTTTTCTCTGTCACTTGGCAGCACTTATATTTCTCCTGCGGCTGTGGTTAAACATTTTCTGCAGCTGGATCAGGGGGAATATAATTTTACTATCAATATTTTAAGACTGCCCCGGACTCTGATGGCTTTTCTGGTAGGAGCAGCATTATCAGTTTCTGGACTTATTTTACAGGCAAATATTAAAAACCCGCTGGCTTCTCCCGATATAATTGGGATTACCGGAGGAGCTTCTGCAGGAGCAATTATTTATCTCAGCTTTTTTAGCAGTAAATTTGGAATAGCCGGGCTGCCCTTTGCAGCAATCGCTGGTGCAGCAGTAATTTCATTTTTGATTTATCTTTTGGCCTGGCAGAAAGGTGTAACTTCAATCAGACTGGTTCTGATTGGAATTGGAATTGCAGCAGCAGTTGATGCTCTGGTGACGATGATCATTGTCTTCAGCCCAATCAGCACTACAGTTCAGTCCTATGTCTGGCTGACAGGAAGTATTTATGGCACAAACTGGGATGAGTTTTATCAGTTTCTGCCCTGGGTAGCAATTTTTATCCCCCTGGCCTTTGCTTTTTATAAGAGTTTAAATTTACTTGCTTTAGGTGATAAGGTGGCTGCAAGTCTGGGCTTAAATATTCAGCTTAATAGATTTTTGTTGATGACAATTAGTGTTGCCCTGGCTGGATCAGCAGTGGCCTATGCTGGTGGAGTTTCATTTATCGGTCTGATAGCACCTCATATGGCCCGGCGTATAAGTGGAAAATCATATTCAAATTTAATTATAATTTCTGCTCTAACCGGGGGAATGATTATGATGGCAGCAGATCTAATTGCCAGAACAGCTTTTTTACCCCTTGATTTACCGGCAGGAGTTTTTGTCTCTGGAATCGGGGCTCCGTTTTTTATTTACTTACTGTACAGAAATCGCAATAATTTTTAAAGGAGGTAGAACTTTGAGTATTTTAGAAACTAAAAATCTTTCACTTGCCTATGGAGAAGAAACGATAATCGATGATCTGGATCTCAAAATACCGGAAGGAAAGATAACTATCTTTATTGGTGCCAATGGTTCCGGAAAATCAACCCTTTTAAATTCAATGGCCCGGCTTTTAAAACCTGCTGCTGGTTCAGTTCAGCTTAAAGGTAAAAATATTAATCAGCTTTCTACAAAAGAAGTGGCAAGGGAAATGGCCTTTCTGCCTCAGAGCTCTACTATTCCGGAAGGGATTACTGTTCGCAAATTGGTGGAACAGGGTAGATATCCCTATCAGAAATGGTACCAGCAATTGTCAGAGGAAGACAAAGAAATTGTGGAAAAGGCTTTGGCAGATACAGGAATGGTAGAATTGGCTGAGCGAGATTTGAATTCTTTATCTGGTGGACAGAGGCAGCGAGCCTGGCTGGCAATGATTTTAGCTCAGGATACAGATACAATTTTACTTGACGAACCAACTACTTATCTTGATCTTTCTCATCAGGTTGACTTACTTGATCTCCTGTATGAGCTAAACCAAAAAGATCAGCGGACAATAGTAATGGTTTTACATGATCTTAACTTAGCCTGCCGCTATGCCGATCATATTGTTGCAGTTAAAGATAAAGGAGTTTTTGCGGAAGGAAAACCGGAAGAGATAATTGACGAACAGGTAATTAAAGAAGTCTTTGATTTAAACTGTCAGATTGTCTCTGATCCTGTATTTGGAACCCCGCTCTGTATTCCAACCGGGAAGAGTAAACTGAGTCGAGTTGTTTAAGCTTTAAGACTGCAAGGCTGCTGGTGAATTTCAGCAGCTCTGTCTTTTTCAATTTAGAAAAATTTTATTCCTAAATGCTTGAAAAATGAGAAAAATAGTGTTACAATAAACAAAATGTCCTTCGGACAATCTGTAATACATTAAGGTTAAATTTTGTTGATAGCGGAAATTATGAAACCGAAAATGTATCCATAATAAACCATTAGGTATAATTTCCTGGCTAATAAAAAAACTCAATTAAGAAAAGAGAGTGTTACTGTTAAATCAGGCATAATCTAGGAGAAAATATAAGTTCCTTAGCAATCTATATTCATTTTGGCGAGGACTTTATATTTTTTTCTAGATTTTTCTTTTTGTTATTAAAAAAGTCGATTCGTTACTTTTAGGAGGAATCAGATGTCTGTTAGAGAAAAATATAAGGTGAAGAAAATATTTAATAACAATGTAATTCTAGCAGAAAAAAATACAGAAGGACAGGAATTTATTCTCATTGCAACCGGGATCGGATTTGCCAGCAAAAAGGGAGATATCTTTACTAAAGATGATTATCAGATTAAAAAAGAGTTTATCCCATTAAAGGGAGATAAGCGGAATAATTACTTTCAACTGCTGGAAGAAGTTGACAGCAAAATCATTCAGGCAACTGAAGAGATAATTACAATGGTTAATCAGGAACTGGAAGAGGATATCAATCAGTATATCAGGATTGGCTTAACTGACCACATAGCTTTTACTCTAAAGCGGATAAAAGAAGGTCTAGAAATTATTAATCCCTTCTTAGTTGAGACCAGAACTCTTTATAAAAGAGAATATCAGCTGGCCAAAAAGGCTGTTCAGATTTTAGAGAATCGTTTTGAAATTTCAATTCCTGAAGGTGAAATTGGATTTATTGCTTTTCATATACATGGAGCCATTAATAATAGTGAGGTTTCTAAAACTGTAAAAAATACTTCGATAATCAAAAATCTGGTGGCGAAAGTAGAAGAGGAGCTGGGAGCAGAACTGGAAGATGACAGTTTAAACTATGCCAGGCTTGTTAATCATCTTCGCTTTGCGCTGGAGAGAATTGAAAGTCGAGAAAATAATGCTAATCCACTGTTAGATAATATAAAGAAAGATTTTAGCGAAACCTATGAAATTGCCAGTAAACTGGCTGAAATAATCGAATCAAGATTTGATTATCAGGTTCCAGATGATGAAAAAGGCTATCTGGCTTTACATCTGCACCGCTTGAAAAGAGATTTTAATTAGAGCTTTAATATAAAGGTTAAATTAAGAAAATGGATCTTTATTGAATTAATAACAATAAAATATTCGCTGAGGCATGTTACTGTTAAATCAGGCAAGAGCCGAAGAGAAACTATTACTGAACCATGGGAGTAGTAGATTCTCTTCGGCTTTTCTATTGCTTATAGAATTTTAAAAATAAAATTACAGTTAAGACTGTAATTTTCACATAGATGGGGAAAGCAGCTTAGGTTAAAAAGCTGCTGGCAAAATTTTTAAAAACTATTAATAAAAAATAGGAGGAGATTTAAATGAAAAAGATTTTTTCGAACTTACAGAAGATAGGTAAATCATTGATGCTTCCCATAGCAGTTTTACCTGCTGCAGCACTGCTGCTCAGACTTGGCGCCGGGGATGTTTTTGATATTCCGTTTGTAATGGCCGCTGGTTCTGCAATTTTTGATAATCTGGCCTTATTATTTGGGATTGGGGTTGCAGTTGGGATTGCCCATGATAGTTCTGGAGCAGCCGGACTGGCAGGTGCAGTCAGTTATTTTGTGATCACCAATGCAACACAGTCTATTAACTCTGATATTAATATGGGAGTTTTAGCCGGTATTATAGGGGGACTTCTGGCAGGATATTTATATAACCGCTATCATGATATTGAGCTGCCTGACTTTTTAGGATTTTTTGGTGGTAAACGCTTTGTCCCCATTGTTACTGGCGCAGCAAGTGTAGTATTAGCAGGTGTTTTTGGTTATATCTGGCCCCCGATTCAGAATGTTATTCAGATGACAGGGGAGTGGATTATTAATGCAGGTCCAATTGGTGTTTTTGTTTATGGATTTTTAAATAGATTACTAATTCCGGTTGGTTTACACCATGTATTAAACAGTTTTATCTGGTTTGTTTTTGGTGAATTTACAACTGCTGCCGGAGAAGTTGTAACAGGTGATCTTTCCCGTTTCTTTGCTGGTGATCCATCTGCTGGATTTTTTATGTCAGGCTTTTTTCCGATGATGATGTTTGGTCTGCCGGCTGCAGCTTTAGCAATGTACCATTCCGCTAAACCAGAAAACAAAAAAGCAGTCAGCGGTATCTTTTTAAGTGTAGGTTTAACTGCATTTTTGACAGGAATTACAGAGCCAATTGAATTTGCGTTTATGTTCCTGGCCCCGGTATTATATGTTATTCATGCTGGTTTAACAGGTTTATCGATGGTTGTAACTTATGTTTTAGGAATTCAGCACGGTTTTGGATTTTCAGCTGGTGCAATTGATTACTTTTTAAATTATGGACTGGCCACAAAACCATTTTTAATTATACCGCTGGGAATTGCAGCCTTTGTAATTTATTATTCCCTTTTCCGTTTTGTTATTGAAAAGTTTGATATTCCTACCCCGGGTAGAGCAGAAGCTGAAGCTGGTGCAAATAGTGTAAGTGTAATGCCAGATTCACAACAGAAAACAGCGAATAATGCTGAAAGCACACAGGCAGAAATTACAAAAGCCAGTCAATATATTGATGCTTTAGGTGGGGCTGAAAATATAAATAGTATTGATGCCTGTATCACCAGACTGAGACTGGAAGTTAAAGATTCTTCCAGGTTGGATGAAAACAAATTAAAACAGCTGGGAGCCACTGGAGTTTTAAAAGCTAATAAGAATAATGCTCAGGTGGTTGTGGGAACAAAAGCAGAATTGATCGCAGAAAAAATAAAGAAAGAATTAAAACAATAAATGATAATTTAAAGACGCCTATATTTCTATAGGCGTCTTTTGATTATAATTAAATCTTAGATAGTTTAATATAACTTATTCAGTTTTCTAAATGATTCAACCAGTTCCTCAGGAATATCACTGGAAGTTATTACTTTGTCGATTTCTTCAATCGCTGCAAACTGCGAAAGCCCAACTTCATTGATCGCTGTGACTTTAGCCAGGATATATATTTCTTCAGATTTTTTTACCATATTTTGTTTGGTTTCACTTTCCAGTTCATTTACTTCGGTCGCCCCATGTTTAACTGAGACTCCCTTGCAGGACAGAAAAGCTTTATTGGCATTATAGTTTTTAATATTTGTATTTGTTAGCGGGCCAACAAAAGAAAGTGAATTTCTCCTCAGCATACCTCCGGTAGAAATTACAGTAATATCTTCATTTTTAGAAAGCTCGGTGACAATTGTATTAGAATTAGTGATTACAGTGATGTTCTGCAGCTCAAGTATTTCCTCTGCTAGATAAAAAGCACTCGTGCTTGCATCCAGAAAAACAGTGTCTCCATCTTTAATTATGGAAGCAGCTTTTTTCGCTATTTCTTTTTTTTCTTTTTTATTTTTATCTTTTCGAATATTAAAGGACAATTCCTGATGATTATCTACCGCTACAGCTCCCCCATGAGTTCTTTTTAAGACTCCCTGCTGTTCGAGTTTATCTAAATCAGATCTAATTGTTTCAGTTGTAACATCAAGTGTTTCGCTTAATTCATTTACCTTGACTATATTATCCTGATTTATCAATTCTATAATTTTTTGTCTTCTTTCTTCGGCTAACATATTAATAACCCCTTTATTTGCTTTTTTCAATTATAACATAAAAACAAAAAAAATAAAATAATTATGATTCAGTTTGAAGATAATCAGGCAATATTGTGAGAAAAGATTGACAAATTTCTGCTTTTATAATAAAATAAAAATATAACAAAGCAAAAACAGATAAAACAAAGGGGTGAGTTATTTGGAAAGATCTGCTTTAGCTGTCGATATAGGTGCTTCAAGCGGCAGAGTTTTACTGGGTGAACTTAAAAACAAAAAAATAGAGCTCAAAGAAATTCATAGATTCAAAAATAAGATAATTAAGAAAAAAAATTCTAAAAATCAGCAGGAAGACTGCTGGGATATTGACCATTTATTTAAAGAAATTATTAATGGTTTAGAAAAAGCAGCAGCCAAAAATATTGAAGCAGCAAGTGTTGGTATTGATACCTGGGCAGTAGATTTTGTGCTTTTAGATAAAGAAGACAACAGGCTGGGGAATGCTGTTTCCTATCGTTCTCACCGGACTGATGGATTAATGGATCAGGTATTTAAAAAGATAACACGGGAAGAAATATATAAGCGGACGGGAATTCAATTTTTACAGTTTAATACAATTTATCAGTTATATTATTTAGCTCAAAACGAAAAAGAACTGCTTGCTCAGGCAGAAGATTTTTTGATGATTCCTGATTATCTAAATTTTCTTTTGAGTGGTACAAAAGCAAATGAGTACACTAATGCTAGCAGTACTCAACTATTCAATATTGAAAATAATGACTGGGATCATAAACTGCTGGAAAAGTTGAAAATACCGGAAAATATTTTTCATAAACCTGTAGAACCTGGAACTAAACTGGGTCAATTAAAAAAATCAGTGGCCGAAAAAACTTCTTTTAGTGATTTAGAAGTGATTGTTCCTGCTGCTCATGATACTGCTTCGGCTGTGGCAGCGGTTCCGGCTGTTGACCATGATTTTGCCTATCTTAGTTCTGGGACCTGGTCCCTAATGGGAATTGAATCAGATCAGGCTTTAGTCAACAAAAAGGCTTTAGCCTATAATTTTACCAATGAAGGTGGAGTTAATGATACCTTTAGATTTTTAAAAAACATTATGGGCTTATGGTTGATTCAGGAAGTCAAAAGAGAGCTGGATGATAAGTACAGCCACGGTCAGCTGGTTGAATTGGCTGCAGAAGCTGCAGCTTTTAAATTTATAATTGACCCCAATGATGATCGTTTTTTAAATCCCGAAAGCATGATAGAAGCGATTAAGTCATTTTGTCAGGAGACAGGTCAGAGCAGACCGGAGACTGTTGGCGAAATAGCGCGGGCGATTTTTGAGAGTCTTGCTTTTGAATATAAATTGGTAATTGAGCAGCTAGAGGAAGTTTCGCAAAAAGAAATCAATAAACTACATATTATTGGTGGAGGAGTAAAAAATGAATTTTTAAATCAGATGATTGCTGATCTAACAGGGCTGGAAGTTTATGCTGGCCCGGTAGAAGCTACTGCTATCGGTAATCTGTTAATTCAGTTTAAAGCTAATAACTGGATTTCTGATTTGAAGGAAGGCAGAGAAATTGTTAAAAATTCATTTGCAATAAAAAGGTATAAAATTAATGATAGTGCTGCTGATTATGATGCAGCCTGGGATCGATTTAGGAAATTAAAAAGTATAAATGGAGGTAATTAATTATGGTAAAAGAAAGTTCAGTCGAAAAAGCATATCAGCTTGCTCAAGAGAGATATTCAGAACTTGGAGTTGATACTGATCAAATTATTGAAAAAATGAACGAGCTGGCAATTTCTATGCCCTGCTGGCAGGGTGATGATATTAATGGCTTTGAAAAAAGTGAGCATGCACTTTCAGGGGGAATTGATGTCACTGGTAATTATCCCGGTAAAGCCAGAAATATCTCAGAATTAAGAAATGATATGGAAAAAGCTTTATCCTTAATCCCGGGTCAGCATAGAGTTAACCTGCATGCAATCTATTTAGACACCGATCAGGCTGTAGATAGAGATGAGATCAAGCCCGAACATTTTGCCGGCTGGGTTGATTGGGCTAAAGAAAATGGACTGGGGCTGGATTTTAATCCAACCTGTTTTTCCCATCCAAAAAGTGATGATGGCTTTACTTTAAGTCACCCCGATCAGGAAATTAGAGATTTCTGGATTGAACACTGCCAGGCTTCACGCAAAATTGGAGAGTATTTTGGAAAGGAACTTGATGATACAGCTGTCACAAATATCTGGATCCCTGATGGATACAAAGATATGCCGGTTGACAGACTTGCTCCACGCAAACGACTAAAAGATTCCCTGGATAAAATTTTTAAGCAGGATATTGACAGTCAGTATAATCTTGATGCTGTAGAAAGCAAGTTATTTGGAATCGGTTCAGAATCATATGTTACAGGTTCTTACGATTTTTATTTAAGTTATGCTCTCCAGAATGAAAAGCTGCTCTGTCTGGATACAGGACATTTCCATCCAACTGAAAATGTCTATGATAAAATTTCTACTTCCTTATTATATTTAGATGAGATTTTACTGCACATAACAAGATCAGTCAGATGGGACAGCGATCATGTTGTTGCCTTTGATGATAAGTTAAATAAAGTGGTAGAAGAAATAATCCGTAATGACTTTTTAGATAGAGTCCATGTCGGTCTTGATTTCTTTGATGCCAGTATTAATAGAACTGCAGCCTGGGTAATTGGAATGCGGAATACCCAGAAAGCATTTTTAAGATCAATGCTGGAACCGACAGCTCAATTAAAAGAATTTGAAAACGAGGGTGACTTTACTTCTCGTCTGGCCTTAATGGAAGAATATAAAACTTATCCTTTTAATGCAGTCTGGGATTATTACTGTCTTAAAAATGAAGTACCTGTTGGTAGTGACTGGCTGGCTGAAATTAAAGAATACGAAAAAGATGTACTATTAAAAAGAGACTAAGCAAAAAATTTAGAAATAGGTGATTAAATGTCAAAGAATATTTTAGAAGCAGATTTTTTGAATAAAATGCGCGAAATCATCAATTATATGTGGGAAAAAGGTTGGGATGAGCGTAATGGTGGTAATGTAAGCTATAGATTAACTGAAAAAGAAGTAAAAGATTATGTAGATACTGAAAAAATTAAAGAAAAATTCGAGCTGGAAGCAGCAATACCCGGCCTGGCTGGAGAATTTTTTCTGGTTACAGGTTCCGGTAAATATTTTATGAATGTAAGCAAAAAGCCTGAAAACAACCTCGGAATAATTAAAATTAATCAGGATGGTAGTGGTTACTCTCTGCACTGGGGATATGAAAATGGCGGTCAGCCAACCAGTGAGTTAGCAGCCCATCTTTTATCACATCAGGCCAGAATGCAGGTGACTGATAATCAAAATCGGGTAGTGATGCATACTCATGCAACTAATTTAATTGCACTGACCTATGTTTTAGAACTGAATTCAAAAACCTTTACCCGCAAATTATGGGAAATGAGTACAGAATGTCTGGTAGTTTTTCCAGAAGGGGTTGGAATTCTTCCCTGGCTGGTACCGGGTACAGAAAAAATTGGCGAAAAAACAGCTGAGTTAATGAAAAAGCATCCAATTGTTATCTGGCCTTTCCACGGTGTTTTTGGTACAGGTAAAAGTTTAGATGAGGCTTTTGGTTTAATTGATACAGCAGAAAAAGCAGCTGATATTTTAGTTAAAGTTAATTCAATGGGTGGGGCAAATAAAGGAATTACAGATCAGGAGTTTAAAGATCTGGCAGCAAGATTTGGTGTTGAACCAATGGCAGGAGTTTTAGAATAGAAGATAACTGGCCTGCAGATTAAATTAGGTGGGCCAGTTTTAAAATAACTTAGAAAGTGAATTAATTAACTAAGCGAATTTCATAAAAATAAGCCTTGATATAACAAAGTTTTTAGTGATATAAAAAGGGCTTCACCCCATCTTGTCGAATTTAATAGTAGCACCCAAAAAACTCGAAAGAAGGTGAAGCCCTATTAATAATATTCGACAAGAGTGTCTCTTTCCCTTTGAAGAATTAGTAAATTTATCGGAAACAGACAAATTAATTTGTATTTTAGATCCTATTGATCTTAAACCTTTAGTTGAAAAAATAAAACCTAAGTCTAATAAAG
Organism: Halanaerobium saccharolyticum; assembly: GCF_003259895.1. Classification (GTDB taxonomy): domain Bacteria; phylum Bacillota; class Halanaerobiia; order Halanaerobiales; family Halanaerobiaceae; genus Halanaerobium; species Halanaerobium saccharolyticum_A. The sequence continues at coordinate 20,010 of NZ_QLME01000023.1, read as the reverse complement.
GACCAACTGGATATAATCCAGAAGCTATTTTAAGAGCTTTTCTGGTCCAACAGATTGAAAAGATTCCTACCAGAGCAGACTTAGTAATCAAAATTGATAGAAGTCCATACCTCAGATATGTTTGCGGTTTTTCTACCACTGGCAGGGTGCCCAGTGAAGCAACTTTTAGCCGCTATTACAGCAAATTATCCGAGACTGATGGAGCTGAAATTTTAATGAATAATCTTTTAGATCAAAGTATAGAACTTGATTTATTAGATACTGAGACAATGGCTATTGATGCTTCAAAACTGGAAGCTTATGAACGAGCTAAGCCAAAGTCAAAGATAGACAAGGAAAATGATTTTACCCCTGATTGGGGTACTAAATTCGACTCTCATAAAAATCAGATAACCTGGTTTGGCTGGAAGATACATGCTGCAGTTGAAACTAAATCAGAATTACCGATTGCTTTAACTTTAACTCCAGCCAATCATGCAGATAAAACCCAGGCAATACCTTTAGTTGAAAAGGTTAATGACTTTTTAGCTGAAAGAGATTTGATTAAACCAAAATATTGGACTATGGATTCAGGTTATGATACTACTGATATCTATGAGCATATTCTCTTTGAGCAGGATTCTCAGGCCATTATCCCGATCAACAAGCGTAATGCTAAACAGCCACCAGCTGGTTTCTATGATTTTAAAGGAACACCAGTCTGCAGTGGTGGACATAAAATGTATTACTGGGGTCATTACAAGGGAGTCAACAAATTTAGATGCCCACATGTATGTGGTAAAGTTGATTGTATTCACGGAACTAAGTGGTGTTCTGACAGCAATTACGGTCAGGTAACTAAAACAAGACCAAAAGAAAATCCAAGATATATATCAACTCCACATAGAGATTCTAGAACCTGGAGAAAGATCTACAACAAAAGAACCAGTGTTGAAAGAACTTTTTCCAGACTAAAAGAGCATCTAAATTTAGAGAACTTAACTGTAATGGGAGCCAAAAAAGTTAAAACTCATTTGCTATTAAGTTCTATCAGTTTGATAGCTGCAAGAATTGCAGCCGAGAAAATCAAGCTTCAAAATCAGACTTTAGCTGCTTAAAAAGCATTTTAAAGCAAGATTTTAAGATACCCAAGCTAAGTGCGTCTAAATTTAGCAGTAAATCTATGGTAAATCATTAAAATCTACAATTTCAAGTCAAAAGGCTTATTTTTATGATTCGCAGACAATATTTTTTTGAATCAAACTAAATTAAGCGTATTATGAAATTCGCTTAACTAATATTTTAAAGGAGGAATTTTAATGTTAGAAAGCAGAACTTTGTATTGGCCGTCAACAACTTTTATTGGACCTGGTGCGATTAAGGATATGGGACAGGCGCTTCAGTCACGAGACTTTAAAAAGGCTCTAGTTGTAACTGATCAGGTATTAAACGAGATTGGCATAGTTGATAAAATAACAGCTGTTTTAGCTGAAAACTCAATTGATTATGTTGTCTTTGATCAGGTGCAGCCAAATCCAACTACTAAGAATGTCAATGATGGTTTAGCGGTTTTAAAGGAAAATGATTGTGATTTTATTCTTTCCTTAGGTGGTGGCTCACCACAGGATGCAGCTAAAGGAATTGGAATCTTAGCGACAAATGGTGGAAATATTAAAGATTATGAGGGAATAGATCAATCAGATAATAAGTCATTACCTATTGTAGCAGTCAATACCACTGCCGGAACAGCCAGTGAGGTAACAATTAATTATGTAATTACAAACGAAGACACTCATATCAAAATGGTAATGGTGGACAAAAACTCTCTGGCAGAAATTGCAGTTAGTGACCCGAAATTAATGACTGCCAAGCCAGCAGATTTAACTGCAGCGACCGGAATGGATGTTTTGACTCATGCTGTAGAAGCTTATGTTTCAGAAGGAGCTTTTCGTTTGAGTGATAAATTGGCTTTAGAATCAATTGAACTGGTTGGAGAAGCCCTGAGAGATGCGGTAGAAAACGGTGATGATTTAGAAGCAAGATCTAAAATGGCTTATGCTTCCTACATAGCTGGAATGTCATTTAATAATGCAGGTTTAGGTTATGTACATTGTATGGCTCACCAGCTGGGAGGAATGTATGATTTACCACATGGAGTCTGTAATGCAGTTTTACTGCCCCATGTAGAAGAATATAATTCTAAAAATACCGGTGATAAACTGAGAAATGTTGCTCAGGCACTGGGTAAAGATGTAGAAGGACTTTCTACAGTAGAGGCAAATCAGGCTGCAATTGAAGCTATTAAGGAATTGTCCAGTGATATTGGGATTCCTGCCGGTCTAGAAGAACTGGGAGTTAAAGAAGAAGATCTGGAAGAAATGGCTAAAAATGCACTAAATGATGTCTGTAAGGGAACTAATCCTCGCGAGGTAGATCTGGAAGCAACAATCGAGATTTATAAGAGGGCAATGTAAATTTAAAGTAATAACTGGCTCACTAGTTTAAATTAGTGAGCCAGTTAAACAAGAAAAACAAAAATAAATAAAGAATATATTGAATTTTAACAAAAGATAAGTTATAATAAATACAGATTAAATAAAACAAAACAAAGCAAAGTAGGAACTGAAAATTGTAAGACTATGCATTTATAATTTTAATTTTTTGAAAAATATCAATTTTAAAACGGGGTGCTAAGATGCAGAGATTTGGATTCAAATTATTTCTAAAAGATGAAAGTACAACTGAAGAATATAAAAAAAGACATGATCAAATCTGGCCTGAAATGCTGGAGGTTTTAGATAAGGCTGGTATTAAAAATTATTCCATCTGGAATTCTGGCAGAGAACTATTTGGCTATTATGAATGTCAGGATGGTGAATATGCAGATAGAATCCAGGCAGAAAGCGAAATAGTCGCTAAATGGAATCATTATATGGAAGATCTGCTGGTCAGTGAGGAGAATGAAGAAGGAAAATTAGTTCCCGTTATTGAGCCGATGGAATTGATGTTTTATAAGAAATAAAGAGCCAATTAATTTATCCTGATTAATGAGTTTAATTGTAATAATTTTCTGGAATTTATTTTTCTGGCAATACCCGGCAGGATAAGGAGTGAGAGAATAATGTCTGATCAATACATACTTGAGTTAAAAAATATTACTAAAAAATTTCCTGGTGTTAAAGCATTAGATAATGTAAATTTTCAGTTAAAAGCTGGAGAAATCCATGCCTTAATGGGAGAAAATGGAGCTGGTAAATCAACTTTTATTAAAGTTATTACTGGTGTTCATCAGCCAAATGAAGGTGAGATTTATCTTAATGGAGAAAAAATTGAAATTAATGATCCCAATGATTCTAAAGCCCTTGGTATAGCTGCAATTTATCAGCATGCTACCAGCTATCCCCACCTCAGTGTCACTGAAAACATTTTTATGGGGCATGAAAAAATAGATTCTAGAACTAAAAGAATTATGTGGGGAGATATGCATCAAGCAGCTGCTAAACATCTACAGGAGTTGGGGGCGGATTTTGATCCCAGAAGAAGAATGAGTACTTTAAGTGTTGCTCAACAGCAGATAGTAGAGATTGCGAAAGCTATTTCCACAAAAGCTGAAATAATCATCATGGACGAGCCAACAGCCTCACTAACCAAAACGGAAAGTGAAGATCTATACATAATCACAGAAAAATTACAGAAAATTGGTACATCAATAATCTTTATTTCACATCGTTTTGAAGATATGTACCGGCTTGCTGATAGAGTTACAGTCTTGAGAGATTCTAAATATATTGGGACCTGGGGAGTAAATGAAGTTTCAAATAAAGATTTAATTAAGGCTATGGTGGGAAGAGAAATAAATCAGCTGTTTCCAAAAACAGAAAAAGAAATTGGTAAAGAGATAATGCGAGTCGAAAATTTGAGCCGCAAAGGATATTTTAAAGATATCTCCTTTGCTTTAAATGAAGGAGAAATTCTTGCTGTAACCGGGCTTGTTGGAGCAGGAAGGACAGAATTATGTGAATCGTTATTTGGAATCAAGGAATATGATAGTGGAATAATTTATTTTGAAAATAAGGAAGTTGAAATTAAAGAAGTTGAAGATGCAATGAATCTCGGGATAGGATATTTACCCGAAGATCGGCAGGAACAGGGATTAATTCTTGATTGGGAATTGGATAAGAATATTAGCCTATCTGCCTTAGATAAAATATCAAATCGGGGTTGGATTGACAGAAAAAAAGAAAAAAATATGGCTAAAAGATTGGCAGAAAAGGTAAATGTTAAAGCAAGATCGATTTTTAATCTGGCCAGTCAGCTTTCTGGTGGAAATCAGCAAAAAATTGTGGTAGCTAAGCTGCTAACTTCAGATTTAAAAGTTATAATCCTGGATGAACCAACTAAGGGAGTCGATGTTGGAGCAAAATCCGCAATTTTTGAAATAATGAGTGATCTGGCAGCCCAGGGCTATGCAATTATAATGGTTTCTTCCGAGATGCCCGAAGTTTTAGGGATGGGTGACAGAATTTTAGTGATGAGAAATGGCGAAATAACAGCTGAAATGGATGTTGAAGAGGCAGACCAGGAGAAAATATTAGAAGCTGCAATGAAAGCTGAGAAATAATAAATTTGAATATTTGAGGTGAATACATATGGCTGAAAAAAGTTCTGAAAATAGAATGAGTTTAGAAAGAATTCAACAAATTCGAGAATTTAGTTTAATTGGCTTTATTATCATTCTTTCTATCTTTGTCCAATTCCGCAACAGCAATTTTTTAACAATGGCTAACCTGGACGATCTTTTAACAAATACGGCTATTTTATCAATTTTAGCTGTGGGAATGATGATGGTTATAATTACCAGAGGTATTGATTTATCGATTGGTGCTACTTTAGCGCTATCGGGTATGCTGACCTCGATGCTGGTATCCGTCTATCCAGCACTACATCCCCTGGCTGCATTATTAATTGGAACTTTAATTGGATTTGTAAGTGGATCAATAATTGGGCTTTTAGTAGCAAAGTTTAATATTCTTCCGATCATTGCTACTCTGGGTATGATGAATGTCTTTAGAGGTATTACTTTTTTGATAAGTGGGGGTAAATGGGTCAGCGCTTATCAGATGTCAGATAGTTTTAAATCTATTTCTACAGGCAGCATTTTAGGAATCAATAATCTAATTGTAATATCAATTTTTATTTATCTTGTATTTTATTATTTTATAAATTATACCCGTACCGGTCGTAAAATTTATGCAGTAGGAAGCAGCCCCAAATCAGCAAAAGTAAGTGGGATAAATGTTACTAAAATTACCTGGCTGGTTTATTCTATTATGGGTTCACTTGCTGGTTTATCCGGAGTGCTCTGGGTTTCAAAATTTGCTTCAGCACAGAGTAATACTGCTTCTGGCTATGAACTAAATGTTATTGCCGCCTGTGTTATTGGTGGGATTAGTATTGCTGGAGGAGAGGGTAAGGTTACCGGCCTTTTATCTGGAGTGCTTCTTTACGGGATTTTAGAAAATGCTTTACCAATGATTAATGTTTCTCCCTTCTGGCAGAACGCAATTCAGGGTGCAGTAATCCTGATTGCGGTAGTAGTTAGTGCCTTAATAAAAAGAAAAACTGGTAGTTCTAACAAAATAAGGAGGGAAGATTAAATATGGAAAATAAGCTTGAAAAAGGATTAACATTTAATAGAAAAATAAAAGCAGAAAAAGAATTTAACTTAAAAGATTTTTTCCTGCAGTGGGAATGGCTGCTGCTCTTAATATTTATTGCAATTCATATTATGAACTCCCAGCTGTCACCATATTATCTAAATACTTATACCCTGCTTGATGCTACTATGACCTTTCTAGATAAAGCGTTTATAGCTCTTTCTATGACTTTTGTCATTATTTTTGGTGATATCGATATTTCGGTTGGTTCAACTGTTGCTTTATCTTCGGTAATTATGGCAGTTTTATATAATGCTGGTTTATCAATGCCATTAGCTATTATTGTCTGTCTGTTAGTTGGGATTACTGCTGGCTTTATTAACGGAATTTTAATTGTTAAATTCAAGGAACTTTCTGCAGTTATAGTAACTCTATCAACTATGATTTTATATAGAGGGATAGCCTATATTATTCTCGAAGATCAGGCTGCAGGTGGTTTTCCAATGTGGTTTAATTTCCTCGGTTGGGGTTATATTAAAAATTTAATCCCGGTTATTTTAATAGCTTTTTCTGTTGCAGCAGTTATCTTTTATCTTCTGTTACATAAAACAACTTTTGGCAGAAAGATATATGCAATTGGAAATAATGATATAGCCAGTCTTTTCTCGGGGGTTAAAGTAGATAAAATTAAATTAATTGTTTTTACTCTAAATGGATTTATGGCAGCACTTGCAGCCCTATTTTTAACATCTAAAATGGGAAGTACCAGACCTAATATTGCCTCAGGTTATGAGCTTGATGTAATAGCAATGGTTGTTCTTGGTGGTGTCAGCACCTCCGGAGGTAAGGGAAGAATGATTGGCGTTTTATTATCTATTTTCATTATTGGCTATCTTCGCTATGGACTTGGCCTGGTAAATGTACCTTCACAGGTGATTTTAATTATAATTGGTGCTTTATTAATAATTTCAGTTTTAGTGTCCAATCTGCTTTATGGTAATAAGTCTGAATAATCATTGAACTAATTAGTGTAATTAACTTTAAATTAGGCTATAAAAATTCCTAATTTATTTTAATTAATAAAAATTCAAAGGAGGAGTAAATGTATGAAAAAAATTATTATTGGAATGTTGGTTTTGTTAATGCTTTTTACCGTGGTAGGTGCAGCAGCAGCCCAGAGTGGTAAATATGCTCTGGTTGTCAAAAGTGCGGGGAATCCATTTATGGAAAAAGTTAGAGAAGGATTTGAGAACGCAATTAGCGAGGTTGGGGGAGAAGCTATTTACAAAGCACCTGCAGAACCAACTGTAGAAGCACAGATCATTATGATTGAGCAGTTAATTACTCAGCGGGTAGATGCAATTGCAATATCTGCTAATGACCCTGAAGCCCTGAGACCAGCTTTACAGAAAGCAATGAGCAGAGGGATTAAAGTTCTTTCCCTGGATTCATCAGTAAATCCAAACAGCAGAATGGTTCATGTCAATCAGGCAGATCCTGAGCAAATTGGTAGAGTTCAAATTCAGGGAATAGCAGAAATGATTGGTGGAGAAGGACAAATAGCTGTTTTAAGTGCTACCTCTCAGGCTACAAATCAGAATTTATGGATTGATTGGATGAAAAAAGAATTAGAAAAACCAGAATATGATAATATTGAATTAGTAAAGGTTGCTTATGGTGATGATTTAAGAGATAAAAGTGTTTCCGAAACAGAAGCTCTTCTAAAATCATATCCAGATTTAAAAGGTATTATTGCTCCTACAACTGTAGGGATTGCAGCTGCTGGAAAGGTTTTAACTGATAGAGACTTAGTTGGAGAAGTTTATCTTACCGGTTTAGGACTTCCCAGTGAAATGGCAGAATATATTAAAAATGGTGTTTCTCCCTGGATGTATCTCTGGAATCCAATTGATTTAGGATACCTTGCAGGATATGCAGCTGAAGGATTAGTTGCAGAAGAGATTACCGGTGAAGCAGGAGAGAGCTTTACAGCTGGTGACTTAGGTGAAAAAGAAGTAATTAAAGCAGGAGAGGGAACTGAAATTATGTTAGGAGCGCCCTTTAGATTTGATGCTGATAATATCGATCAGTGGAAAGAAGTTTATTAATAGTTAGATTAAATAAATTAAAAAAAGTCTAAAATTTATTTTTAGCAGCTTTGATATACCCCCCCTTATGACAGTCAGGTGAAGCAATAAATCTGCTCTGTTAGCAAGGGGGTTTTATGTTTATAATTTAGAAAAAAAGGAAAAGTATTGAAATATCAAAAATCTGTTACTAAATTGACTGGACTATTAGAATTGATATAATTAATTCGAGGTGAAACAAATGGGCTTATTTAAAAAAGTTAATCTCTATAAAGTAAATAATATTGCAGAAGAAATTGAAATAGAAAGTTTATTAGGGTCGGAAAAAGAAAAAACATTTCTAAAAAAAGCTGAGCTGGATAGATTTACAGAAGTGGGGGATATTCTTTTACTGGTCAAAAATAATAGAGCGGGTAATTTAGAAAAAAGAAAAGTTATTTCCTACCCCGTTAAAAAAATCAAGGGCCGTTTTTCTGATGTTAAGGAATATATCTATCTTAAAATGAAAATTTTATATGATTTTAACTTCCATTATCTTGGCAAAAAAGAAATAGAAGCAGTGGAAAAAGATGCTGATCATATAAAATTTGAAAAGTTAATGGATCAAAAGCAAGCTGAAATCGAAAAATTGATAACATATAATGCTGATGAAAGAGTTGAGCCCTTTAATCACACAAATTATGAAGTGGCTTCTATTTTAAACTCTAAAAAGATATTCAGACAGGAGATAGGTGAAAAATTTGACTGGGGCTGGACCCTGATGGAGATTTATCAGCTGGATCAGAATAATTTTGTCAGCTACAAACAGAGCAGCTATTTTAGAGAAAGGCAGCGGGGAGAGTTTTTTGATATCAGTAAAAAGGCTGTAGAGTTTATGCGGACTTTTGAAGATGATAAAGATGATTTTTTAGATTAATAAAGACTGAGGCTGCTTTTTTGACTATTCAATCAGAAAATATGATATAATAGTTTTGAGGTGAGGAATATGAATAAATACCAGCAAGCTGCTGAACTAATAAAGGACTCAAATCATACAACAGTATTTACCGGTGCCGGTGTTTCAGTAGAAAGTGGTGTACCACCTTTTCGAGGCGAAGAAGGGCTCTGGAATGAATATGATCCAGTAATTTTAGAACTTAAAAACTTTTATAAGAACCCGGAAGCAAGCTGGCATACTATTAAGGAAATTTTTTATGATTATTTTGGCAAAGCAGAACCAAATGAGGCTCATCGCGTTATTGCCCGCCTGGAAAAAGATGGCCATGTCCAGGCTGTGATTACTCAGAATATAGACAATCTGCATCAGCAGGCAGGCAGTCAAAATGTATTTGAATTTCACGGTAATTCCCGTTATTTAATCTGCACTGAATGTGGAGCTAAATATCATGTGACTGATGAGCTGCTGGCAGAACTGCCTCCAAAATGCAGAGAATGTGGTGAAATTTTAAAACCTGATTTTGTATTTTTTGGTGAGGCAATACCTGAAAGAGCAGAAAAACTATCTTTTGAAGAAGCAGAAAAAGCTGATTTGTTTATCATAATTGGGACAACTGGTGAGGTGCAGCCTGCCTCCTTAATTCCAGTTGTAGCAAGAAGTAAGGGAGCTAAAATCCTGGAGATTAATATTGAAAAATCAAATTTTACTGATGATATTACAGATCTTTTTATTCAGGAAAAAGCAACTGAGGCACTCAAAAAAATTGAAACAGAAATTTATAAGTGATTAATTGAAAATTTTGTTTAAAAAATTAGCTTTCATGTTGTTAAATAAATAATTTAGATATCAAAAAACCCTCAGCTTTAAGGCTGGGGATTTTCTTTGATTAAAGCAATATGAGGTAGGTTTCTATATTTTTCCTGATAGTCCAGTCCATATCCTACCACAAAATTGTTTTCAATTTCGAAGCCAGTATATTGAACAGGTAAATCCAGCAGCTTATTATCTGAGATATGAAGCAGGGTGCAGATACTGATGCTTTTTGGATTTCTGGCGCCCAGGTTTTTTAGCAGATAGCTGTGGGTTAAACCGGTTCTGATAATATTTTCAATAATTAAAACATCTTTGCCGGCAATGCTGAATTCGAGATCCCTGGTTACCCTTATAACACCTGAGTTATCTTGATCTGCATAGTGATTTAATTCTAAAAAATCCAGTTTAAGTGGGAATTTAAGTTTGCGGCTTAGATCAGTCATAAAATAGAGTGAGCTTTTTAAAATGCTGACCAAAATCACTTCTCTGCCTTTAAAATCTTGATTAAGATGAGCTGCAAGCTCATCGATTCTGGCAGCAATTTCTTTTTCAGAAATAATAACTTTTCCTAAATTATCTGTTTCCATTTATTCTTCACTCCCCTTTAGCTCAAATTTTTCGGCAAGCTGTTCAAAATCCTTTTTATAAACAATTTTTATATTAATATGGGGGTAGAGTTCCTGCAGGAGGCGAACTTTTTTGTTCTTTTCCGTTGTGTATTTTCTTTTCATTGTTGTTAGTTCAACATAGGTATCATGTTCAGATAAATAAAAATCCGGTCTAAAGGCCATGATCACATTTCCATCTGGATCCCATTCCAGCGGGAATTCACTTGGCTCATATTCCCATTTAATATGATGCATATCCAGGACTTTGGCAAATTCTTTTTCACTTTCATGGCCAAAGCTGCGCTGGCCGTTACTTTTTTTTTCTTTTATATCGGTTTTAACTTCGATATTATTATTTAAGGATCCGGGATTTTCTTTTTTAAGATCAATTAAGTTCATTAAAACCGAAATGCTTTCTTCTAAGTTAAGCCCATCTCTATTTAATGTTAAATGGTAGAGAGTTGGTTTTTCCCAGTCCTGCTCGTGGATCCGCCAGAGATAGCGGCGGTGTTTGCGGTCAGCTAATTCAAGTTCCCGGGCAGCCTCCTCTTTATGTAGACCAAATTCTTTTTCCAGTTCTTTAATTCGATATTTTTCGGAAGCAACAATCTTAAAATGAAGGGCATAGGGATGGTTGTTAAATATGATTTGAGCTCCCAGCCCTAAAATGAGAAGCCTGTTATTTTCTGCTTCTTTTTTTAGTTTTTGAGAAATATATTCAGCAAAAGTAATCTGTTTTTCTTTTTCAGCTTCGGGATTGGCAATTTTAGTATAGAATTTAGAGCTCTGCTCCAGCATATGCAGCTGGTGCTCGTCAGCAATTTCTGGCAGCCAGTTTTTCAGCACAAATCTGCGGTCAATTAACTTTAATCCAAGACGATGGGAGAGTTCTTCTGCAATTTCATCTCCACCACTTGCTGTCTGTTGTGAAATTGTTATTATCTGCATAAATTCCACCTTCTTTCTTTAATCATATTATAGCATAAATAGCAGCCTGCGGCTATATCAATTAGTAAATTAAGGAAAATTAGTTCAAATAAAACAGAATAATTATTTAATTCGGAATTCTTAAAAAAATAAAGGATTTTAACTATTTTTGCCCAATATAATAATAAGAAGAAGAAAATTTTATAATTTGTTTAATAAATAGGGGGTATTCGATGAAAACTTTAGCATTAATTTTAGCAGGTGGTAGAGGTACCAGGCTTGATATTTTATCAGCACATCGAGCTAAACCAAGTGTTCCATTTGCAGGAAAGTTTAGACTTATCGATTTTGCCTTAAGCAACTGCGTTAATTCGGGTATTTATAATGTAGGAGTTTTAACTCAGTATTTACCAATGTCTTTAAATAATCACATTGGTATTGGAAAACCATGGGACTTAGACCGCAGAATGGGTGGAGTTACAATTCTACAGCCATATCGAGGTAAACCAGGAACCACAGACTGGTATGAAGGAACAGCCCATGCGATTTATAAAAATATGAGTTTTATAAAAAATAAAGATCCAGAAGAGGTAGTTATTCTTTCCGGTGACCATGTATATGAGATGGATTACAGCAAAATGGTGGAATATCATAAAGAAAAAGGAGCAGATTTGACAATCGCAGCTCAACCTGTTCCCTATGAAGATGCAGATCGTTTTGGTATTTTAGATTATGATGATGAGATGAAAATTACTGACTTTGTAGAAAAACCGGCAGATCCGCCCAGCAATTTGGCTTCAATGGGGATTTATGTCTTCAAAAAAGAAGTATTATTAGAAGTGCTGGAAAAATACTGTTCTGAAGAAGATTCAGACTTTGGTCATCATATTATACCACCAATGATCGAAAAAGGTGGAGTTTATCTCTACGAATTTGATGATTACTGGAAGGATGTAGGTACGCTTGCAGCTTACTGGGAAAGCAGTCTGGAATTAACCAATCCAATCCCAAGTTTAAATTTATATAACGAAGAGTGGAAACTGCATACCAGGAGTGAAGAAAAGCCTCCTGTAAAATTTGGAAAAGATGCCTGTGCTTCCAAAAGTCTGATCTCCAACGGATCTATAGTTAATGGGGTGGTAGAAAATTCCATTATTAGTCCTGGAGTTTATATTGAAGAAGGGGCGGTGGTTAGAGACTCTATCATTTTCAATGACACAATAATTAGAAAAAATTCGGTTGTAGAAAAAGCTATAATTGATAAAGAAGTTGAAGTTATGGCAAATTGTAAAATTGGAGACGGAGATGACTTAACACCTAATAAAGATCAACCTGATCTTTTAGATAATGGCCTAAATGTAATAGCAAAAAGAGCCACAATTCCAGAAGGCACAACTATTGGTAGAAACTGCAGGATCTTCTCTTATGTAGGAGTAGAAGATTTTGATAGTAAAGAAATAGCAAGCGGCAGCACAATCACTTCCGAAATTGGAGAAAAAGTTGCAGCTGGAGATGAAGATCATGTGCGGGAATTAAATACCTAAAAATAATTAATAGATATCCAGGCTCCCTTCGGTTTTTGAGGGGAGCTATTTTATTTATTGAAGATTTTATGCTAAAATTAAGGTAATTAGATTTAATATTTTTAATAGGAGATGATTATTATCAAAGTTAAGTGGTTAGGAAATTCAGCCCTGTTAATTGAGGATAAAAAAAATATTGTAATTGATCCCAGCTTTAAGCTGGAAACTGATTTTGAGGCAGATATTGTGTTAATTACCCATGAGCATGATGATCACATTAATCCGGAACATCTGGCAGCAGTAAGTAATGAGCAGACTAAAGTTTTTGCACCTCAGTCAGTTTATGATAAATTTGAGATTGAAGGAGAAGTTGTAAAAGCCGGGGATGTTCTGGAAGAGGAAATCAAAGTTTTAGATGTTGACTGTTATCAGGCAGAAGAATCAGTAGCTTATTTTTATAAAGGCTTATATCAGACAGCAGATGCCTCTGACTATCCTGATCCTGAGGAAGAAATTGAACTACTTTTTACAGCCTGTTTTAATGATCATTTTTCTGACTATCTAGAAAAAGCAATTAAACTTAGTCCAGCGATGGCAGTACCCTATCATTATGATCCAGAAGAAAGACAGGAATTACTGCAGGCCAAAGGTTTATCCAGTAAATTTGAGCAGATCGGGTGTAAATCTAAGGTGATAGAAGTTGGCGAGGAATTGGAATTATAAAAGGCTGATTTAGTTATAATTAAGTTTTAACAAGATCCTGAGTTGAATTTATAAAATAGAGAAAAGCTCTCGGGAAGATTAAATATCCTGAGAGCTTTTATGTAAATTTATTTATCTCTATTTAAACTTTCCAAAAAATTAATTAAATTTTTTCTTTGGGCAGGGCTCAGCTGTCTGGCATTGTCCAGCAGAGGCCGCAATGAATCAGGAACAGAATTATCCGGTTTAGAAAAAAATTCTGCAATTGTAATTCCAAGAGCTCTACAGATTCTTTCTAAGGTTGTAATGGTGGGTGACTGTTTGTTGGACTCAATGGAACTGATAAATGACTGGCTGATACCGGTGTGATTAGATAATCTTTTTTGACTTAAGCCTCTCTGATTTCGATATTTTTTCAAACGCTTTCCGATATTCATAATAAATACCTCCCTACAAAATATTATCTTCTAATAATTTCAGAATTTGTAATATATATTATATCACTATAATGATAATTTAATACTATTATACCAGTTATTTCTGACAAAAAATAGTAAAAAACTTAATTTTCTAAATTTAATTTTAAAAATAATCTGTTAATAGACATTCTAACCATTATAATTATTGAATATAGTTCATTATAGTGATAATATAATATATAGTTAATATATTATTAAGGGAGGAGAGATTATGTCAGCAAAATTAGCAAGAAAAATCAAAAGGTTCCGAAAAGAAAGAGAGCTAACTCAGCTAAAACTGGCGGAGAAAGCTGGGCTTGCGCAATCTTTTTTAAGCAATATTGAAAATGGACTACAGAGTCCTTCCTTAAAAAGCTTAGAAAAAATATCTAAGGCTCTGGATGTCCCTTTAAATGACCTTTTGAGATGACTGAATTTATGGGGTGAGGGATATGCAAAATATAAAAATAAAGCAGTATCGTGACCAACTGACAGATATTTATAATCGCCAGTATTTTGAAAAGAAAATAAAAGAGTTTGATCAAAAGCAGCTGTATCCATTTAGCATTATTTTAGGAAATTTGAATAATCTAAAGAAAATAAATGAGAATCAGGGATATGAGCGTGGTAATTTATTTATTAAAAAGACAGCAGAAATATTAAGTTCTTTTTGTGATAAAAATGACATAGCAGCAAGAAGTGGTGGAGACGAATTCGTCATTTTACTTCCGAAAAGTGACATTAAAAAAGCAGAGAAAATTTCAGAAGAGATCATAATAAATTACAATTTTCTTAGTGGAAAATATCAAAAAATGACACTGGCGCTCGGGATAGCCTCCAGATCAACTAAAGAACAGAAACTTACTGATGTTTATCAGCTTGCAAATAATAGAATGTACAGAAATAAGATTTCTGTAGCTGGTAGTTTTAAGTTTGAAATTTTTTCTGCTTTTGAGAGAATGCTGGGAGAAAAAACAGGAGAAACTGTAGCTCATGCTCGCAGAATGGAGCTGCTCTCTGTTAAGCTGGCAGAGAAGTTAAAAATTCCTGTTTATCAGATTGATGAATTGAAAATTGCTGCTCGTCTACATGATATAGGCAAGATAATTATTGCTGATTATATTTTAAATAAACCAGGAGCTTTGACTGAAGCTGAATTCAAAAAGGTTAAAGAACATACTAACATAGGATACAGAATAATTAGATCAATGCCAGCTCTGGAAAATGTAGCTAATATCATTTTAGCACATCACGAAAGGTGGGATGGCAGAGGTTATCCCAGAGGTTTAGAAAAAGGAGAAATACCTTATCTGGCTAGAATTATTTCTATTGTGGATACATATGATGTTATAACTCATGAGAGACCATATAAAAAATCAGGTTCAGCTGCAGCAGCATTAAAAGAAATTGGAAATTGTGCGGGAACTCAATTTGATCCTCTGCTGGCCGCGGAATTTATTGATTTAATTAAAAATCGAAACCAGATTGAACTCGAGTTTGTTAAATAATTACTTTAATTGCCTCTAATATTTGTTATGTTATACATAGGAGAATGGATAAGTTTACAAAACAGGAGGTAATAATTATGGAAGCAGAATTGAAGCAGAAAAGACTTGTTCTTGTTTCCAATGGTGAACCATATAAACATGTAAATCAGAACCAGGAAATAAAACAGGAAAAACTTGCAGGAGGATTAACAACCGGCCTGGACCCCATGATGCAGGAAGACAATGGACTCTGGATTGCCTGGGGACGAGGCGAAGCAGATTTTAAAGTAGTTAATCAGGAAAATAAAGTTAAGGTACCTGATGAGAATGGTTATACATTAAAGAGAATTCAGTTGAGTGAAGAAGAAAAAAATGGCTTTTATTACGGGTTTTCCAATGAGGTAATGTGGCCGATTAGCCATACCTTTATTTCAAAGGCTAATTATAAAAAAGAATACTGGCAGAGTTATAAAAAAGTAAATCAAAAGTATGCTGATAGTGTTAAGGAAGAGCTGCAGGAAGATGATTTAGTCTGGATTCATGATTATCATCTGGCCCTATTGCCTGGATTGCTGGCAGAAAGTAGTGCTAAGACATCACTCTTTTGGCACATACCCTGGCCTGCCTGGGAGGCTTTTAGAACTATTCCCTGGCGGGAGGAAATTTTAGAAGGGATGCTGGCAGCTGACTTTCTGGCTTTTCATACCGATTCTTTTGTCTACAACTTTATCGACTGTGCTAAAAAGTTGGGAGCAGATGTTAACTTTTCTACCAGAGAAATTTATTATCAAGGATCAAAAACTAGAGTAGAGAGCATTCCCCTGGGTATTGATTATCATCGTTTCCATCAGCTTGCAGAGGACGAAGAATATCTTGAAAAAGCCAGAAATATTAAGCAAGAGTATTCTGCAGAAAAGCTAGTGTTTGCAGTTGATAGACTGGATTATACTAAAGGAATAGAAGAAAGACTGGAAGGCATTGATAGATTTTTTGAAAAATATCCCGAATATCAGTGCAGGGTAACTTTTGTCCAGCGGGTGGCTCCCAGTCGAACTGGAATTGAAGAATATCAGCAGATGAAAGAAAGGATAGAGAAAAAAGTTGCAGAAATCAACGGTAAATATCAGAAAGATCGCTGGCAGCCTGTTAAATATTTTTATGGTTCGGTCCCACAGGAAGAGCTGCTGCCGTATTATAAAGTAGCAGATTTAGCATTAATTACTGCTTCAATTGATGGCATGAACCTGGTGGCTAAAGAATATCTTGCAGTTCAGGATTCTGGAGTGCTGCTGCTGTCCGAGTTTGCAGGTGCAGCGGAATATTTAGACAGTGCAATTAAAGTTAATCCCTATGATGTGGAAGCAGTAGCAGATAGTATTTATCAGGGGCTTGAAATGCCCGAATCAGAGAAGAAAGAGCGACTAAAAAAGGCTCAAGCTGACCTTAAAGAATATGATATTAACTGGTGGCGGGACACTTTCCTTGAAAAGTGGCTTGATAGTTATGAATAATAGCTATGTTCTGGACGAGCAGAATTTGAATAAAATAAAAAATAGCTTAGCCAGGGTAGAAAATATCTTCCTTTTTCTCGATTATGATGGAACCCTGGCTCCTTTTAAAGTTGATCCTCTTTCTGCTTTTGCTTTACCGGAGGCAGAAAGCAGTTTAAAAAAATTAGAAAAAAGCCAGAAGTATCATTTGAGTCTGGTTTCCGGGAGAAAATTAAGTGAATTGAAAAAGATGATTGATTTAAACCGCTGTCATTATGCGGGCAGTCATGGTTTAGAAATAGAGATGTCTTTTACAAAGGGCGTAATTTATCCTCATCAGAAGCAAGAGCTTGATGTTTTAAGCAGGAAAAATTATCAAAAGAGCAGAGAAAAATATTCAAAGTTAGATGGTGTCCGTGTGGAAGATAAAGGCTTTGGGCTGGCCCTGCACTTTGAATCCGAAAATGAGCAGTCAGCAGAAGAAAAAAAGCTTCAGGCCTTATTTGAAAATACGGCTTATCAGGTCCTTTCCGGTAGAAAATTGATTGAAATCAGGCCGGTAGGCTGGGACAAAGGAAAGGCAATCAATTATATTAGTGATCAGATCAGAAAAAATTTAGAGATAGATAATATTTTAAGGATTTATATTGGTGATGACCGGACAGATGAGGATGCTTTTGAAGTTATAAAAGATGGGATTACTATTTATGTTCAGAACGAGGATGACCTAAATACAGAGGCAGAATATTATCTTAAAAATCCAGAAGATACAGCAGAATTATTAAAAGTAATCGCAGGAGAACTTTAGGTCTCCTGCATTTTTTGTTCTTAAATATTTTTTTAATTGCTGTTATATTTTATGAAATTTTGGTTCCAGATGGGCAAAAGTTGTGAGCTGATTAAACCCAATTTCTTTAAGCCTGGAAATTGTATAATCAAATTTTTTAGTTATGTCCTCTATGTTGTGGCTGTCAGAACCAATAGTTAGAATTTCACCACCGAGCTGATGATATAACTTTAAAATTTCAAAGCTGGGGAGTGGATTTTTACCATCAATTCGATAACCAGAAGTATTAACCTCTAAACCCCGATTTTTGTTTATTATTACTTTCAATATTTGTTTTATCAAATCGAAAGCCTCCTTATTTTTCAGCAGTTCCGGTTGAGTTTCGAAATCTCCATAGCGGCGGATAATGTCAAGATGGCCGATTACACTGTAGTCATCATAATTCTGGACTACCTCAAGCACAGACTTAAGATACTGAATATAAGCTTCCCACTGGCTGTAGCCTGCAAAAAAATCTCCATTATATAAATCAGCATGTTCAGCAGTATGAAAAGAGCCGATTACAAAATCAAAATCATCTGAGATATACTTCCTGCATTCTTTATATATATGTGGCTGTAGACCTATTTCTATTCCTTTTTTAATTTTAATCTGTTTTTTGTATTTTTGCTGAAACTTTTCTATTTCTTTTAAATATTCTTTTTTGTCTATTAAAAATTCAATTGTATCATCCTGATAATCAATGTCATGGTGGTCGGTAATTGCTATTTCGTCCAGACCCAGTTTAACAGCTGCCTGACAGAGCTGATCCATTGTCATCTCTGAGTCAGCAGAAAATTGGGAGTGCAGATGATAATCAAACAACATATTTTTCCTCCTCGGTATTGTTTATGATTTAAAAGATCTATTTTAAGCTTGATATAACTCTATTTGTTCTTATCATAGCACAACTGCAGAGAAAAATAAATTAAATTTTAATTTAAACTTAAATTGATTTTTTGGCTGGATAATGTTGAATAAAATTTATTATTTAAGGGAGAAATTATTGCCTAGAAAATTAAATATTATAATTCTAGCTGTAAAATTATCTGCAGTTAAATCCTTGACAATATTATGAAAATAATATAAAATTATAATCAATAAATTCAAAATCAAAGCCTAAATAAATTTAATATAGTGATGGCGTGTTACTGTTCGGCAGGCATAAACCAGAAAAGTAGGGTTTTCTATACCCTCTTTTCTGGTTTTTTTTATATATTTTTATTTTTTCTCAGGATTTTTAGGAGGTAAATAGATGACTAAAAAGATTAAGTGCACTGTAGTTAAAGCATTTAATAATAATGTGATTTTAGTTAAACGAAAAGATAACAAAAAAGAAGAGGTTTTAGTTGGCAAAGGTATTGCCTTTGGTAAAAAAGAGGGAGCAGCAATAAAACTAGATCCTGAAAAGATTGAAAAATCTTTTGTAACCTATGGCGAAAAGTTTGAAAAAGAATACTTCAGTTTAATTGATGAAATGGATGGAGAAATAATTAGAGTCTGTGAGGAAATCATTTCGATTGCTGAAGAAAATTTAGGGCAGCTAAATCAGCATATTCATATTGCACTTACTGACCATGTAAGCTTTGCCAGAGAAAGAATGGAATCAGATATGGTGATTGAGTTTCCATTTCTGGAGGAAATAAAGATCTTATATAAAGATGAGTATAAAGTTGCAGTTAAAGCATTAGAGATTTTAAATAATAAATTAGATACCAAACTACCTGAAGATGAAATTGGCTTTATAACCATGCATTTTTATGCAGCCCGGGAAAATACCAATGTGCGAAATACTTATCGAAATGTGAGTTTGATTAATGAACTAATAGATATTATTCAGGACGAATTAAATATAGAACTTGATCCAGGAGATTCAAATTATATCAGATTAGTTAATCATCTTCATTTTAGCATTGAAAGAGTAAATAATAATATTGATGTGCAGAACCCTCTCATAGAAAGTATCAAGAGTGAGTTTAATCAAGCATATTCAGTTTCCGATAAATTATCAGAAAAGATTAAATCAGAATTGGATTTAGAAATTAGTGAAGCAGAAAAAGGATATATGACGATTCATTTACAGCGTTTAAACGATGTTAATTCATTATAATGGTGATTAGGTACCGGTACCTTCACATAGATGTCTAAAATACAAAGTAAAAAATAAGGAGGGATAAGTGTGGGTTAGATCATGCTAAAGTAGCAAAAGAATTATTGGGGAAGGAGCAGATAATGTCTCGAGTGTTACAAATTGTATGACAAGATTACGCTTTGTTCTCAAAGATGACAGTATAGCAGATATTGAAGAAATAGAAAGTTTAGAAGGTGTACTGCGAGTTCTTACGGATTTTATAGATTTATTATTTTCTTTAGTTCATGATAACATTCCAGTTAATCTTAGATAGCTGTAATCAAATTTTTTCACTAGCATTGCATAAAAATATTTAAGAAAAGTCAAGTTCTATTTTCAGCGAAAATACTTGCTTAAAATAGAAAAACTCCTTATAATTGGGATT
>NZ_QLME01000022.1 GCF_003259895.1 Halanaerobium saccharolyticum | reverse complement strand
TGAAAGGAGCCCAAAATTCACTTTAATTTTTCCCTATTGGGTGGCTGTGAAAAAAACTTTGCAAAAACCGGGAATTTTAACTTGCAAAAAACACTGCTCCACAACCGACATCTAACATTGATTTATTTTTATCAAAATATTTATTGATTACATATTTCTCGGATTCCCACAACCCAATATTTTCAATCGCATTACTATAGTTTTCTGTAGCTTTTTCAAAAGATTTTTTTACAAAGTTTTTAGTTATTTTCTGCATATTATCCCCCAAATTTAGTTAATGTTAATGTAAAAGAAGCTCTTGCTGTGCTATTCTTTAGCCGTCACGGAGATGCTATGTTATAAAAAGTAGCACGGTCTCCAACTTAAATATACCGTCTAACTTTTTTCTTGTACTTTTTGTATTCCTCTCCAAACTCTTTAATACACCATCTTTCTTCTGATAATATAAGATAATGAACTAAAATTTGAAATATAAGTAATATTATAAAATAAAAAAGTGAATTTATTAAAAAACTACAACCTAAAAAATATAAAAAGAAAGCTAGGTACATAGGATTACGCGAATATTTATAAAGTCCATTATTATTTACATGACTTTTCCATTCTTTGATGGGGTATTTTTGTTTTAAAAGAAGGAAAGACTTCGCCTACTGTTTTAAAATCAAATTTTCTATAAAAATCAATAGCATTTAATCTAGCATTTAAATAAATCTTTTCGCTGTTCTTTTGTATTGCTTTATCAATAATTTTTTTCATAATTTCAGTTCCTATCCCATTACCTCTTACAGAAGAATTAACAACCATCTGAGATATTTGACTAATTTCTTGACTTATTGTTAGTCTCCCATAACCAAGCAACCTCTTTCCATTAACACAAACTAAATGAATACTATTCTCTTCATTTTGATCAAACATAATATCCATAGGTAATTCTAAAGGTTTAAAAAAACTTTCATATCTAAGTTTCACTACTTGGCTATACCATTTAGAATCTGATGAAATAAATTCAAACTGATTATTCTCAAAGTTCATTAATAAGATTCCTCCTAAACATATAAGACTACCTATCAATATTATATATATATATTTAATTTGATAAATGTCATATAACGTTCCTGGGATTTGCGCTCGCACCTGGTTAAGTAGGAACTGGCGTAAAGCTTGCCTTAATATTTCTTGCTGCTTAATATTTCAAGTTTTATGACAGAAGGCATGACACCAATCCCATGTTATCTGATTGTTTGCTTCTTTTGACCTTCTCTTTATATAATTACTTATTTTTTTTCTTTTACCTGCTTTCTTTTCAGTAATACAAATGTTATAATATATTTGAGGTGATAAACTATGAAAACTATAAAATTAAGAAAAGTTGGTAACAGCTATGGCTTTACTATTCCTAAAGAGCTTAAAGAAAAATATAATCTTAAAGAAGGGGAAGAACTTCATATCATTGAAAATGAAGATGGTTTTACAGTAACCCCTTTTAATCCAGAATTTGAAGATTGGGCTAAAGCTTTTGATAAGACTAACCAAAAATACAAAAATACTCTTAAGGAATTAGCTAAATGAATGATATTAAATTTATACCTAAAGACATAATTCTTTTTTTCCATGAACAACTTGTTAAAATTTATGGTGGTAGTTTTGGTATTAGAGATAAAAATTTATTAGATTCAGCTCTTGAACAGCCTAAAGCAACTTACCAGGGGGAATATTTACACGATTCATTGTTAAAAATGGCAGCAGCTTATGGCTATCATCTCTGTAATAACCATCCATTTATTGATGGAAATAAAAGAATAGCTTTTGTAGCTATGGATACTTTTTTACAAAAAAATGGTCTAGAAATTACAGCTTCTGAGAAAGATGCCTATAAAATGATGATTAAGGTAGCTTCTGGCCAGTTATCGAAAAAAGAACTAACGTTATGTCTTAAAAATAATACAAATTCAATAGAATGATAAACCTTTTGAGTTCATTAATCAGAAGGTTTTTTGTTTCGCAATCTACTAATCGGCAAATGTCACCCAACGTAACCGTATTTCCGAAGTCCAGCAACCCTTAGTCTTGGTTTGATGGATTTGGACGAAATGACGCCAGGAATAGAGTCGGCAATATATTGTTATCCGAAGTGGCGGCGTACTTCATTTTTTATATTTTTTTACCAATATAAAAAACATATCCATAATACTTTTTGTATTTTGAATATAACTTCGCTTCATACTTCATATATTCAACAAAAGCCTCTGCGGCTTTATTTCCAGCATTTTTTTCCAAAAATGTTTCTTGTATTGATTTTTGTGGAATAAAATAATTATCCGTCCAACATTTTTCAGGCAATGTAAATGCGGCAACAAGACTATAACCGGCTTTTTGCATTATTGAAATATTATGCCCTATTGTACCTATTTCAGGAACAGCATCAACCCAAAAATTTTCAATTTCAGTAGGTCGTTCATCGGTAAACCATGACTCATATGTTACAGCAATATAGCCGTCTTTTTTTAGAAAGCCTTTCCAATAATTCAAGCCTTTTTTAAAACCTATATTGGCAATAGCACCTTCAGACCATATAACATCAAATTCTTCATTTTGAAACGGTAAATTATCCATTGAACCGACAATGCCTTTTACCTTATTCTGCAAATCGATCTTTTCAGCGTTTGTATTAAATTTTCCAATAAAATCGGGAAAAATATCAAGCCCAGTAATGGTTCCTTTTGTATTTTGTGCAAGAGTCATTGTTTGACCGCCTGTTCCACAACCAAAATCCGCAATTTTTAGTTCATTTGAAAAATTGTCAATAAAACTTAATGCCCTAATGGTAGATTCAGTGCTACCAGGTCCCTGCCGTTCCAATCTTCCAAAATAATCACAAATCAAGTTTGAATCAAAATCGTGAATTAATGTTTCTTCGTTTTCCATATGTAAACACTCCTTAATCCAATGTAGTATCAATTATTCTTTTTCAATACATTTTTCCACCAATTTAGCTTCCATTTCGTAGTCACGGTAGGATTAGCAGTTACCTGCTCACCCCCGCACAGATCTTAGCATGCAGAATTACCGCACTGAGCTCTTCAGTAATATTCACATCCGTTATCTGGCAAAGTTAAACCTTAACTGTCTATTTATCCTCTCAACTATTCTCGGTCTACAGATATTATACCATCCTATAACTTCTTCAAATTTATCCCAGTTCATACTTTTTCGCTGGCTTCTTCTATTTAACCATTTATATAATATTTTGAGTGATATATTAAAGAATTCTTCCAAACTTTCATAATTACCTATCAATCCATAATAATTATAATAACCATTGTTTTGATTTAAATCACCTTCTTAGCCTTTCGCATAACGTTACTGGGATTTGCGCTCGTGCCTGATTCCATAGGAACTGGCGTAAAGCTTGCTTTTTCATACCCGTGATTGGTTAGATTGCAAGCTTTATGACAGAAGGCATGACGCCAATTCCATGTTATGCGATCGTAGCACAGATTTTTATTTTAATAAATTAATTTTTTTATTTAAAATTTCAGTTGCTTTTTTAATGAGTTTTTCATCTAGATTTCTTCCCTTAAATTCTTTTAAAATACCCATAATATAAATTTCACTAGTGAAATAATTTTTCTCTTTTATTGATAGAAATCCAAAAGGTATGTTTCCAATATAAGAAGCAATAAAATATTTATCTTTAATTTCATTAATATATTTTTTTATTTTTCCTGATTTATCAGAGCATTTAAACATATCTTTTAATATTAACTTAGAAATACTTATCTTTTCTTGAATATCTGATATGTGTTTTATCATAATAAATTGATCTAAATTGGTCTTAAGATTTTTATTCATTTGTTTACATTTCTCTAACCATAATTTTTGATAGTTTGAATCAGATATGATTCTATTATTAAGATCTTGAATTTGTTTAATATCTTCTTTATCACACCAGTTTAAACAAATAAAATATTCTATCCAGTCAAGATCATCTTCATCCCAATAAACTTTAATTTTCTTTTTTCTTCTTTTAGATAACACAAAAGCCCTAGTGTGACCATCAGTAAAAAAGATTCTTTTACCAATTTTTTTAATGGGTAAAGGTTCAAGATCATTTAAAGATATTGAATTTAAGTATTTTTCAACTGCAAATAATTTTTCTCTGTTTATATAAAGTTGACTTGGCTGTATATCATTAATATTTTTGATGAATGAGTTCATTATTTCCTCCTCATCATGAACATTTTGTGCTATGTCGCATAACTCGTTTTTCAATAAATGTTCATAGCTTTTTGAAGAAACTTAAATCATAATGCAATTAACCTTATCGAATATTTTTCATTAAGTAAATCTAAACTTTTTTCCAATATTAACTGATTTATAATATCAGGCAGATTTTCATATTTATTTATATCTTTTTTCCCATTCGCTTCTCATTATAATATTTTCACTATCAATTAAATAATCAGTTGCTAGTTTACCATAAAGATGATCGATTTCGTGTTGAAATAGTTCTGACAAATCATCATCAAATTGCTGAACTACTTCTTTTCCATCTTCATTTTGATATCTTACTTTTATTTTCTTATACCTCTTAATTTTAACAAAAAAGGCAACCTCAAAACTAAAGCAGCTATCCCAGACATCAAACATTTCTTCACTCTTCCAGATAATTTTTGGATTAACCATAACTATCTCTTCCCCATTTGAATTATAGTAAATTGCTTTTTTTAGATAACTTATTTGGGGAGCAGCTAGAGCTCTGCCAATATTTTTTTCTTTTTGAAGATAAGATAATGTATCCTTCAAATCTTGCACAACTTCTTTTAACAGGTTATCAAAATTAGTTATATTAGCTGATTCTTCCCGTAATTTAGGATTACCAATCATTAACACTTCTCTTCTGGCCATTATTAATCTCTCCTAACATAAATAACTTAATTTATATATTCAACAAACATTAGTCTTATCCTTCAAATTTTACCAATATTAATAAATTGCTGGATTCTTTTTACTTTCACAACAATAATTAAAATAATTTTCTGAATTCAATTCTCAAATTAAAATCTCAGCTTCACAATTAATACATAAGTTTAACTGCCCCGGCTGAGATTTTTAGTAAATTATTAAACCGATTAAACTCTACTTAAAATTTATAAATTATCTTTTTCATGCTGCAGCAGCCATTTTTTACGCCAGATTCCTCCACCATAGCCGCCAAGTTTTCCATTACTTGCTGTCACCCTGTGGCAGGGAATAATTATTGGGATTCTATTTTTATTATTCGCATTTCCAACTGCTCTATAGGCTTTATTATTGCCAATTGCTTCTGCAACTTCTTTATAAGAAAAGGTATTACCATAAGGAATTTCTAATAATTGCTGCCAGACACTTTCCTGAAACTCTGTGCCTTCAATTTCCAGTGGCAGCTCAAATATTTTTCGCTCTCCTTTAAAGTATTCATCCAGTTGTTTTTTTGCGGTCAATAGAACTGGATTAGCAACCTCCTGGTAGCGCTTCTCTTCTTTAAAATCTAAGCTAACTATTTTTTCCTTATCAGCCTGAATCTCAACTAAACCAATCGGGGAATCATAATATGCAAAATTATTCTTCATCTGTTTTAGCTCCTTAGTTCGTCTACTAAAAACTAATCATTATTTAAAGACTCTTCAATATCTTCTTTTTTAGTGGCTATAGAATCAGCCAGATGCAGCAGTCTTACATCAGGGTATAGTTCTTCTGCTTTAGAGCGTTTACGTTCATCAAAAGGGCCATAAGGTCCCATATGATAGGTAATCGCAAGTATATCTCTCTCTTCCAGTTCAATAAACCTGGTTGCCTCCAGAATTGAACGCATCGAATGATTTAAAGGCAAATTATTTTCATTATAGTTCCAATCACTATTCACATCCGGAGGAGCTATATTTCTGCCATCTTTAAACCACTTGATTAAGTCGCTGGCATACTCTTTAGAAATAATAAATTCCTTATCTTCTACATATTTATCCAGTCCATAAGTATTGTAAAGATCCATATTATCTCTGACCAGGCTTCTCAAAAAGTTGTTCTGACCTGGAGTTATGGTATGCTGCATCTCTGAGGTATAGGCAAAACATTTTTCCAGATCATGGAGTGAGGCCTGTAGAATAATATTATGCCGGGGAATACCTGCATTAATTTCCTGATTAAGTTTTAAATACTCTCTTTTAACATTTTCTGTGTGTTCTAACAGACCACCGGTAACATTTAAATGGTGCCTGATGCTGGCCGGCTTTTTATAAAAATCAATTTCTTCTAAATATATTAACAGTTCTTCTATTCCTTTTTTACCTGTCTTTTTTAAATCACTAATAAACTTATCCTTCATTTTTGCACCTTCCTGTATCTAAAAATTTAATTATTTATTTCTTTTTCTCATCTATCAAATTTTAACATTTTAGCTGTAATAAAACAAGCAATTCAATAAAGAATATTAATTAAACCATCAATTTAGAGCAGGAAGGTTATCATTTTTAACAAAAAGTTTTATCCTAATTGACTGAGATATTCTTTAGCCTTAGAATCAACATTTTTAATAGCTTCTAAAACAGCCGCTTCTGTTATTTTAAAAGGTAGATTATGAATAGATTCTTCCGAGCTACAGCTTTTAGCAGCCACTCTGGCTAAGTCACTATCTGTTACCCTATCTAAACCAAGTTGAGCCAGGGTTACTGGTTGGTCCAATTTATTCAGCAAAGACAATAGTTCATCAAACTCAGCCTCATTTTTTTCCAGTTCCAGCTGAACCAGATTCCCGAAGGCTACTTTTTCTCCGTGTAAAAGATCATGTGTTTCTGGAAGAACTGTTAAACCATTGTGCACAGCATGAGCTCCAGCAATCCGGCAGTTATCACCACCAATTCCACCTACCATTCCTCCCAGAGCAATTATACTATCAACAGTTTTTTCGACTGCTTTAGTAGCTTTTTTGTTTTCCAGATCAGCTGCTGCCTGAACTCCAAATTCAAACAAAACATCCTTACATTCTTCAGCAACTTTTAAAGCGGCTCTGGTAGGAGCATTTTTCTCTTTATTGGCAGCAGAAGCTCGCGCTTCATAAAACTTAACCACTGTATCTGCAATTCCGGCTTTAAAATAATTTAAGGGGGAATCAGCAATAATTTCAGTATCTACCAGTACTAAAACAGGACTATATTGAAAAATAATATATTCCTCAAAAGTTCCCTGCTGGTCATAAAAAACAGACAGCGGAGTCCAGGCAGCACAGTTTGAGGCAATGGTTGGAATAGTTATTAGTTTGCGATCAGAATAAGCTGCCGCTGCTTTTGCCGTATCAATTGCTTTCCCACCACCGATACCTATAATTAAATCAAAATTATCCTTTTCAAGTAAAGCAGCTATTCTGTGAGCTTCCTTTTTTGTCACCTCACCTCCAAAAATTTCTTCTCTAAATTCAATCTCACTTTCCTTTAAACTCTTATTCATCTTTTCTCTAACCACCTCTAATGTGGTCTCATCTCCTACAAGTAAAGCTTTTTTACCCAGAGGCGCAATATGTTGACCTGCTTCTGCTAAAATATTTTTTTCCTGCATGTATCTATTTGGAGAACCCATTACTAAATGCATATCTCTCAAACACTTCCTTTTCTTTTTAATTTTAAATTAAATTTTTCTCATTTTTGCCTTTTCCGGCAGTTTTTCCAGCCGCTTTAAAGCTTCTTTTAAAGTTTCTTCTTTTTTGGCAAAATGAAAACGTATTAAATGATTAATATCTTTTTTAAAAAAACTGGAGCCCGGTACTGCTGCAACTCCGATTTCTTTGATCATCCACTCACAGAATTCAAGATCATCTTCAAAATTGAATTCACTGATATCTACCATGATATAATATGCTCCCTGAGGCTTAGTATATTTAAGACCTATCTCATCCAAACCTGCCAGGAAAAGATCTCTTTTTTCTTCATATCTCTTTTCCAATTTCTGATAATACTGATCCTCAAAATTAAGTGCCGTGACAGCTGCTTCTTGGAGTGGGGCTGCAGCGCCAACGGTTAAAAAGTCATGAATCTGTCTGGCACCATTAATTATTTCTGCTGGAGCTATTAAATAACCAAGTCTCCAGCCGGTTATGGAATAAGTCTTAGATAGTGAGCTGCAGGAAATTGTTCTTTTAAACATTCCCGGCAGTGAAGCAAAATATGTGTGCTGATGGGGTGAATAGACAATATGTTCATACACCTCATCAGTGATCACAAAAGCATCATATTTTTCTACCAATTTAGCAATTGTTTCTAACTCGGAGCGGCTGAAGACCTTTCCACTTGGATTAGAAGGATTACAGAGAATTAGAGCTTTAACTCCCTCTTTTAAAGCCTGCTCTAATTCTGCTGGATCAAAATTAAACTCAGGTGGCTGTAAATTGACATAAATAGGTTCAGCGCCTGAAAGGATAGCATCTGCAGCATAATTTTCATAAAAAGGAGAAAAAACAACTACTTTATCTCCAGGGCTGCAGACTGTCATCATTGCTACCATCATCGCTTCTGTACTGCCACAGGTTACAACTACTTCTTGTTCGGGATCAATCTCTAAGCCCATAAATTTAGACTGCTTTCTGGCCAGGGCTTCTCTAAAATTTGCTGCGCCCCAGGTAACCGCATACTGATGAATACTTCCTGCTGCGACTTCTTTTAATGACTCTTTTAATTCAGCTGGCGGGTCAAAATCAGGAAAGCCCTGGGACAAGTTTATTGCATTATATTTATTGGCTATTCGGGTCATTCTTCTAATAACTGAATCACTAAAGCTATTTATCTTTGAATTTAATTCTGGCATAATTGCAGCTCCTTAATTATAGTTCATTTTGATTTGAGTTGTTCACTTAATTTGTTGTTTATAATTTCAAGCCTAAAAGGCAGGTATCACAGAACCATTAAATTTTTCGTTAATGAAATTCCTTACTGTTTCAGACTGATAGGCAGCTATGAATTTTTCAATTAAGGGATCATTTTTATCCTCAGGTCTTACTGCCACTATGCAGACATAAGGTGAATCTTCATCTTCAATATAGATCGAATCTTCTCTGGGGTTCATGCCTAATTCCAGTGCATAATTGGAGTTAACTGCCGCTGCTGCTACATCTGGGATGACTCTCGCTGTTTGTGCAGCCTCAACCTCATGGAATTCCAGATTTTTAGGATTAGAAGTAATATCCATAATAGTAGCTGATATTCCTGCTGACTCATCTAATTCGATTAGTCCTGCTTTTTCAAATAATAGTAAGGCTCTGCCGCCATTTGTTGGATCATTGGGAATTGCTATTGTAGAACCAGCCGGTAACTCACTCAATGATTCGTATTTATCAGAATAAATTGCAATTGGGATAATAATAGTTTTGGCGACTGAAACTAAATCTAAATCACGATCTGATGTAAAGCGTTCAAAATAAGGAATATGCTGAAATGTATTTGCATCTAAACTACCATCTTCAAGTGCTAAATTGGGAGTTACATAATCACTAAATTCAATAATTTCCAGTTCGACACCATCTTCTGCTAAAACGGGTTTTACAGCCTCCAGAATCTGAGCAAACGGGCCAGCAGTTGCCCCAACTTTTAAAACTGGATCTGCCGCCACTGCTGTATTTGCTGCTAAAAACAAGTATAAAGTCACTGCTAAAACTACTCCACTGCTAATAAAAATTGATTTTATTGTTTTTTTCATAATTAAATTCTCCTCTACTTTTTTAAAATATTTTAAATTTATTTTTTAATTCTCAATCAATAATCTTCAGTCTGATCCACCGCTTAAACTTATCACCTCCCCTTATAGAATTAGTTTGCGCAAATATTAGTGCCAACAAAAATCAATTATAATCTACTTGAAAACAAAAAACCACTTCTACATTAATAACTGCAAAAGTGGTAAAAAAATAAACCCTCGTGAGAGGGCTTTTAAATTCCTCTCATCTATCATTTCTTTGAAATGCAGGATTTAGCACCTTACCTTATAGGTAGGTTGCCGGGTTTCAAAGGGCCAGTCCCTCCACCACTCTTGATGAATTATTAAATTTTAATTGAATTTCAATTTTACTATTATTTGATTATATAGATTATCACTTAATTTTCACTTTGTCAAATTTTTGAAGCATAATTATTGAATTTATAATATTTAAACATTCTCTATAACTCGTTCTAACCGTGCTTTAATTTCCTGTGCAATTTCATTTACTCTTTTGTTTGCTGACATTCCAAGTGCTTTTTCGGGGTCAACCGCTGCTACTTTAACTTCCTGATTCTCAGTTTCATAAACTATCACATTACAGGGAAGTAAAAGACCGAGCCCAGGCTCTTCTGCTATTCCTTCAAAGGCAAAAGCAGGATTACAGGCTTCAAGTATTATATAATTATTCATCTCTTTATCCAGCTTTTCTTTAAATATTTTTTTCATGTCAAGCTCAGTTAGAACCCCAAAACCTTCCTTTTTTAGTTCTTCTTTTGCCTTATCAATGGTTTCCTGATAAGAAAGTTTAACTGTTCTTTGGATTCCATATTCACTCATGATTTTCCCCCTTTAAATTTTTTAATATCATTTATCTTAGAGTTAGTTGTTTAAATTATCCAGAATTTCTCTTAATTCTTCTTTT
This sequence comes from Halanaerobium saccharolyticum, assembly GCF_003259895.1. Classification (GTDB taxonomy): domain Bacteria; phylum Bacillota; class Halanaerobiia; order Halanaerobiales; family Halanaerobiaceae; genus Halanaerobium; species Halanaerobium saccharolyticum_A. The sequence continues at coordinate 43,581 of NZ_QLME01000022.1, read as the reverse complement.
GAAATTTCACCTTTTGCATAGCGCTGTCTTGCTATTTCCTCAGCACTTTTTCCATTCTGTTGATGTTCAATTATTTTCCCATTATCAAATCGGCTTCGATCTTTATAACCCGGGCCACCCGATCTGTGATCACCGTGTCTACGATTGTCCTTTCTGTGGTGGTTATTTCTATTATATTCTTTAAAAAAGTAGTAAACAACTCCAATAATTACTATCCAGAAAATAAACGAAAATCCTCCACCCATCATTCCAGGGCCAAAACCCATCATAATAATTCCCCCTCTTTTAAAAAATTTTATTTAGTAATATCAATATTTACTAATACCAGTTATTTAACCAGTCTCTCATCATAAAGATTTCTTCGCGCTGACTATCTCTAATACTTTGAGCAAGTAAATATACTTCGCGATGTTCATCCAGTCCCTGAACAATTAACTGCTGTGACATCATTACTGCTCCCATGTGATGAAAAATCATATCTTCTAAAAAAGCGCGATCAAGTTCTTCTCCAGCTAAACCTTCGTAATTCCCCATCATTGGTTGATACTGATAATTATTGCTTCTATCTGGATACCATTCAGCCAGATATTTTTCCATCTCTTCAATTTCCTGAGTCTGGACTTCTATAATATCTTCAGCAAATTTCCTCATTCTATCTCTATTAGTATTTTCTCTTAAAATTTCTGCATTAGCAACTGCTTCCTCATGGTGAGGTATCATTTTAACTAAAAATTCATATTCACTGTCAACTGATTCCATCATTCCAGGACCCATCATCCCGGGTCCCATCATTCCTGGACCGGGTTGAGCAAAAGTTAAATTAGCTCCTGCAGCAATAATTGTTAAAATAATTAAAGTAATAATTAAATATTTTTTCATTAAATTGGCCTCCTTTGAAACTCAAATTCATCCCCAAATATACCCCTATTAGGTATCTTAAACATAGTATAACACTCAGGATTGTTCCTGTCAATAACAATATCGTAATTGTTAGATATTAAACAATTGCTGTCTTCTCAATTCTAATCTAAGTTTATTATAGAATATAAATATGAAGAGAATATGAATTTTTTAAAATGATTATATAATTATTTCAATAAAAAAGAGCAGCTGTTGATGCAGCCACTCTTTTAAAATTGATTATTAAGTTTATCTTAATTTATAATTTAACAAGAATTCTTCCTTTAGAATTTCCTGCCAGCATTGTTTCAATCTGTTCATCTAAGCCGTCTAAACCAATTTCTTTTGAAAATTCATCAATTTGATCAAGCTTCCAGTCAGAAGCAATTTTTTGCCAGACTTCTTCCCTTAAATTTCTCTTACACTGAACTGAATCTATACCGATCAGGCTGACACCTCTCAAGATAAAGGGATAAACATTTAGATTCAATTTTGCAGAGGCTATATTTCCACAGCAGGTTACAGCTCCATCATAGCTGGTTGATTTAATAGCAGTAGACAGCATATTTCCACCTACAGTATCAATTACTCCATCCCATTTTTCTTTTAAGAGCATTTTTCCAGAATCATCATCAACTTCTTTCCTGTCAATAATATTATGAACTCCCAAATTATTAAAATAAGCCTTTGCTTCAGTTTTACCAGTAGCAGCTGTAACATTATAATCTAACTTTGCTAAAATAGCAGAGGCAAAGCTGCCAACCCCTCCCGAAGCACCAGTAACTAAAATATTACCTTGATCAATATCTGCCTCTCTGAGTTTATAAACTGAAAGAGCAGCTGTAAAACCAGCTGTACCATAAATCATACTTTCTCTTAAAGATAAATTCTCCGGTAATTTCACAGCCCATTCTGCCGGTATTCGAATATATTCTTCTAATCCACCATCAGTATTCATTCCTAAATCATAACCAGTAACTATGACCTCATCACCTTTGCTATAAGTCCCACTCTGATCTTCCACAACTATGCCTGCCGCATCAACACCTGGAGTATGGGGATATTCTCTGGTAACCCCTTTATTACCATTTGAAGAAAGAGCATCCTTGTAATTTAAAGAAGAGTATTTAACGTTGATTATCAGATCACCTTCGGGTAAATCACTAATTTCTTTTTCTATAATTTTTCTTTTAAATTCGCCTTCAACTTCGCTGACTTCGAGTGCTTTAAATTTTATGTTTTCCATATTAATAATCACTTCCTTTAGCTTAAGCTTAACATATAAACTGCTAAAATTAAATGCTTAAAACTGACCGATAAAAAGCTGGACCGTAAAGGAAACTATTACTACCAGTGTTGAAATTATAAGACCGTGTAATAATGGTTTGATACCAGAATCAGAAATTTCCTTAAAATTTGTTTTTAAGCCAATTGCACCTAGAGCCATTACCATCATAAATTTTGAAACAGCAGCAATATTACTGCTTAAATCAGATGAAACAATACCTGTGCTTTTAACCGCAACCATCATTAAAAAAAGCAGAATAAAATAGGGAAAAATGTTTTTAATCTTAATCACTTTAGCTGATTTGTTAGATTTTTTACCCAGCCTCTTATTTTCTCTAGCATTTATATAAGAAAAAATCATTACTATCGGAACAATTGATAAAGTTCTTGTCAGTTTTACAATTACTGCAAAGGCACCTGCTGCATCAGAAAATGTATAAGCTGCAGCAACTACAGAGGATGTATCGTTAACTGCTGTACCTGCCCAGAGTCCGAAACCTAGATCACTCATCCCAAAATATCTACCAGCTATCGGAAAAAGAATAACCATTAATATATCAAAAATAAAAGTCGCAGAAATCGCATATGCAATATCACTATTATGAGCTTCAATTGTTGGTGCCACTGCAGCTATTGCTGAACCTCCACAGACACCAGTACCTGCAGAAATCAAACTGGAAAGTTTCCAGTTCATCTTAAACAGACGCCCAAATATATAACCTCCCCCAAAGGCAGTCAGTAAGGTAAAAGTCATCACAATTAAAGAATAACCTCCAACTGATAAAACCTGAGAAAAACTTAATGTAAGCCCCATCAGTACAATTGCTGTTTTTAGAATTTTTTTAGAAACAAATTTAATTCCGCTGTTGAAAAAAGTTAGTTCTTTAATAATCGGATTTAATAACATCCCCAGTAACAGCGCAAAAACACTGGCACTAATCAAATGCATTGGTATATACGTACTTACTGCTTTAGCAGTTAAAGCTAATAAAATTGTAAGGATAATTCCAGCTATATAATTTTTAGACTCTGTCATTTTATCTCCTCCTTATTGATTTCATTCTTGATTTTATAATAAATTAACGATAAAATGAAATTATAATATTTTATAAATCAATAAATTAAAATTATAGGTGATAAAATGATAGATTTCAGACATCAGACTTTTCTGCAGCTCTGCAGAATTAAAAATTATACTAAGACTGCATCTAAGCTTCATATTACTCAACCCACTGTAACTCAACACATTCAACATCTAGAAAAACATTATGGTGTTAAGTTATTTAATTACAGCGGCAAAAGTTTAGAGATCACTGAAGCTGGAAAGAAATTATATAAATATACCGAAAGAATGACCGCAGACAGTAAGGAAATAGAAAAAACTATCAAAAAAAAATCAAATACTCAAACCATTAAATTTGGAGCTACTCTCACAATCGGTGAGTTTGTAATGCCGAATGTTTTAAATCAGGTTATGAAAAAAAATCCAGAGCTTAACTTTGATATGCTGGTTGAAAATACAGAAACTCTGCTCAATAAATTAAAAGCAGGTGAAATAAATTTTGCTCTTTTAGAAGGTTTTTTTGATAAGTCTAAATTTGATTATCAGCTTTTCAGTAATGAGAAGTTTATTGGAATCTGTTCCCCTCTCTCAAAATACAGCCAGCAGAAAATTAGACTGGAAGATTTGTTGGATTCACGTCTGATTTTACGAGAAAACGGATCAGGAACCCGTGAAATATTAGAGCAGATTCTTTATACCAATAATTTAAGCCAAAAAAGTTTTGCTAACAAATTAGAAATTGGTAATCTTAATGCCATCAAAGAACTGGTTGCAAAGAATAGAGGAATTTCTTTTATCTATCAGGCAGCAGCAAAAAAAGAATTAGCTAATAATCTCATCTCAGATTTGAAGATTATCGATTTTAATATCAAAAGAGAATTCAATTTTGTTTACTTAAAAAATAGTATTTTTGAAGATCAATATCACAAATACTTTAAGTTATTTAGCAGCTATAGAAAATAATTAAAGCTGTTCTGTTAAGATCTTAATTAAACAGAACAGCTCTTTAAAAAACAATTGTATAATCCATTTTGTGTAATCTGTTAAAATTGATAATCTATCTCCTATACTTTTTTGGCCAGCTTATCACTCAGAGCAAGTAGTTCGTCTTTTTGCTGCAGTCCCTTTATAAATCTTCTGGGAATTTTAGAAAATCCAACTTGAGCTCCAATCAAAGCACCTGTCAGCATAGTTCTTACCTGATTCTGACCTCCACCATTTAAAGCATGCAGAACTCCAGCTTCAAAATCATCTTTAAATCTTGCAGATAAATAATAAACGGCAGGCAGCATATGGTAAATAGCACAGGGCATACCATAAACTATAGAGGCTTTCCAGGCTGGTTCAATTACTATTTCTTTATCCTGAGCTGCTCGAGCCATGTAAGACGGAGAAAGCAAAGCATCAGGAGATGCAAACATTCCTTCACCATAAAGATCTGACTCCTTAACCATGTTATTTTTGGGAGGTTGATTTAAATCACCCGAAGTTACCTTATGAAAAGGCAGCTTTCCCTGGTCAACAGCCTGCATTAATTTAGTGGAAATTTCTGGATCAAGGCTTTCCCCCTGGATCAAAAATGCCAGCACTGAACTGAAGGCCACAGTTAAAGATCCAATTAAATTGTCAGATTGAATAAGAGCAGTATTTGCCGTTATATTTAAACTTAATGACTCAAGATCATCAGCATAGAAAATAGCCTGAGCAATATTTCTTTCAATTGATTCAGTTGTATCTGCATTACCTGCTACCTGATCCCAGGGCAGTTCTTTTTCAACTCTGGCCCGCCAGAGATGCCGCATTGACTGACTTGTATAACCTCCAGGACCAGCCATCGCCTTTCCGGAAATTTCAGGCAAAAAATCTTGATCCATCATTTTACAGAAAGCATCCTGATCATAACCGTCATTTTCAATTAAATGTTCAGCCATCATCTTTAATATAATTCCCGGCTGTGATATTTCTCCTGCTTCCAGTTCTCCATGATATCTATCAGATTTTGGTTCTGTATAATCATCTATCCATTCACCATATTCTGCGCGCATTTCTTCTAAATCATAATACCAGTGAGGGCCAACACCCAGAGCTTCTCCGATAAACGCACCCATCAAAGCACCTTTTGCTCTTTCCTTTTTACTAATCGTCATAATTTACCCCCTAACATTTTATTTTACCAGGTAAAATCTACTTATCCATTTTATTTTTTTCTATTAGTTTTGATTTTAAGTTAAATAATTGATCTGATAAATCTACTTTCATAATATGAGGATTTGTTAATCTCTTATATTCCTCTCCCAGACTATCCTTTTCTTGCTCTACATACTCTTTAATTTCAGCTACGGAGGGAGAATCATAGACCAGTTTTCCATTTTTAAAAATTGGTTTCATCATTTCTCTAAGTCGATAATTACCTTTTTTTAAAGTGGTAGTTTTCCAGGTATCTCTGGCATCAAAAAGAGTTAAATCCTGATTTTCACTAATTTCTTCCTGCTGCAGACTAATTAAATCAGCTCTAATTTCGCCAGAATCTTTATCGTAAATTCTTAATAATTTTTTATTACCGGGATTAGTCATCTTTTTAATATTATCAGAAAGTTTTATTTTAGGCTGACCGTTATATTCGCTCATCTTATATACTGCACCAAAGGCCGGACAATCATAAGATGTAATAAGTTTAGTTCCGACACCATAGAGATCAATCTGAGCTCCCTGTAAATTTAGTGATGTAATAATATTTTCATCAAGATTATTAGAAGCAACTATCACAGCCTCTTCCAGACCTGCCTGATCAAGCATTTTTCTGGCTTCTTTAGAAAGATAGGCTAAATCTCCACTATCAAGTCTAATTCCAAAAAGATCTGATTCGATTCCTTTCTCTTTCATCTTCTTAAAAACTTTAATCGCATTGGGAACACCTGATTTTAAAGTATCATAAGTATCTACTAAGAGTATAGCACTATTTGGAAAATTATCAGCATAGGTCCGAAAAGCTTCTAATTCACTTTCAAAACTCATTACCCAGCTGTGAGCATGAGTACCACTTACTTTAACTCCAAATTTCTTACCGGTTAAAACATTGGAAGTTCCAGCACAGCCACCAATTACTGCAGCCCGGGCTCCATAGATTCCTGCATCAGGTCCATGTGCCCGACGCAGACCAAACTCCAGCACATCTTTCCCCTGAGCTGCCTCAGTTATTCTGGCTGCTTTAGTAGCAATTAATGCCTGATGGTTAATAAAATTCAAAAGGGGAGTTTCTAATAACTGGGCCTGTAAAATTGGGGCTTCTACTTTAAGCAGTGGTTCATTCGGAAAAACAACACTACCTTCTGGCACTGAATAAATATCCCCTGTAAATTCAAAATTTCTCAAATAATCTAAAAAAGTTTCATTAAATCCCTGACTTCTTAAATATTGAATATCATCTTCTTTAAATTTTAAATCCTGCACAAATTCAACAAACTGTTCTAAACCTGCATAAACAGCATATCCATTATTACAGGGATTTTCCCGGTAAAAAAGGTCAAAAATTGCTTTTTCTGTTTTGCCCTTTTTACAGTATCCCTGGGCCATAGTTAATTGATAAAAATCAGTTAAAAGACTTAAATCTCTACTCATTGTAAGCACCAACCTTATTTTCTATTTTATCTATTGTTATTTATAAAAATTTTAACATTTCAGATTTATTAAAACAAGTAATTTTGCACTATGTATTTCTAAACTAATTGCCTATGGATAAATTTGCAGCAAAGAAGAGCACCCATAGATTAAATTTCCTTTTTAAATACTCAAACTCCGCTTATAAATTATGCTTTTACAAATGCGGAGTTTGAGTAGTGATATTTAAATCAGATTAATTTTTAACTTATTACTGAACTTCCATCTCACCTGTAACTTCACTATCTTCAGCGATCTCTGCAGATTCCTGAAATTCTTCACTGGCAAAATAGATGTTTCCTTCAACTGTTGCATCATAGAGTGTAAATCCATTAGCTTCTACAACTATATCTCCTTCAAAAACACCGCCCTGAAATCGTGTATTAGGACTGTTAATAGTCATCTGAGGAGCTGTAATTGTATACCTGTCTGTTACATTGCGTTCATCATCCTGAGCATAAGCTGCTATTTTACGATAAATATCATTTTCCGAGTCACCACCATTATAGAAAGTTCCCTCAACAACAAGTTCCTCATCAAAATTCAAATCATTTAGAGTGGCAATTATCCAGGTTCCATCCTCACTAATAGCCTGTCTGAACTCCTCTGCTTCACTTACTATTGAAGCCGTTGTAACCGTATCAGCTGCTTCTTCCTGATTTTGATCTGCCCCATTACCTCCACATGCTGCTAGTAAAAAAAGTCCCAGAACAATAACTGCTGCTAAACCTAATTTTCTTTTCATTTTATTTTTTCCTCCTTTTTTGCTCAAAGATAATTATCGCCTTTCCAAATTTGAAAATACAAATCCACCTTAAGTTTAGTAAAATATACTGTTTTCGTAAGTTAAATCAAATACATCTATATCATTTATCTTTAATCCGGAATTTAAATATCCGAGTATTTAGTAAAAAGAAATACAACCTTTTAAAACAAATTTTTAATTTTAACTCAAATACTCATTAGCTCTCAGAGCCGCCTTTGCTCCCTCAGCAGCAGAAATTACAATCTGTTTATCTTTAATAACTGTCACATCACCGGCAGCAAAAATTCCTTCTATACTTGTCTGATTATTTTTATCAATAATAATCTCGTTTTTCTGATTTGTCTCCAGCCGCTCACAGACAAAACCTGTATTTGGTATTAAACCAATCTCAATAAAAATTGCTTTAACAGCAAGATCAAGTTCTTTACCTGTATTTGTATTTTTAATTTTAACAGATTCAACCTCGTGATCGCCATTTATTTCAGTCGTCTCATAGGATTTGCAAATTTCTATTTTATCTGAGTTATCCACCTTATCCTGCAGACTTTTATCGCCAGATGGCTGCTCTCCTCTAATGATTAAATAAACTTCAGCTGCAATTTTGGCCATATCAAGAGCAGATTCCAGGCCAGAATTACCCCCACCAACAACAGCAACCGGCTGATCTTCATATAAAAAGCCGTCACAGGTAGCACAGTAACTTACGCCCTTATCTTTTAACTGATGTTCTCCCGGCACTCCAAGATGTCTCTTTTTGGTTCCAGCAGCAATAATAACAGCTTTAGTCTCGATTTCTTTTTCACTTTTGGTAACTAGAGTATGTCCTTTTTCTTCGTGTTTGATGTCCAGTATTTCTTCTCCAAAAAGGGTATCTATATTATAATTACGAAGATGAGTTAAAAAGTCCTGCACCAGATCCGGTCCAGTGGTTCCATATTCAGGCAGATAGTTATCGATGGTATCAGTTTCTAAAACCTGACCTCCGATATCTCTGGCTACCAGAAGAACCTTCAAACCTTTTCGAGCTGCATAAACCGCTGCCGTCATACCAGCCGGTCCAGCCCCAATCACGGCCACATCCCAGTCTTTTTCACTGCAGTTTGGCCTTTCAAATTCAATCATCTCATCCAGCTGACCTGTACTTACCTTTTCAATTAGACTATCATAACCGCCAATTTTTTGATCATTAATAAATATTTGCGGAATAGTTTCTTTGCCACTACGCTCTACCATTTCCTGCTGGAGTTCCTCGTTATCAGTTATGTCATAGTCAGTAAATTCAAGCCCCAGACTTTTCAGCATTGACTTTGCACGTCTACAGTATGGACACCATTCTTTTGTATAAATTTCGATCTTCGGAGTTTCCATCATATCAAATCCTTTCTTTTAAATAATTTCAGGATTAATAATGTCTTTAATAGTTGTCTGTTCAAGTTCAGCCAGCATTTTTTGATAGGCCTTCCCAAACACACGATTGATCTTACATCTATCTGTAATTTTACAGCCACGGATTTCATCTACACATTCAAAAACATTTTCTTTTGCTTCAAAAAGCTCCACTATCTGAGCCAGGTTAATCTCTTCAGCAGCTCTATTTAAAGTATAGCCACCTTTTTTCCCTTCAGCTGAACTTACAATTCCAGCTGCCGATAAGCTCTGCATTACTTTAGCCAGATAAGATGAAGATACATTTCCTATCTCTGCCAGTTCTTTAACAGATAGTTCTTCCTTTTTATTTCTTGCTAATATCATCAATGCATGAACTGCATAATCTGTTTTTCTTGAAGTTTTCATATACCTAAAATATCTCCTTTTCAACTTTAATTCTAATTATATAAATGACAGGAAGCTAAATGACCTGCCTCAACTGCTTCGAGTTCTGGTTCAATCTTTTTACATTTATCAAAACTATATTTACACCGGGGATGAAAACTGCAGCCAGAAGGTGGATTAATCGGACTTGGTACTTCTCCCTCTATAATCTCGCGCTCTTTATAATTCCAGTCATCATTAACTCCTCTTAAGGAAGAAAACAGGGCCTCTGTATAAGGATGGACTGAATTATTGAAAATTGTGTCAGTATCTGTAATCTCAACTATTTTACCCAGATACATTACTGCCACTTTATTGCTGATATATCTTACCTCATGTAAATTATGAGAAATCCAGAGATAGGTCAGCTGATATTCCTGCTGCAATTTTTTCATCAGGTTTAAAATAGCAGACATTATTGAAATGTCAAGACCAGAAGTTGGTTCATCACAGACTATAAACTCCGGCTGTAAAGCAAGGGCCCTTGCTATTCCTACTCTTCTTGCCTGACCACCACTTAATTCGTGGGGGAAAAGTTCCGAATATCGTTTAGCAAGTCCCACCATATCAAGCAGCTCCCAGACTCGGTCCAGTAAATTATAATCATCATCAATTTGATCATGAATATATAATGGTTCCGAAACAATCTCTTCGACAATAAAACGAGGATTTAAGGAAGACCTGGGATCCTGTAGAATCATCTGGGCATCTGACCTAAAATTTTTTAGTTCCTTTTTATTAAAATCATTAATTGATTTTCCCTTATACAGAATCTCTCCTGCAGTTGGTTCGATTAGTCTCAAAACAGATCGAGCCACAGTTGTCTTTCCACAGCCGCTTTCCCCAACTACAGCCAGAGTATCTTCTTTTTCAATCTTAAAACTTACATCATCAACTGCTTTGACATTAATCGGACCCTTATTGGCCAGTTTATAAAGCAGGCCATCATTATTAACAAAATATTTTTTTAAATTTTTAACTTCAACTAAAGCCATTTTTTTATCTCCTTAACGGTCATTTAAAAAACAGGCTGAAAAATGATTTGGTTCAATTTCTTTAAGCAGGGGCACTTCCTGACGACAGCGATCAAAACTATAGCTGCAGCGGGGATGAAATTTACAGCCTTCCGGATAATTGCCGGGATCAGGAACCTCTCCCGGAATAGTCTGCAGCTCCTCTGTTTGCTGATAATCCGGCAGACACTTTAAAAGTGCCTCTGTATAAGGATGATTGGGTTGATCAAATAATTCTCTGGTCTGAGCAACCTCTACTATACCACCAGCATACATCACAGCAATTCTGTCACTTAAACCGGCAACAACTCCCAAATCATGACTGATATATAGTATAGATGTTTTGTATTCATCTACCAGATTAGATAATAAGTTTAAAATTTGGGCCTCTACTGTCAAATCCAGAGCTGTTGTTGGCTCGTCTGCAATCAAAAGAGATGGATTTGAGATAAATGCCATAGCCAGCATTACCCGCTGTTTCATGCCGCCACTAAATTGATGGGGGTATTCGTTGAATCGATATTCTGGATCTGAAATACCAACTTTTTTTAAAATTTGAACGGCTTCTTTTTTTAACTCTTTCCGACTCTTTTGTTTTTTAGACTTAAAATATAGAACATCAAGGATTTGAGTTCCTATTTTAAAGACTGGATTAAGAGCATTCTGTGGATTTTGAATTACCATTGCCATTTCCTGGCCCCGAATCTGATCATTGAAATCTTTTTCGGATAAATTGCAGATATCTTTACCTTTAAAAAATATACTACCTTTTTTTATCCTGGCTGAATCCGGCAGTAATCTTAAGATTGTTTTCCCTAAAGTCGACTTTCCGGAACCACTTTCTCCGACCAGAGCCAGAATCTCACCACTGTCAAGTTCCAGATTTATATCTTCCAGCACCCTTAAATAGCTGCCCTTATTTTTATATTCAACTGCTAAATTATTTATTTTTAAGATTTTATCCGGCATCAGACTTTATACCTCCTGATTCAATTTTGGATTTAAAGCTACCCGCAGGCTCTCTGCAAAAGTCGAAAAACCAAGCATAGTTAACATTATTGCCAGAGCAGGCCAGACTATCATTAAGGGGGCAGTCTGAATATACTGATATGACTCCTGCAGCATTACTCCCCAGCTGCTCAAAGGAGGCTGTAATCCCAGTCCTAAAAAGGAAAGTCCTGCCTCCCACATAATCATTGAAGCCATATCCATTCCACTCAAGACAAGGACTGAGGCAAAAATGTTGGGCAGAATATGCTTGAAAATTATGCGTGAATTACCAGCTCCCAGTGATCTGGCTGCCTCAACAAAATCCTCTTCTTTTTCAGACAGAGTATCTGCTCTGACTACCCTTCCGTAGCGGGGCATAATAGTGACTCCCAGGATAACTACAACACTCAACAGTGAAGGACCCACTATAGAAAGCAAAACTAAAATTAAAATTATTGGAGGAAACGCACGAATTACATCAAAAATAAATAAAATTAAATTTTCCAGTATACCACCTACATAGGCTGCTAATAGTCCCAGAATTATGCCAATAATTAATGAAAGAATTATGCCCCCAAAAGAAACCAGAACTGCAGGGCGAGCTGCATAAATTAGACGGCTTAAAATGTCTCTACCCAGGCTGTCAGTCCCCAATAAATTTTCCAGACTGGGACCTTCCAGCCTTTTAGCCACATTAGTTTCATAAGGATCAGCAGGAGCAATCAGGGGAGCAAAAATAGCCGAAATTAAAATCAGCATAATAATTGAACCACCCAGATAGGCTTTATAATCTTTTTTCATTATTTTAATCACTCTGATCGTCTTTTTTTTGAAGCGAAAAAACTTCTGGCTTTTAAACATCTTCAACCTCCAGCTGATTATTTTTGTTTGATTCTGGGATCAAAATAGGCATATGAGATATCTGCAATTAAATTAGCAATTACAAATAAAAGGGCAGCAACTAAAACTCCTCCTCTAACTAAAGGAAGATCACGCTCATTAACTGAATCAACAATCAATCTACCTAAACCCGGACGATTAAAAATCACTTCCACAAACACAGCTCCTCCGAGCAGCCTTCCGATTCCAAGTCCAATTACTGCAATAATTGGCTTGATTGCTTTTTTTAAAGCATATTTATAAAGTATATAATAGCGAGGTATACCAAAAGATTTTTCAGTCTGGATAAATTCCTGATCCAGGGTTTCGAGCATTGAACTTCTGGTTAAGCGAGCAATATAACCTGTCCAGCCAACTGAAAGCGCCAGAGCCGGTCCAATTAAGTGATGCAGACTGCTTAAAGTCCCACCCTCACCAATCCCAATTGAAGGTATTAGATTAAAATTAACTGAAAAAATAACAATCAATAAGACTCCGGCAATATAGGTCGGAGTTGAAGCTGTAATAAATGAAAAGAGGGTTAAAAATTTTTCTAAATAACTATTATTATAATTAGCAGCCAGCAGCCCAATAGAAATTCCGTTAAAAACAGCAAGTCCCATCCCCGCAAGAGTTAAAACAATGGTATAAGGTAGAACTTCTGCAATTACTCCTAAAACAGAGCGGTCTCTAAAAATTGAAGTTCCAAGATCTCCCTTAATTATATTCTGCAGATAAAGCAGATAACTCTGATACCAGGGTTTATCAAGTCCAAGCCGGCTCTCAAGTTCCTCTGCCATTTCTGGAGTGGCTCTGGGGCCAAGTATAATGTCCGCTGGATCTCCCGGCAGTAAATAACTGAGGCTGAATAAAATTAATAAAACTGTTAAAATAGTTGGAATCACCCATAAGAGGCGTTTTGTGATATAGATAAACATATAATAATCCTCCAGCTTTTAAATTTAAAAGAATAAAGCTTTTTGGTTTAATTAAAACTATGGGTCTCTAAAATAATTGTTTAGATAAAACCTGAATCTGAATATTTAAATCCAGATTCAGGTGCTGCAGCTTTTTAATAACTTCTTATTCTTCACTACTGGTAATTAACCAGGGGAGAACTACTCCATCTGGAGAAAAGACCGGATCAACTTCAGTAGTCCAGGCAGGTGTTTTAACTCCATGAGTAACCCAGATTCCAATCGAATCATTATGCATCAACTTCTGCATTTCCTCGTAATTTTCAGCCCGCAAATCAGTATCCAGAGTAGTCTCAGCTTCCTGCCAGAGTCTATCATATTCTTCATTTGACCAGTGGAATAAATTCCATTTACCTATCTGATCAGTTAAATTCCACTGGAAATTATAACCTGGATCAACTGTATTAGTAAACCTGGCATAGGTTATATCATAACTACCTTCCTGCCAGCGGTCTATTTTTGGACCAACTTCCAATGCCTCAACATTTAACTCAATATTAAAGCGAGATAATTGATCCTGAATCAAAGCCCCAATCAATCTTCTTTCTTCAGTAGCATCAGTAACATATTCAAGCTCAAGCCCTTCTCCTTCAGGATAACCGGCTTCTGCCAGCAGTTCCCAGACACGCTCTTCTCCAGCCTCATCTAAATCAAATGAGGGTGCCTTCCAGTAACCGGTCATATCTTCAAGTAAAATAGAATATGCTCTTTCCGCTTTGCCAGCAAAAGCTCCAACCAGAATTTCCTCTGGATTAATTATATATCTTAAAGCTTCTCGTAATTTCTCATTATTTAGTGGTTCTTTACTGGTATTAAATGCAACATATTGGATTGCCAGATCTGGATAAATTTCAGCTTCAAATTCTTCCATCTGACTTATCTGATCAAAATTATCGAGAGTTAATTGGCCAATATCAATCTCCCCTGACTGTAAAGCCAGTTCCTGAGATGTAGGGTCAGACATTGGCATAAAAACAATCTCTCCATAGTCCGCTTCTCTTTCAAAATAATTTTCATTTTTCTGCAGAGTTATATTATTGTTGACATCCCATTCTTCAAATACATAGGGCCCTGTACCTATAGGATTACTGGCAAATTCTTCTCTGCCCATCTCTTCAACTGCCTCTTTGCTGACAATTAAACCAGCATTAAAAGGAAGAGTTGAAGTGAAAAGTCGACCCATAGGTTCACTTAAAATTAATTTAACTGTATACTGATCAACGATTTCAACTCGTTCTAAATTGCTAAAGGACTGTGCTTCTGGTGAATTTGCATCTTCTGCAATTATTCTTTCAAAAGAAAATTTAACGTCCTCAGCTGTGAATTCTCCATAATCTTTATGGAACTCTATCCCCTCTTTTAACTGAAAGGTAATTTCAGTATCATCTTCCGAGACTTCCCATTCTTCAGCTAAATCTGGTACTACCTCAAAAGTTCCTGGTTCATATTTAACCAAGCCATTAAAAACTGAATTCATTACCGGCCAGTCAGATAAAACCCGCTGCAGATAAGCCGGATCAAGAGTCTGAGCTCTACCGGGAATAGCGATATTAAGGCTGTCATCCTGAGCAGCTGCCGGATTAGTTAAGAGACTAAACAACAAAGCAGCAGTTATGAAAATAAATATATATTTATTTTTTAACATTTTGGCCTCCTTTAAAGACTTAATCAACAGTTATCTATATTCGGGATTGGGATGATCAAAACTACCATCTTTTTAACTCGGATTTAAATTATCCGCGTTTATGTTTAACTAATTATAGTACATTGATAATCATTTTACAAGAAAAATTCTGAATTATACAGCAATTATTCTGCTAGAAATATATAAATACAAGTTAAATCCAGTCATTTCTTTTAAACAGCCAATACTCAACCCCGATGATCAAAACCATTATTATTGAAAAAATAGCAAAAGCTGTATTACTTTCAGTACCAGGCATTCCCCCAATATTTATTCCAAATAAACCGGTCAGAAATCCCAGCGGCAAAAAGATACTACCGACAATAGAGAGAATATACATAGTTCGGTTCATCTGATCATTTATCTTATTATTTAATTCTTCCTGGACCAGTGCTGCTCGATCACGGATAGTATCTAGTTCCTCTATCTGACGAATTGCACGGTTGGAAAACTCATAAATGTGTTCTTTATCATCCTCATCCAGCCAGCCTATTTTTTCTCTATAAAGCCGGGCCATCGACTCCCGCTGAGGTACTATATAGCGGCGAATAATAACTGCTTCTCTTCTTTTTTCTGAAATCAGCGAGCGCAGTTTAGATCTTTCTGCAGTTAAAACTTCTTCTTCCATCTCATCAATCTGTTCTTCAATATCATAAATATAATCACTAATTCTATTGCTTATCCCATCAATCACTTGAATCAGAAAATCAGCAGTTGTTCTGGGACCTTTACCCTTCTGATAGCTTTGATTGATATCATCAATTGTAAATATACGCTCACTGCGGGTGGTAATTATTCTTCCTGGCTCAATCCACATATGCAGTGAGACCATATCTTCTTCGTCTGAATCTGGATTTAAATTTAGCCCTCTCAAATTAAGAAGTATCCCGGCTTCATCTTTTAAAATACGGGGCCTGGTTTCTTCTGAAATTAATTCTTTAATCACAATATCAGATAAGCCGCTCTCCTCTTTTAACCAGTTTTTCGCCTCCTCCTCCAGAACATTGAGGTGATACCAGCTAAAAGAATCTTCACTTTTTTTAGAAACTTCTTCTGTTAAATTTTCTAATTTTTTAATATAATTTTTTTCTACATAATAGCCTGTAATCAGTGCTGCCATTAGCTACCCCCTCAACTAAAATGTACCGCCATCCCAGCCCCACATTGCACCTGGAGCATCTGCGAATTCAATATATATTCTGTCCTGCTCAATTTCTAATTCTGTTTCAAGAAATTGACAGAGGAATTGAGATAGTTCTTCGGTCATTGATTCTTTTAAACCAATGCTTTTTACCTGAATAAAGGCTGTCTTTTCTGTGCTGCCGCCAAAAGTCATTCTAGTTTCAGCTTCCAGTGCTGTCATAATATATGATTCTGGTTTTCCCAGCTGTTCTGCCATTTCAGCAGATAACTTCTTTAATAGTCCTTTTTCCTTTTCCACTTTTTGATTAGTCTGTACTTTAATATAAGGCATCAAAACCACTCCTTCTTTATATTGTTAAAAATAATTTATTCAAATTTTATTTACTTAAGTTGCGAACTATCCCATATTTTCTGAGGACAATCAAATCAGCATCGATTTTACCAATTTCCTCAGTCCCATAATCCACATCTATAAGTTCAATAAATTCTGCCGTATAATCTTTTAAAACTCCATTATATTTAACCCAGTCATTACCCTGCTTTAATTCCAAAATTACTCGTTCACCTATATAATCTTCAAGCAGCGGCTCATAAGAAGTTTCAACTAAACTATAAACCTCATTTTTCATTTTATTAACCTGGCTGTCATTGCTGCTGATAGCTGCTCCAACGGGTGTTGTTTTGGAAAGGTGACTGGTCATCATATTTATTATTTCAATAACAGCATCTTTGATAATTTTTAAGAAATTCAAGACTGATCTCCTGAACTTTCTCCAACGAGAGGGCTGAAATGTTTTTTTGAAATCTTTTTCTCTCAACTTCTTACCTTCTTCAGTTAAATCCTTATGATAACGCACTACTGCCTGAATATCAGGATATTCATTTTTATAAAGCAAAAAACTGAGAAATTTAAGTTTTTGTTCATCTTCAATTAACTCTGGATAATTAAATTTTAAACCCGAGCTTTTAAGTTTTAATTGACCTCTATACTGCTGCCCATTTAAAAGTTCTAAAGTTACTATATCATCTCTAAAATCTTTTAAACATTTATCTTTCTTTATTTTTCTAATGACAACCGCTATCAGCGCCGAAAGAACAATAAATATAATTGTTATAGCTGCAGCATCCAAAATTTAACCCCCCTTTCTAGGTAGGTAGGATTATTAATATTAAAAATTTAAGTAACTTTTCTTACTCATTATCAATTTCTTTAATTAACCTGGCCAGATTTCCCACTACAGGAAGATCTGCTTCTTCTTTTTAGCCACCTTCAAATAATATTTTATCGTTATATCCATATTTAAACAAAGATAAATAAATTCCTCTATTTTAAGGCTTATTTTCTCATCAAATTTTAATTTGTATAGCAGGTAAATTTACTGTAAAATTATATTAGATCGAATTTAATTATAGTCTTTAATTAAAATTGAAAATTGGAGGAAATACTAATATGCACCGCACAAAAACATTTTTATTGATGTTTGCTTTAATAATTGTATTTATGTTTTTTGGAGGAATGATTGCCGGTGAAGATGGAATTGTAATGGCCTTTATTTTTGCCCTGGCAATTAACTTTATCAGCTACTGGAATAGTGATAAGATTGCAATCAAAATGACAAAATCCAAGCCCTTAAGTGAAAGTGAAGCTCCTGAAATTTATAGGATAGTTAAAAAACTTACTCAGAATGCTGAAATGCCGATGCCAGATATTTATTTAACACCATCAAATCAGCCAAATGCTTTTGCAACCGGAAGAAATCCTGAACATGCTGCTGTTGCAGTCACTCAGGGCTTAATTAGATTGTTAAATGAAAATGAGTTGGAAGGAGTAATCGCCCACGAACTGGCTCATGTTAAAAATCGAGATACTCTAATTAGTACTATGGCAGCTGTAATGGCTGGTGCCCTGGCCTTTTTGTCCAGAATAGGAAGATTTAGAATGATCTTTGGTGGCCGTCGTCGTAATAATGGAGCTGGAGCTTTATTACAGTTAGCTGCGATTATTTTTGCACCTCTGGCAGCTATTTTAATTAAAATGGCAATTTCCCGCTCCAGAGAATATATTGCTGATGAAACTGGTGGCAAAATATCCGGCAATCCTGAAGGTCTGGCCAGCGCTCTGGAGAAAATGGAACGCTACAGTCAGGGTGGTCAGCAGATGCAGATCAATGAAGCAGCAGCCCATATGTTTATTTTAAATCCACTATCGCGTGAGGGAATGGCCAAATTATTTAGTTCCCATCCACCAACTGCAGAAAGAATAAAAAGACTGCGTCAGGCAAAATAAGCCTTTACAGTCTTTAATAGAATATTTTATATACAGTCAGTATTTTTCTGTGAAATCAGAAAGACGCTGGCTGTTTTTTATTCATCTTCACTTTTATACTTATGCAGTAATACAGAACACTGAGCAGCCTCGGCAATCTTATCAGTTGTGCGACCAAATACTGTCTGATAAACCCACCAGTCTCCAGAAGGCCCGATAACCAGCAGTTCGAAATCTTCTGTAGCTTTTTTTATACTTGCTGCTAGAGAATCCCCCTCCAACATCATTGTCTCAACATCAATATTAAATTCAAGAGCTTTTTCTTTTGCTGATGCCAGTACTTCTTTTCCTTTCTGACGGCTTCCATCTCTTTTATCTACATAATGGGCCAAAGTTAGAGTAGCCCCTGTTTCCTGTACTATATGTTTAATTAAATTCAGTCTGCTTGTAGAAGGTTCTTTGGCTACTGGATACATTACTCTTTTGGTCTGATCAATATCAACTCTATTTTTATAGATGATCACATCCCCGTGAAAATTATCCATTATATTTGAAGCCATTTTGGAAATTTTAGTTCCAGGCTTGGGTCCCCAGCCTAAAATTATAGCTTCTGCCTCCATATCAAAAGCAGTCTCTAAAATCCCTCTTTTTATAGTTTTAGAAGTTACAATCTCTCGATCACTGTGAATCCCATAAGTCATCATTTTATGGTGACTTTCTGTAACTCTCTTTGCTCCTTCTCTCCATTCACGCGGTAAATCTATATAACTTCCTTCACGTATAACATGAATAAATTTGACCTCTCCCTTTTTTCGATCAATAATATAAGAAGCTAGATCAGTTAAATTGTTGATATCAGCTTTATGACCTAAAGGAAGCAGGATTTTATTATATCCGGGCCAGTTTTCTTTTAATTTATCATTCATTAATCTAATACCTCCTCTAGAGCAAGATTCAATTCCAGCACATTAACTCTGCTTTCTCCAAATAAGCCTAATAATGCTCCCTCAGTATGTTCACTGATCAAAGAATTTAGCTCCGATTCTGCAAGACCAGTATTCTGACTGAGATAGTCAACCTGAAAATAGGCTGCCTCTGGAGAAATATGTGGATCCAGTGCCGAAGCTGATTCAGTAATTAGATCAACAGGTACTGCAGTATTCTCAGGATCATATTTTGCTTCAATTTCCTCTAAGTCAACTGCCAATCTCTGCTGTAATTTCGGATTTGAAACAGCAAGATTATCACTACCAGAAATAGAGGCATCATAATTAATTGAAGAAGGTCTGGAGATAAAATAACTGTCACTTTCAAAATTTTGACCAATTAAACGTGATCCTACAGCTTCTCCATTCCGATAAATTATACTTCCTTCTGCTTTATCAGCAAAAAGCTGTCCAACTCCCCCAAGCAGCAGAGGATAAATTATTGAAAAAAGCAGTAATGACACTAAAATAAACTTAATAGCTGTTAATAAATTTTTCTTAACACTCATTTAAAACACCCCCAGCATTACTAATAGCATATCAATTAATTTAATAGAAATAAATGGTGCAATTAAACCGGCTCCACCGTAAAGAAATAGATTTTTACGCAGTAATTTAGAAGAACTCTCCGCTTTATAATCCACACCCTTCATGGCCAGTGGAATTAAGAAAGGGATAATCAGTGAATTATAAATTAAAGAAGCAATTACTACACTCTGTGGTGAATATAAATTCATAAAGTTAATCTGCTGTAAAGCAGGTATTCCGGCACTGAAAATTGCAGGAACCAGAGCAAAATATCTGGAAATATCATTGGCAATACTGAAGGTTGTTAGAGAACCTCTGGTCATTAAAAGCTGCTTACCAATAGCAACTACCTCAATTAACTTGGTCGGATCAGAATCAAGGTCAACCATATTACCAGCTTCCTTAGCAGCATTGGTTCCAGCCTGCATAGCAAGTCCTACATCAGCTTTAGCTAAAGCAGGAGCATCATTTGTTCCATCACCAGTCATACCAATTAATTTTCCTGTTTCCTGTATTTTTTCAACCAGTTCAATTTTTTCTTCTGGCTTAAACTCCGAATAATATTCATCTATACCAGCCTGCTCAGCTACATAACGGGCAGTTCTCTCATTATCACCGGTTGCCATAATACATTTGACACCCATTTCTTGCAGTTCCTGAATTCTGGCTTTAATTCCAATTTTCAATTCGTCCTGGAGCTCAATCAAACCAAGAATTCTTTTATCAACTGCTACAGCCAGAGGAGTTCCACCACTATCTGCTATCTCATGTGCTTTATCTGTTAAACCATCTGGAATCTCATCTGCATATTCCTCAACCGCTTCTACGGAACCTTTTCTAACTTCAGTACCATCAGGCAGATCAATACCACTCATTCTGGTTTTAGCAGAAAACTCCACAAAATTTTCCTTTTTCAGCTCGCTTTCATCCACATCAACATCCAGATCATGAGCTAAGTTAACTACTGAACGGCCTTCTGGAGTTTCGTCAAAATATGAAGACTGGAGACAGGCTTTATATAATTCATTATCTTCACTGCCAACAGCAATAAATTCTTCCGCAATCCTTTCTCCAGTTGTAATTGTTCCAGTTTTATCTAAAATCAAAGCATCAAGATCTCCTGCTGATTCAACTGCCTTACCTGATTTAGCAATAATATTTTCTCTGGTTACTCTGGTCATCCCGGCTATTCTAATCGAGGCCAGTAAGGCTCCAATGGTTGTCGGCATTAAACCAATTAAAAGAGCGATTAAATTTGCCACATCAACATTCATATCAACATACATACCAAAGAAACGCATAGTAACAACAGCTGCCAGATAAACGAAAGTAAAACTGGCCAGAAGCAACGTCATAGAGATTTCATTAGGAGTTTTCTGTCTGGATGCTGTTTCTACCAAACCAATCATTCTATCTAAAAATGACTCTCCTACAGCAGCAGTAACTTCAATTTTAAGTACATCACTTAAAACTTCAGTCCCCTCTGTGACCGAGTTTCTATCTCCACCGCTTTCTCTAATTACAGGTTCAGATTCTCCTGTAATTGCTGATTCATCAATAGAAGCACTACCTTCAACAACCTCTCCATCACGGGGTATAATATCTCCTTTTTCTACAAAAACATAATCCCCTTTTTCTATATCTTCACCAGCTACAACTTCATAATCAGCTTCAGTTATCTCATCTAATTCAATATCCTTATTTTTTAGTCTCTTCCCCTCACTTTCTACCTGTAATGCCTTGAGACTATCTGCATGAGCCTCACCCTGGAGTTCTGCCAGAGATTCGGCATAATTTGCAAATAAAAGAGTAAAGACCAGAATTAATGTAATTGTAAGATAATACCAGGTAGGTTCCTGACCATTGAATAAAGGTGGATAAATAGTTAATATTATTGTCAGGATTGTACAGAGTTCTACTACAAACAAAACCGGGTTTTTAATTAAATATCCGGGATCCAATTTGATAAATGACTGTTTGATTGCTGTCCACTGCTGTTCCCAATCTATATCGAACATCTTACATCCCTCCATTTAGCATTTCTGCAATTGGACCTACTGCTAATGCAGGCATAAAGATTAAGCCACCAATAATAATCATTACACCAACAAATAGAATCAGAAATGATAGATTTTCTACTTTAAGTGTTCCTTCAGTTTCAGGACGAATTTTCTTGTTAGACAAATAACCTGCTATTAAAAGCTGACCAAAAATAGGAAGATATCTTCCCATTAAAATTGCACCACCATTGAGCAGATTATAAAACATTGTATTATCAATTAATCCTTCCATACCACTGCCATTATTGGCTCCTGCAGAAAACATTTCATACAGCACTTCTGAAAAACCTGTAAAACCAGGATTATGAATGGCTTCTTTTCCAGCTTCAGTAATAACTGCAATAGAAGTTGGGAATAAAACTAATACAGGCAGTAAAAGAATAATTAAAGCTGCGATTTTTACTTCCCGCCATTCAATCCGTTTACCTAAGTACTGAGGAGCCCGACCGATCATCAGACCTGCTATAAAAACGCAGATAAAGATATAGGTCATTAAATTAAGTAATCCAACTCCAAGTCCATTATAGAGGCAGTTCATAGCCATTGCCAGGAATGGCCCTACACTACCCTGAGGATTATAACTATTATGCATACTATTAACTGCACCATTGGTAGTTGAAGTTGTAGAAATCGCCCAGAGTGAACTCAAAAGGCTGCCAAAACGAGTTTCTTTTCCTTCCATATTACCCAAACTCTGATTTATATGCAAATTTTCTTCTGCCATTGTTACTGCTCTATTAGGCTGCATTTCTCCTGCTGCAGTAACCCAGAAAAGACCAAGAAAAATAACAAATAAAGCACCAATCAAAATAACTCCATGTCTTCTTTTCCCCATCCAGATTCCAAAAGCATAAATAATTGCCATTGGACTGGCCAGCATAATTAAATTAAGGAGCATGTTGGAAAATATAGTTGGGTTTTCAAATGGATGAGCAGCATTAGCTGCAAAAAAACCTCCACCATTTGTTCCAAGAGTTTTAATTGCTTCTATCCCGGCTACAGGGCCAACTCGAATTGCCTGTTTAACTCCTTCAATTGTATTAACTACTATCTCTCCACCAAACCACTGGGGTGAACCCTGAGAAATTAAAATCACTCCGATTACAAAAGAAACTGGAAGTAAAAATCTAATTAAGCCTTTAATTAAATTAACATAAAAATTTCCTAACTTACTATTTTCTTGATTCTGAATTCCTCGAGTAAAAGCCGGAGCAAGTGCCAGACCAGTACCGGCAGATAAAAACATTGCCAGACCAACAGCAAATAGCTGTGAGAAATAAGATAGAGTTTCGCCTGCATAATGCTGCTGATTTGTATTGCTGACAAAAGTACTTGCAGTATGGAAAGCCTGATGCCAGCTCATACCTTCCAGGTTAAGAGGATTTAGAGGAAGAATGTTCTGGAATCTAAAAACTAGAAACAGAAAGATAAATAAGACACCATTAAAGATCAGTAAAGAAAATAAGTACTGCTTCCAGTTCATTTCCTGATCTGAATCAATATTGAGAACCAAAAATATTTTAGCTTCCAGAAACTTAAATGGTCTATCCAATTTTTTAATAAATTTCAACTTTCCCGGCAAATTACTCTTGCTTTTCGTTTGATCTTTATAAATCCAGGCTATATACTCTCCAAATAAATATATTAAAGCAAATAATAGAACAAAAAAAACAATTAAAGCTAATATATTTAACATTATATCACCTTCCTTTTAGAACTTTGTTGGAAAAAATAGAACATACGAAAGATAAATAAATACAAAAATTGTTACAACTCCTAAAATAATATTTCCTAAATCCATTTAACACCACTCCTGTCTTATTATATTATATAGAAAAAAGCCACAACAGGATTAACTGAAGTGACTTATAAATAAGAAATTTAATTTAGATCAACTACTTTCATTTTACTCAGGTGATCCAAATTACTTCCCTTTTATAAGCTGATGAGGTTAGCTGACGGGCTAAGAGTAAAAGGTCTCTCTCCTGAACTAGGATTAGCCACAAAATTGGGTCCCCCACTTTCAGTTAAACTGAAATTAAGCGGTTTAAAATATTCAATTTTATTCTTGAAAATTTAATTAGCGACTAAACCATTTTTCCTACCAAATTAAAATCTTATTAATCATGTTTCGAAATATAAATTCCATCTTTAACTAATTTAATCCCGGCATATAGAATAATGAAAAACTCTAATCTTCCTAAAAACATACCAATAGTTTGAGTCCAGATAATACCGGCTGGTGCTTCAGGAGAAATTAAACCAATCGAAAGTCCTACAGTTCCTAAGGCAGAACCAAACTCAAACATACTGTCTAAAAGAGAGTATCCATAAGCAGTATGAATCGCCACTCCAACAAAAAAAGTAAATAAATATAAAATTATATAATTGGCTACCTCCTTAACATGCTGATCTTTGACATAAAATTTATTTTCTCCCCGCCAGAGATAATTACTGCTTACAGTTCTGCGGGGTAAAAATTGTTCTTTAATTTCCCAGTAGATTGATTTAAAGATCAAATAGATCCTATACTGCTTAATACCACCGGCAGTTGAACCTGTTCCTCCACCAACCAGCATAATTAAAATGATAATAAAATTAGCAAATAGAGGCCAGCCGGCAAAAGCTATGGTAGAAAATCCGGTTGTTGATAAAGCCGTAATGATCTGAAAAAAAGTGATCCTAAAATTTTCACTTAATCTGGGATATAAGCTATTTAAAGAGAAAAACATTAAAATTGGTGTTAAAAGCATAAATAAAGTAATCATTAAGCGAATCTCTGCATTTTTAAAAAATACTCTAATTTTTCCTTTAATCAAAGTATAATGAGTTGCAAAATTAATTGTGCCTAAAAACATTAAAACAATGGTTACTACTTCAATAGAAAGACTATTATAATGACCTATACTATCCGGTTGTGTAGAAAACCCGCCTGTAGAAATTGCTGCCATCGAATGATTAATTGAATCAAACATCGGCATTCCAGAAATATAATATAAAAATATTCCGGCTGCTGTATAAAAAGTATAAATCTTCATAATCATCATCGTTGATCTTTTGACATGAGGTAATAGTTTGTCACTTCTGGCTTCAGCCATATAAAGCCCCATCCCGTGCACGGGCAGCAGTGATGATAAAGCAATTACCGCCAGACCTGCACCACCGAAAAACTGCATAATACTGCGCCAGATTAATATTAATTTGGGAGCAGTTGTCACATCTACCAGAGATAAACCTGTAGTTGTCCAGCCACTTACAACCTCAAAAATAGAATTTGTCCAGCTCATATCAAGAATTGTAATAAAGGGAATTGCCGAAAAGAAAATTGCTCCCAACCAGGAAAAAATAACTATGATACTTCCTTCATTTAATGATAATTCGACATCTTTTTCCTGATGTTTACTACCATAAATATAGAGTCCCAGACCGACCAGAACTGAGAACCCTGCTGCCAGCAAAAAATGTGGCGCTAGAGCAGCCTCTTCTGGATATGCAATCAAAAATAAAAGCGGTGAAGCAATAGCTGCCCCGGCAAACATAATTATGATTCCAGTATATTTTGAAATCAGGAAATAGCGAGAAATAAGTAAATTTTTATATTTCATTTTATTCTTCACCACCAAAAACTTTAATAGCTTCTGCCTGTTCTTCGGGCAGCGAAATAATCACTATTTTGTCTCCAGACTTAATTTGAGAACCACCACGCGGAATTGTAATTTCACCATTACGAATTATTCCACCTAATACGATAGTCATCGGTAAATCTATATCTTTTATTTCTTTGCCAACAGCTTCTGAGTTAGGAGATACCTCCACCTGAAAAATACTTAATTTTCCTTCTTCAATCATTGTTAAATTACTTACATCATCTGCAGACACACTCTGTTCAATTATTGAACTGATTAGATCAGTAATATTGAAGATGCCAGTAATCCCCAAAGTATTAAATAACTCTTCATTTTCTGGGTTGTTGACCAGAGCTGTTGTTCTTTCGACACCAAAATATTCCATTGCCATTTTGCAGATAAAAAGATTATTGTGGTCCTTTTGAGTTAAAGAAACTAAATTATCTGCTTTATAAGCCCCTGCATCTTCTAATACAGTCTTATTAGTAGCATCTCCCAACACAACTGTCGCATTAATTTCTCTGGCTAAATCTTCAGCCAGTTTCCTATCTTTATTTATTATCGTTAAAAAGTGGCCTTTAGATATTAATTTCTTTGCAAGATGATAAATCAACTTACCTCCACCAACTAATATAATATCCACATTTATCTCATCCCTTCTCGCTCAATTTTATTGATCATATTTTCAGCTAAAAGAGAAATTTGCGAAAAGACCTCTACTCTTTCTACTTTTTCGTACATTTTCTCTACTGCAGGGTCAATTATTCTGACCATTATCCTTGGTACATCAAAGTTAACTTTTGCCATCTGTGAAACCAGATAATTTATCTGATCATTTCCAGTACTTACTATCACCAGGTCAGCAGACTCAATTCTTCCCTCTTTTAAAATATCATTTTCTGCTGCATCTCCTTCAATCTGAAAACCGGAAAAATCTACTGGCAGCAGAGCAAATGACTCTGGATCATGCTCAATCACAACTACTTCGTGACCGGAGCGGGAAAGGTTCCCTGCCAGCAGAGAACCGGTCCTTCCACAGCCAATAATCACTATAAACATTTATTTTTCCTCCTCATCATCCCCGAAATTAACATTATCCAGATCAATTGAACCCATACTCTCACCGGCCCGCTCAATATTGTCATTGGCCGGCTTATATCCAGGCTCTAAGGCTAGAGCTGCTCTATACATTTTCATTGCTTCACCCTGTTTGTGCTGCATCTCATAGATAATTCCTAAAAGATTAAAAGGCTCCGGTTTTTCAGAATCTAAAGAGGTAGCTTTCTGCAGCATTTCCTTTGCTTTAGAAAAATTCCTCTTATTAATTGCATTTTTCGCCAGCATAATATATTCATCAAATGTTTCTACTTCTTTTTCACTATTTTCTACTTGATAACGCTCAAAAACGTCTTCTACAATTTCAATAATTTCTTCTGGTTTAAATGGTTTGCGCAGATAATCAACTGCACCCAGTTTTAAAGTCTCCACAGCAGTTTCTACACTTCCATAACCAGTAATCATAATTACCTTAGTTTCAATTTCATCATCTGTAATTCTTTTCAAAAATTGAATCCCATCCATCCCCGGCATTTTCATATCCAATAGCACAATTGGAAATTTTTCTTCCTGTAGTTTACTTAAGCCGTCTTCACCATTAACAGCAGTTTCTACCTCATAACCAGCTTTTGATAAAGCAGTTTTTAAAGTCAAACGAATATTTTTTTCATCATCAACAATTAATATTTTATTCTTCATTATTTTCTTCCTCCTCATTTTCCTCTTCTTTAGTATTTTTACTTTCTTCCGTCCTAATATTTGCTTCTACCGCAGCCAGCAGATCACTCTGACTTATTGGTTTAACTAAAAAGTCTTCAGCTCCCAGGGAAATCGCTCGCTGAACATCGTCCTCATCTGATAATGCAGAAAGAATGATTACCGGAATATCTTCAGTCGGAGTATCACCTTTAAGAGCTTCCAGTACTAAAAAACCATTCATTTTGGGCAATCTCAGATCCAGCAGCACCAGATCAGGATTACACTTATTTGCCTGATCAACTGCTTCTACTCCATCAACTGCATAATGAACATCAAAACCTGATTTTTCCAGACTTTTGCCAACTACAAGTCTGATGTTTTTTTCATCATCTACTACTAATATTCTACTCATTATCTTCCTCCTGATAGCCAAATCTCGGAATATAGAAAGAAAAGGTTGAACCTTCTCCTTCTTCACTGTCAACCCAGATTCTACCATTATGGGCAGTAATAATCTCCTTTGAGATAGCCAGACCAAGTCCGGTACCACTTTTTTCATCTTTATCGTTTCCGGCACGTACAAACTTATCAAAAATCTTGGATTGATATTCTTTTGGTATTCCAGGACCATTATCAGCAACTGAGACCAGGACCCTTCTACCTTTTACTTCTGCAGAAACCCCAATTTTCCCTTCATCTGCATAACGAAGTGCGTTTCCGACTAGGTTAGAAATAACCCAGCTGATTTTGGAAGGATCTGCCCAGGCAAATATATTATCTTCTGACTGCTTAAATTCAAGCTCAATTTCTTTTTCTTCCGCCTGTTTATAAAATGGATTAAGTGTTTTTTCTATAATGTCATTAATATCAACTTTATCAAATTCCATTTCAATTTTACCAGACTCAATCTTAGAAAGATCAAGCAAATCATTAACCAGCTCTGTTAACCTTTCTACATCTTCATAAGCAGCTTCCAACAGTTCTCGCTGCTCTTCATTTAGCTCTCCTGTATCTTCATTAATTACCATACTTAAACCCATATTCATTGAAGTTAGAGGTGTTCTAAATTCGTGAGAGACAGTGGAAACAAATTCCGATTTCATATTATCTATTTCTTTTAACCTGGTAATATCTTCTAAAAGAGTAACTGTAAATTGATATTCTTCCGCATCATCAATTACCTGATTGGTTGAAATACGATAATGTCTTTTCTTATCATTTGTTTTAAGTTTAAAAGTATTTTTTTCTTTTGCATTAGGATTCTTAATATATTCAAAAATTTCTTCTGCCTGAATAACCTCTAGAAAATGAGTATCTATTACATCCTGTTTTATAGAAAATAATTCTTTTGCTGCCTCATTAATCAGCACAATTTTATGATCCTGATCAGTTACAATTAAAGGGCTGCTTAAATTATTAACTACAGCTTCGGATTTTTCCTTTTCCATCAACAATTTTTTAACATTAAGTTTCTCATATTCCTGGAGCTTTGAAATCATTTCGTTAAATTCATCGGCTAAAACACCAATTTCATCTTCAGAAGCAACTTCAACTTTTTGCTGAAAGTTTCGGTCAGCTACTTTTTTGATCCCTTTTTCCAGTTCTTTAATCGGCCGCAGAATCTGTTTTGTAAGATAAATAGCAAAAATTAGAGAAAATATAATTACCATTAATGCCAGAACAATCGTATAAATTATTGCCTGATTAGCTCTGCTGTCAGCATTCTGTTGAGCATTAACCATTTCCTGTCTGTTAATTTCTCTTAATTCTCTAATATCATTTTTGATTTCTGTAAAAGTAGGTAATAATTCTTCATTATAAATTTCCCAGCGCTCACCAGTTTCATTGGTTCCAGCTGGTGCATTATAGAAGTTATCAAAACTGGAAACAAAGTTAAGATAATTATCATTAATGCGAGAAAGAATCTCACCTTCACCTTCAATTGTAATATTATCTTCTGCCCGGGCCAGCCAGGTATAGAATTCTTTTTCATTACGACGAAAAATCTCCTGGCCTCTATCTTCGGGTGCTCTAATTAAAAGAAGTAAAGCACTATCCTGTCTCTCAATTGCCTCAACCATACTGTCGCTGGCAGTAATACTTCGATAATTTTCTACCATAATATCATTGATAGCACTGGAAAGTATTTCGAAGTTATAAATGCTCCAGCCAACAACTCCTGCAATTATAATAATCATTACTGCAAAACCAAGGAGCATTTTGCCTTTCAATGTTTTTATTTTCATCTTTTTACACTCCTTAACAAAAGATTATCTTTAAAATAACCAGGTAATATTTAGTTACCAAAATCTCTCATTTTATCTAAGTTTTCATTTTTACCCATTAAAACCAGCTTATCGCCTTCCATAATTTTATCATCTGCTCCGGGAGAAATATATAGCTGTTCTCCCCTTTTAATTGCCATTACATTAACATCAAAATTAGCTCTCAATTCAAGTTCTTTTAAAGTTTTACCAGTCATTTTCTCGCTGGCTAAAATTTCAATTACACCATATTCCGGGGCAAACTCAATATAATCTAAAACATTGGAAGAAATTAGATTTTGAGCAATTCTGGCTCCCATGTCCCGTTCTGGATAAACAACTCTATCTGCCCCCACTTTAGTTAAGACCTTACCATGTAAAGTATCAGGAGCTTTTACAATCACATATGGTAAATTTAATTCTTTTAAGATTAAAGTACATAAGATATTTGCCGAAACATTATCCCCAATGCTGACTACTGCTACATCAAAGTTTCTGACTCCCAGAGTTTTCAATGCTTCCTCATCAGTAGCATCAGCCTCTACAGCATGAGTTACATCTCCACTAATCGCCTGCACTTTTTCTGGATCACGATCAATAGCTAAAACATCATGTCCATTTTCTGCCAGAGTTGTGGCAACACTGGCACCAAACCTTCCCAAACCTACAACAACAAACTGTTTCATCTAATCTTCCCCCTATCGAAATTAACCAACCATTACTTTCTCAGTTGGATAGTGATATTTACCTTTTCTTACTCTTTCTCCAAATGCCAGGGCTAAAGTCAATGGTCCAACTCTGCCGGCAAACATAGTTACTGTGATCAAGACTCTACTGATATCAGATAATTGACCGGTAATCCCGGTTGAAAGTCCAACAGTACCAAATGCTGACACTGTCTCAAATAAAACATCTATAAACTGGAATTCTTCGATTACTAAAAGCAATGTCGTCACTAAAACAACCAGTCCAACAGCCAGCATCGTAATAGTAAAAGCCTCATAAACAATTTTCTTTTCAAATCTACGATTATATATTTCCATATCTTCTTTACCTATAATCATATTTTTTAGAGTAACTAACATGACTCCAAAAGTCGTTGTCTTGATTCCTCCACCTGTGGACCCCGGAGAAGCACCAATAAACATTAAGATAATAATTATAAATAAAGAGGATTGTTTTAAAGCTCCAGTAGCAACTGTATTAAATCCAGCAGTTCTTGGAGTAACTGATAAAAACATCGCCCCCAGAGTTTTATCAAGTAAGGGCAGGTCTGCCAGTGTATTATTATATTCTAGAGCAAAAAAGACAATAAAACCAAATACCAGCAGAGCTAAAGTCATTATAATTACAATTTTGGTCTGCAGAGTTGACTTTTTAAATTTAACCCGATTATAAGCTTCTACCATGACTCCAAAACCTATACCTCCCAGAATAATTAAAGCCATAATAACAAAATTAATGGTTACATCACCAGTAAAACTTTCTAAACTATTACCAAAAAGATCAAAACCGGCATTATTAAAAGCAGAGACCGAATGAAAAATTGCTAAATAGACTGCTCTACCAGCAGGATAATCCTGAACCAGTCTTGCAAATAAAATTACAGCTGCAGTTCCTTCTATAGCAAAAGTAAATCCTAATAAATACTGAACCAGCCTTACCATCCCCGAAATTTGATACTGACTTAAATCTTCCTGGATGATTAATCTTTCTTTAAGACTAATTTTTTTACCAATAATAAAAGCAAATAGGGTTGACATAGACATAATACCCAGTCCACCAATTTGAATCAAAAGCATAATCACTGTTGAACCAAAAATTGTAAAAGCTTCTTTGGTATTAACTACAATTAAACCTGTAACACAGGTAGCAGAAGTAGCAGTAAAAACTGCATCAACTGCATTCAACCCCTGACCATCAGTTGTGGCAACAGGCAGCATTAAAAGCAGTGCACCCAGCATAATTATTATAAAATAACCGCTAACTAAATATTGAGCTGGAGTTAAATTTTTCTTACTTATCTTCATTTCTGACTCTCCCATTCCAATTTCTTCAATTACATACATCTTTAAATTATTAATAAAAAGTCTAATAAATGCAAAAAACACTACAGATAGACTGTAGTGTCAATAGTTAAAATAAAGCCATGACAGGCAGTCTGTCCCTTAATAAGGTCTACGGAGTTAGCTGTCGGGCTAGAAGTAAAGGTCTTCTTCTAAAATAGATTCGCCCCAAAAAAGTGGGTCCCCCGCTCTCGAATGAGATTAGACAACAGATATATATTTTCTTTTTTTTATTAAATCACAGTTTTTATGATTTGTCAATTATTGATCACTAAAAATTATTATATTTATTATTATACTCTTAGAATTTTAAAATATCAAATTTATAAGTAGTGTAATGTATCTCATTTTACAATTTTAACAATTCCTTGACATATTAAATTTATTAAGTTATTATATAAATAGTTAATAAGAATGATTACTAATAAGAATAAATAAAATTCACAACAGGAGGAATTCAAAATGAAAAATTACGAAAAAATGAACACTTATTTAGCGAACTTAGCGGTATTAAACACAAAACTACACAACTTACACTGGAATGTAGAGGGTAAGCAGTTTATGCAGGTTCATAACTTTACTGAAGATCTTTACAATGATTTCTTTGAAAAGTATGATGAAGTAGCTGAAATTATGAAAATGAAAGGTGAATTCCCTTTAGTAAAGTTGAATGAATATCAGGGAGCTGCTACTATTGAAGAATTAGATTCTAAAAAGTACAGTGTAGATGAAGTATTAAATGAAGTATTTGCTGATCTAAAAGAAATGAAAAAATTAGCAACAGAAATTAGAAATGATGCTGATGATGCTGGTGACTTCGAAGTTGTTGGGGCCTTCGAAGATCATGTAGCTGGTTACAGTCAAAATATCTGGTTCTTAAAAGCCATTTTAGCTAAATAAAAAATAATTTTAAATGTAAAAACCAGGGTGTAAAAACCCTGGTTTTTTTATGCTATTAGGATTTAAGTTTGTTTAATAATCATCTTAATGACAATAATTAAAATTTAATCAGTAAATTTTGCCAGTACCTCCATCAATTCATTAATGACATCATCGCCTTCTTCATCTTTAACAGCTCTCTGAACACAGCCGTGGACATGTTTATCCAAAATTTTAAGGCCAACTTTTTTAAGGCCTCCCTGAACCGCATTAATTTGATGCAGGATATCGACACAGTATTTATCTTCTTCAACCATCCGCTGCAGACCACGTACCTGTCCTTCTATTCTTCTTAAACGAGTTGTTAACTCTTTTTTATCTAAATCACATAAGGAATTCATCAAACCCCCCCATTCTTCTTTTCCCTAGATTATATTTTGCAATTATAATTCATAATTTATATTTTATTTATAGTTCTTATTTGTAATCTGCCTGTACATTTTCGCGCCGCAAGAGATTAGCATTTGTGACAACACTAATTGAACTTGTAGCCATTGCCATCTCAGCAATTACTGGATGCAGGAGACCTAAAATTGCAACCGGAATAGCGATTAAGTTGTAGAAAAAAGCCCAGAATAAATTCTGTTTAATTTTTCTAAATGTTGCCCGGGAAAGTTTAACTGCTGTAATTACAGAAGACAAATCTCCACGAACTAGAGTAATATCTGATGACTCAATTGCAATATCTGTCCCTGTACCAATTGCTATTCCAACATTTGCCTGAGTTAAAGCTGGTGCATCATTGATTCCATCACCAACCATAGCAATCACACCAAATTCAGACTGCAGTTCTTTTACCTTATCTACTTTCCCATCCGGCATTACTTCGGCAACTACATGATCAATTCCAACCTCTTTTGCTATTGCTTCTGCTGTACGCTGATTATCACCAGTGATCATTGCAGTTTCTAAGCCTAATTTTTTAAGTTCAGCAATTGCCTGAACTGAATCTTCTTTTAAAGCATCTGCTACAGCGACTATTCCCAGCATTTTACCATCAGCTGCAGCCAGCATTGCGGTTTTCGCTTCATTTTCTAGTCTCTGCAGTTCATCTTCAAAATCAGAAGTATCTATTTCAGCTGATTCCATTAATTTTCTACTTCCAACAAGTACCTCTTTACCTTCAACTTCTGCTTTAACTCCTTTACCGGTTACAGAGTTGAAGTTTTTAATTTCTTTTATTTCAATTTCTCTGTCCTTGGCTCCTCGAACTATTGCCTCTCCCAGTGGATGTTCAGAACCTGCTTCTACACTTGCAGCCAGCTGCAGTAATTCCTGTTCACTGCTGTCGGGTGCTGCAGTTATATCTGTTACCTCAGGTTTTCCCTTGGTAATGGTTCCAGTTTTATCAAAAACAATTGTGTGTACATCCTTCATTGTCTGAATTGCCTCACCTTTACGGATTAGAACTCCATTTTCAGCTCCAATTCCACTTCCAACCATCAGAGCAGTTGGAGTTGCCAGTCCCAAAGCACAGGGGCACGCGATTACTAAAACGGCAATTGTTGCGAAAATAGCCAGAGTAAATGTTCCCAGTGTTGGGTCAACCCAGGGCAGAAAAGATTGGGCCCAGAAGCCCACTTCTCTTAATCCATCAGGAAAGATTAACCATAATACAAAAGTCGAGGCCGCTATAACCAAAACAGTGGGGACAAATATTCCTGTTATTTTATCAGCAAATTCCTGAATCGGAACTTTAGTTCCCTGAGCTTCCTCTACCATTTTTACTACCTGAGAAAGGAAAGTATCCTTACCAACTTTGGTGGCCTTTACCTTAATCAAGCCATTCTGATTAACTGTAGCACCAATTACCTCATCTCCCTCAGTTCTCTTAACAGGCATTGACTCTCCAGTTGCCATAGACTCATCAACTGTGGTCTCGCCTTCTACAATTTCTCCATCAGTTGGTATTTTCTCTCCTGGCTTAATCAGCATGATATCTTCAGGCTGTACATCTTCGATTGCAACTTCTTTTTCATTTCCATTCTCAATAATTGTGGCAGTTTTAGCGCCCAGTTCCAGTAGTTTACGAATTGCCTGAGAAGCCCTACCTTTTGCAGTTTCTTCTATATAACGTCCGGTTAAATGAAAAGCCATAATCATTGCTGAAACTCCTGCATAATTGGCAATCGGAGTAAAGAAAACTGCTGGCCCAGTAATAAATGCTGCACCAGTACCCATTGCTATCAGTACATCCATATTTGCACTGCCGTGGCTTACTGCTCTATAGGCAGTAATAAAAGTTTTGCGTCCAAAGACAAAAAGTGGTGGGATTGCTAAGACAATCATTCCCAGATTAAAGATCTGCATATTGGGCCAGGCTATCCCAAAGAACATCTCCGGAATCATCCAGAGCATAATTGGAATTGTAAAGGCCCAGGTACCCCACATCTTCTTCTTTGCTTCTTTAACTTTTTTCATATCATCACTGAGTTCATCCTCAGCACTCTCACTACTTTTATCTGTTTCTTCATCTTCAAAACTGAGCAGCTCA
This sequence comes from Halanaerobium saccharolyticum, assembly GCF_003259895.1. Classification (GTDB taxonomy): domain Bacteria; phylum Bacillota; class Halanaerobiia; order Halanaerobiales; family Halanaerobiaceae; genus Halanaerobium; species Halanaerobium saccharolyticum_A. The sequence goes on along the minus strand of NZ_QLME01000022.1, from coordinate 8,426 downwards.
TAACCAGCATTCTTAACAATTTCTCGAAAATCATTTTTGCTCAAGACTTCTGGATTATATTCTACATGACCTTTTTCAGTTGCAATATTAACATTGGCCTCATAAACACCTTCACTTTTACTTAAAGCCTTCTCTACCGCTGATGAACAGCTGGCACAGGTCATTCCACCTACCTTAAAAGAAGTCTTTGCCTTTTCTTCTTTAACACCATAGCCGCTGTTTTTAACAACTTCAATTAATTTATCTCTGCTGCTTTGCTGCGGATCAAAAGTAATATATGCTTTTTCAGCCGCAAAATTTACCTGTGCCTCACTTACTCCTTCAGCTTTGTTTAAAGATTTTTCTACTGTCTGAGAACAGCTGGCACAGCTCATATCTGTTATTTTTAAAGTTATTTTCTTACTTGCCATTATTCTGCACCTCCATTAAATTTATAAAAATTTATTATTTAAAACATTATTAAATTCATTTAATAATACCAGACTTACTTCCCATTTTCATTTTTTGTTTTTCCATCTCCACAGCAGTCCGGAACATCATCTCCATACTGCTTTTCATTGGCCGAAGCCAGTTTATCAACAAATTTATCCCACCAGCTTTTTTTGTCTTTAGACATCTTATTATCCTCCTCAGAGTATATACTAGTGATTCTATGGGTAGAATTTATTCTTTACTTAGACTTCTAAAAGCAATCTCGTGGGCTCTTTATATATAGTTAATTATTTAGCTTCTATTAATTATTCGTCTGATTTTAGGCTGAAAAGAAGATATTTCTTTCAGACGAGAGTTAAATAATTTATTTATCAAAAATGAAAGAATTAAAAAAGCAAAAGTACCAGCAATACCTGCCAGTTCTGCTGCTTGTGTATTCAACAAAGATGCTATCCAGACTCCAAAAAAATATCCAGCAATCATTAAAAATATTGGAATTACATAGACAACCACAGTAGCAAATAAAAGATTACCTTTTTCCATTTCTACTAAAACCTGATCTCCTGTCTTAACACCAATCTCATCTTCAACTTCCAGCACAATTTCTTCCTGATCATGGCTGTCTCCAGCAAGACTGCAGCTTTTATCACATTTACTGCAGGCAGAATGTCTGATTATTTTTACTTCTGCCTTATTCTTTTTTCTTTTAACTACAGTAGCTAATTCTTCCATTGGAGTTTACCTCCTATTTGCTTAAAAAAATGTACCCCTACCATGTATATTTAGATTAAAATTTTTTAAATTTATACAGTTCTTATATAGTTATAGCCAGCTTCTTCAACAGCGGCCTTTAACTTGTCTTCTGTTACCTCTTTTTCCATTTCTACTACAGCCTGACCCTGATCAGAATCAGCTTCTGCAGAAACAACACCATCAATTTTTTCTAATTCCTCTTTAGTATGCATTTCACAGTGTCCACAGGACATACCTTCTATAATAATTGTTTTTTTCATTTTATTAACATCTCCTTTATACATTATACATGTAAGGGGTATAAATAATAATAACATCACTTAGTGTTTCTGTCAAGATTAAATTACTTCTTAAGCTCAATTTCTTTAACAATATCAGACATCAAATCATTAACCTCAACCAGTTCAAGTCCAGCTTTTTCTATATTCTGCATTGTTTTGCGATTAATATTCGCTCCCCAGGTGTAGAGACTAACCCAGTTAAACAAATCCATCATCTTACCAACAAATTCATTCTGGCTGCGCATATGCTCCAGCATTATTATCCTGCCATCTTGTTTAAGTACTCTTTTTAATTCTTTTAGACCTTTAACCGGATCAGGTACCGAGCAGAATACACAGCTGTTGATAATCAGATCAAAATAATTATCTTCAAAATCCAGATCCTGAATATCCATTTCCAACAAATTAACTTCTTTATTATATTTTTGTGCCTTTTTCTCTGCCTCTTTAAGCATTTTAGGACTAAAATCTATGGCAAAAATTTCAAGATCATCCGGATAATATTCAATATTTTTACCGCTTCCGACTCCAGCTTCCAGAAGCTTCATTCCAGCTTTGTCAATTTTATTTTGAACTTTCTGCCAGAGATTCTGACGCCAGCCCCCCATTTTTCCTTTTTCCATAAGCAGTTCTAATGAATCATAGATTGGAGCAATTCGATTATATCGCTTTTTAATTGTGTCATTTTTACTCATAATTAAAACCCCTTGATTTGATTCTATATACCCCTATACGGTATCTTTAAACATAGTATAACACTCAGGATTAATAAAGTCAAAAAAATACTGCCCCAAATCTAGAGCAGTATCTTATCAACAACCTATTATTTTAATTATTTTTAATTAAAATCTTTTTCTGTCCCTGCATTGAAATAATTTCTTCCTGCTGCAGCTCTGATAATTTGCGGCTTAGTGTTTCCTGAGTTGTTCCGATCAAATTTGCCAGACCATCCCGGCTCAGCGGTAAATTTATTAAAATACCATTCTCTTTTTTTATGCCACTTTCCTTAGCCAGCTCCAATAATAAACGCATTGTTTTTTCTTTTGCATCCTCCAGAGCCAGAGACTGCAGTTTATTTTCTGTTTTATTTAAACGGCTGGTAATTGCTGATAGAAGTTTATAGGAAAGTTCTGATGATGACTTAATTAATTTCTCCAGTGCATTTTTTGGAAGCAGACAGATACTGCAGTCCCCTACAGCTTCTGCACTGCTGTTCAACTGCTCTTCTTTAAATAATACCAGTTCACCAAAGAAATTACCTTCTTTTAATAATCTTAAGATATACTGATTTCCCTCTTCATTACTTCTATATAATTTGACCAGTCCCGATTCAATAATATAGATATTTTTTCCTATCTCTCCTTCCAGATAGATTAATTCACCATTTTTGAATTCTCTCTGTTTGACCAGACTATTCAATTTATTTATTTTTTCATTATCCAGATCAGAAAAAATTGGTACTTTTCTCACACAAGCATCATGATTACAGGAGTCCATATTATCCACCCTTAGTTATAAAATTTGGGGGCATCTGTTTTCTCCAGCTAATATGATTTTGAGTAATCAGACTTAAAGAGAAAAGCAAATGCCCTTTATTATTTATTTAGTCTTTTCCACTTGATATCCTGTTTTTGCCACTGCTTTTTTTAGCCCATCCGGATTAATTTTGGCCGGATCATACTTTACATTAGCCTTACTGGTTGTATAATGAACATCAGCCTCAGTTACTCCCTCTGTTTTACTCAAAACCTTTTCTACCTTATTTGCACAATCAGGACAGCTCAGCTCTTCTAAATAAAGTTTAATTTTTTTCATTTGTTTCTACCTCCAGATTATATTATTTAAATTCTTCTAAAAAATATTCTATAAACCAAAATTATCTTTTTTAAGCTATATCATATCTCAATAGACGCATAGCATTAAAGATTACTATTAAAACACTTAACTCATGAACCAGCATTCCAGAAGCCAGAAATACTTTCTGACCTAAAACGCCTGCCAGCAGAGCGAAAACAATCAGAACAGCAAAAACTACATTTTGTTTTATATTTCTATTAGCTGCTTTGCTAAGTCCAATTGCATATGGTAATTTATTTAAGTTATCTGCCATCAAAGTAATATCTGCTGTATCAATTGCAGCATCTGTACCGGCTGCTCCCATTGCGATCCCAATATCTGCTGTTACCAGAGAAGGAGTGTCATTTATTCCATCTCCTACCATAGCAACTTTATAGCCTTCTTCTTGATATTCTTCCACTGCCTTTACCTTATCTTCTGGCAGCAATTCTGCTTTATAACCATCAAGTTTTAGCTCACTGGCAACCGATTCTGCAATCTTCTTATTATCTCCGGTTAACATTACTACTTTTTTGATGCCTACCTGCTTTAATTTTTCTACAATCTGATAGGCATTTTCTCTTGGCCTATCCGCAATTGAAATCAGCGCTATAATCTGTTTGTTTTCTGCCACTATTACAACTGTTTTGCCCTGCTCTTCCAGAATGTTTTTTTGTTCTTCAATTTCTGGCTTAATTTCAATTCCCTGCTCATTAAATAACCTGCTGTTTCCAATCATAATTTCTTTACCATCAATTTGAGCAGTTATTCCTTTTCCGGTCTGAGATTCAAAATTAATTGGAGAATTGAATTCAGTTTCCAGCATCTTCTCTGCTTTCTTTTTGATGGCCCGGGCCAGATGATGTTCAGAATTAAATTCGGCAGCGGCCGCCAGCCTTAAAACTTCAGCTTTATCTTTATTATAAGTTATTATCTGATCAACTTCTGCTTCTCCTTTACTTAAAGTTCCAGTTTTATCAAAGGCAACCATATCGATTTCACCTGATTTTTCTAAATATTCACCTCCCTTGATCAAAATTCCATTTTTGGCACCATTACCAATTCCGGCTACAATAGATATTGGAGTTGAAATAACCAACGCTCCCGGACAGCCAATAACCAGTAGGGTTAAAGAAAGTCTGACACTGCCGCTGATAAAATAAGAAATAAGGGCAAGCAGAATAATTCCCGGAGTATAATATTTTGAAAAACGCTCCATCAGTTTTTGAGTTGGAGCTTTTTCTTCCTGAGCTTCTTCTACCAGCTCTATTATTTTACCAAAAGTAGTATCATCTCCAACCCTTTCTGTTTTAATTTCCAGATAGCCATTTTTATTTATAGTACCGCTGAAGACTTCATCTCCGGTTTCTTTGCTAACCGGTATTGATTCTCCGGTAATAGCTGCCTGATTAACCTCACTTTTTCCTTTAATTACAGTACCATCAACCGGAATTTTTTCTCCCGGCCTGACGATTACTACCTCCTCGATCTCTACTTCTTCTGCAGCTATCTCTTTTTCTTCTCCATCTCTGATAACTGCAGCCAGATTGGGAGCCAGATCCATCAGATCCCTTATTGCATCTCTGGCTTTGCCTACTGTTCTGCTTTCTAAATAGGAGCCAAAGGCAAACAAAAATGTCACAGCGGCAGCCTCCCAGTATTCTCCAATAATAACTGCCCCTACAGCAGCTATTGTTACCAGCAAATTAATACTGATTACTTTCATCTTTAAAGTGTTATAGGCGCTGATAGCTACCTGATATCCTGCAACAATAGCAGCTGCTACCATTGCTGTATTGAAAATTAGTGGATCAAAATTCAATAAATTACTTAACCACCCTATTGCAATTAAAATTCCTGATATCATTACTATTTTTAATTTCTTTTTCATCTTAAACAACCTCCCTGATTACTTTGTATCACCAGTATAACTATTTTTCGGGAAGGCAGCTATGATATAAATCATTTTTTACAAAAAAAGACCTCAGCCAGCTTCAAAAAATTTAATTCTGAAGTTAGCTGAGGTTATAATCAATAAATATTTAATTTTTCATTAACTGCGTCTGAAAACAACTAATGAAATTATTATTATATTTAAATCAAATTTAAAACTTTAACATTTTGGCATTGATTGCTACAATCACTGTACTCATTGACATCAGTACTGCACCCACTGCAGGCGAAATCATAATTCCAAAACCTGCCAGCACACCAGCAGCCAGTGGAATCGCAAAGGCATTATAACCTGTAGCCCAGAATAAATTCTGAATCATCTTTTTAAATGTCAGGCTGCCAAATTCAATCAGCTTTAAAACATCAAGTGGATCACTTTCAACCAGAATAATATCTGCCGTTTCTGCAGCTACATCTGTACCAGAACCGATTGCAATCCCGATATCTGCTTTTGCCAGGGCTGGAGCATCATTAACACCATCACCGGTCATCGCCACAAAAGCACCTTGAGCCTGAAGTTCTTCTACTTTTTTCTGTTTCTCGTCAGGTAATATTTCAGCAAAATAATCAGTTAAACCAAGCTCATTACTTACATATTCAGCAGTTTTCTGATTATCTCCTGTCAGCATCTTAACTTTAATCCCTCTATCCTTAAGTTTCTGTACAGCCTGATAAGAACTTTCTCTAATCTGATCAGCAAGTCTAATCATTCCGATTAAATTTCCCGCTTCCAGAATAAAGACTTCAGTAAAGGGACCTTCTTTTAAAGCAGACTGTGGTACTTCGATATTATTTTCTTCCAGAAAACCTGGAGAAACTGCTTTAAAATCAGTACCATTTATCTTTCCAATTACTCCTTTACCTTTAATTATCTCAAAATCATCAACTTTCAGCAGCTCAACTTCGTCAGTTTCAGCCCTTTTTACTATTCCATTTGCAATTGGATGTTCTGATTCCTGTTCCAGGGAAGCTGCTTTCTGTAAAATATCTTCTTTATTATACTCATATGCAAAACTTTCTACTGCTTCGACTCCAAATTCTCCTTCAGTTAAGGTTCCAGTTTTATCAAATAAAACAGTATCTATTTTGCGTGAATTTTCAAAAGCAGTCCGGTTGCGGATCAGCAGTCCATTTTTAGCAGATAGGGTGGTAGAAACTGCTACTACCAGTGGAATCGCAAGTCCTAATGCATGGGGACAGGTGATAACCATCACTGTTGCCATCCGTTCTATGGCAAAGGCCAAATCTCCTGTTATATAAAACCAGCTGCCAAAAGTTAGGGTACCAGCTGTAATTGCAATAATAGTTAGCCACAATGCTGCTCTATCAGCAAAATTTTGAGTTTTAGATTTAGCAGCCTGAGATTCTTTAACCATTTCTATAACCTGAGACAGATAACTCTCATCCCCCGCTTTTTCTATTCTAATTTTAATTGAACTATCACCATTAACTGAACCACCTATTACTTCTTCCTCTTCTCCTCTTTCTACAGGTTCTGATTCTCCTGTTAACATGGACTCATCTATATAGGAGCTGCCTTCGTAAATTATACCATCCGCAGGAATTTTTTCTCCTGGTTTAACTAAAACCTGATCTCCTTTTTCCAATTCTTTAATTTTAATTTCTTTAACTTCTCCATCAACAATTTTATGAGCCTGATCTGGCATTAATTTGGCCAGTTCTTCTAAAGCCTGAGAGGCACCCATAACAGACCGCATCTCAATCCAGTGTCCCAGGAGCATAATGACAATTAGTGTTGCCAGCTCCCAGAAGAAAAATCTACCTTCCAGACCAAAGACAACTGCTGAACTGTAAAAATAGGCAACAGAAATTGCCAGAGCAATTAAGGTCATCATTCCTGGCTGTTTATCACTCAGTTCATCTTTTAAACCTGTTAAAAATGGCCAGCCTCCATAAAAGAAAATAACTGTAGAAAGCAAAAACAAAAGATATTGACTGCCTACAAACTCAAAACTGTAGCCAAAAAAGCTCTGAATCATTGGTGAAAGCAATAAAATTGGAACTGTAATCACTAAAGAAATTTTAAACCGCTTTTTAAAATCCTCTAACATTTTCTGATGATCCATTTTTAATACCTCCCATTTTAATCTTCATTATATAAAATCTAATTGTTTTTTAAATTATATATATTTAAGATATTTGTACGCTCCCTATTTATCATATCTAAATTTATAAATCTTTTCTGTTATATAAAAAATAAGTGGAATTAAAATAATAAGAAATAAAACTGGAACTAAACCAATAGATGTACCTTTTACTAGAGGCATTGATTCACTATATCCCCAGCGCCCGGTATAAAGTGCATGGGCTTCAAAATAAAACGCCAGCAGCGTGGAATAAAGAAGATGAATCACAATATCCTTGCGTTCCCACTTATCTAAAAACCAGTCACTTCTTCTATTTACAAAAGCCAACAGTAAAAGTAATCCCAGTGCAATAAATACATCACCCATAATAGCAGAAAACATTAGAAGCTGATGTTCAATAAAAGCCTGTCCTTCCATAGAATAAAATATTCCACAAATAATATATTCACCTGCTGCAAAAATAATTAAAGCAGTAAGTGTAAAAATAGCAATTAACCTTAATGTTTTTTTCAAAATCATCCCCCCAAGAAATTTACTCCCCTGTTGCATTATTAGTTTTATTTAATATACCCCATATACCCCACCTGTGTATTTAAACATAGTATAGCACTCAGAATTATAGTAGTCAAATTAATGATAACAGATAAATTAATAACTTTTATTAATTCTTCTGGCTGTAGTAAATCAACTTTATTAAATTTATTATCCTTCAAATTTTAACTGTCACTCATTATACAAGTTTACAGCAGCTATGCAAAATCCTAATTAAAATGAAAGTCCTATATAACATAAAGTTATCCAGCATAAGATATTATTATTTTAGTATCATCAATAAATAGTATATAATTATTGTAGAAACTTGTGAATTATATTATAAACAACTTTTGTCTCAATTTGACATTAATATCTTTAATTTTTTTTATTATGTTTTGCGAATTTTAGAACAAAGTTATTTAATATTCAAAAATTAGGTGTTTGCAAAATAGGCAAAGAAAATAGTAAAAAACTGTAAATAAGTAGATTGGATTCAATTTTAAGAATTTAAAAATTGAATGAGAAAATG
>NZ_QLME01000021.1 GCF_003259895.1 Halanaerobium saccharolyticum | reverse complement strand
CCTATTATTTCTTTAGTTGATGTTCCAGGCTATATGCCGGGTACAGAACAGGAATATGGAGGAGTAATTCGTCACGGTGCCAAGGTACTTTATGCTTACTCAGAAGCAACAGTACCGAAGATTACTTTAATTATGCGTAAAGCCTATGGTGGAGCCTATATAGCAATGGGCAGCCGTTCAGTCAGAGCTGACCTTGTTTATGCCTGGCCGATAGCAGAAATTGCAGTTATGGGACCGGAAGGTGCAGCCAATGTAATTTACAGAAAAGAAATTGCAGCCGCCGATGACCCGGATCAGCTGCGTCAGGATAAAATTGATGATTACAAAGATAATTTTGCCAATCCTTACATCGCAGCAAAAAGAGGGATGGTCAATGATGTAATTAAAATGGAAGAGACCAGAGCCAAACTGATCAATGGCTTAGAGATGATGAACAATAAGCGTGAAGATGGTCAGGACAAAAAGCACGGTAACATTCCCCTCTAGGATTGTTGATCAAAAATAGCTTAAAAATATTCAGGTTATCGAAAAAATAATGAGATTATATAACTATAAAAAAGTAATAAGTAGGTGAAAGTATGAATAATTATGTTCTTGGTCTGGAGTTACTGGTAATTGGAATGGGAACAGTTTTTCTTTCCCTTTATCTACTCTCAGTTTTCCTTCATTTTAGTGGAAAACTTCTGGGACCAGAAAGTGATTCTAAAAAGAAAAAAGAAGTAAAAACGGCAAAAGTAGATATTGTTGAAAAATCAAAAGAAAAAGAGATTAATCAGCAGGAAATTTCTCCTAAAAAAGTTGCAGCAGTGACTGCAGCAATTTATGAGAGTTTAAATGAGCAGAAAAATTATCGGATAATATCTATACAAAAAAGTAATCAAAACTGGAAAAGATAGGAGCTGAATAGAGAATGAAAAAATTTAGAGTTGAGGTAGATGGTGAAGAATTTATTGTAAATGTTGAGGAAATTGGAAGTGAAGCGAGCGCTGGCGGGTCAGCCAGGAGTAAAGCCAGTGCAGGGAGCTCAAGCAGCAGTAAAAGTACTGCATCTGCTCCAAAAGCAAAGCCCAAAAAAGCTGCTCCCAGCCCCAAAAAAGAGTCACAGCAAGAGATGGCAGCACCGGCTGATATTGGTGAAGGTGATGTTGTAGCACCAATGCCCGGCAGCATTTTAGAAATTAATGTTAAAAAGGGTGATAGTGTCAGTAAGGGTGATATTTTAGTAGTATTAGAAGCAATGAAAATGGAAAATGAAATCACTGCAGTTGAGGCAGGAACTGTTAAAGATATTAAAGTAAGAGTCGGCGACAGTGTTGATGCAGAAGATATACTGCTGGTAATTGAGTAGGAGGTTAAATCATGTTAGATAAGATTTCACTATTTGTCCAGTCAACAGGTTATTTAAATCTGGGACTCGGACAATTTATAATGATTATCATTGCCTCCATACTTTTATACCTGGCAGTGGTCAAAGAATATGAGCCGCTGCTATTAGTGCCCATCAGTTTTGGGATGCTGTTAGTTAATTTACCTTTAGGTGGACTGATGGCAGCCGGATCAGAGGGAGAAGTTGGAGGTTTATTATATTATCTTTATCAGGGTGTTAAATTAGGGATTTATCCTCCAATTATCTTCATGGGAGTTGGAGCCTGGACAGATTTTGGTCCGATGATCGCGCAGCCGAAAACTGCACTCTTAGGAGCAGCAGCCCAGTTTGGTATTTTTGCCACTATTTTTGGAGCAATTGCCTTAGGTTTTTCACCTGCAGAAGCAGGAGCAATTGGAATTATTGGGGGAGCAGATGGACCAACAGCAATTTTTTCAGCCAGTCAGCTGGCACCACATTTACTGGGCCCGATTGCAGTAGCAGCTTATTCCTATATGGCTTTAGTACCGATTATTCAGCCTCCGATCATGAAGGCTTTAACAACAAAAGAAGAGCGCCGGGTAAAAATGGAGCAGTTAAGACCTGTAACTAAAAAAGAAAAAGTTATCTTTCCGGTAGCAGTAACTTTACTGGGAGGTTTATTAGTACCTTCTGCTTTACCGCTTTTAGGAAGTCTGATGTTTGGTAATTTAATGCGGGAAGTGGGAGTAGTAGATAGACTGCTGAAAACAACTCAGAATGCTCTGATGAACATAGTAACTTTATTTTTAGGATTAACTGTTGGAGCAACAGCCAGTGCAGAGGCTTTTTTAAATGCCGAAACAATTGGGATTTTAGTGCTGGGATTAATAGCTTTTAGTTTTGGGACAGCAGTTGGAGTATTATTTGGTAAAGTGATGTATAAATTGAGTGGAGGTAAAGTTAATCCCTTGATTGGAGCAGCAGGAGTATCTGCAGTACCAATGGCAGCCAGAGTAGTGCAAAAGGTGGGACAGGAAGAAAACCCATCTAATCACCTTTTAATGCATGCTATGGGACCAAATTTTGCCGGAGTTATTGGATCTGCAATTGCAGCCGGTACTTTACTTTCAATTCTTGGTTAAAATTAACTTATTTGAATAAAATTAAATAAAATAAAAAATATCAAGCTTGAAATATTTAATTATTATTTAAAACCCTGTCAATTTTAGGCAGGGTTTTTGCAATTTATAAAGAAATATAAATTATATAGAGTAGAATTTTATTTTAATATTGAGATTAGAACTGTTCATAGTTTTAAATTTTTATTAAATAATTTTTAAATAGAGAAAAGATGGGGGTAAAAATTATGATAAAAGATGAAAAGTTAAAACATTTAAAAGGAAGACTGAATAATGTAACTGAGGAAGTTGTTTTAAATATGTTGGATGATCTGCTGCAGAGAGAGGAATTTAAGGATATTTGTAAGGATGAAGACTGCCTGCTGGATATGGCAAGTTATGCTTTAAACCGTTTGCCGGCAAAATATGTAGCCACCTCTAAAGGGGAAGTTTTTTCTAAAACAGAGGGACTTGAACAGCAGCATTCAGTTGATCTGCTTTCTGTAGTTACCAGAGCAATTAAAGTCGTATCCGAAAATGATCATAATAATAATGACTAGTTATCTTTTGCTTTTTGTTGCCTGGCGAACAAAAAATATTGTTAGGAGAGATTTATATGTTTAATGAACGTTATTTTAAAATTGGCCATGGACTAATTATTTTCCTGATTATTATATTCTTAGCAGGACAGATACCATATTTTACGGCACCTTTGACTTCTGTGCTCAGCTTTGTGCTGCTGCCGCTGTTATTTAGTACCTTTTTGTATTATCTAATGCGACCTCTGGTTAGATTTTTGCATAAATGGATAAAAAACAAGGCCTTATCAATTGTAATTTCCTTTCTGGTTGTGATTGCTATTTTAACGATTGTATTTTATTTTGGGGGCAGCATTATTTATGATCAGGGTAAGGAACTGAGCCAGAGTGTAAGTGGAAATTATGATTATATTTATAATTTGATTCTGGGAATAGTTGAAAGTTTAAGGGAATATATAAATTTTGACCAGGCTTTTTTAGAAGAATTAAATTTAAGGGAAAGAATATTCTCTTATGCTAATGATTTGGCCCAGAGGATTTCTTCATATAATTATATGGGTATTTTTAGTTCGATCACTAACTTTGGACTGATAATAGTTTTAATTCCCTTTGTTTTGTTTTATTTTCTAAAAGATGATCAAAAAATATTCGAAAATCTGATGACAGTGGTTCCCGAATCTAAAAAAAGAAAGACGGAAAAGTTGGCAGTAGAAATTGACCAGCTGCTGTCTACATTTATTAGTTCTCAACTGGTAGTTGCTTTTTTTCTGGGTTTAGTAATGCTGATTGGTTTTTTGATAATTGGACTTCCAAATGCTGTTGTGCTTTCTTTTATTGCCATGATAACTTCCTTAATTCCAATTATCGGCCCCTTTTTTGGCAGTCTGCCTGCAGTTTTTGTGGCGGTTACTAACAGCTGGTTTTTATTTTTAGGAGTGCTGGTGATTATTTTGATTGCTCAGTATTTAGAAGGTAATGTAATTAGACCCCTGGTTCAGGGTAGAAGATTGGAAATTCATCCGATTGTTGTTTTATTTGTTGTTTTGTCGGGAGTTTATCTATTTGGGTTTATCGGAGCTCTGACAGCAGTTCCTTTATATGTGGTTTTGAGACTGCTGTTTAGAAAAAAATATATTGAGCAAGAAATATAGTGAGATAGTGTTGGCACCGGGCGCCTGGTAAATTTATCCAGGTGCCCGGTGTCATTTTGCGGTGTCATTTTGTAATGGTACCAATTTTATTGTAAATTGAGTTACTTTTTTAGTTAAAACCTTGACTAAAGTTGAGCAATGTTGTAGGATATAAATAGCAGTATGCTGAGCAGATAACTTTAATAAAGGAGATGACATAGATTATGGATAAAAAATTGCTTAAAATTTGTAATCTGGAATCAAAAGTTGAAGAAGAAAAAATATTAAATGGAATTGATTTAAAAGTTAACAAAGGTGAAATTCATGTAATTATGGGTCCCAATGGAGCTGGAAAATCAACTCTGGCAAATGTTTTGATGGGCCACCCGGAACACAAGATTATAAATGGAGATATCGAATTTGAAGGTGAAAACATTAATCAACTGGCAGTAGATAAAAGAGCTAAGAAAGGGATTTTCTTATCATTTCAATATCCTCAGGAAATTCCAGGAGTAACTGTGGAAAATTTTCTGCGGACTGCTAAAACTGCAGTCAGTGGAGAACAGCAGAGTATTTTTGACTTTAAATTTCTTCTGGAAGAAAAAATGAATCTGCTGAATATTGATCAATCATATGCAGACCGCTATTTAAATAAAGGTTTTTCTGGTGGAGAAAAAAAGAAAAATGAAATTCTGCAGATGGCAGTTTTAGAGCCTAAACTTGCTATTTTAGATGAAACAGATTCTGGACTGGATGTTGATGCAACAAAGACAGTTGCCGAAGGGATTAAAAAAGTAGCTTCTGAAGATAATGCAATGATAATAATTACTCATCATAATAAAATTTTAGATTATTTACAACCTGATTATGTACATGTACTGGTTGACGGTAGAATTGCCAAATCTGGAGATATGGAGCTGGCAGAAGAAATTGAAAAAGAAGGTTTTGCTAAATATAAAGAAGCAGCTCTGGATGAGAGTAATTCTAAAAGTAATTGTTAACACAGGTTTTTAGATGATACTTTATCTAGTAAATTAATTTGGGGGAATTAGGTATTTTTAATATAGATTTAAATGTTTTTAGAACAGGGAGGTATTTTAGATGAGCGAAAAGACAGAAGTCAATGATATTGACCGCAGTCTGCACGAAGAAAAAAATGTGGAAAAACATCGTTATAAATCAGCTAAGGGATTAACTCCTGAAGTAATTAAAGAAATTTCTAGAGAAAAAAATGAACCAGAATGGATGCTGGAATTCAGGTTGAAAGCTCTAGAAATATATAAAGAAAAAGAAGTTCCTACCTGGGGAGCAGATATTTCTGATTTAGATATGGATAATATTATCACTTATGTGAGACCAGATGCGGATCTTCAGAGCGACTGGGATCAGGTTCCGGAAGAAATTAAAGATACTTTTGATGCCCTGGGAATTCCTGAGGCAGAAAAGGAGTCTTTAGCCGGGGTAGGGGCCCAGTATGATTCTGAGGTTGTTTATCATAATTTAAAAGAAGAAATGGTCGAACAGGGTGTTGTTTATATGGACATGGAAAATGCTGTTAAGCAGCATGAAGATTTAGTCAAACAACACTTTATGAAATTAATCACACCTAATGACCATAAATTTTCAGCTCTGCATGGAGCCGTCTGGTCAGGTGGATCATTTGTCTATGTACCGGCCGGAGTAGATGTGAATATTCCTCTCCAGTCTTATTTCCGTCAGAATGCACCTGGCTCAGGCCAATTTGAGCATACTCTGATCATTTTGGAAGAAGGAGCAAATGCTCACTTTATTGAAGGCTGCTCAGCCCCAAAATATTCGGTTAATAATCTCCATGCAGGTGCTGTAGAATTATTTATAAATAAGGGTGCCAAACTCCGTTATAGTACTATAGAGAACTGGTCCCGTAATATGTATAATTTAAATACCAAAAGAGCTTTAGTAGAGGAAGATGGAGTTATAGAATGGGTTTCCGGTTCTTTTGGCTCAAAAGTTTCAATGCTTTATCCAATGAGTATTTTAAAGGGAGCCAGAGCTAGAGCAGAGTTTACAGGAGTTACATTTGCTGCTGAAGGACAGTATTTAGATACCGGGGCTCAGGTGATTCATGATGCTCCAGATACAACTTCAACAGTCAATTCGCGTTCTATTGCTAAAGATGGTGGTCATGCTTATTACCGCGGTCTGCTTAAAGTAACTAAAAATGCTCATGGAGCAAAGGCCTCAGTTTCCTGTGAATCTCTGATGCTGGATAATGAGTCTAAATCAGATACTTTGCCAATTATGAAGCTGCAGACTGATGATATTGACATTGGTCATGAAGCAAAAGTTGGACGAATCAGTGAGGAAGCTGTTTTTTATCTGATGAGCAGAGGTATCAGCGAAGAGGAAGCCAAGGCAATGATTGTCCGCGGTTTTGTGGAGCCAATTGCCAGTGAACTTCCACTAGAATATGCAGTAGAATTAAACAATCTAATCAACCTTGAACTCGAAGGTACTATAGGATAGGTGATATGAGATGTACAATAAAAAATTAGTAGATAATTTAACCACCGGCCAGTCAAAGCTGTTAAGCAGCAGAAGAAGAGAAAGTTTTGATTTTTTTCAGGATCTGGCTCAGGGTGATTATGAGAGAATAAATTTAATTAATTATCAGTTCCCGGAATACAGTCCTTATAATAAGGAATATTTAAAAGAGAAAAAAGGACAGGCTGAACTATTGATCAAAAAAATGACAGATAACTTAAATAATGAAGAAGAAATTTTAAATTATCTGGATCAATTTAAAGATAAAAAAGTTGAAAAAGGTAATCAGGGGCTTGACCCCAAATATCTGGCAATGGCCGAAGCTTTTTACAATACAGGTCTTTTTATCAAAGTGCCAAAAAATGTTGAACTAAAATTACCTGTGGAGATTTTCTATCAGCTTGATCAGGAAAATCCTGTTTTAATCGATAATAATTTAATTGTGGCTGAAGAAAATTCCAGGCTAACTGTAGTTATTGACTACAGAATGCAGGATCAAAATGTAGAAGCTTTTCATAATGGCTTAACCAGAGTAATTGTTAAAGATAACGCTGTTTTAAATATTGTTAAGGTCCAGCGATTTAATGATCAGAGTGATAATTTTGACAGCAATATTTCTCTTGTTTCCAATCAGGGAGAGTTAAACTGGATTCCAATTGAACTTGGCGGCAAAAATTCTGTTACAAATAATGAAAATACTCTAATGGATGATGGCAGTAGAGCCAGCATAAGTTCAGTCTATTTTGCTGATGGTGACCGCAAAATGGATCTTGGTTTTAAAATGAACCATCAGGGTCGTCACAGCAGCAGCGAAATTGAGAGTAAGGGTGTTTTAAAAGATAGGGCTCAAAAAGTTTTTAGAGGCGATTTGTATTTCCAGAAAGGTGCCAGCCAGGCAAATGGTTCAGAAAAGGAAGAAGTTTTACTTTTAGATAAGACGGTAGATTCTGATTCCATACCGGCATTATTTTCTGAGGAAGATAATGTGGAAGGAGAACACGCTGTAAGTGCAGGCCAGATTGATGAGCAGCGCTTATTTTATCTAATGAGCAGGGGTATGACAAAGGCGGAAGCCAAACAGCTAATGGTAGAAGCTGCTTTTAATCCAATTTTTGATAAAATACCTCTTAATGACCTTAAAGGAAGTGTTATTAATGACGTCAAAACAAGAATCCGCAGTTAATAAAAACAAATTGGATCATGATTTTGCCCAAAAGTATAAGGCTGATTTTCCAATTCTAAATCAGCAGATTAATGGTAAGGATCTTGTTTATTTTGATAATGCGGCTACAACCCAGAAACCAGAAGCTGTTTTAGAAGCAGTTAATAATTACAACCGTACAATTAATGCTAACCCACATCGGGGAGCTCATACTCTAAGTGTTCGGGCCACTGAGGCTTACGAAAATGCCAGAGCTAAGGTTAGTAATTTTATCAATGCAGAAAAAGCAGAAGAGATTATTTTCACCCGGAATACGACAGAGTCTCTAAATCTGCTGGCAAACAGCCTGGAAGCTGTGGTGGAAGAGGGAGATGAGATTTTAATTTCCGTACTTGAGCACCACAGTAATATACTTCCCTGGCAGCAGCTGGCTGAGAGAAAAAATCTGAATTTAAAATTCTTATATCCAGATCAAAGTTATAGAATTCCCCTGTCAGAACTTAAAGAAAAACTGACAGATAAAACAAAGATTTTGAGCATCTCTCAGATGTCAAATGTGAGTGGAGTAATTAATCCGGTAAAAGAAATGGCAGAACTAGCTCATCAAAAGGACGCTTTAGTTGTTGTTGATGGTGCTCAGGGTGCTCCTCATATTAAGACTGATGTTAGAGATTTAAATGCTGATTTTTATGCTTTTTCTGGTCATAAAATGTTGGCTCCAATGGGGATTGGTGTGCTTTATGGGAAAAAAGATCTGTTAGAAGAATTACCTCCTTTTCTAAAAGGTGGAGGTATGATAGAATATGTAAAAGAACAGGGTTCTACTTATGCCCCACTTCCAGAAAAGTTTGAAGCCGGTACTCCCAATGTCGAAGGTGCAGTAGGATTACAGGCAGCAATTGAATATTTAGAAGAGATAGGACTTGATAAAATTAAGGAACATGAGCTTGAGTTAACAGCTTATGCCCTCGAAAAAATGAAGCAGCTTGACTATGTAGAAATAGCTGGTCCGCTTAATTTAGAAAATCGAGGTGGAATTATATCTTTTAATATTAAAGATGTTCACTCTCATGATCTGGCTACTATAGTAGACAGTGAGGGGATTGCAATTCGTTCCGGACATCACTGTGCTCAACCATTAATGAATTATTATCAAATTAATTCTACTGGAAGAATCAGTTTTTATCTCTATAATACTAAAGCAGAAGTGGATCGCTTCCTGGAAGCCCTGGAGAAAGTAAGGGAGGTTTTTGGTTATGGATCTTGATTCAGTTTATACAGAATTAATAATGGAACACAATAAAAACAGCCGCAATAAACATTCATTAGCAGATGCTGATTTGAGTGAACATGGACACAATCCAAGCTGTGGAGATGATATTACTCTGGAACTGAAATTTGATGGTGATACAATCAGTGATGCAGCTTTTACAGGCAGCGGTTGTGCGATTTCACAGGCTTCAACTTCAATTATGATTGATTTGATTAAAGGAAAAAGCATTGAAGAGGCTCTGAAGCTGATAGAGACTTTTATTGCGATGATTAAAAAAGATATAGAAGATCAGCAGGAATTAAGAAAGCTGAAAGACGCAATGGCCTTAAAGAATATTTCGAACATGCCCGCTCGAGTTAAATGCGCAGTTTTATCCTGGCACACACTTAAAGAAGCTTTGAATGAACGGAACTAAAATTTGAAAATAATTTTTAGAAACTTCACCGAAAAGGTGGAGTTTTTACTTTACATAAGAGTAAATAATCTATATAATAATGATAACGAATATCATCGTACCAGGTACAAAAAGGCCTTTTTGTACCTGGTACCTGTTGATAAACTGTTAATAACTCTATAATCCGATAATATTATAAGATGAGGTGGAAAAAATGGAAAATAGAAAAAAAGGAATAACCTATATACTTTTATCATCACTCTTTTTTGCGCTGATGGCAGCTACAGTTAAATTTTTAGGAGATATGCCGACGGCAGAGAAGATATTTTTTAGAAATTTAGTTGGTATTTTTGTAGCTTTCAGTCTGGTCAAAAAAAGCGGAAGCTCACTGACTGGTAATAATAAAAAGCTTTTAATCTTACGCAGTATCTTTGGAGTTTTAGGAATTGCGGCCTATTTTTATGCACTGGCAAATATCAAACTATCTGATGCAGTAATTTTGAATAAAATGTCACCATTCTTTGTCATGGTCTTTGCAGCTTTATTTTTAAAAGAGAAGATTAGCAAAAAACAGCTAATTGCTCTAGTGACAGCAGCCTTAGGAGCTATACTGGTCATTAGACCTGGTTTTGATTCCAATATAATACCCTCCTTAATTGCCTTATTGTCCAGTTTATTTGCGGGAGTTGCTTATACAATAGTTAGACAGCTGCGCAAAACTGACTCAGCAGCTACAGTAGTTTTCTATTTCAGTCTTTTTTCAACTCTGGCAATGATACCTTTTCTGATCAGTGGTAGTTTTATAATTCCTACAACTGTCCAGGCGGTAGCCTTATTAGCTTTAGGATTATTTGCAGCAGCGGCTCAGCTGTTTATGACCAATGCCTACCGGCATGCAGAGGCAGGAGAACTTTCAATATATACCTATGCTAATATTGTTTTCTCCTCAATTTTTGGACTACTTTTATTTCAGGAAATACCGGATCTGTTTTCAGTATTCGGTGCAGTATTAATAATCTCAGCCGGTTATTTAAATTATCGGGCCAAGGAAAAGGAAGAGGCAGAGAAAGCAGCTAAATTAAAATTGAAAAAAGAGAAGCAAAAAAGTACTATATAAAATAATAATCTCTTTAACATTGCCCTCAGCCTAAAACTGGGGGTTTTATTGATTTGGCGGCAAACATTGCAGAATGCTTTCTAAAAACATATAATAAATGTAGTTTGTAAGTTTTTTGATTATAAATGGAGGGATCAGAGTGAAGAATATTAATACTATTTTTTTGGATGTTGATGGGACACTGACGGATGGCAGGGTATATTTAGATAATGGCAAAAATGAATTTAAATCTTTCAATGTTAAAGATGGCCTGATGGTGGTTGCTGCAATAAAATTGGGTTATGATATAATCATTATGACCGGCAGAAAATCTGAAGTTGTGGCCCGCAGAGCGGCTGAACTGGGAATAAAAGAATATTATCAGGGAGTTAGAGATAAAAAGCAGGCTTTAGAAAAATTGATGGAGGAAAAAGAAATTACTTATGGAAATCTAGCCTATCTTGGCGATGATTTAAATGATTTAGCTGTAATGAAGGAAGCCAGATTTGCAGGCTGTCCCAGTGACGCAGCAGCAGAGGTCAAAGAAGTTTCTGATCTAATATCAGAATGCAGGGGTGGAGAAGGTGCAGTTAGAGAAATTTTAACTCATCTTTTAAAAGCGAAAGGCGATTATCATAAAGTTGTAGAAAGTTTTTCTGAGAAAAAAAATTAAATTCAATATACTGACAGGTTCCCGGAATCTCTAATTTTCCATAATTAAATGCCTAATTTTAATTATATTAGTCAATTTTATTATAATTTTAGCTAATGTATGATATAATATAGCTAAAGGAGGGAGGATATGAGATGAGGGTTAACAGTACTGATTTACAGAACTCATTTGGTAAGTATTTAGCACTGGTGGAAAAAGAGGATGTTATTGTGCTCAAAAATGGTAAGGCTGTGGCGAAGCTTAGTAATTACTTTGATTATAGAGATTATATTAAAGAAGAGGCTAAAGATTATAATTCGAAAAATTATAAGAGGGTAAGCTATCAGGAATATCGGGAACTTATAGAAGGTTCTGATCAGCGTTATGAACTGATAGATGGTGAGGTATTTTTAATGGCTTCCCCCAGTTTTAGACATCAGATGCTTGTAAATAAAATTGCTGGTATTTTCTATAATTATTTTAAAGATAGTAAATGCAGTTCTTTAACATCTCCCCTTGACATTAAACTACAGGGATATGCACCTAAATTTAAAGAGGACCCAAATGTTGTTCAGCCTGATATTATGGTGATCTGTGATCCGGAAAATGTTGTGGATGATAAGTACCAGGGAGTACCCGAACTT
The DNA here is from genome assembly GCF_003259895.1 of Halanaerobium saccharolyticum. GTDB lineage: Bacteria > Bacillota > Halanaerobiia > Halanaerobiales > Halanaerobiaceae > Halanaerobium > Halanaerobium saccharolyticum_A. The sequence continues at coordinate 44,910 of NZ_QLME01000021.1, read as the reverse complement.
TTAGTAGAAGTTCTTTCTCCTTCGACTAAGAAAAGGGATCTTATTTTAAAATTGAATTTATATTCAAAAAGTGGAGTCAGAGAATATTGGATTGTTGATCCCGAAAACATGAAAATAACTCAGTATATTTTTACAGAGGATAGAGATATAGAAGCAGTAAATGATCTGCTCTCGGATCAAATTTTGAAATCTGAACATTTTGAGGGATTGAAGATTCAGGTGGATGAAATATTTTCGAAAATTAACTAAAAGCTATTGACAAATGTTACAAGAAAAAGGTATAATAAATTAAGTTGAGCACAATTGAATTATATCAAACTAAAATTGAGGTGAAATTATGGGTAAATTTGAAAATTTAAAGTTGGAAAATCAAATTTGTTTCCCCCTTTATGCCCTTTCCCGTAAAGTGATTCAGTTATATAAACCTCTGCTGGATAAATATAATCTAACCTATACTCAGTATATTACCATGCTGGTTTTATGGGAAAAAGAAAATATTTCACTGAAGGAATTGGGAGAAAAATTATATCTTGATTCTGGAACTCTTTCTCCTCTGGTTAAAAAAATGGTTAAACAGGGATTGATAGAAAAATATCGTTCCCAGGCAGATGAGAGAATAGTCAAACTAAGATTAACTGATGAGGGCAGGGAAATGAAAAAAGAAGCAGTAGAAATACCGGAAAAATTATATTCTCAGTTTGAGGGAGAACCAGAAACTTTGATTAACTTAAAGAACAGTTTAGATCAGGTCTTAAAACAGTTTAAAGATGAGAGTTAAATCCCTGTAGAGAGGATTTAACTTATATTTTTATATTTTAAATTGTACACAATTTAATTTTACAAAATTCAAAAAGGAGAGATAAAAATGAGTGTATATGATTTTAAAGCAAATGATATTAAAGGAGAAGAGATTAATCTGTCAGATTATAAGGGTAAAGTTTTAATGATAGTAAATACAGCCAGTGAATGTGGACTAACTCCACAATTTGAAGGCTTAGAAGAGCTTTATCAGGAATATGGGGATCAGGGTTTTGAAATTCTGGGATTTCCCTGTAATCAATTTGCCAATCAGGATTCTGGGACAAATGAAGAAATTAAAGAGTTCTGTCAGCTTAATTATGGAGTTAGCTTTAAGATGTTTGAGAAAATAAAAGTTAATGGAAATGATGCTCATCCGTTATTCAAGTTTCTTAAAAAAGAAACTGGATCATTACTTGGAGGTATAATTAAGTGGAATTTTACTAAGTTTTTGATTGATCGGGAAGGAAATGTAGTTAACAGATATGCTCCAACAACTGAGCCGACAAAAACCAGAGCCGATATTGAAGAGTTATTATAAAAGTAAAAAGGAGCAGTATTACTGCTCCTTTTAGTTCTTTATAACAGTTATTCTGCACCTTCATTAATTGTAATAACTTCCATTTTTTCTACTGCCCTATTTACTAGCTTTTCAATTTCTAAGTCTTCTTCTCCAAAATGGATGGTATCGAGTTTGGGCTGGGTGGCAGGGTTGTCAGGCACAAAAATAGTACAGCAGTCTTCATGAGGTCTAATTGAGATCTCATAAGTTCCGATCTTTTTTCCCAGAGCAATAATATCATTTTTATCCATTGTGACTAAAGGACGAAGAACTGGGAATTCAGCGACTTCATCAGAGGAACGGAGTCCTTCTAGGGTCTGGCTTGCCACCTGGCCCAGGCTTTCGCCGGTTACTAGAGCCAGCTCGTTATTTAATTCTGCCAGTCGGTTGGCAATTCTAATCATCATGCGGCGCATAATAGTTACAGTATATCTTCTCGGTGATTTTTTTAATATTTCCTGCTGGATTTCTGTAAAATAAGGAATTTGTAGTTTTATTTCTCCACCATAACGGCTTAAAACCTTTGCCAGGTCAATCACCTTTTCTTTTGCTCGCTCAGAAGTATAAGGAGGAGAATCAAAATAAACTGCATTTAAAGACAAACCTCTTTTTAATCCCAGCCAGCCGGCAACAGGACTGTCAATTCCTCCGGATAAAAGAAGTAATGCTTTACCAGACGACTTAACTGGCAGCCCACCCGGGCCAGCTTCTCGTCTGATGAAAAGATAGATCTTACCCCGTCTGATTTCAATTTCAAAAAGATGCTCAGGCTGATGGACGTCAACACTGAGCGGAGTCTCTGGTCCTTCAACTTCCCTTAAAATCTCTCCTCCAAGCTCTCGATTAAGTTCAGGACTTTCAATCGGAAAAGACTTATCTGCTCTGGTAGTTTCCATTTTAAAAGTAGTGGGATAGTTTTGAACCTCAGCTTTAAAGAGCTTAACCGCCTTATTTTTCAATTTTTCAAAATCCTGATCGTTAAAATCAGCTATTTTTTTGCCAATTCTAAATCTCTGAGCCGGACTTAAAGAAATAATCCCCGGTACGTTTACCAACCGTGCAACAATTTTTTCAATCTGATTACTTTCGGCATAAAGAAAAATTCGCCCGTAAACAGTACTTATTTCAAAATCTCCCAGGTCAGCTGTTGCCCTTTTAATATTTGAAATTAACTGGGAAATAAAATCATTAATATTGTCACCTTTCAGGCCAATTTCTCCATAACGAATAATTATTAAATCATACAAATTTTTTCACCTCATTAAAAAAGTTTAAGAAAATCAATCTGTTCTTTTAAAGTTTTTATAAAATAATCTAGATCATCATTAGTAATGGTGTTATTTAAACTTACCCGGAGTGCACTTTCACTTCTTTTTTGAGAGAGGCCGCAAGCATTGATGATTCTGCTGCCTTGTTTATCAGACGAACAGGCTGAACTGGTCGAAATATAGATTCCCTGACTCTCCAGTGCATGCAGCATAGTTTCCCCTTTGATCCCCGGTAAAGAAAAATTTATAATATGCGGAGCCCCAGCAGCTGGAGAATTAATTACTGCTTCCTCGATTTCCTGCAGTAAGTTAAACAGATATTCTCTTTTTTTAGATAAATCTTTATCAGTATTTTCTGCTGCTGAAAGCTGAGGTAGTTTTTTTACTGCTTCTCTCAGCCCTGCAATCCCGGGAATGTTTTCTGTTCCAGAGCGTAAATTACTTTCCTGACCTCCACCGTAAATCAGAGGTGTTAAATTAGTACCCTTCTTAATATATAAGGCACCTATTCCTTTAGGTCCCTGGATTTTATGGCCGCTAATTGAATAAAGATCGACTGGCCACTGACCTAAATTGCTGTATGTTTTTCCAAAAGCCTGCACCCCATCTACATGAAAAAAGCTGAGTGGATTTTTCTTTTTTATAATCTCGGCAATTTTTTTAGTAGGCTGAATAGTCCCCAGTTCATTATTAACCTGCATAATGCTGACTAAAATTGTTTCCTCAGTAATTAAATTTCTTAAATGCTCAAGGTCCACATGGCCTCCCTGATCAACATTAACTGTATCTACCTGCCAGCCTTCATTTTCTAAAGCATTAAAAAGTTCAGCTACAGAAGAATGTTCAATAGGGGAAGTTATTAGATGTCTGCCCCGATTCTTATAGGCTTTTGTTATTCCTCTAATGGCAAGGTTGTTGCTTTCTGTACCCCCAGATGTAAAAATGACTTCTTTAGCTTTGACGCCGAGATAGTCAGCAATTATCTTTCTGCTCTTTTTCAAAATCTTTTCTGACTTTAATCCAAAACGATGTAGAGAAGAGGGATTTGCATAACTTTTTTCTAAGGCATCAACTACGGCTGCAGTAACCTCCGGCAGTGCCTTAGTAGTTGCGGCATTATCTAAATATATTTCTCTTTCCATTAAACTCACTCCTAATTTAAAACACTAAATTTTATTATACCACCAATAGTAAAAGAAATAAACAGCTAGGGGATAGAAATCAGGTAAAATAATTTATTTATCGCTATATATGATTAAGAATTGAACCAAGTTTTTTGCAATCATTTTATTTTTTAACTTCTAGTGATATAATAAAGATGGTTAATTATAAATATTTTTCTTAAAGAAGCAAATATCATTAGAACTTAAAAAACAACTAGGAGGAAAAAAATTGCGTTTAATAGATACCCATGCTCATCTTGATTTTGATGATTACAATAGAGATAGAGAAGAAGTTTTTAAGAGAGCTCGTGAAATCGGAGTGGAAAAAATAGTTAACATTGGTGCAGATCTGGAAGGAAGTAGGAGGGCTGTTGAACTGGCTGAAAAGTACGATGATATTTATGCCGCAGTAGGGATTCATCCTCATGAGGCAGACTCAGTTAATCAAAAGAGTCTGGCTGAAATAATAAAATTAGCTGCTTCTTCTCGAGTCAAGGCAATTGGTGAATGTGGACTTGATTTTTATTATGATAACTCACCCCGGCAAACTCAAAAAGAAGCTTTTAAAAAACAGCTTGATTTAGCGCTGGAGCTTAAACTGCCGGTTGTTGTTCATTCACGAGAGGCGATAGCTGAAACATTAAAAATTATAGATCAGACAGCTGACTTTGCGGAAAATTTAATTTTTCACTGTTATGCTTATGGGCCAGAAGAGATTGAGGAAATAATAAAAAGAGATTATTATGTAGCTTTTGGCGGTTTAATTACTTTTAAAAACGCTCAGCCAATCAGAGATGCCTTAAAAAAAATGCCTTTAAATAGAATTCTGCTGGAAACTGATGCTCCTTATCTGACTCCAGCTCCTAATAGAGGGAAAAGAAATGAACCAGCTTATTTAGAGCATATTGTAAAAAAAGCGGCAGAAGTTAAAGGGATTAGAGCTGAGGAAATGGGTAAAATTACAACTGAGAATGCCGAAAGAATCTATAATTTTTAGCTTAAAATTAAATTCAAATAAAATTAAACCGGGAGGCAGCTAAAATGAAAATTGGAATTATTGGACTGGGTGATATTGCACAAAAAGCCTATCTACCATTAATTACTCAGCTGGAAGAGGTGGAACCATATTTCTGTACCAGAACTGAAAGTACACTTCAGCAGCTTGGCAAAAAGTATAGAGTTGATAAACTTTTTACTTCCTTAGAAGAGCTTTTAAAAGAAGATTTAGATGCGGCATTTGTTCATGCTGCTACAGAGGCCCATTATTCTTTAGTAAAAAAACTGCTGCAAAATGAAATTCCTACTTTTGTTGATAAACCAATTAGCTATCATTTAAAACAGACGGAAGAGTTAATCCGACTGGCCAAAGAAAATAATGTGGTTTTAATGACTGGTTTTAACCGCCGCTATGTTCCAACTTATCGTTCGCTTCTGGAAATTGAAAAACCTCAAACAATTATTATGGAAAAAAATAGAACTCATCAGCCTGGAGAGCCCCGCAGTTTTATTCTAGATGACTTTATTCATGTAATAGACACTATTTCTTATTTAATGGGAGAAGTTAATCTCGATCAAATTGAAGTTAACAAAATTAAGCGGAAAAACAAACTTATTCAGGTGCTTGTAACTCTCAAAAATGGAGAAAATACAGCAGTTGGAATTATGAACCGTGATAATGCAATTACTGAAGAAACACTTGAAGTAATGGGGCTGAAAGTAAAGAAAAAAATTAAAAATATTACTCAGATAGTTGATTACACAGCTAATGGAGAAAAATTTTCTCAGACTGCAGGCTGGAATAAAATGGGATATGATCGCGGTTTTGTAGATATGATTGCCGAATTTTTAAAGAGGGTTAAAATGGGACAAAATGACAAAGAGGAACTGGCAGCTGATTTATTAACTCATCGTCTGGCCGCAAAAGTGATTGAAGCATAGTACTAAGTAGTTTTTTAAAGTTTAAGATGGTTCTTTTTCTTAGAACTTAATTTTTGCCTGATTTAAGCAAATATGATAAAATTATAACAAATAATAAATTAAGGATGATTTAAAATTAATATGGAAAATAAAATTGCAACACCTTCGGAAACGAAAAAGATTCTCCGCCAGCACAATTTAAACTTAAAAAAGAGTCTGGGTCAGAACTTTTTAGTTGACTCAAATATCATTGACATTATTACCGCAGCAGCAGATATTAAAGGTGATGAATTTTTAATTGAAATTGGACCTGGAATAGGTTCTTTAACTCAGTCACTTTTAGAAAAACTGGACAGTGGTAAAATGCTGGCAGTAGAAAAAGATGCTGCCATGGTAGGAGTTCTAGAGGATATTTTTGCGGGAGAAGAAAGACTTTCTCTTCTCAATCAGGATGCGTTAAAAACAAACTGGGAAGAAATGGTGACTGAACATAATACTGAGAATAGGAAGATAAAGCTGATTGCAAATCTCCCCTATTATGTGACAACTCCCATTATTATGGGAGTTTTAGAAAGTGAACTTGAGCTGGAACAGATGGTTTTTATGGTGCAAAAGGAAGTTGGAGAAAGAATCTGTGCTGGCCCGGAAACCAAAAAATTTGGTTCTTTAAGTGTGGCAGTTCAGTATCACATGCAGCCGGAGATTGTTCATCAAGTACCAGCTTCAGTATTTATTCCACAGCCCGATGTTGATTCAGTGATTGTTAGTTTATCACCATATGAAGAAAATATTTATCAGGAAAAGGTAATAAGTAAAAAGTTCTTTTTCCAGATTGTTAAATCTATTTTTCAGCAGCGCCGCAAAACTCTGCGCAACAGTTTGAGCAAATCTGCGGTAATTAATCTTGATCGGGATCTTGTAACTCAGGCTCTGGAGGATGAGGGAATTGGACTGAAAAAAAGAGGAGAAAAGCTATCAATTTCTGAGATGATTTCTATCAGCAATAGAATTTATAAAATGAGAAACAAAGCAGAATCTAATTAAGTAGAAGTTTATAAATAAAAGTTATGGTTTAATGAATTTTTGAGAGGAGGCAGAAAAATGGTTAAAGTAAAGATTTGTGCAGGCAGTCACTGCTCACTTGTAGGAGCCTTAAATATTTTAGAGACTTTAGAAGAACTGCAGAAAGAATATCCCGACCAGATTCAGATTGAAAGAGTTGAATGTCTGGATAAGTGTGAGGATATCAAAAAAGCTCCAGTTGTTAAAGTTGATGATGAACTTATTACTTCAGCTCAGAATCAGATTGTAATCAGTAAAGTAATGGAGAGGATAAAATGAGCAAACTAAAGGGTATTTATACTGATATAGTAAAAATCCGACGGATGGTCTTTGCTGAGCTGGCCGGTCTTGCTCTCAAAGATGCAAAGTGTGAAGAATTTGATAAAATTCCTTATCGGATTATTGACACCGAAGAAGCTACATATCGCTCAAGTATTTTTAAAGAAAGAGCAATAGTTGCTGCTCGAGTCCGGATGGGACTGGGTATGGATTATGAAATAAACCAGGAACATAAATTGCTTTCAGAAGGAATCAGAGATTTCTTAAATAATGATAATCAGTTAAAAGAACCGCTGGTCAATGTCATTCGCTTTGCCTGTGAAAAATGCCCGACTAATGCTCATTTTGTCACCAATAACTGCCGTAAATGTCTAGCGCATCCCTGCAGTATTGTCTGTCCGGTAGATGCAGTTAGTATTGAAGAGCATGCGGCTGTAATTGATCAGGAAAAGTGTATTAATTGTGGTAAATGTAAAGAAGCATGTCCCTATGAGGCGATTGTTAATTATGAGCGACCCTGTGCAGCTGCCTGTGGTGTTGGTGCTATAGAAAGTGATGACTATAACCGAGCCAGAATTAATCAAAATAAATGTGTCAGCTGCGGACAGTGTATTATCGCCTGTCCTTTTGGAGCTATTGCCGATAAGTCTATGATCTATCAGCTCTTAAAATCAATTAATAGGGGAGAAGATGTGCGGGCAATTATTGCACCTTCTTTTGTGGGTCAGTTTGGACCTCTGGTTTCTGCGGAAAAAATTGTAGCTGCCTTAAAAAAACTAGGAATGAAAGAAGTGCGAGAGGTCAGCCTGGGAGCAGACTTTGCTTCTCTGCATGAGGCTGAATTATTTGCCGAAGATGTTCCGGAAGAGCAGCCTTATCTTGGAACTTCCTGCTGTCCGTCCTGGACTTATATTGCAGATAAACATGTACCTGAGGTTAGAGAAAATATTTCAGAGTCCAGTTCCCCAATGATTTTTGCAGCCCAGTCTGTAAAAGAAAATAATCAGGACAGTAAAGTTGTCTTTATTGGTCCCTGTGTTTCTAAAAAACTGGAAGCTTTAAGTAAAAAAGTTAAAGATGAGGTGGATTTTGTAATTACTTTTGAAGAACTGGCAGCAATATTTGTAGCAGCAGATATTGAGCTGACTAAAGTTGATGCTGAAGAAGAAATCAATGATGCTTCCTATTATGGTCGTGCTTATGCCAATGCCGGTGGGGTAGCAGAAGCTATCAGGCAGAATTTAAAAGAAAAATATGAGATTGATCCTCCAATTACTAAAGCAGATGGGCTAGCAGATTGCAAAAAAACTTTAATGAAGGCAAAAGCTGGTGTGCTTGAGGGTCACTTGATTGAGGGAATGGCCTGTGAAGGTGGCTGTGTTGGAGGTCCTGGTACTTTACTGGCAACAAACCGTGGGGCTAAAAATGTAAGTAAGTTTGCTGATCAATCTCCATATAAATTTGCTTTTGAAAATGATAAGCTAAATGAGACAGATAAATAATCCATTTTGGTAGATAAAATATTTTTTTAACTTAAAAATCTTGTTATCCGGATTTTTGCTAAAGCAGACATCTTATGATATAATTACTTTTGAATTGTTTTTTAAAATGAGGTGAATCTGATGGAAGAAAATGTTCTGGATAAAATAAAAGAGGAAGTAAAATCTTTTGTTGGCCACCGAGTCAGTGTTAAGGCTAATCGGGGTAGGCGAAAAGCTGTGGAAAAAGAAGGTGTTTTAGAAAAAACGCATGAGAATGTTTTTATAGTGAGGATTAAAGATCACAACCAAATTAGGCGGCTGTCTTATTCTTATTCTGATTTATTAACAGATAATGTTGTCGTTAAATCTAAAGATGATGAGGTTAAGATAGGAGTTTGATTTTAGATAGAGTAAATAAATTTAATAGAGCAGCCCGGGGCGGCTGCTTTTTTTCCTGCTATTTTTTATTAAAAAAATATGATTTGATTATTATAACAAAATAAGATAATAACAGGATAATCTAATAATATGAAAGGGGAGATAGGCTTGGGATTTGATATGGCTATAAGTTTACTTGGTGGTCTGGGTATCTTTATTTATGGTATGAAGCAGATGAGTGAGGGTTTACAGAAAACCGCCGGTAAAAGACTGCGTCATTTTTTAGCTGCTATGACCTCAAAACCAATTATGGGTGTTGGAGTTGGAACAATAATTACTGCAATTATCCAGAGTAGTAGTGCTACAACAGTTATGGTTGTAGGTTTTGTTAATGCAGGGTTGATGACTCTGTTCCAGTCGGTTGGAGTTATTATGGGTGCCAATATTGGTACTACAGTAACTGCTCAGTTAATTGCATTTAAGCTTGGTGATTATGCTCTTCATGCAATTGCAATTGGTTCTTTTACATATCTATTTTCTAAAAGCAAAAAGTTTCAATATATTGGACAGGTTTTACTTGGTTTCGGTTTATTATTTTTAGGGCTGGAAACAATGGGAGATACAATGGCTCCTTTAGAAGATTCAGTTGTTTTTGTCAACTGGATGGAAAGTTTTGCCCAGTATCCTATTTTAGGTGTATTAACTGGTATTGTTGTCACAGTTGCTGTTCAGAGTAGTTCTGCTTCATTTGGTATTTTATTAGGTCTTGTTACAGCAGGAGCGATTCATTACGAAGCTGCCATCCCAATTCTTTTAGGTAGTAACATTGGTACAACTGTTACTGCAATTTTATCTGCTATTGGAGCCAACTTAACTGCTAAGAGAGCAGCTGCCGCCCACTTTTTATTCAATGTACTGGGTGCCAGTATTATGATAGCGTTTTTATATATAGTTCCTGATTTTGCTGGATTTATTGAGAATTTTATTTTAGATATTAGCGGCTTTTTTGGTCAGATTAATCCTTCCGAAGAGAGATTGCTGGCCAATACACATACCTTTTTTAATATTTTAAATACTATGCTCTGGCTGCCATTTACAGGTTTTATGGTTTATTTAGTTAAAAAAATGCTGCCAGGAGAAGACTTGACTTTAAAAAGAGGAACTACTTTTATTGATGAGAGAATGTTAAGCACTCCTTATGTTGCAATTGATCAGGTTAAAAAGGAGATTGTAGCAATGGGAGGAATTTCCCGGGATATGGTTTGTGAGTCTGTAGAGGGATTTTTGAACAAAGACGGAGATGTAGTTAAAAAAATAAGGAGACACGAAGATATAGTTAATGAAATGGAAGAAGAATTACTTCACTTTATTCAGAAAATACCACAGGGTCAATTAAATGATGTAGATATTAGAACTTTAGATAAATATTTTGCAGTTGTTGATGATATTGAAAGCATTGCTGATGATGCTGATGATATTGCAGAATTAATTGAAAATCGTCTTGAAAACAAACTTAAATTTTCAAGTGATGCTCAGTCCACTATTCAGGAAGTATATTCTATTGTCTGTAATGTATTAGATAAAACTATAGAGTTAATTAAGACTGATAATTTAGAAATTGCTGCTGAGATTTTAGAAGCAGAAGAAAAATTAGACCAGATGCAGATTCAGTTTAGAAAAGAAAGTATCAGCAGAATTAAAAGTTCCGATAAAAGTATCAATGATCCAAATTCAGGTATAATACTTTTAGAACTTCTTGATGATCTCGAACATATCAGTGATCAAATGGCTGATATTGCTTATAGTGTAATTGAAATTTATGAAGATGATGGTACAGGTAGAGATGTTCAGGAAGTGGATGTAGTATAAGTTTACAAAGATTTAACATTTAAATAGCTTTATTTGGGTGGAGCCTCCTTTTTATAGGAGGCTCTTTTTGCTATAATGGAGATAAGGATTATCTGATTTAGCCACAGACTCCATTAACGCTTTTCATATATAATTTATTTGGGACTGCCTTAACTCACTTTGGTCAGACAATAGGCAGTCTATTTCCAAATAAATTATAATCAAAGCTATTCCGTCTGAAGTACTAAATCAGATAAATCTTTTCTCTGAAGAATACTTGGAGTTTGTGCATGTATCTTAGTTTAACGAATTGTTTTAATGATAAAACAATAAAATCTAATCAAGGCTATTCCGACTAAAGTCTCAATTTAAGTAAATCCTTTTCTTTGGGGATACTTGAAATATGAGTAGGTATCTTAAGTTTAATTAATTGTTTTAATGATGGTTTAAGGAGGTTTTCAATGAGCAAATCACTTTCTGAGATGTCACTGGAGGAGCTGTGGCAGCTTTTTCCGATTATTTTAAAGGAACATAAGCCTGAATATAAAAATTGGTATTTAGAAGAAAAAGAAAGGCTGAAGGAGATTTTGTCAGCTAAAAGTATTGCCCGAATCAATCATATTGGTAGTACTGCAGTCCCAGGACTGCTGGCAAAACCGACGGTTGATATTTTGCTTGAAATTAACAGAAGCTCTGAGCTTTCAAAAGTGGAAAGTAGGCTTAAAAATACAGGCTGGATTTTGATGCATAGAAATCAAGAAGACGAAGAACTGGACCTGGTTTTTAATAAAGGATACACACCAGAAGGATTCGCAGACAGGGTTTTTCACCTTCATTTACGTTATTTAGGTGATTGGGATGAATTGTATTTTAGGGACTATTTAATTGCTCATCCTGAAATTGCAGAAAAATATGGAAAACTAAAGGAGAAATTAAAAAAAGAATATAAGCATAACCGAGATGGTTATACTGAGGCTAAAACTGAATTTATTAAGAAGTGGACTGCTGAAGCCAGAAAAGAAATTAAAAATAAATATTTAGCTGAATAAAAATAAAAAACTTACTTTTGATTGATAAAATCAAATCCTTACAGAACTTTATTTAACAATTAAAAATAAGAAATCCGGGAGGATTTATAATGAAAAAAATACTTGTAGTTGAAGATGAAAAAAATATTAGAGAATTAATTAAATTTAATCTGGACAACTCAGGTTATCAGGTTGAAACTGCTGCGGATGGACGAGAGGCTCTGGATAAACTTTCAGAAGAAACTGATCTGGTAGTTTTAGATTTAATGCTGCCAGAAATTGATGGGATGGAAATCTGCCGCCGGATGAGAAGCAGTGAAGAGCTGCGTCAGATCCCAATAATTATGCTGACTGCTAAGGGTGAGGAAGTTGAGAGGATTCTGGGCCTGGAAATGGGAGCAGATGATTATATGACTAAACCATTTAGTCCCAGGGAACTGGTGGCTCGAATTAAAGCGATTTTTAGACGTCTCAAAGAATTTAAAGCAGATAGTGAACAATTAAAAGATGAGATAATTGAAGCAGGTAAATTGAAATTAGATATTTCCAGACACGAGGTTCTTTATGATCAAGAAAAGATAGTCTTAACCCCAAAAGAATTTGAACTGCTCCGTTATCTGGTGATTAATCAGGGACGAGTTTTAAGCCGTGATTTACTTTTAGAAAAAATATGGGGCTATGAATATGCCGGAGACACTCGAACAGTTGATGTTCATGTCAGAAGACTCCGCAAAAAGATTAAAGCTGATTATATAGTCACAGTCAGAGGGGTGGGTTATAAATTTGTTAAAATGGAATAAGCTAGGTATAAAAAACCGTTTAATTATTATTTTTATTGTGATTCAACTCTTGATAATTGGCTTAAGCTTTTATTATTTTAGTTCAAATCACCGTGAATTTTATCTAGAACAGGAAAAGATTAGTCTGGAGCATTATTCTCAGTTAATGCTTAACAATATTGAAATAGAAGAAATATTAACTTCAAGCCAGAGTCTTGAAATTAAGGCAGCTGAATGGTCGGATGATTCAGAAACCAGAATTACTATTATTGCTGCTGATGGTCAGGTGCTGGCAGATTCACATTATGATATTAATGAAATGGATAATCATCGTGACCGTCCTGAAGTTGTGCAGGCAATTCGCAGCGGCAGCTCCGGTAATGCAATTCGTTATAGTAACACAATAGGCGAAGAAATGCTCTACTATGCTGTTCCAGTAAGAGAGCAGGGGGACCTGATTGGAATTTTAAGAACTGCTCGTCCACTTGAGTTTATTAGAAGTGTTTTAATTGAAGATATTAAGAGTTATTTATTTTTCTTTGTTATACTGGCAGTAATTACAATTATTTTAGGCTGGCGGCTAACCAATAGTATAGTTAAACCCCTGGAGACAGTGACAGAAACTGCAGAAAAAATTTCGGAAGGTGATTTAACCCAGCGCATACCTGTTAGAAAGTATAATAGTGAAATTGAAAAGCTGGCCCGGATGTTTAACTACATGGCTGAAGAGCTGGAAGAAAAGATTACCGAGATCTCTCAGGAGAAAAATAGAATCGAAGCAATCCTGGAAAGTATGGTAGATGGTGTAATAGCAGTTGATAAAGAAGGAAAAATTTCTTTAATTAATCCTGCAGCCCGCAGAATTTTTAATATTGAAGCCGAAAAAATAAAGGGAAAGGAAATTATAAGTTCCCTTTTCAACCATCGAATAGATATGTATTTACAGCGGGCATTTGATAAAAAGGAAAGTATCAGCAGGGAGATTAAATATAAGAATCCAGAACAGAAAATTATTCAGGCTACATTTATACCTCTGCTTGATGATCAGGACAATATAAATGGTGGTGTAATTGTTTTAACTGATATTACAGAGCTGAGAAAATTGGAGACAGTTCGCAATGATTTTGTGGCCAATGTTTCTCACGAATTGAGAACTCCCCTTACTTCGATGGTGGGTTATCTTGACACACTTTTAGAAAGTGATATTGAAGATCAGGAGACTAGAGATAGATTTTTAAGGATAATTAAAGAAGAGACTGATCGACTTTCAATTTTAATTAAAGACCTCTTTAATTTATCAAAGATTGAGTCACAGAGTTTTGATTTAAAGGTAGAAAACTTTGAAGAAGTATTAACCAAAGTGGTGAACTTGCTGGAGAAAAATGCTGAAAACAAGAAAATTGATTTTACAGTTCAAATACCTGATAATTTATCACCTGTTTATATGGTCAGGGAACAGATTAAACAGGTATTAATAAATTTAATTGATAATGCAATTAAATATACTCCAGCCGGGGGAAAGATTGAGGTTAAAGTAGAAAAAGAGGGAGATAAAGTCTATTTTTTCGTTAAAGATAATGGTATAGGAATCCCAAAGGCTGATCAGGAAAGAATTTTTGAAAGATTTTACAGAGTAGATAAGGCGCGTAGTCGAGTTCTTGGCGGTACGGGTATCGGACTCTCAATTGTACGCAATATTGTTAAACAGCACGGTAGTGAAATCCAGGTTAAGAGTAGAGAAGGTGAAGGCAGTGAATTTTACTTCTATTTAAAGGCTGCTGAATAAAAGTATGTGTGATATATCATAGATACCAGGTAAAAAAAGGGCTTTTTGTACCTAGTACAGGTGAAAAAAATACAATCTGAAGCAGAAAGAGCTCCTACCACTTATTATTTTGAGGTAGGGACTCTTTTAAGATTTTAATTTAATAATTATTTAATAATTCTCATCACTTAGTATATCAGTTTGTTGAAATAATATAAACTTTATTCTGATTTACTCATAAACCCTTAGCATTTTCTTAATCACTTTTTTATTTTTAAGGCTTTCAGTATTATTATAATAGTATATTAAAATTCAAGTTCAAGCTGCTGTACAGCTTTCTGAACAGGATCCCAGGGACTGCTTAAAGGCGGAGTGTAGCTTAAATCAAGCTGACTGAATTTTTCGATAGTCATTTGATTATAAATGGAAGCTGCAAAAATATCAATTCGCTTTGATATTTCAGCATAGTAACTGCCTAAAATTTGAGCTCCGATAATCCGCTGGGTATTTTGATCGGCAATGACTTTGATATAAGTTTTATAAGAAGGAGGATAGTAGGCTTTGTGATCATCAGTTGTAATTTCTGTGCTGATAGGATCAAAGCCAGCTGCTATTGCTTCTTTTTCATTAAGACCGGTTCTGCTTATTACCTGATCAAAAAGTTTAATTGACTGAGTTCCAATAGAACCATCAAAATAACTTGTTTGACCACAGATATTGCTGCCGATGATACGCCCATGTTTATGGGCTACTGTACCCAGTGCATAATATCTGTAGTCTCCTGTTAAAAAGTCCAGAGTTTCTGCACAGTCACCACCAGCATAAATATCTTTAAGATTTGTCTCCATTTTTTGATTAACTTTAAAGGCTCCCCGCTCATTTGTTGCCAGCTCTGTATCCTCTGCCAGAAAAGAGTTGGGCATTGTTCCAACTGAGACAATTGCTGTATCTACTTTAAGATTTAAATTATTACTGCCGCTGATCTTAAGGCCCGAATCAGTTTTTTCTATATTTTTCACTTCAGTATTTAAAATAACTTCAATTCCTTCTGCTTCCAGCTTTTCTTTAATTAACTTTCTAAATTTAAGATTTACAGTAGTTAAAATACTGTCCATAAATTCAATTACTGTCACTTTCAGGCCGCGTTTACTTAAGGCATCTGCCATTTCAAGCCCTACATAACCGCCGCCAATTACAGCTGCTTTTTGAGGCTGATTTTTTTTGATGAAATTATCACAAGCAAGGGCATCATCCATCCAGCGCATAAAAAATACTTCTGGCAGCTCCAGACCACTAATTGGCGGTTCAATATTGACTCCACCAGTGCCCAGAACCAGCTTTTCATAATATATTTCCTGTCTGCCTTCAGCATTAACAGCAATTATTTTTTTCTTTTCAGGGATGATTTTTTCCACCCTGGTTTCCAATAGCAGTTCCATTCCAGCATTTTTAAGATCCTTTTTTTTACGGTGAGCAAGATTAGAAGATTCAACAACTTCCCCCCCAATAAAAAAAGGGATTCCACAGATACTAAAATTGGGAAAATTATTATCAGCAATCACCAGTGGTTTAAGACTTGGATCAAGTTCTCTAATTCTGAGAGCAGCGCTAATCCCGACATCACTTGCTCCAATAATTACCACATCTTTTTTCATTTGCTCAGCTCCTTTAAGTTAATCACAATTAATTTTTGTACACTGACAGTCTTCTTCATAGTTTGTTAGAATATTATTCAGCTCGTTTTTAATTAAAGCAATATTTTCTTCGTTTAAGCTGTAATCTATCCAGCGTCCCCTTTTTGAAGCTTTAATTAGCCTAGCTTCTTTTAAAATTTTTAAATGGTGGGAAACATTAGGCTGACTGATTTCTAAAATATTGACAAAATGACAGCTGCATAAGCTTTCACAGCTTAAAAGGTTAATTATTTGGAGTCTGTTTTCATCAGCAATTGCCTTTAACAGTTTTACGATTTTTTTATTATCGACCATTATTAATCAATCCTTAAATTAATATATTTAAATCTATTTATATATTATTAAAAAAAGATTCCTTTGTCAAGTAAATTAACTGTCGAAATAATTATTATTTGTAAGCTAATTGCTAAATTTTTATTAATCAATGCTTTAAAATATAAAATAAGCTATCAGAATTCGCTGGTCAGCAGGCTGTAGATATGCCACCTCGAGTGGAAATAGGAAAACCTAAAGATGAGACCTCTTATTTTAGAAAAGAAAATTATAAAGATATTAGTGTCTATATTTTGGAAAAAGTTAATGATCAAAAATTGGAGAATAAAACTATGGTATTTAAGAAGGGCTTTGGTATTTTTAAAAGAATTGTTATAGAATAGAGTAAACTAATTGATTTCCAGGCTTGACAAAATTTTTTTTTAAGCTTATAATATGAGTGAAATCGAATATAAACATATAAAAATAAAATTGGAGGATTCTATAATGAATAAAAAAGAAGAAAATGTTCAGGAAGCAGTCGATAAAGGCTTAGGTATTTTTGAAAAATATTTAACGGTCTGGGTTGCAATCTGTATAGCTGCTGGGGTTGCAATTGGTCGTTTGTGGCCGGCATTTCCGGATACTTTAAGCCGCTGGGAATACGCTCAGGTTTCAATTCCGGTGGCAATATTGATCTGGTTTATGATTTACCCAATGATGGTTCAGATTGATTTTAGCAGTATTCTGGAGGCTGGTAAAAAGCCCAAAGGTTTGACAGTTACTCTGGTATCTAACTGGTTAATTAAACCTTTCAGTATGTATTTCTTTGGCTGGTTATTTATTCGCGTCTTTTTTCAAAATTTTATTCCAGCAGATTTAGGTGTCCAGTATGTTGCTGGAATGATTTTGCTTGGTTCAGCTCCCTGTACTGCGATGGTATTTGTCTGGAGTTATCTAACAGATGGTGATCCCGCTTATACCTTAATTCAGGTTGCAGTTAATGATCTGGTTTTAGTTTTTGCCTATGCACCTCTGGTAATGTTCCTGCTGGGCTTAAGTGATATGACAGTTCCCTGGAATACAATTTTATTATCTGTTATTTTATATATAGTTGTACCACTTCTGGCCGGTTATATTTCTCGAAAATACTTAATTAAAAATAAGGGGCTTGAATGGTTTGAGAATGTATTTTTATCTAAACTAAGTAATTTTACGGTAATTGGTTTATTATTAACTTTAATAATCTTATTCTCGTTCCAGGGAGATGTAATTATCAATAATCCTCTACACATATTATTGATTGCAATTCCTTTAACTATTCAGACCTTTTTCATTTTCACTATTGCTTATGGCTGGGGTAAGTTATGGAAAATAGATCATTCAGTAGCTGCACCGGCTGGAATGATTGGAGCCAGCAACTTCTTTGAACTGGCAGTTGCCGCTGCAATTTCAATTTTTGGAATTGGTTCTGGAGCAGCACTGGCTACAGTAGTTGGAGTGCTGGTTGAGGTTCCTGTAATGCTGGCGCTAGTTAAAATTGCAAATAAAACCCGTCATTATTTTCCGCAAGTAGAAAATAACTAGTAATCAATAATTTATTTACTGATGGGACAAATTGCAAATAACTGTTTGTTCAAAAAGATGCAGGTTTAATTATAATGTCTACTAGAGGTTCTGGATTTATGGAAGGCATCTTAGTAGGTAGTACTGCTGAACAGGTTGCTCTGAGATCTCCGCTCCCTGTACTGCTGGTTCCCTGTAAAAATAAATAAGTACTAATTGACACCTGCTTTTACTAATGTGAGCAGGTGTTTTTTTATGCTGAATATATCTATTATATTATTTGTCATCAGAAATAGATGCTGCTATAGTAGTTTTAATCTAACTTTGCTCTTTGATATTAATATAAGTTTAAAAATTAATTTGACATAAAAAATATAATACTATACAATCATATTAGTTAATATTAATATGAAAACGAGGGAGTGCTTATGGAAGAATTACTTAATTTTTTAAAATGCATAGCTGATGAAAATCGTCTTAAAATATTAAAACTGCTCTTAGATGGCCAGTACTGTGTCTGTCAGCTGCAGAAATTACTTGATAAATCTCAGTCCAGTGTATCTCAGCATCTGAGTTATTTTAAAGAGCTTGAGCTATTAGATGAAGAAAAAAGCGGTAAGTGGATTTATTACTCTATAGATAGAAGTGTTTATGATAGTTATCTGGCAAAACTTATTTCTTTAAAGGCTAGTTCACTAATTGATTTAAACTTGGCAGAACTTAAAAATGAAATTGATACTTTAGATACAGCTGCAGTAATTAAAACAGGTTCTCAGGGAGGTTGCTGTTAGTGTTTATAATATTTGAGAGATTTGCAGATTTAGTGGCTTATAGTTTGTTTGGCCTTCAAGCCGGAACCAGGCTGGGAGAGTCAGTTCACTTCTTTTTCTATGATACAACTAAGATTATTTTCTTACTTTCAATAATGATCTTTTTTATTTCAATTGTGAGGAGCTATTTTCCACCAGAAAAAACAAAAAAACTTTTAAGTAATTATAGAAAAATAACAGGCCATGTTATGGCCTCACTTCTGGGAGTTGTGACACCATTCTGTTCCTGTTCTTCAGTGCCAATTTTTATTGGTTTTGTGGAGTCAGGAATTCCACTGGGAATCACGTTTTCCTTTTTAATTACTTCACCAATAGTTAATGAGGTGGCCCTGGTGATGCTTTATACAATCTTTGGCTGGAAAATTGGAACGCTCTATCTGGTCAGCGGTATTTTAGTTGGAATAGTTGGTGGAATTGTCATTGAAACACTTGGTATGGAAAAACAGGTTGAAGAATATGTTTATCAGATCAGCTCCGGTGAAAGTGAAGTTGAAGAGTTAGACTGGAGTGATAGAATTGATTTCGCCAAGGCAGAAGTTAAAGAAATTGTGAGCCGTGTCTGGAAATATGTAATAATTGGTATTGGAATTGGAGCAGCAATCCACGGTTATGCACCTGCCGAACTGCTGGCTGAATATGCGGGAGCAGATAACCCTTTATCTGTAATTGCAGCAGTTATTGTTGGAATTCCACTTTACTCTAATGCTGTGGGAACAATTCCGATAGTGGAAGCTTTGATGGGAAAAGGAGTTGCTTTAGGAACTGCCTTGAGTTTTATGATGGCTACTACAGCTTTATCTTTACCAGCAATGATTATTTTACGTAAAGTTATAAAGCCAAAGCTAATTACAGTTTTTGTAACAGTTGTTGGAGTTTCAATTATTGGTGTTGGTTATATGTTTAACTTTATAATGTAATATAGTTTAGTACCAGGTACAAATCAATTGATTTGTACCTGGTTAAAAAGAATAAAATTACAAATTAAAATCTGAGGAGTGTTAATTATGAAAATTACTATTTATGGATCAGGATGTAAAAACTGTGTGAAGCTGGCTGAAAATGCTAAAAAAGCAGTGGCAGAAACAGGAGTTGAAGCAGAAATCGTTAAAGTAGAAGATATGAAAAAAATTGCTATGGCTGGAATCATGAGTACACCTGCAATTGGAATTGATGGAGAGGTTAAAATTAAAGGTAGAGTTGCAACAGTAGATGAGATTAAAGAATTAATAGCATAAATAATAATAAAAGTAAGATAAAATTTTTCAAACCGCCTTTCGGGGCGGTTTTTTTATTTGTTTACATTTTGTTAACATTAGGGAAATACTGCCGTAACATTCAGATGGTAAATTATTATTAGAGTTAAGTTAAAGAGAAAATTAAAAATTCCTTAAGGAGGAAAAAATTAATGCGTAAAATTAATTCTTTTATTGTTGTGTTGGCTCTTTTGATGGTGGCTGTTATGACTTTTAGTGTAATGGCTCAGGAAGAACTTACAATCCAGGGTTCTTCTACAGTACTCCCAATTGCTCAGAAAGCTGCTGAAGTTTATATGGAGCAAAATTCTGATGTAAACATTTCTGTTCGTGGTGGTGGATCAGGTAATGGTATCGCTGCTTTAATTGATGGCGCAGTTGATATTGCAGATGCTTCTAGATTTATTAAACAATCTGAGGTTGAGGCTGCAATAGAAAATGGAAACTATCCTGTACCTCACAGAGTAGCAATGGATGGAATTGCTGTTATAGTCAATCCTGCTAACTCAGTTGAAGGCTTGAGTTTAGAAGATATTAAAATGATTTATAGTGGTCAGGCTACTAACTGGTCAGAATTTGGTGGAGCTGATATGGAAATAGTTGTTGTTTCCAGGGACTCAAGTTCTGGTACTTTTGAAGTGTTTAATGATATTACACTTGGTGATGAAAGACTGACTCAAGGTGCTCTATTACAAGCATCTAATGGTGCAGTTGCTGGTGTTGTTTCTGATACTGAAGGAGCAATTGGTTATGTAGGACTTGGATACTTATCAGATTCAGTAAAAGCTGTTGAGGTTAATGGAGTTCTGCCTTCTAATGCAACTGTTGCCAGTGGAGAATTCCCAATTGCCCGCCCATTATTCATGTTTACTGATGGCTGGCCAGAAGGTTTAACTGGAAGATTTATTAACTTCGTCTTAAGTGCTGAAGGTCAAGGGTTAGTTAAAGATCAAGGTTTTGTACCTCTTCACTAATAATTAATTTAAAAGTAACACTAAACAGTTAAATAGATAAACAACATATATACTAGTATCAATTGGAAAAGGGGAGAGGCCTCTCCCTTTTTCTCAATGTTTATTTATAAAATTTTTCTACATTTGAGAGGTGAAATTTATGTTAAATTGGACAACTAAAGAGAAAATAATTAAAAATATACTCATGCTTTTTGCTTTTTCATCAATACTTTTCTTAACAGGAATTATAATTGTTTTATTTAGAGAGGGAGCTCCAATTTTTACTAAGGTAGGGATTTCTGAATTTCTTTTCAGCAGTGACTGGTACCCAACCTATGACCCACCTGGATATGGTATTTTTAATTTACTTTCTGCTTCTATTGTTGTAACTATAGGAGCCATGGTTATTGCAGTGCCATTTGGAGTTGCATCTGCAGTTCATATTTCTTATATCTTACCAAAAAAATATAAAAATATAGTTAAGCCAACAATAGAGATGCTGGCTGGTGTGCCTTCTGTTATCTATGGACTTTTCGGAATGAAGATTTTAAGTCCATTTTTAAGAGGAGTTTTTGGTCTGCCTACAGGTTTAACAGCTCTGACTGCAATGATAATGTTAGGTATAATGTCTCTGCCGACAATAGTCAGTCTGTCTGAAGATGCAATAACTGCTGTTCCTAAAAGTTTTAGAGATGCCTCTCTGGCTCTGGGGGCAAACAGATTGGAAACAATGATTAGAGTGATTCTGCCAACAGCATCTTCCGGTATTGTAACTGCAATAATATTGGGAATGGGAAGAGCAATCGGAGAAACTATGACAGTTTTAATGGTAGCTGGAGGTGCTTCGCTTTTTCCAAGTAATATTTTAAAACCGGTAAGACCAATGACAGCTACAATTGCTGCTGAAATGGGAGAAGCTCCAGTTGGCAGTGAACATTATCAAGCTTTATTTGGAATTGCAATTATACTGTTTTTAATTACTTTGGTTTTTAATATCTTTGCAGATATTGCCCAGCAGAGATTTAAGGAAAAGGTGAGTGGAGAATAATGGAAAATAAATTTACTAAAAGAAAAGCAACAGAAAAATTAATTTTTTGGTTTTTAGGATTAATGATGCTCTCTTCTATAGCAATTCTTGGTATTATTATATTCTTCATCTTTAAAAGAGGTGTAGGAGTAATTAGCTGGGAATTTTTGATCTCTATGCCTATGAACGGAATGACTGAAGGGGGAATTTTGCCTGCTATTTTAGGATCCTTTTATCTGGTCACAGGAGCGATTCTGGTGGCAACTCCACTTGGAGTCTTTGCAGCTATTTATATGACTGAATATGCCCAAAAGGGTAAATTAATAAGAATTATTAGAATAGGTGTGAGTAACTTATCTGGTGTTCCTTCAGTTGTTTTTGGGCTTTTTGGTTTATCAATATTTGTAAAGTATCTTAATTTTGGAGTCTCAATTTTATCAGGATCCCTTACTTTAGCAATTGTTATTTTGCCAACAATTATTAGAGCATCAGAAGAAGCATTAATGTCAGTTCCTGATGAATACAGAAGTTCTTCGCTAGCTCTTGGTGCAACAAAGTGGCAGACTATCAAACATGTAGTTCTACCTGCTTCAATACCTGGAATTTTAACGGGATGTATCCTGGGAGTTGGCCGAGTAGCAGGAGAAACAGCCCCAATAATTTTTACAGCGGCTACTTTTTTTTCAATGCGGTTACCCAAATCGGTTTTTTCAGAAGTAATGGCTTTACCATATAATATTTATGCTTTAGTTGCTACGGGTACTTCACCGCAAAAACAGGTTCCAATTGCTTATGGTACAGCAGTAGTACTGCTGGTTCTTGTATTATTAATAAATTTAATTGCTATTTTTATGCGAATTAAATATAGTAATAAAAACGCCAATTAAACTGAAAGGAATGATTTTATGAATGAATTGAAAATGGAAGTAAAAAATCTAGACTTTTATTATGACGATTTTCAAGCTTTAAAAGACGTCAATATACCTTTAGAATCAAATAAAGTTACTGCTCTTATTGGCCCTTCAGGTTGTGGTAAATCAACATTTTTAAGAACTTTAAATAGAATGAATGATTTAATTGAGGGTAGCAGGGTAGATGGAAATGTGCTTTTTGATGGAAAAAATATTTATGATCAAGATGTAGATGTTGTAGAATTAAGAAAACGAATAGGAATGGTTTTTCAACAGCCGAATCCTTTTCCCAAGTCGGTATTTGATAATGTAGCTTATGGACCTCGAATTCATGGTCTTAAGGATAATGAAACTTTAGAAGAAATCGTAATTGGAAGTCTAAAAGGGGCTGCCTTATATGATGAGGTAAAAGATCGACTTGATGATTCAGCTTTAGGCCTATCCGGAGGTCAGCAGCAGAGACTCTGTATTGCTAGAGCCCTGGCAGTTAAGCCAGAAGTTTTATTAATGGATGAACCAGCTTCTGCTCTTGATCCAGTTGCAACAGCTAAAATTGAAGATCTAATAGATGAATTGAAAAATAATTATACAATTGTTATTGTAACTCACAGTATGCAGCAGGCAGCAAGAGTTTCTGATAATACTGGATTCTTTTTAATGGGGGATCTGGTTGAATATGATAGAACTGATAAAATATTTGAAAACCCTGATGATCAGCGTACGGAAGATTATATTACAGGACGTTTTGGTTAATAGTTAATTATAATTATTGATTTAGCTTAACTTAGTATCTTATTGGTAAAACTATAAATTGATGTTATACTTAATGTATAATCTATAGTTTATGAAATTAAATACCTTAAAAGAAAATTATAGTTTGAGGGGGATTAATTATGGAGGAATCTCGTAAGAGTTTTCATGATGAATTGAAAAATTTGGAGAAAGAAATGTTAAAAATGGGTAGTATAGTTGGAGAAAGTATCAGCAAAAGTATTGAAGCTTTAATGAAAAAAGATGTTAAGCTGGCTGACCAGGTGATAAGGGATGACGATATAATAGATGATTATGAACTTGATATAGAAGAAAACTGTACCCGTTTAATTGCCCTACAGCAGCCGGTAGCAATTGATCTTAGGAAAATAATTGTGATTTCTAAACTGGTTACTGATTTAGAAAGAATTGGAGATAATGCATCTAATATTGCTCACAGAGTTAAGGATATTGGAGATCAGCCTTTGATTAAGGAGATGCAGGATCTACCAGGAATGAAAGACATTGTTGTCCAGCAGTTAAGAGAAAGTCTGGAAGCTTTTGTCAATATGGATATTGAGAAGGCAAAAGAGGTTGCAGCTAGAGATAAAAAAGTTAATCAACTTGATAAACAGATTAATTCTGAATTATTAAATGTTATGGAAAATGACTGTGCAACAATTGAGCAGGGGACTTCGCTGATGTTTATCAGTCGTTTTTTAGAAAGAATTGGTGACCATTCAACCAATATTTGTGAGCGGACTGTTTATATGAAGACAGGGGAATGGACAGAGCTGGAATAATTTAAATAAGATTCTATAATATTATTTAAATAGCTTTTAATAAGCAGTTTTAAAGATACACTCTTTTAAGGGTGTATCTTTTTTTTAACTGAATAAATTTTCGTTGCAATAATTCTGGGGCTGTGATAAAATTTCTAATTAGTAAATAAAAAAGGGGGATAATGAAAAATCATGCTAAAAATGTTTTTAAATTATTATAAAAATCACTGGAAACTATTCACAGCCGAACTAAGCTGTGCTGTCTTAATGTCTGGGTTAGATTTGATCTATCCAATGTTTATCCAGCAGCTAATAGATCAATATTTTCCGGCCAGAAATTTAAATATGATGATCAGAATTTCAGTCATTTTATTAGTTATTTATTTATTACGGTTTATTTTCCAATATATAGTCCATTACTGGGGACATGTTGTGGGAATCAGGATGGAAACAGATATGCGCTCAGATTTATTTACCCATCTCCAGAAATTATCTTTTAAGTTTTTTGATAATAATAAAGTTGGGTATTTAATGTCCAGAGTAGTTAATGATTTAAATAACATTTCTGAACTTGCTCACCATGGTCCGGAAGATGTTTTGATTTCAGCCATGTTATTAGTTGGTTCATTTACTATTTTAATCAATATGCACTGGCAGTTAGCTTTAGTTACCTTTGCTTTAATTCCCATTATGTTCTTTTTCTCCAAAAAATTAGGCGAAAAAATGTATCATGCCTTTAAAGTGATCCGGGAAAAAATGGCTGAGGTAAACACAATAGTAGAAGACAGCTTAAGTGGGATTAGAGTGGTTAAGTCTTTTACTAATGAGGATTACGAAAATGAAAAGTTCTGTGAGGGAAATCATAATTATCGACGCTCTCGCGAATGGGCAATGAAAAATATGGCTCAGTTCCATTCGGGAATGAATCTTTTTATTAACTTAATTCGTCTGAGTACTCTGGCAGCAGGTGGATATTTTATTTATAATGGTTCTTTAACTGCAGGCCAGATGGTAGCTTTCTTATTTTATGTAGATATGTTTATGAATCCCATTCGGCGTCTGGTTAACTTTAATGAACAGCTGCAGCGGGGAATGTCAGGTTTTAGCCGATTTAAGGAATTGCTGGAGGTTGATCCCGAAATAGTTGACCGAGCCGGAGCCCGGGAATTAAAGAATGTTGAAGGATTAATTAAATATGAAGATGTTACCTTTGGTTATGATAATCACGGCAAAGTATTAACTAATATTGATATAGAAATTGAGCCCGGTAAAACTGTGGCTTTTGTAGGACCTTCAGGAGCCGGAAAATCAACTCTGACTAAACTGCTGCCCAGATTCTATGAAATTGATAATGGCAGACTATCTATTGATAATCTTGACATTAGAGATATAACACTTGAGTCACTGCGCCGCAATATTGGAATAGTCCAGCAGGATGTATTTCTATTTAATGGTACAGTTAGAGAAAATATTGCCTATGGGATGGCCGATGCTGCTGAAGCAGAAATAATTGAAGCTGCTGAAAAAGCAAATGCTCATGATTTTATTCTGAATTTAAGCCAGGGTTATAATACCGATATTGGAGAAAGAGGAGTTAAATTATCTGGAGGGCAAAAACAGAGGATTTCTATTGCTCGTTCATTTCTGAAAAATCCTCCAATTCTAATTCTTGATGAAGCCACCTCATCTCTTGATAACCGCAGCGAAAAAATTATTCAGGAATCACTGGAGAAATTAGCTGAAGGAAGAACCACCTTAGTTATTGCTCATCGACTGTCAACAGTAATCAATGCTGATCAGATAATTGTTTTAACTGAAAACGGCATAGTTGAACGTGGTAAGCACGAAGAATTGATTAAAAATGGTGGAGAATATGCTCAGCTGTATAATGAACAGTTTTCTGCAGAACTGGCAGGTTAAATTGATTAACTAAATTGATTAAACCCGAAAGTTAATTAATATTAAAAATGATTTAATTTTATAGAACTTACTTAAAGTCGGGTGCTGAACCCGACTTTTTTCTTTGACAAGAGAGCAGAAATCTGCGATACTATAAACAGAAATGAATCTTCAATCTTGAAGCCTGAAATTGAATTTAAAATTAATTTAAATAAAGAAAGGGAGATTAATTATGTCCAAAAAATTATATCGTTCTAGAGATGATAGAATGATTGCTGGAGTTTGTGGTGGACTGGCAGATTATTTTAATGTTGATTCTTCTCTAATTAGGCTGGGAGTTTTGTTGGTATTTTTATTCCAGGGGATAGGTTTAATTGCTTATATTATTGCCTGGCTGGTAATGTCTGAGGAGCCTGTTAAAAATGAGTATAGAATGCCCGATGATTACTATATTGAAGATGAAAATCGGGATGATTATAAAAATAGTCAGCAGACAAATAATACAGATAGTGAGCAAGAAGAAAATAAAAAACATGAGTCAACTGCGAAAAAAGGAAGTGAAAAAGAATATTATCAGCAGTATCAGGATCATAGTTCAGAAAGCAGTGCTAATAGTCGGCGTAAATTATTTGCGGTGATCATGATTTTAGTTGGTTCAATTTTCTTAATTGACATCTGGATCCCGGATCTATACTGGGAAAAGTACTGGCCTTTAATTTTAATCGCAGCAGGAGTATTAATGCTTAAAGGTGATAATAATGACAGATAATAGAGATCGCAGTTTAATTGCAATAATTTTAATTTTTGCAGGAATAATATTTTTGGGGGACTCGCTGGGTGAATATAATTTTAATCTGATATTTTTTCTCCGCAGC
Source organism: Halanaerobium saccharolyticum (assembly GCF_003259895.1). Lineage (GTDB taxonomy): Bacteria > Bacillota > Halanaerobiia > Halanaerobiales > Halanaerobiaceae > Halanaerobium > Halanaerobium saccharolyticum_A. The sequence goes on along the minus strand of NZ_QLME01000021.1, from coordinate 17,790 downwards.
TACTGGCCCCTTTTGCTGATTGTTTTTGGATTTCATATTTTACTTCAAAAAAGCCGATTCTGGTTTATAGTACCGTTAGTAGTGATTGGATTGTTCTTATATCTCATTTATATGCTGGTAAATCAGCAGCCCTTTTATTTTATGCCTCAGATTCGGATGAGAATTTTTAATTTTAATAATCTTCCTTTTAGATAAAGCTGGAATAAACAGTTTAAGTCTGGACTTTATTGCAAAACAAAACCACCTGAATTTAAACAGGTGGCATTTCTTTTAAATTCTAGTAATTTTTTAACTAATTTCTAGTTAAACTTAAGTCTGTTTTCAATTATTGGAGCTAGAATTAAAATTAGAATTATTTTTAATAAATCTCCCGGGGTAAAGGGGATTACTGTCATATTAAGAGCCGCAATCAGTCCGGTTCCTGTTACAAAAGTGAAATAAATGCTTCCGATGACATAATTACTTGTGACAGCAGCTGCCAGGATAAAGAAATCCTTTTTATTATTGCCGCTGTAATGAGCAGCAATCCAGGCAGCAATAACGAAGCTTATTAAAAAGCCACCTGTTGGTCCGGCAATGACACCCAGTCCACCCCGACCTCCAGAAAAAATTGGCAGTCCAAAAGCTCCAAGTAAAAGGTATGTAGTCTGAGCTAAAACTCCATATTTTTTTCCGAGAAGTCTACCGGAAAGCAGGACAAAGAATGTTTGCAGAGTTATTGGCACAGGGCCAATTGGAATGATTATATAGGCTCCCACTGCCGTAAGAGCTGCCATTAAAGCTGCTTTAATCATTTTATTAGTTTTCATTTTATTTACAACTCCTTTCTTTTCTATTAAACAATCAAAAACTGACCAATGGTCAAATAGCTTTAAATAATGTTATCACAAACATTGAACTATTTAAAGAGCATTAGTAAATTTATTTATTAAAATTTATCTGGGGGATAATTATGCGAGAATTATATTTAAAAGCACCGGCAAAAATAAATCTAGCCCTACATATTAAAGGGTTGAGGGAAGATGGTTTCCATGAACTGCAGATGATTATGCAGAGTATTAGTCTGGCAGATCGAATAAAGTTAAAGAAAAAAAGTGGAGGAATTGTTCTCAAAACATCACACACTGAACTACCTACAGGAGAAGAGAACCTGGCCTATCAGGCAGCAGAAATTTTCTTTGAACAGAATCCTGAGCTTAATCAGGGAGTTGAAATTTATATCGAAAAAAATATTCCAATTGCTGCAGGGATGGCTGGTGGAAGTACAGATGCTGCTGCAGTGATGAAGGGGCTTTATCAGCTTTTTGAACTGGAGGCGGATTTCATGAAACTACACCAGGATCTGAAAGCAATTGGTTCAGATGTACCTTACTGTCTCAAAGGAGGTACAGTTTATGCCTCTGGTAAAGGTGAAATTTTAGAACCGCTCCCCTTTATAGGTGAAAAATATCTGGTTGTAGTAACTCCAGCTTTTAAAATTTCTACTCCAGCAGTGTATAAATTATATGATGAATTACAGGGTTATCAAAAATTCAATTTTGATTTAATCCTGGATAATTTAAGGAGTGAGGAAGAGATAGACTGGAGTCTGGATTATAAAAATGATTTAAAAAGAGCTTCCGAAAATATCTGTCCTGAGATTGTTGAAATTAAAGATATATTTAAAAATAGTGAGGCTGAATTTACAAGGATCTCCGGCAGTGGGCCAACAGTATTCTCAGTTTATGACAGCAGAGAGAAGGCAGAAAAGGTTGCTGCTGGCTGGCCCCGAAAAAATGATTTTGTTACAGCGGTTAAAACAATTGATAGTTATTAAAAAGGATAAAAAGATAAAATTAAAGCTAACATGAGATTGACATGGATTTGGATTCATGTTATACTTTCTGCAATAATTATTAGGACTATGGGAGTAGTGATAGCTATGAAAAGGGAAAAAAATATCACAATGAAGGAAGCAAAGGAAAAAACAGGATTAAGTTCCAGGCAGATCCGATATTATGATCAGCAGGATCTAATCTTTCCTGCCCGCAGCAGCGGTAATCAGCGTCTTTTTTCGGGAAATGATATTAAGAGACTTGTCAAAATTAAAGATCTTCTGGCAGCCGGTAATAGTATAGAAACTGTACGTTCAAAATTAAAGGCACCGGAAGTTAATCAAGATTTTGAGGCTGCAGCAGACTTTGATGATCATTTTGATGATTATTCAGATGTTGATTTAGATTCGCTTTATCCTGTTTCCAATCGTTCAGAATTGATAAAAAAACTTTCCCGGAGTAATAGAAAACACTCTCAGGAGGAGGAAGAATAAGTGGAAAAATTTAGTAGAGAGAAGATTTTAAAGATTGCTGAACAAAAGAATGTGGAATTTATTCGGCTGCAGTTTGTTGATATTTTGGGGATTATTAAAAATGTGGCAATTACAATTGAACAGCTGCCTGAGGCACTTGATGGGAAGATAATGTTTGATGGTTCATCTATTGAGGGTTATACACGTATCCACGAATCCGACATGTATTTGAAACCAGACTACGATACATTTGCAATTTTTCCCTGGGGAGCCAGTGGTGGCTGTACAGCCAGAATGATGTGTGATATTTACCTGCCTGATGGAGAACCATTTGTTGGCTGTCCTCGCGGTACATTAAAAAGAGCAATGGCTGAAGCAGAAGAAATGGGATATGAGATGTTTGCCGGACCTGAGCCGGAATTTTTCTTATTTGAAAAAGATAAAGATGGTAATCCAACAACTAAAACTCATGATAAAGGTGGATATTTTGATCTTTCCCCGGTTGATTTAGGTGGAGAAGCCCGGCGTGATACTGTACTGGCTCTTAAAAAAATGGGCTTTGAAGTTGAAGCTGCACACCATGAGGTAGCTCCAGGTCAGCATGAGATTGACTTTAAATATACACCTGCTTTAAGAACTGCAGATAATATAGCAACATTTAAATTTGTAACGAAATATATAGCAATGCAGCATAATTTACATGCTACTTTTATGCCCAAACCAATTTATGGAGAGAGTGGTTCCGGGATGCATGTTCACCAGTCATTATATAAAGATGGAAAAAATGCTTTTTATGATCCAGAAGATGAATACGGATTAAGTGAAATCGCATATTATTACATAGGTGGATTACTAAAACATGCTAAAGAGACTACAGCTATTTTAAATCCTACTATTAACTCTTATAAAAGATTGGTTCCTGGTTATGAGGCACCAGTATATATCTCCTGGTCAACTCAAAACCGCAGTGCTTTAGTTAGAGTACCTTCAGCAAGAGGTAATGGAACTAGATTAGAATTGAGAAATCCTGATCCAGCAGCAAATCCCTATCTGGCAACTGCTGTAATGCTCAGAGCCGGACTTGATGGGATAAGAAATAAAATTGATCCAGGAGAACAGACTACTGATAATATTTATGAGATGAGTTATAAAGAAAGAAAATCCAGAGGGATTAGCAGTTTACCAGGTTCAATGGAGGAAGCTCTTAAGTATTTTCAGGAAAGCGAATTTATGAAAGAAGCTCTGGGAGAACATATTTTTAATCACTTAGTCGAAGCAAAGAAAATCGAGTGGTCTGTCTATAGAAAACAGGTACACAGCTGGGAAATTGATCAATATTTAACGACTTACTAAATTTTAGTTGGGGGGATTAAGCATGGAAGGTAGAGAAAATATTCAGGAACATTTAAAGAAAGTTAAACTGAGCAATCTTGACACCAGGTCGCTATCTTTTTTAGCTCTATTTATTGCCTTTACAGCTGTGGCGACTTATTTACATATTCCTGGTCCCAGCAGCTCCTACTTTAATTTGGGAGAAGTAGCAATTTATACAATTGCTTTAACCTTTGGTGCTAAAGCCGGAGGAATTGCGGGAGGGGTTGGTTCTGCTTTAATGGATATTATCCTGGGTTATTCAATCTGGGCTCCTTTTACTTTTGTGATCAAGGGGCTGGAGGGATTAGTTGTCGGTAAAATTGCAAGTCAGGAGCAGGAGAAAAAGTTTGACAGAAAAATATTTGCAATAATTGTTGGCGGTAATCTTATGATTCTGGGATATGCACTGGCCAAAGGATTTTTGCTAAGTTGGGCAGTTGTTTTACCTGAGATTGGAATTGATTTTGCTCAGATGTTAATTGGAGGAGTTTTGGCTATTCCTCTTTCTCACCATCTTGATAATTATTTTGGGAAGTGATAGTTTTGGAAATTGGAAAAATGTCAGGAAAAAAATTAAAGAAAACAATACTGGATAAGATAGATCATTTTCGTTCTGATGTAATAGTCCCTGCTGGCCCGGGTGAAGATAGTGCAGTAATTGATCTGGGAGACTTTTTATTAGTAGTATCTTCTGATCCCATAACAGGTGCCGAAAAAAACGCTGGTTATCTGGCTGTTAATGTTGCCTGTAATGATATTGCAGCAGCTGGAGCTGAACCTTTTGGGATTCAGGTAGTTTTATTACTTCCTCCCAGACTGGGCGAAGAGAAAGCCGAAGAGTTAATGAGCGAAATAGTCAGTACCGCTAAATCAATTGAGATTGAGGTGCTGGGTGGACATACAGAAATAACCGATCTGGTTCAGAAACCTATAATTACCGTTACTGCTCTGGGTAAAGCTAAAAAAGAAGAGCTAACTTCCAGTTCAGATGCTGAAGCTGGTGATATTCTTTATATTTCTAAAGGGATGGGGATTGAAGGAAGTTATATTTTAGCCAGTGATTATCAGGATCATCTATTAAAAAATGGTGTTAGCAGAGAAGCTATAGCTAAAGTTTCTGGATATTTAGAGCTTTTAAGTGTAATTCCTGAAAGCAGAATTGCACGCCAGAATGGTGTTAAGGCGATGCATGATGTAACTGAAGGTGGGGTTTATGGAGCAATAGCAGAAATGGCTGCTGCCTCAGAACTGGGATTTATAATTGAAAAAGATAATTTCAAATTAAAGTCTGAGGTAAAAGAGCTCTGCAGTAAATTAGATTTAGATCCAGCTGCCTTAATTTCTTCCGGAGCTATGTTAATGGCTGCTCCCCCGGAGATTGATCTAAAGTCAGTTTTTGCAAAAACTGAAATTGAAATAATACGGGTGGGAAGATTGATTGAGGCTGGAATTCATCTGGAAGAAAAAGGAGAAAAAAGAGAGTTTGAAGTTCCAGAAAAAGATGAATTATGGAAATTTATTGAAAAAATAAGCAAATAAGCCTTGACATTTACATTTAATGGAATTATAATGTTATTAACAAATAATTCCAAAGGCGGTGTATTTATGAAAATTACAGATGTCAGAGTTTTTCCGGTCGAAATTAATGGAAGTATGGTCAAGGCTTATGCAACGGTAACTTTTGATGACTCTTTTGTGGTACGGGATATGCGGGTTATTGAGGGTAAGAACGGGATTTTTCTTTCAATGCCTGCAAGACGGAAGAGAAACGGAGACTATCAGGATGTCTGTTTTCCAATTTCCGCTAAATTAAGGGATCTAATGGAAAACGAAGTTTTAGAAAAGTTTGATGAGTTACTGGCAAGTGCTTAATTTTCAATTTTTATTATTAGTTTAATAGTTTGTTTAAATAACACTACTCTGGGCAGGGTAGTGTTATTTTTACTCCTTGATTTCGCACTCTTGACAAAAGCTTTTTTCTCTGTTATACTTCAAGCGATTAAAGCACTATGATGGACTAATAGTGTCTGGTTATAATATTTATAAATATGGGAAAATATATTCCTTATTTAAAGGAGGATATTGTAGATGACAGATCTTTTAAGTATTATTCTGGCTGCCGGTAAAGGTACCAGGATGAAATCAGATAAAATTAAGGTCTTACATCCGGTTGCTGGTAAGGCAATAATTAAACATGTTTTGAACACTTTAGATGGACTAAATAGCAAAATTGTTAATGTGATCGGCCATCAGAAAGAAAAAGTAAAGGCTGAGCTAGAGGATTTAGATAAATGGGATTTAAATTATGTAATTCAATCTGAGCAGCTTGGTACAGGCCATGCCGTAAAACAGGCAGAGGATTATATTGCAGGACATGAAGGGCCAGTTTTGATACTTTATGGGGATACCCCCTTATTAAGAAAAGAAACTATCGCTGAATTTGTAAAAGACCATCAGCAGAACAATTTTGATTTAACTATAATGACAGCATTTTTTGATGACCCAGAGGGTTATGGCAGAATTGTTAAAGATCAGGCAGGAAATTTAACTGCAATTGTAGAAGAAAAAGATGCTGATCCAGAAATTAAAAAGATAAAAGAAATAAATAGCGGTGTCAACTGTATAGATAGTGAACTACTGCAGGATTTTCTGGCGAATATGGATAATGATAATGCTCAACAGGAGTATTATTTAACTGATATTATAGAATTTGCTATAAATAAAAATAAGAAGATCAATACATATACTGTTCAGGATTCGGATGAGATAATTGGTATCAACAGCAGGAAACAGCAGGCTGAAGCCGAACAAATATTAAGAGAAAGAATTATTGATCAGCATTTGACTAATGGCGTTACAATAATTGATCCAAATACAACCTTTATAGATGCTGAAGTAGAAATTGAGCAGGATGTTACAATTTATCCTTTTAATTATCTGGAAGGTAAAACTAAAGTAGCTAAAAATACTGTTATTAATCAGAACTGTAAATTGAAAAATGCAGTTATCGGGGAGAATGTAGAAATTCTAGCTAATACTATTATAAAGGAAAGTGAAGTTGGAGATGGAACTAATGTTGGTCCTTTTGCTTATTTAAGGCCGGGTTCTATAGTAGAGGATAATTGTAAAATTGGTGATTTTGTAGAATTGAAAAAGACTACAGTTAAAAGTGGAGCCAAGGTTCCTCACTTATGTTATGCAGGAGATGCAGAAATTGGAGAGAGAACAAATATAGGTGCTGGTACAATATTTGCGAACTATGATGGAGAAAATAAGTTCCAAACAAAAGTAGGAAAAGATGTTTTTATTGGCAGTGATTCTATTTTAATTGCACCATTAACAATTGGTGACCAGGCAAAAACAGCTGCTGGTTCAGTAGTAACTAAAGATGTTAATTCTGGTGATATTGTAATGGGAGTCCCTGCTCGAATTTATAAATCTAAAAAGCAGGAAGACTAAATAATGAAAAAAAATAAACCAGGAGGTCAAAAAATGTCCAGTTATAGTGAACAGTTAAAAATATTTACAGGAAATTCACATCCTGGTTTAGCTCAGGATCTGTGTGACTATCTGGGAACAGAATTGGTTAATGCTGATGTAACAAGATTTAAAGATGGGGAGATTGGTGTTCGCACCTATGAAACTGTGCGAGGGGCCGATGTTTTTGTAGTTCAGCCAACTTCACCTCCTGTAAATGAAAATTTAATGGAGCTGCTGGTAATTATTGATGCCTTAAGAAGAGCATCTGCCAGACGAATAACAGCTGTAATTCCATACTATGGTTATGCAAGACAGGATAGAAAAGCAAGACCACGGGATCCAATAACTTCTAAATTGGTTGCTAATTTATTAACCGAGGCTGGGGCTCGTAGAGTTCTGTCAATTGATTTTCACGCTCCTCAGATTCAGGGTTTTTTTGATATACCGGTTGATCATTTATATGCAGCTCCAATAATGGTCGATTATTTTAAAGATTTTGATCGTTCAGATTTGATTGCTGTTGCCCCGGATGTTGGTTCGGTAAAAAGAGTGCGTTCTTTTGCTGAGAGTTTAAATATTCCGATGGCAATTATTGACAAGAGAAGACCCAAACCCAATGTGGCAGAGGTTATGAATGTAATTGGAGAAGTAGATAAAAAAAATGTTATTTTGCTGGATGACATAATTGATACTGCAGGTACTATTTCAGCAGCAGCTGAGGTTCTTAAAGAAAAAGGGGCTAAAGATGTCTATGCCTGTGGAACTCACGCTTTATTTTCGGGGCCTGCGATTGAACGTTTAAAAAAGGCACCGATTACAAAAATAATTGTGACCAACACAATTGCTCAGAAAGAGCATGAACTTGAGAATCTGGAAGTGCTTTCTGTTGCGCCCCTGGTAGGAGAAGCTATTGACCGTATATTTAAGGATTTATCGGTAAGTGTATTATTTTAAGAAATAATTTGATAAATAATTTTTCTAAAACACTTGCTCAAAATGAGCTTTGATGTTATAATAAAATTTGTTATGTCTTATTATCGTAGATTTGCCAGGATTATAGTTTAATCTGGCTTAAAATTTAATTTATGCAAGGAGAGGATAGTCATGGAGAAACATTCTATTGAAGCTGAACTGAGGTCGGAAACTGGAAAGGGAGTAGCCCGTCAAATAAGAAGAAACGGACTAATTCCTGGTGTTGTTTATGGAAGAGGAAATGAACCACGATCTATTAAAATGGATCCACAGGATATCGAAAAGCTTCTCCATTCAAATGCTATCTTTGATCTGACTTTTGTCGGAGAAGATGGAGAAGAAGATGAAGCAACTGTAATTATCAAAGATTATCAGCAAGATGTAATCAAGCGTAATCTGCTTCACGTAGATTTTCAATTTATTTCTATGGATGAGAAAATTACTGTTTCTGTACCAATGCATTTAGAAGGAGAAGCAGCTGGAGTTCGCGATGGGGGAGTATTACAGCAGCTCTTACGTGAAATTGAGATTGATGCATTACCTGCAGAAATTCCTGAGGAAATTACAATTGATATTTCTGAGCTTGAGGTTGGAGAATCTTTATCTGTAGTTGATCTTGAACTTCCTGAAGGTATTGATCTTGTAACAGACAGTGACGAAGTTATTGTAACTGTTGTTACACCTACCGAACTGATTGAAGAAGAGGAAGAAGAGGAAGAAGAAGAATTCTTAGAACCAGAAGTTATTGGCGAAGAGGAAGAAGAAGAAGGCGAAGAAGGAGAAGAAGGGGCAGACGAACCAGAGCCCTGGGAATAATTTTAGTGCAGAAATTGAGCGCGGCCTGAACAGCTGCGCTTCATTTTGTTCTTAATGGAGGTTTAAAGTTTGAAAGTAATTGCTGGTCTTGGAAATCCAGGTGAAAAATATGCTTCTACCAGACATAATATAGGATTTATGGTTATTTCAGAATTAGCAGATAGATTTAAAGTTAACAGCAGCTATAAATTTGATGGTCTTGTGGGGGATTTTTTCTTTGGGGGAGAAAAGATTATTCTTTTTCAACCAATGAAGTATATGAATACAAGTGGTCAACCCATTTTTAAACTACTGGACTATTTTCAAATAGAGCCTGCTGATTTACTGGTAATTCATGATGATTTAGATCTTGAACTTGGAAAGATGAGGTTTAAACAAAATGGAGGTAGTGGAGGCCATAATGGGATTAAATCCATTATCAATAATCTGGGCACTGATGAATTTAAAAGATTAAAGATTGGAATTGGCAGACCCCCAGAAAATTTGCCGGTACCAGATTTTGTTTTAACAACTTTTCAGGGTGAAGAAAAGGATATTTCCAGAAGAGTTGTTGAAGAAGCTGCTTCAGCAGTTGAATTGATGTTAAAAGAAGACATAATGAAAGCAATGAATAAGTATAATGGATAAGAAGCCCGTACATCTCATGTAGGGGCTATTTTGCCATTTTTTTAGAGATAAATGTATAAAAAATATAAAATGAAGAAAAATTATTTGTTAAAAGGTCTTTGTTTAAGGAGCAGTATTTAGATGAATTTTAAGGATTTGTTATTAGAAAATCAAAAATTTAAAAAAATTGCAAAAAATATAAATAGCTCTGCTCAGTCAATTAGCGGTTTGAGTGGAAGTAGGATTTCTTATTTTGCAGTTAATTTTTTAAAAAAAGCAGAAAAAGATATAGTTTTCTTTTTGCCGGATAATTATTATTTGCAGCAGATGCAGGAAGATTTAATTCGCCTGATCGGGAAAGATGAATTTTTAGTTTTTCCAGAGGAAGAAATACTTCCTCACGAACAGTTAATGCCTGATCTCACAACAATGAGTGAACGAACTAAAGTTCTGACAGAACTTCTTTTTTCAATTGATCAAAAAAAGAAAATTATTTTAACAACACCGGCTGCTGTTTTTAAGAAATTACCTCCCAGAGATATTTATCAGAAAAAAAGTATAAATATCAAAACCGGAAGTGAGGTTAATATTGATCAACTGCGAAGGCAGCTTTTTGCCCTGGGGTATAAAAAAGAAGAAATGGTTGAGGCTCCTGGACAATATAGTATTCGCGGTGGAATTATTGATGTTTTTACACTTTTAGATGAGCAGCCCTTTAGAATTGAGCTTTTTGGAGATGAAGTTGACTCAATTCGTAAAATTGATTTAACTGCTCAGCGTTCCAAAAAAGAAGTATCTAAGATAACAATTCCACCTTTTGCAAATTTAGTTATTGACGAAGATGTAGTTAACAGAGCCTATCCCAAACTGGAAGCAGCATATTCTAAAGCTGTAGCAAAACTTATGGAAAATAATTATCAGGAGGAAGCATCCTATCTCAGGGAAAAAGCTAAAAAAATGCTGGAAGATTTAAAAGAAAAACATCGCTTTCCAGGATTTGAACAGTTTTTACCGTTTTATTACGAGGAGACTGCTAATTTCTTTGATTATTTAGAAACAAGTCTTGTTTTTGCTGTTCGCCCAAACAAGATGGAGCAGCTGACTCATGATTATTATCAGGAGATTACTGAAACACATACTCGTCTGTTAGAACAGGGAATGGTATTTCCTGAATATCTGGATAATTTCATTACGGAAAATGAGTTCAAAAAAGAAATCAATAAAAATCGGGTAGTTGATATTAATTCTGAATTTGAGGATGAACAGGTTGCAGAAAATGATATACATTTTAATACTTCATCTTTAGAACCTTTTCACGGCCAGCTGGAATTGTTCAGTGATAAGATTATGGAGCTGCTGCAGAAAAAATATAGAATTGCAATCACCCTCAATTCTGCCAGCAAAAAAAGAAGAGTCAAAATGTTTCTGGAAGAGAAAAACATTGTAGTTGGTGATAATTTTGATGAGAGTAGAATTGTTATTTTTCCAGATAGTCTGGCAGAAGGTTTTATTTTTGATGATATAAAACTTGCAGTTTTTAGTGATAAAGAAGTTTTTGGTAATGAACAAAAACGAAAAAGAAAAATTGGGGATTTTGAAGAAGGTGTTGAAATTTCCAGTATTGATGATTTAAAAGCTGGCAACTATGTTGTCCACGAAAATCACGGTATTGGTAAATACCTTGGAGTTAAAACTCTAGAAATTCAGGGTCAGCATAAGGATTATCTTGTTTTAAAATATGCAGGAGAAGATAAACTTTATGTCCCAACTGAAAAAATCCACCTTGTCCAAAAATATATTGGTTCAGATGCTGGTAATCCTAAGCTTTATAAATTGGGCAGCAGTGACTGGAAAAAGGTAAAAGAAAAGGTACAAAAATCTGTAGAAGAAATGGCTGTTGGTTTATTAGAACTTTATGCTGAAAGAGAAACTCTGACTGGTTACCAATTTTCCGAAGATGATGTCTGGCAGCAGGAGTTTGAGGATGCATTTCCATTTGAAGAAACTCCGGATCAAAAAGAAGCTATTCAAGATGTTAAGTCTGATATGGAATCTGAAAAACCAATGGATAGACTTTTATGTGGAGATGTAGGTTATGGAAAGACTGAAGTTGCAATTAGAGCTGCCTTTAAAGCTGCACTTGACAGTAAACAGACCGCAGTTTTAGTCCCAACAACAATTTTAGCTCAGCAGCACTATAATACTTTTTCCGAGAGAGTTGAGGAGTTTCCTGTTAGAGTAGGGATGTTGAGTCGTTTTAATACAGCAGCTGAACAGCGTAAAACTTTAAAAAGATTAATTAAAGGCGACATTGACATTTTAATTGGAACTCATCGGTTATTATCTAAAGATGTTATTTTTGATGATCTGGGATTATTGATTATTGATGAAGAACAGCGTTTTGGAGTTACTCATAAGGAAAAATTAAAGAATTTAAAACGTAATGTTGATGTTTTAACTCTGACAGCAACACCAATTCCAAGAACTCTGCATATGGCTTTAGTTGGAGTTAGAGATATGAGCCTTATAGAAACTCCACCAGAGAATAGGTATCCGATCCGAACTTTTATTAAGGAGCATAATAAGGAACTAATTGCCAGTGCAATCAGGAGAGAATTAGCCCGGGAAGGACAAATTTATTTTGTTCATAACCGAGTTAAGGATATTGAGAAAACTGCCGGTAAATTGCAGAAGTTGATGCCGGAGGCAAAAATAGCTGTTGCTCACGGTCAAATGAATGAAAAACGTCTGGAAAAAATAATGTATGATTTTTATCACCATAAATTTGATATACTGGTCTGTACAACAATAATTGAAACTGGACTGGATATTCCTAATGTGAATACAATTATTATTAATCATGCAGATAAGATGGGTTTATCACAGCTTTATCAGTTAAGAGGTAGAGTTGGTCGTACAAATAGGATTGCCTATGCTTATTTACTTTACGAAAGAGATAGAATCCTGCCGGAAGTAGCTGAAAAAAGACTGGAAGCAATTAAAGAATTTTCTTCTCTGGGTTCTGGTTTTAAAATTGCTATGCGTGACCTAGAAATCAGGGGCGCAGGTAATTTATTGGGTCCAGAACAGAGTGGACATATTGCAGCAGTTGGATTTTCTTTATATACTAAGTTATTAGAGGGAACTATAGAAGAGCTTAAAGGTAAATCAGATCAGGAGAAAATCGAAGTGGAAATTGATCTCAGCCTGGATGCTTATATTCCTGATGATTACATTAAATATGAAGCAAGAAAAATAGAGATTTACAAGAAAATCAAATCTATTGAAAAAGAAGAAGATGCTTTAGATACTATTGATGAATTAATTGATAGATTTGGAGAGCCACCTGTAGAGGTCATGCGTCTGGTTAATACAGCAAGACTAAAGTTTATAGCTGCGGAATTAAATATTGAGTTAATTAAAGAAGATAGCGGCAAAATAAAATGTCAGTTCCTTAGTCCAGAAGTAGTTGATGGCAGTAAATTAGTTGAATTCAGCAAGAAATATAGAAGAAAAACAAAAATTAAATCTGCTAAAAAGCCTCTGATGTTAATTAAAATTGATGATCCAGAAGATATAGATAAACAATTATTGAAAATGTTAAAAGATCTTAAAAACATTTAGTTTTATGTAAATACAGGCAAATTATTAAAATGAAGAATTATTAAAGGGTGGAAAAAATGTCGGAAAACACAAAACAGGGTAGTTTTATAAAAGGAGCAGCTATTCTGACAGCTGCTGGTCTTGCTGCCAGAGTAATGGGCTTTGGTTATCGAGTAATTTTAACCAGAATCATAGGTGCTGAAGGAATGGGTCTTTATCAGATGGCCTATCCGATTTATACTGTTTTACTGGTTGTTTCTCGTTCAGGTATTCCTGTGGCCCTTGCCAAATTAATTGCAGATAAAATTGCAGCCGATAAAAGAAAAGAAGCATATAAGATATTTAAAGTTGCCAGAAAGATGAGTTTTATAGTTGGTTTAATAATCTCAATTATTATGGCTCTATCTGCCCGACCCTTAATTTCACTGCTTTCACTTGACCCCCGTTCCTATTATGCAGTTCTGGCGATTTCACCAGCGATTTTTGTGGTTTCAATTATGGCTTCCTATCGCGGTTTTTTTCAGGGACTTCAGGATATGGTTCCAACTGCCAAGTCTCAAATTTTGGAGCAGTTCATCCGAATGTTTACGATGGTGGGACTGGTTGTCTTTTTAGTTCCCTATGGTCTTGATTATGCAGCTGCTGGTGCCAGCTTTGGGGCTGTAAGTGGGGCTTTCGGAGGACTTTTGATTCTCTTATATATTTATGCAAAAAGACGAGAAAAAATATTTAGTTTTTTAGAGAAGGGTTCTGATTCAGTAGAACTAAGCACTAAAAATGTTGTAAAAAGAATTATTTCTTTAGGTGTTCCCATCACTTTAGGGGCTCTTGTAATGCCCTTGATGAGCCTTGTTGATTTAGTTTTTGTTCCAAATAGACTGCAGGCTGCCGGGTATATGGTTAGAGAAGCAACCGCCTTATATGGTATGTTTTCTGCTGTAGCAATGCCTTTAGTCAATTTCCCCACTATTATTACTGTTTCCTTAGCAGCAAGTCTGGTGCCTGCTATTGCTGAGGCCTTCACTCTTGGTAAGGAGAAATTAATTAATTACAGGACCCAGACAGCTTTAAGATTAACTGTTTTAATTTCTTTGCCTGCAGCCGCCGGCCTTTTTCTGCTGGCAGAACCGCTGACTGAAATTATTTTTGCTGAACCCGGGGCCGCTGTTCCTCTGCGCTTTGTTGCCTGGGGAGTGTTTTTTATCGCCCTCCAGCAGACCAGTACTGGTATTTTAAATGGAATTGGTAAAACTTCTATTCCGGCCCGTAATTTAATGATTGGGGCAGTTTTTAATGGTTTTATTAATTATACACTAACTGCAGTACCTGCTTTTGGAATTAGAGGTGCAGCTTTAGGAACCACAATCGGTTTTGCTATTGCGGCTCTTTTAAACCTGTATTATGTAAAAAAAGAAAGTGGTTTTATAATAGATGCTAAAACAATGATATTAAAGCCATTAACCGCAGTATTTTTAATGGGTGTCTTTGTCGAAGTTTTTAATAATCTATTAAATCGTTTATTAGAAGCAAATGAGCTGGCTTATGCTTATCAAATAAGTACCTTTACTACTGTAGCTGCAGCAGCAATTTTTTACTTTGTTTTATTATTAATACTTAAAGAGATTAAATATAATGATCTGGCTATGCTGCCACTCTTTGGAAAAAAGTTGGCTGAGTTATTGAGGAAATACAGAATTATAGAATAATATAATCAATTTAATAATAAAGACTGGCTATCAGTCTTAGGAGAGATAATCTTAATTTAGAGGAGGTTTGATCTTGGAAAAAGAAAAGAAAAAAGAAATTCTGGCAGAATTGGATAAATTAATTGAAGTCATGGCAGTTTTAAGGGGGCCGGAGGGTTGTCCCTGGGATAAAAAGCAGGATTATTACTCGATAAAAGAGAATATTATAGAAGAGGCCTATGAAGTTGTAGAGGCCTTAGAAAATAATGATATTGAAGCTTTTAAAGAAGAATTAGGTGATCTTTTGTTACAGGTGGTTTTTGAATCCCAGATGGCCTATGAAAAGGGTGATTTTGATTTAGCTGAGGTAGCAAGAGTCTTAAGAGAGAAACTTATTCGCCGTCATCCCCATGTTTTTGCAGAAGTTGAAGTTGATGGTTCTGAGGAAGTGTTGAGAAATTGGGAACAGATTAAAAAGGGCGAAAAGAATGGTAAAAATCAAATCAATTCTCTCCTTGATAAGTTTAAACAGGGACAAAGTGCTCTAAATCAGGCTTATGATATTCAAAAAATTGCGGCTGAAGTTGGATTTGACTGGGATAATTTAGAACCTGTGCTGGATAAAATAGAAGAAGAGTTTGGGGAGTGTAAAGAAATTATTGGAGCTAATCCTGACAACACTTTATTTGCTGATCAGAATTTAAATATTGAAGAACAGGAAGAATTGGAAGCCGAAATTGGAGATTTGTTATTTGCTGTAGTTAATCTGGCTCGATTTAAAAATATTAATCCAGAACTAGCATTATTAAAAACTATTTCGAAGTTTAAAAGAAGATTTAAATTTATTGAGCAGAGAATTATTGAGGAAAGGGCAGAATTCGAAGATTATAATTTAGAGCAGCTGGATGAAATTTGGAATCAGGCCAAAAGCGAGGAATAGAAAATCAATTTACAGGAGGATTATCAAAGATGAAAAGAAAACTAATTACTATTTCAATTATTAGTATTTTATTTAGTTTAGCAATATTGACCCCGGCAGCAGCTTTTGATGTTGCAACAGATTCAGCTATTTTATTAGAAGCAGAAACAGGACAGGTATTATTTTCGAAAAATGCAGATCGCAAGTTACCACCGGCAAGTGTTACTAAAATAATGCCTCTTTTAATTGCAATGGAAAAAGTGGAAGAAGGAAGCATTTCTTTAGATGATCAGGTAACTATTAGCAGATATGCAGAATCTATGGGTGGTTCTCAAATTTTTCTGGCTGCTAACACTCAGGTTTCGCTGGAAAAACTCCTAAAAGCAGTAACGATTGCTTCGGGTAATGATGCCAGTGTGGCAATTGGAGAATATATAGCGGGTACATATAGTAATTTTATTGCTATGATGAATGATAAGGCTGAAGAACTGGGAATGGATTCTACCAATTTTGCTAATTCAACTGGTTTGCCAGATCCTAATCATTATTCAACTGCTCGTGATATATCCATTATGGCACGTGAGTTAGCAAAATATCCTCAGGTCTTAGAATGGGCTTCGATCTGGACAGAAACTATCCAATTACCTGATCGAGAAGCTATGCTGGTTAATACTAACAGTTTAATAAATAAATATCCCAGCATGGATGGTTTAAAAACAGGACATACTCAGGAAGCTGGATTTTGCCTTGCTTCTACTGCTAAAAAAGGTGACACTCGTTTAATCTCTGTTGTTTTGCAGGGAGATACACTGCAGGAGCGGGAAGAATCAACAATTAGGTTATTAGATTATGGTTTTAATGCTTTTTCCAAAAGACAGATAGCTGCGGCGGGAGATCAAATTCAAAACATACCTGTAGCTGAATCATCAGATAAAGTTGCAGTTGGTAAAGTAGCAGAAAATTTATTTGTTATGGTTCAGAAAGGACAGGAAAGAGAAATTTCTCAGGAAGTAGAAGTCAAAGAGGATTTAAAGGCTCCAATTGAAAAAGGTGGAGTACTTGGCAAACTAACTGTCTATAGTGGAGAAGAAGTAATTTCTTCAGTTGATGTTATTGCAGGCCAGGAGATTGAAAGAGCTAATATAGTGACTAGATTATGGAGAACAACAATTAACTTCGTTCAGGGAATATTCTCTTAGTTATATAGTAGATAGGAATCTACTTATTGTTAATTTTAAGGCAAAACTCTATATTTAAAATTCGGAAAACAAACCCCATTTAATGATTTTACTTAAATGGAGTTTGTTTTCTTTTAAAATATTTAAGTTTTTTTAAGAAAGTTCTTGACAGTATATTAATTAAATGGTACTATATTAAACGTTGCAGCAATAATTATTTTTGCCTGCAATATCTTAATAAAAATTCCTCTTCAAGTCTTGACAAAAGAGAGATTTGATGTTATGATAATGTATGTCGCTGAAAAGTTATGAAAGATATTTTTTTGGCCGACAAAATTATCTTAAAAAGTTCTTGACAAAGCAAAAGGAGACTGATAAGATAATAAGCGTCGCACAAATAATCTCCAGCAAAAATTGAGAGTTAAATTGATCTTAATCTGGAGGTTGAAAAGAACTTGAGTTTCAAACTTGAAAATTTCTCTTCTTTATATATATTAAGAGAAAAGGCAGAGTTTTGAAGCGGAGAAAACTTTTAAAAGTTTTTCTAAAAAGTTCTTGACAAAGTGAGGCACAGTTGATAAGATATTAAATGTCGCTGATAAAAAACGTGGCAGAAACAAAAGAAGAAAACATTATCTCTAAACAGGAATAAATATATTATGCGCTGCCCTCAATGGGCAAGTCTGAAAATATCAATTTGTTCTATAAAAGAGATTGTGTGCGACGGGGTCAATCCCCTAGCAAGGCGCCATCCATTTTGTTTATGGAAGAAGGCGCGTTGAACCTTGAAAATTAAACAGCAAGCCAACGTTAATATACTTTGAGTGTTAAAACTTAAAAGTAATTATAGTTTAAAGCTTATATTAAATA
>NZ_QLME01000020.1 GCF_003259895.1 Halanaerobium saccharolyticum | reverse complement strand
AACCTATAATTTCAAGTTAAAAGGCTTATTTTTATGATTCGTAGACAATATTTTTTTGAATTAAACTAAATTAAGCGTATTATGAAATTCGCTTATGTAAATAAACAGTACTAAAACCCTTGCTTCTTATCCGATCCCAGTAATACTGCTTTTCATATTTAACAATTTCAATTTTGTTTTTAAATTCTTTTTTTAAAACTTTTTCAACTTTGCCCTTAGGATTAAAAAAAGCAAAAGCATTTAAACTGCTAATTAAAACTAATAAAATAGTTATAATTACAATTTTATTAGTTTCTCCCATTTTATTAACTTCCTAACATCAATTTGATTTAATTAATTTCTATATTTCTTTGGTATATTTAGCGAGAAATTTATGCAGGTATTAATTATAGCAAAAAAAGTAAATCCAGTAAAGGAAAAATTCAAAAAAATAAATTCAGAAAATTTATCACGAAACAGAAAATCCCCTTTCTGATAGTGATATGATACTTCCAAAGTAGACAGTCTAATTAATTAAAATAGACTATCTACTTGGAGGTATTTTTTTATGGGAAGAAAACCTAAATATAGTAAAGAAGTTAAAGTTCAAGCATGTAAAGATTATCATAACGGTCAGGGAAGTTTTAAAAGTATTGCGGGATCTATAGGGGCTGATAAGTCGGCCGTGCGTCGTTGGTATCTAAGATATAAGAAACATGGACATAATGCCTTTGAAACCTCAGAGCAGAATCAGTCATATACTAAAGAATTTAAATTATCAATAATAGAAGAATATACTTCAGGTAAATATTCAATGCCCAATCTAGCAGCTAAATATAATATTACTTTTTCAGTTGTTAGAAATTGGATTAATAAATGGTATAATGGTATAGAGATTAAAGATTATGATCCTAAAGGAGATGTCTATACCTTGAAATCAAGAAAAACTACTTATGAAGAACGATTAGAAATAGTAAAATGGGTTATCCAAAATAATATGAACTACAAAGGAGCAGCTAATAAGTATTCAATTACCTATGCTCTTATATATAAATGGACGAAAGCTTACATGGCTGAAGGACCAGAAGCTCTTAAGTATAAAAAACGTGGACCCAAATCAAAGTCTGAGGTTGATGAAAGTAATTTAACTGAAATAGAAAAGTTAAAGCTTGAATTAGAAAAAGAAAAAGCATTAAGAAAAAGAAGAGAATTTGAACTTGAAGTTCTTAAAAAAAAAGAAGAGTTCGAGGAAAAATATCACTCTCAAAAGTAAGACAGGAAGCCGAATATAAAACAATAGACTTTTTTAGAAATAAAAGATACACAGTAACTATGCTGTGTGAAGTTTTAAGTGTTGCCCGAAGTGCATATTACAAACATAAAAATAGGATTAAACCCTAAAAAGAAAAACAGGACGAATTAATATGTTCACTAATTAGAGAATATCACTCAACATTTGATGGCATTTTAGGATATAGAAGAATGGCAATGTACATAAATAAATTAAACCATTTTTCATTTTCGGAAGGATATATTCATAGGCTTATGAAGCTCTTAAAAATTAAAGCTAGAATAAGAAGGAAAAAAGTTAATCGAAAAAGAGTAAAGCCAGATTATGTAAAAGAAAATATTTTATCAAGAGATTTTACTGCTAATTCTCCTAATGAAAAGTGGCTTACAGATGTAACTGAGTTCTCAATTCCTGGGGATAACAGAAAGCTTTATTTAAGTCCTATTATGGATCTTTATGATAATAGTATTATTACATATGAACTTTCTTTTAGAAATAATAACCGGCTTGTATTTAAAATGTTTGATAAAGCAATTGAAATTTATCCTGATGCAAAACCAATATTTCACAGTGATAGAGGTTTTCAGTATACTGGAAATGTCTTTAAAAACAAGATTGAAGAATCCGAAATGACTCAGAGTATGTCACGGGTGGGAAAATGTATTGACAATGGTCCTATGGAAGGCTTTTTTGGTATACTAAAGTCTGAAATGTTTCATGGAAAGAAGTTTAAATCTCTTGAAAATCTAGCAGAAAAAATAGTTGATTATATTGAATTTTATAATGAAAGAAGATTTCAAAAAAAATTAGGATGTATGGCTCCGATAGAATATCGCAACCATACATCCAGATGTGCATAATATTTTAATTAAATTACCTGTCTACTTGACAAGGGTCAGTTCATAGAACAGATTTTTATAATTTAATCTATTTACCATAAGGGGATAACTCAGCTAAAATATTTTTTTATAAGTTAAATTAATTAATTCTTACCCATAAATGAACCGCGAATTTCAAATCCTAAGTAATATATATTGTTAATTTTTTCTATTTCATCTTCTAATATATTTGCTTCATCATACTCTTTTTCTTTATTTAGAGATCTATTATAACCAAAAAACATTGTCCTATCTTCTTTAAATTCATAATTAAAAAATAAATCAGTCATTGTTGATCTACTTTCATTATTACCACTAAGATATCTTGAGTCATATTCTTCCCACGGTTGATAAGCAAATTTTGAATGAAGAGATAATTTATCAGTAAATTTTGCATCAAAAATCATTATGTAAGCCATTGTACTATTATCATAGTCACCATCATAATCGCCATCAATATTATTTTGATCATAATTATCAGTAATTCTGCCAATTACAGGACTCAATCTAAATTCCCCCTTTTTTAATTCACCTGGATCTAAAGGCCTAATGTAATCTAACTGCCAATCGGACATCAGCATATTATCTAAACCATAAAAGTTTGACAATTGTGCCGAAACTCCACTACTGAAAACAAACACAAAAACTAAAATTAATCCCACCACAAAACTTTTTCTACTCATAAATACTTCCCCCTTAATTTTTTGCAGGAATTTTATCGAAAATCCTGTATAATATATTTAGAATAACATTTTTTGAAAATGATTTATATTACCCAAAAGTATAATATTGAGGAGGATCTATTTTGCAAAATAATAGCAATTATAAAATCGACTGGGAAAATATTTTTGAGTTTATTTATGAAACAGGAAAAATCACTAATTTAAATAACTATTCCTATTATTTTTTGCAAAAATTAAATGAATTGATACCTTTTTATGCAGCTAATTTTTTCCTTTTTGATGAAAATGAAGAGATAGTTAACAGCCCGGTCTGCTTTAATGTAAGTGAGCAGAATCTTACTGCTTACAATAATTACTATTACAAAATTGATTCAATCCGGGAGATAGCTTTTAATAAAATAGAGCCCAGCAGGAGTTCTGATCTTATGGATTATACTAAATGGGTTAATACAGAATATTTCACTGATTTCCTGGGTAAAAACCATCTATATTATTCCTGTGGAATTGACATTCATCATCAAAAACGGCTGCTGGGTACAATAAGCCTATTTCGAGACCAGAACGATAATGATTTTTCGCTTAAAGATTTGCTCTATCTAAAATTAATTAGCCAGCAGTGTTCTAACCAGCTTAATAAATTAATTATCATAAATAATTTAGAAATAAAAATTCAAAAAAATAGAAGCCAAGTTCTAGATAACACAAGCCATAAATTTCAGCTAACCGAAAGGGAAAAAGAAGTGTTAAAGTTATTGATTGAAGGTAAAAATAATCAGGAAATTGCCCAAAATTTATTTATTTCTATTAATACAGTAAAAAAACACCTCAGTCATATTTTTAATAAAACTGAGGTGAACAGCAGAACCGAATTAGTTAGTTTAATTTTTAGACATTAAAAAAAGAGATGCTTTAACTAAATAAGCAGGCATCTCTTAATATTTAATATAAATTCATACTTTAAAATACTCAATTTCTACGAAGAACCTGCTGGCTTAAGGTTACATCTTCTTCACAAATTTCCTGTCTGCACTTCTCTATAGTTATAATATACAGATTTTCTTGCTCTGAGTCATCATCTTTTTCAATAGAAAAAGTTTCAAGTCTAAAAATCAACAGTTTATCTTTTACCTGATCAAATTCAGCCGGTAAATTATTGAAGTCAATTCCCAGTTCAATATCATCTGGAAAATTACCAGCTAAATGCAGAGTATCTGTATTGTAAGTGAAAAAGACTGAATTATTTATTCCGTGAGTAGGAAATCCATTTACCTTTAAATTCCCATTGATAATAATAAGCGAGTTTTCCCACTCGGTCTGTGGTCCAATAGTTAGATCTCCATCTATAAAAATTATAGAATTAACAAAAGTATCTTTATTATTCAATTTTAAATTCCCGGATGTTTTAGCAATAACACTCGTATAGGTGTTCCAGTTACCATTTTTCTTTATATTAGACCAGTTATCAGCTTTATCTCTCAGAATCTGCCAGTCATCCCAGTCAGGATAGATTTCTTCAGACAGATTAAGAAGTATATCATCTAAACTTGATGCTTTTCCTTTTAAGTCTAGATCATCACTAGCTGGCCTAACATTGAATAGTTTATTGAAATTTTCTCTGTTAGATTCAAGCTCAAAATTAATATCCTTTGTAATTTCCTCACCATTAATTTGATAGCTTCCCCTTGAAGTAAAATTAATAACATCGTTATTTTTTATTGCTTTTAAAGAAAATTTAAGCTTTGAGTTATTTAAATCTAAATTATTTTCATCAAAAAAATATTCAGGATTATCAAACACCAAATTGTTATCCTCATTAAATTGTAAATACTCTTTTTGATTTGCACTCAAAGAGGTAAAATTAATATCCTCGGCACTTGCTCTTACAAACTCTACTCCAGAATCAGCGTTATAAAAAGCTTTTACATTAGCTTCCTCCCTGGAAACTGTATTAATATGGCTTCTAACTACAGTAAATAGTGATCCAATTAAAATTGAAGCAACAACTAATAATGTTAAAATCATTACCAGGGTTACCCCATCTTGATTATTGTATTTCATAATATCTCCTTTAAATCATAGTTGATTGATCAGGATTAATTGTAACATATCTTTGTTACAATAATCAAAAATTTATTATCTGTTTCATCTTATCTAAAGGTAATAAAATTTAGTAGTTCTCAAAAGCGTTAATTATTTCTTCAGTTTTCTCCAGAGAATTAATATATTTACGAGAAAAAGTATTATAGTCTAAAGAATATTTAGCTAAATATTGCTGGCACTGCTTTAAATTTAGCTTTTCGAAGGATTCAATCAAACTCAGCAGGTCACCTAACTTACCTTCTCTACTGATTAATGCCTGTTTAAATTCCCCAAAAAGAGAAATTTCTTCTAAAATATCTTTAATATCTCTATCTAAATAACCATCTATAACCGATAATAATCCTAAAACAAAAAGATTACTGGACTTATCATCACAAAAATATTTAGATAATGATTCTGCAAAATTTGCTCGTAATACTGCTGTTTTAAACAAAATATCAGGCTTATTGCTATTTAAACCCTTAAGAAAATAAAGTAAACTCCATTTTCTTAATTTATCAACACCAAGTAATACTATAGCCTGCCTGATTGATTTAACATCATAACCAAAATGCGCTGAATTAATAATTCTCAACAAACTGTAAGACATTGAAAAATCAGACTTAACTATTTCTTCTAAAGTTTTAAATTCAGGCTCCTCTTTATTTAGTTCTTCCATCATTTTGAAAAAACTAAATTCATAAGAGTTACTTTCCCTGGTCTGAATAATTTCAGGTTTAGTGAAGAAATAACCCTGAAAATAATCATATCCCAGATTGACCGCCATAATATAATCTGCATGAGTTTCAATTTTTTCTCCCAGAAACTTAAGGTTAGAATTGTATTTTTGACAGGTTTCAATTATATTTTTTCTTGCAGAACCTCTAATAGCTAAGAAATCTATCTTTATAAAATCCGCTAATTCAACTAAAGAAATTAGATTTTCCGAAAAAATAAAATCATCAAGTACTATTTTAAATCCCATTTCTTTATAAGTTTTAAGAGCATATAATAGATGATCATCAACTTTTATATCTTCGAGAATCTCCAGATAAACATTTCCAGGTGCTAATAGATCCGGTATTCCCTGCTTTAATAATTTATCTGTAAAATTAATAAAAGCAGGTTTGCCTTCAGTTAGTTTTTTAAAACCTATTGATTCCAGTGCACTCGAAATTACCCGGGCAGTTGCTTTATCGCCATCAAAGTTATCTGAAGTAGGATCTCCACCTCTAAATAATAATTCATAGGCAAATACATCTTTATTTTTATCCAATATTGGTTGTCTTGCTACTACTGCAGCCATAAACTCACCCTTGTGATAATATTATTGAATAGAGGCTGAAAAATCAGCCTCTAAAATTTAGTTGTTTAGAATTTCTTCTAACTCCTCAGAGGTTAATTCCTGATATTCCTTTTCCTGGTTATCGTCTTTTAGTGACTCGAGAATTTCTTTTCTGGTTTTATTTCTTTCTTGAAGATATTCTTGAATAATTTTTTGATCATTATTTGTTTTTATGTTATTTTCCTGTGTTTTTTCTTTAGAATTTTTAAATTGAGCTTTTAGATCTATACTCTCATTTTTAATTATATTTCTATTATCTATTTCTTCACCATATTTTATTATTCTTGGTGTAACAAAAATTAATAATTCATTAGTAGATGTGCTTTTTGATCTAGATTTAAAGAGTTCACCCAAAATTGGTATATCACCCAAAATTGGTATTTTAGTGATAGTTCCATCTCCGTCAGTCTGAATCAACCCACCAATAACGAATGTTTCATTATTATTTAGGCGTAAAGTCGTTTCTACACTTCTAGTTTTAGTTGCTGGAGGTGGTGTAGTATCAATATTTGAATATCTATCTGGATTAATTTCATAAAAACTACTTACTTCTGGTGCAATTTTGAGTTCGATTTCATCATTTTCTGTAATCCAGGGGGTAAAAGTTAATTTCACTCCTGCTTCAACATATTCCCAAGTAGTTGTAATTTCTCCATCTTCTTCTTCTTGAATAGCATAGGGTTCCTCTTCAGTTATTGATAAATTAGCCTCTTCTCCATTTAGAGTCATTAAACTAGGTCTGGCTAGAGTTTTAGAGTCAGAAGATGTATCTAGCAATCTAAAAATTTCAGGCCATTTATAAGTTAAACTTTCTATTTTATCAAGATCTGTGTTTCGTTCAATTAGAATATCACCAATACCTACACCCATTGAATCAGAATAATTCATTCCAATTTCTCTTGTTAAATTTGAGGATATTTCCTCTACTCTGGTTTCAATTACAACCTGATACTGAGGCCTATTTATTTCTTTAATCAATCCTGCTACTCCATCAAGCTTATTTTTAGATCCATTAATAATAATTTCTTTACGCTTGGCATTAACATGAAGCTGAATCTCAGGATAAAATTTACCAACTATCTCAGTTATCTGTTCAGTATCCACATAATCAACTCTAATATTTCTTGTTTCCGGCTCTAAACTCTGATCATAGGTCTGGGCCATGGAGATAGCTTCTTTAACTAGAAATTTTTCTCCACTTATTGTAATTGTTTCTGTTAAAGGGTTAATCTTATAAGTCAAGTTTGAATTAACAGTTCTTAATTTGGAGTGCAGATCTTCTAACTCTGAATTTAAAACGCTATAACTTTCACTATAAATTTCAATTTCTTTTTCTTCAAATTCCTGTGTTCTCTCTCTACTTTCAATTTCTTCCAAAGTTCTAGCAGAGTCTAACCGATTTATCATTTCCCTGATTTCTTC
Organism: Halanaerobium saccharolyticum; assembly: GCF_003259895.1. Classification (GTDB taxonomy): domain Bacteria; phylum Bacillota; class Halanaerobiia; order Halanaerobiales; family Halanaerobiaceae; genus Halanaerobium; species Halanaerobium saccharolyticum_A. The sequence goes on along the minus strand of NZ_QLME01000020.1, from coordinate 51,087 downwards.
AATATTCTCCTCTTCTCCCTTTAATATAAACTGTCTGCGGGTAGGATCTAAAGTAATCTGTGTTTCCGGGAAAAGTTCTCTGACCATAGTACCTATGTTATCAAAGTCACTGGAATCAACTTCTACAAATTCAGTCACAATATTAGCATAAATACTATCCAGTCTCTCAGGTGAGGCTACCACTACAGTATTATCATCCCACTTATAGCTGATTGCCCTGGTTTCAGTAATTAAATCTAAAGCTTTTTCAAAAGTAATATCCTTTAAATTAACTGTTATGTTTCCAGAAATTTCACTGTCAGTAATTAAATTAACATCTGCCACTTCTGCAATTGCCCTCAAAACATCAACAATATCTGTGTTTTTAAAATTTAAATTTTCTATTTTATCCTGGGGTCCGGCAGCAGCTGCTGCTGAGAAAAAAATCATGATCAATAAAAATAATATTAAAACTTTTTTTGTTTTTATCATTAACCTTGCCTCCAATCAATATCATCTAGAATTTAATATAAAACTATAATTTCTCTTCCCTCATTTATAAATGTAGCTTCTCCATTCTGATAAGCTGTTAATTTATAACCATCAAGACTCTCTCCAATTTCAAGCAGGTGTTTTTCCTGCTGATAGCTAATAAGTAAAGCCAATCTCGAATTAGAAGCTGATATAACACCATTTATTGTGATTTCAGGATCAGCATCTACTTCCTCAATTTCTTCACTAATCTCAAGATTATTTTCAGCCATATTTGGTGGAGGAGTTTGTAATTCAACTTCCTCCTCTTTTAGAAAAAATGGGTTATTTAAATTTTGAGTTAGATTTTCATTCACTAAATTTTCCTTAGCAAAATTATTTAAATCATTATCCACATCAAGGTTTAAAGCAAAGGCAGTGCTATTAAGTGTAATAAATAATACTATAAAAAGTAACAATTTTAAGTGCTTCATTTAATCACCCCGCAGCTCTTTCTATAAAATCTCTTAATTCATCTGATTGGTGATAAAATAAATTAAGAGTTACCCCTATTAAATTTTCTCCCTGCTGAATGTTATTAGCAGATAGGTTCTCTACAACTAAACGATAATCCCAGTTATCAAGCATTTTTAAAAAGGATAATAATTCAAAATATTCACCTTCCAGATTAAAAGTAAAGGGATAGCCATTTTCAGCATCTCCTTTTTGATAACTTCTAATCTCAACATCACTTTCTCTTGCAAAAAAATCAATAGCTGCCAGAATCTCTTCTGCTTCCCTGACCACAACTTCCAGCCGCTCTTCTCTTTCCCTCTTTAAATTTGCCAATTCTCTTTCTAAATCTTCAATTTGATTAACTCGCGAGAGAACAGTTGTATATTCGCTCTGAGTATTAGCTATTTGATTTTCTAAATTCTGCTGTTCCGCCTGAATAGGTTGATAGAGCAGATAATAATAAGCAAAAAATACTACTGTTACAAATAAAATAAAAAGCAGTATTTTCTCTCTTCTGGATAAATTACTCATTATAAATCACCCCTCTCTCCCTATTATCAAGTTCTACTACCAGATTAAATTCTAACTGCTCATTATTCTGAAATCTCTCTAAGGAAATAATAGAAAAAACTTCTGAATTAAAAATACGAGAACTAAAATCTAATAAAGATCTAAGATCTTCTGCATTACCAGTAATATTTATCTGACCACTGCTGTAATCTAAGTTATTAAAATTAATATCATTACCAATTATTTCAGAAAATTCTAAGAAAAAAGGCGACACTGTGTATTTTTCGAGTTCTACCCTTTCTGGAAGACTAAAATTGGCTATCTCTTCCTCCAGTTGGTAATAACGATCTTCTTCCGGTCTTAAAGCCTGCAGTCTAGTTTCCCAATTACTTTGACGCTGCTCTAAATTTTTTACTTCTACATAATTAAGATAATAATTAAAAGCAGGTGCTGCAAAAGTAAAAATAATAATTAAAACCACTACAATTTCCAGCCACTGAATTTTTAAACCTTCATCTTTTTCCAGGAGATTAACTCTCATTATGCATCACCTCACTCATAATAGTACCAGCAGCAGTAGCTAAAAAGTGCTTATTTATTTGATTAGAATTTTCTTTTATTTGAAAATCTTTTAGAGGATCAATAACAAATATTTTATTATCTATCTCTTCTTTAAAGTAATCAACTAATCCATTTAAAAGTAATCCTCCACCAGTTAAATAAATATCATCTACTGTATTTTCTGAGTGTCTTTCGTTATGATATTCTAGAGAACGATTCACCTCAAAAATTATCTCGTCTGCAAGATCTTTAACCTTTTTCTGAAGTGTATTGGGAGTATTAATATCTGAAAGCATTAAGTCAAGATTTTCTTCTCCTGCCTGCCCGGGAAAAAATTTAAACTTCTTTTTTTCAATTTCAGCTTCTTCATGATTGATTTCTTCATTTAAAAATAAGTTGCTGAAATTATTACCAGAAGTATCTACTTCTCTGCTTAAAAATAACTTGTTTTTTGCTGCAATTAAAATCTTAGAACTGCTGGCTCCAATATCCAAAATTAATGATGGGCTTTCTAATTTATTTTTTTTAGTTAATAATGATATTAATGCCATATCTTCTAAATTAAAAACTTTAACTTTTAACATATTATTTTCAAAAATCTCTAAATAACCATTTAAAATATCTTTAGAGATACCTGTTACCAGTAGCTCATATTGGCCTTCCATTTCGTTTAAAATAATATAATCTAAAGCAATCTTTTCTGCTTCTAAATCCAGGAAATCCTGAACCTCCCAGATTAATGCTTCTTTTAGTTCCTCTCGCGGCATTACTGGCATTTTGATGTTTCTGACAAATTCCTGTCCGGAAGCAGGAGTAAGCATTAAAACTCCAGGGTCCATATTTTTTTCGTTAAAAATATCTGCTATAATTTTTGTTAAAAGATGAGTATCAACTACTTTACCATCAGATATTGTACCTGCTGGAAGTTCTCTGCGTCCAGAAGCAAGTAATTTAAACTTATCGTTTTTTACTCTGCTGTTTAAATATTTGATGCTGTTATGACCAAAATCAATGCTTGTGTATTTTATTCCTCTGATTAATGATAATGGGCTTACTGCCATATGCTCATCTCCTTTCTATTTTATTTATCGCATTACAGACCAATATACTCTACTAGGTCCGGTTTTATCAATTTCATAGTCCGGATCACCATGAGCTCTAGTTAACTTTGCAATATCTGGATCTATTCCTCCGCGTAATGGGTTGTTTTCACTATAAGTTTCAACAGATGTTATTTTTTCATTTTTTAAATTAATTTCATTAAAAATCATTGAAGAAGCATATCCACCGAAAAAACCATTACTTGTATAAGTGGCAAAAGGAGCAAAATAAGCTAAATTAATATCTGAGTTTGATGGCATTGTAATATAACCATTTTCAAAAGAAACACTATCTGAAGTAGTATAAAAAATAATATTAGCATTATTTCGTAAAGAAACATTTGCTTGTGGGCTAATTTTTCCCTCTACTAAAATATGAATTACTTCATCTGTTTTATTAAAATATTTTATTTCTTCATAACTAGGATCAAAATCACCTTTTATATAAACATAATTACCTTCAGTAAAATTAGAATCAGTATCATCTAAAAACAATTGTGAAGCAGATTGTTCTTTCCAAACAGCTGAATTATAATTATCATCTCTTCTAACTGCTTTATATACTTTATTATCGTAAATCATCATATCATCTAAAGAATATCTCTCATTAGGATCATATTGAGGGTATTTGTTTGTATCAGGCTCTAGGTCTTTATAAGTATATCCTCCTTTATCTTTAAGCTTTTGTTTGAATGCTTCTATTATTTTTTCTTGATAATCATAATCATCAGGACTAGGTAATGCCATTTGACTATAATCAACTTTACTAGCTGAAAAATCCTGTTTTGCTAAATCTGGGTCATTTATTTCCCAATAATTACTATTAAAATTATCTAGATCTGGTTCAGTTAAATTATCATTAATTTTACTGGTATAAATTTCATTATCATAAATAACTTTTTCTCTTGCTTTATAAGACTTATTAGTGTCCCATGCTTTAAAAAAATTATCAATTCGCCAATTGTTCTGCCAATTATTTTCACCTGGTTCTACTGCCTCATTAGATGAGTAATCATTTTTACTAATATAAACTTTATTATTATGAACTACTAACTCTCCCTCAAAATAAGAAGATTTGTTAGACCATTTACTATATGAAACTTCTGCAGTTCCAAATGCGTGATCATCTATATTATTATCATTATAATATCGAGGTCGACGATTCCAAGAAAATTCATATCCAATATAAGAGTCCTCGATATTTACTTTATTTGCAAACCTAGAATATTTAAAGTAATCTATTAAATGTTCTATTAGATATTCAACAGTAATAGTTTCACTTTCACTTCCATTATCAGCTGTTATTTTATAAATATATATATTCGACTCTTCATAATTTGGAGCAGGATTAAATTCAATACTAATATCATAACCTGCAACTCTAAGATTATCATCTTCAAATTGACTTTCTAAATCCTGCAGCTTTTCATAAATTTTTTCAGCTGAGAAAAAACCTATACCAGCAATATTATCTTGATAAAACTCATTCAATTTTAAATCAAGATAATTCACTCCTCCTTCAGCTGCATAAAATGCCTGGCTTCGTGCAGTTGCATCCTGTACCAAATCTATATTGGAAGAGTACATAAGCATCATAGTGGTAGCTAAACTTCCAACCAAAGCTAATAATAAAATAACCATTACTAAAGCTATACCTTCATTATTTTTAATAATTTTTTTCATAATGATCACCTCCAAAAACTCAAGTTACGAGGATACACAGTTTTTAACTCTTCAATAACATTATTATTTCCTAAATCTATCCTTATTTTAAATTCAAATGCATTATTATTAAAATTTATTTCTGTACCATCAACTATAATTTTCCTGACATTATCTCGATGTATTTTTGTGTTATCTTCCAATCTTATCTCATTACCTTCAATAAGCCTTATTTCGGTCCCGCCTGTAATATTTTTTTCTTGATTAGTACCACTACTATCTACATATTCTATTTTAATATCATCAGTGAATTTCAATTTGTCATCTTCAAAACCTATTGTGTTTCCATTTTTAAATTCGATATTACCAGTTCCATCTTTGTCCATTTTATAAAGAATAATTTTCTCACTTACATAATTTTTTAATTTAAATTCTAGTACATTTTCTAGGACTCTTTCTATTTTTAAATTACTATCTTCAGTTTCTTTCTTTTTCAATTCAAATTCATTATTATTTTTTGAGATTTCAAAATCTGCTTTTTCAGTATCACCATTAATCTCATCATACCAAAACTTCCAGGAATCAGTAGTTGTAAAATCAAAATATTTAGACTCTCTAATATTTTGACTAATATCTTCAATCATAATCTGAGTTAAACGATTGTTACTAACCCGTTCTGTACTATCTCTAAAAATATCGAATGACTGAACTAAAATAGTGCCCATCAAAGTCAGAACAATTATCAAAATTGTAAAGGTAATTAGCACTTCAACTAAAGTAAAGCCTCTATTATTTTTCATTTTAATCAGCACCCATCATTGTTTCGATTTCGTATGTCCCTTCTCCCTCTTCTTCCGCCCAAAAAATAGTTAATTTAATATTATATAAATCATCAATAATTTCTGAATCAGAAATTTCTATTTCTGACTTTTCTAAATAATTAAATCTATTATTATCTAAATAATCATCAAAAATATCTGACAGTTGATCTTTAATTACAGATGGCGAAACAGTATCTAAATCACCTTCTATAAAACCTCTTATATCATTTGAATAACTTCCACTGCTTAAATCAACTCCACCTGAATTTATAATATTTTTTAGATTTTTAGAATTAGCTAAATAATCAAATATGCTTGCAGACATTGAAGAAGCCAGATCTATATTTCTTGTAGTTCTTTCACTTCTCAATCCAACAAGAACAGCACCAGCAAATGTTGTAATTAAGAGAATTATTATTGTAAAAGCTAATATAACTTCTACTAATGTAAATCCTTGATTATTTTTTAAAATCTTCATTTAGGCTTCTCCTCTCATTAAAGAATAAGTGATAAATACATAGCAAATAGTTCCTCTGAATAAAACCAGAGTATTAAAGAAGCCACAGCTAAAAATGGTCCAAAAGGTAATTTAGTTTTCATACCAGTTTCCCCAGAAATAACACCAGGTAGATGGGCAACCAAGGCAATTAAAGCTCCTAAAAAAATTGCACTAACAGCAATTATTGGCCCAGTAAAACTGCCAACCATTGCCATCATTTTAATATCTCCTCCACCCATACCACCTTTACTTAGATAAGCTATTAAAAATAATAAACCTCCGGCTGCCATTATCCCCGCTAAAGAATAAATTACAGATATATCAGATCTAAAAAAACTAAATAATAATCCTACTATAAGTCCACCTAATGTCAATTTATCAGGTAATATTTGATGATCAAAATCAATCATAGTTAAAACAATTAATAAAGAAGAAAATATCAAACCTGCAGCCAAGATAATCAAATCAGAAAAACAAAAATAATTAATAATAAATATAATTCCGGTTAATAATTCAATAATAGGATATCGGATTGAAATATCTGTTCCACATGTTTTGCATTTACCTCTTAAAAAAATATAACTTAAAACTGGAATTAGTTCCAGTGGGCTTAACTTTTGTCCACAATCCGAACAATGAGATGGTGGATAAATAATTGATTTACCTTCAGGTAATCTATAAATTACTACATTTAGAAAACTGCCGATTACTAAACCTATCAGAAAAAAAACTATCAGCATAATTTCACGTCCAATCACTCACTATTTTTATCCCAAACCCAAGCTTAAATAACCTTTAAATCTATATAATTTTAATTTCAAACAATTAAATATTAAAGCTTTTTTTATCAAATTTTCTCCCGACTATAAATAATTTAGTTTCCAATTAATATCAATATACTTTCTGTAAAATTCAAATTTTAAATATTTTCATTCTCCTTAAAAAATTTTCCTACTCAATAGATTTTATACTTGTAAATATAAATTTCAATCTTAATTTTCTCTAAAAATTTTATTAATATAACTCAGGAGGCCAAGATTTTATTAAAATATTTATTTTTTTCTTAACCTCCCGACTAAAATCACCTAGTAAACATCTATTCCTGAGTCTGAGTTAATGCACCATCACTAATTGTTATTTCTCCATCCTCGTAATCTTCATCTGTAGTAATTGTATAAGTTGTTAAATCCCCTTCAGCTACAGTAACTGTTTCAGTACCAAAACTTACTTCCTGATCAGCCAGTGCTTCAGCTCCAGCAAAGTCGCCAGTACCTGCCAATCCTGCAACATCATTAGTATTTAATGTTGAAAAATCATAATCCTGAGCCTTTTGAGCTTCTAACTCTGTCATTAGAGTCCGCATATTGGCTTTAACCGCAGCTTCATCAGCGGTATCAGTCAAACCAGCTAAGTTTGGCACTGCTATCGCTGCCAGCACACCTAAAATCACAATAACAATCAACAATTCAATTAAAGTAAAACCTTCATTTCCACTAAAAATATTTCTTATTTTTTTCATATTTTCTTCCTCCTCATATAATTTTAAAAATTTAATAAAAATCTTTCAATGACAATCTTTTTTGTTTTAAGCACCACCTCCTCAAAATTCAACAACTATTTTTCGTATTGTTCAATTATTGCATTACAAAAAATAAAAAACAATTAAGTGAGCTACATAAATTAGTTTTCGCTAAATAATACTCTGATTTAAAAACTGCTGTAAATACTGAACAGCGGTAAGATAACCGAAGCTACAATTCCACCAACAATTACAGCTAAAACAATTATCATAACCGGTTCAATTAAGGAGATACTTCCCTCAATTGCATTTTCAACTTCCATGTCATAATAATTAGAAATCTTATTTAACATATCCTCTATATTACCACTCTCTTCTCCAACTTTGAGCATCTGAACCACCATTGGTGGAAACTCTCCACTCTGCTTAATTGGTTCCGAAAGTGTTGAACCCTCTCTAACTCTCAATCTGGTTTCTAATAGTATATCTGCAAAGACTTCATTTTCTACAACTTCTTCGATTACCGGCAGCGCATTTATGATATTAACTCCACTTTTAATTAAGAGAGCTAATGTGCTGGCAAATCTGGCAATAACAACTTTTCTGATTAAATCACCAATAACAGGTATTTTTAACATAAACTTATCTTTTCTTAATTTACCTTTGGGAGTTTTAAAATAAGAATTCAGTAAAAAACCTGCTCCAGCTGCAGCAATTAAGATTGCCCACCAGTAAGAAGAAATAATATTGCTGACAAAAATTAAGATTTGAGTTGGCAGCGGAATTTCTCCACCAAAGTTTACCAGCATATCTAAAATATTGGGAAGTACAAAGCCCATCAGGATAAAGACAGCTACTATAGCTACAATAACTATAGTTATCGGATAATATAATGCTGACTTAACTTCTTTATTAATTTTATCACGTTTGCGGTAATATTCTACTAATTCTGATAATACTTCATCTAGAACTCCACCAGTTTCTCCTGCTTTGATCAAATGGACAAATAATTTAGGAAAATATTTAGGATGCTCCTGTAAAGCATAAGACAGAGTTTCTCCTGCCTCTACATTGGATAATAGTTTGCCCAGCATCTCCTTTTCATGTTTTATATTTGACTGGTTTTTAATAATACTCAGCGATCTGACCAGAGGGATTCCTGCAGCAATCAAAACAGAAAGCCTCTGCGCAAAATTAGCCAACTCCGCAATCTTATAGCCACCACCAAAGATATTTATCTCTGAAATATCCATAGCCAGCGAAAATTTAGAGTCTTTTTTCTGCTTTTCTTTAGCTTCGATCTCCTGAATGGAAACAGCATGTAAATTTTTATCCCGAAGCTCTTTTGCCACCTCTTTTTTGCTGGCTGCTTCGATACTGCCATTTAAGATCTGACCGGACTGACCGCGAGCTTTATAACTATAAAGTTGTGCCATTTTGCACCTCCCTTATCTCTTTACTTAAATTTAACGTAATTTTTCATTCACATATTTTATATCATTACAGTGGTGTAAGACTGATTCTTGAGATATTTTTCCCCGCTGATATAATTTTAAAAGCGAATTATCCATAGTAACCATATTGTAGCGGCCACCTGTCTGAATAGCAGAATAAATCTGATTTGTTTTACCCTCTCGGATAATATTTCTAATGGCTGAAGTAGCCATCATAATCTCAAAAGCAGCCACCCGACCGCTCTGATCTTTAGTCGGTATTAACTGCTGCGCAATAACCGCACTGAGGACTGAAGCCAGCTGGATTTTAATCTGATCCTGCTGAGTTGCAGGAAAAACATCAATAATCCGGTCAATGGTAGCTGGAGCACTATTAGTGTGCAGTGTTGCCAGAACTAAATGTCCTGTTTCTGCTGCCTCCAGTGCAATCTGAATCGTTTCTAAGTCTCTCATTTCTCCAACCAGAATCACATCCGGATCCTGACGCAAGCAGGCCCGTAAACCTCTCTTGAAATTATCTGTATCACTACCCACTTCACGCTGATGAACCAGACTCTGATTATGCTTATGCAAATACTCAATTGGGTCTTCCAGGGTCATTACATGGGCCTGTCTATTTTGATTTATTTCGTTTATAATTGCTGCCTGAGTAGTCGATTTACCACTTCCAGTAGGACCAGTACTTAAGATCAAGCCCATTCTCTGGCCGGCAAGTTTTTTGAAAACCTCTGGTAAACCCATCTCATCAATTGAAGGTACCTCACTCGGAATAATCCGCAGTGCTATTCCCACACTACCTCTTTGATGATAGGCGTTAACTCTAAATCTAGATGTGCCCGGGATTCTATAGGAAAAATCTAATTCTCCCTTTTCCTTAAACTCTTTATATTGTTTTTCATTCATCATTTCTTTAGCTAATTTTTCAGTATCTTCGACACTTAATTCTCCATCATATTTTTCATAAGGTCTTAATTTCCCGTTTTTTCGAATATATGGTGGCGAAAAAACAGTTAAATGGAGATCAGAAATCTGATCATCCTGAGATACTATTTTTAATAATTCTTCAAATTCCAATCAGATCACTCCTCAATCTAGCTTTAATATATTATTCTCTCAAGTTCTGAAACATCAGTTTCTCCAGCTTTAATTTTTACAATTCCATCTTCTTTTAAAGTGATCATTCCCTTATTCTTAGCATATTCACTAATTTTTTCTCTGGAAAGATTATTACTGATCATTTCCTTAACCTGACTATCAACTTCAAAGATTTCCTGAATTGCAAGTCGACCATCATAACCGGTATTATTACATTTTTCACAGCCAACCGCAAAATATGCTACTTCAAAATCTGGATTATCCAAAAATTTTAATTCTGTTGTTTCTAATTTTCTCTTTTCCTTACAGTAAGGACAAAGCCTGCGTACAAGCCTCTGAGCAACAACTCCATTTAAAGAAGCTGCAACCAGATATGGCGCTAAACCTATATCAGTTAATCGGGTGATAGAACTTACAGCATCATTTGTATGGAGAGTACTGAAAACAAGATGTCCTGTTAAAGCAGATCGAACAGCAATTTCAGCTGTTTCCTGGTCCCGCATCTCACCAATCATTATGATATCTGGGTCCTGCCTTAAAATCGAGCGTAAGGTTTTAGCAAAGGTTAGGCCTGATTTTTCTTTTGCCTGTACCTGATTAATACCAGCAATTTGATACTCAACCGGATCCTCTATAGTGACCATATTAATCTGGGGACTGTTAAGTTCATTTAGAGCTGCAAAGAGTGTAGTTGATTTACCACTACCTGTAGGTCCTGTTAATAATAAAACTCCGTTTGGTTTTTTTATTAACTCCCCCAATTTTTTTCTATTATAATCAGTTAAACCTAAATTGTCTAAATCAAGAAGATTAGTGTTCTGGGCTAAAAGCCGAATAACTATCTTTTCTCCTTTAATTGTCGGCAGGGTAGAAACTCGCATATCAAGCTTTTCACCCTTAAAAATCATTTTGATTCTTCCATCCTGAGGAACTCGTTGCTCCGTAATATCCAGATTAGCTATAATTTTAATTCTGGAAACTAAAGCCCGATGTGAAGATTTAGGAGCTGTCATTTCCTTTTTTAAAACTCCATCTATTCTAAAACGAACCCTAATTTTATCATCCTCAGGTTCAATATGAATATCACTGGCTCCCTTTTGATAGGCTTTACTGATGATATAATTGGCAAGTTTAATAATTGGTGCTTCATCGACCATTTCCCGGAGCTCTTCTTCTTCGTAAATCTGTTCATTTTGATTATCCGAAACATCTTTGATTCCCTCAAGATTAAAATCTTCGAAAATATTAGAAATATCGATATCATCATTCCCATAAAGTCTGTCAATTGCCGAACGGATTTGCCTGGGCGCACCATACAGAGGATCAACACTCAGATTACTCAACATTTCTATATCATCTATTGCAATTAAATCAGTTGGATCAGCCATCACTACTTTTAATTTGCCCTGATTATTCTTTTCAATGGGAACGGCTAAATAACGTCTGGCTATATTTTCAGGTATTAGCTCTGCTAGAGAAGGATCAAAGAAATATTTATCAAGATCGGCATGGGGAATGCCCCGCTGAAATTCTAAAACTTCTATCAAATCTTCTTCCTTCACATAACCCAGATCAACTAAAATTTCCCCAAGTTTTTTATCTGAATTTTTCGATCTATCTAGAGCTTCCTGAAGCTGTTCTCTGCTTATATATTCATGATCTACTAATAGTTCTCCTAATTTTTTTCTGTTTTTTGCTGTCATTTCCTCACCTCCACTATCATTACCGAAATTTGTCATTATTTAGTATTAATATAATATGATTCGCTAAAAGAATAATGATTCCTGCTTTATTCTAATTATACTATTTGCTTAATCTAAGCTTATAATGCAAAAAATTGCCATTATGATTAAAACACTGGCAATTTTCCACCTGAGGCAAACATAACAATCATAGGTCTCCCCCTTAGATTTATGTCTTTGCGTCACAGCCTTTCAACTGCTTTGCGATTGTAGTTTAATAGGTTATTTATTTAATTTTACTCTTCAATTTAGTTTTCTTCTTCCTCATGCCTGGCTTCTATATCCTGCACAGCTGCTTCTGCTATCTGATACCACTTTTTCTTTTTCGGCATCTCCTGTGTCCAGAGTTTAAAAGACGCCTCAGCCTGATAAATCAAAGTTGGCAGCCCATTACCAGTCTGGGCCCCTCTTTTTTCTGCTTCTTTTAAAATTTTTGTTTTAAGCGGGTTATAAACTAAATCTATTACCAGCTGGTCTTCATGCAGGTAATCAGGATTGATTACTATATTTTCAATATTATTACTATACATTCCTACCGGAGTTGTATCAACCACCAGATCTGCTGCTTTTAAGGGTTCTGCATATTCCTGCTCATCCAGACTGCAGAAATCAAAGTTTTGCTTAGAATTTTCTTCTCTAAAAAGTTTGGCCAGTTCTTCCGCATTTTCTACTGTCCGATTAATAATAGTAACATCTGCCAGATCAAGCTGAACCATAGCTGCAATGACTGCTCTGGCAGCTCCACCAGCACCAATGACCACAGCTCTTTTGTCCTTAACTTTAATACCTGATTCCTCAACCTGACGCTGAAATCCAATAACATCAGTATTATAACCAGTTAGTCTTCCTTTTCTATTTAAAACAGTATTAACAGCACCTGAAGCGCGAGCCAGTGATGAAAATCCATTTAAATATGGTATAATACTTTCTTTATGAGGGATAGTTACATTCCAGCCGTCAAAGCCTAAATTTTTTAGAGAATTAATATATTCTTCCAGATCCTGATCCTTAGTCTCCAGCATCAAATAAATTGCATTAATCCCTAAATCTCTAAAACCGTTATTATGTAGAGATGGAGAAATAGAATGACTCAGGCTTTTTCCCAGCAAACCATATAATTTTGTTTCGCTATTAGGTATAAAAATACTCATCTTCTACCTCCTAAAATCTTAAATTAAAAAATATTAAAAAAATCAAAACACGCCAGTATGATACCGCCAGCGTGTCGGTTATGTATTATTTCAGACCACAAAGAAATATTTCACTGGAAGTTAAAAAATTGTCTGCAGTCTTTCTCCCAGAGATTCAAAGTCTGTAATAATAATTTTTCTCTTTTTAATTGTAATCATTCCATCATCGATAAACTTATTGATCAGCTTAGTAACTGTAACTCTGGAGGATCCAATTAAATTAGCAATCTCCTGGTGAGTTAAGACCAGATCAATAACTGTCCCCTCCTCAATTTCACGACCAAAATCCTCTGCCAGACGCGATAGCAAACTGGCCAATCTTCCAGCAGCATCCTGAAACACTAATTCTCTAACCTGACTGGTTAAAAGTCTTGTCTTTTTAGATAGTGCTTCAATAATTTTAATCGCCAGTGAAGGACGTTCAATAATCATTTTTTCCATTTCATTCCAGGGAATGATTAACAAACGAGCATCATCCATTACCTCAGCAGTCAAGGGATGAGGATCTTCATCAAATAGAGAAAGTTCACCAAAAATATCCCCTTCCTGCAGAATTGTCAGCACTTTTTCCTTGCCCTCTGCAGAAAGCATAGAAAGTTTGACCTTACCGTTTACCAAAAAATATAATTTTTTTACACTATCATTTTCAAAAAAGATAACCTCATCTTTTTCATATAATTTAGCGTAGGAGTTTTGACATAAAAGTTCTAATTCTTCTGGATCCAGATTCTGAAATACAATTAAATCTTTTAAACACTGTTTTGTTTCTTCCATAGCTCAACCTGCCTCTCTTTATTGCTATATATATAGTATTCTTCATTGATGGAAAAATTCCTTTTTTCTTAATTACTTTCTTTACACTGACTACAATATCCATAAAATCTTAATTTATGTTCAGTAATTTCAAAATCATATTTTTCTTCCAGCTCTGATTCAAAATAATCGATATCTTGATCACTAAACTCAATCAATTTGCCACATCCCTTACAGATCAAATGATGGTGATGAGCTTCTTCTAAATAGATTTCATATTTGCGAGAATCATCATTAAAATCCAGTACATGCACAATATCTAAATTCTGCATTAATTCGAGAGTTCTATAAATTGTAGCCATACCTATATCCCTATCCTTTTCTCGTGCAGCTGCAAAAAGATCTTCGGCAGTAAAATGCCAGTTTTCTTTTTCAAGAATTGTATCCAGGATAATTTCTCTCTGTTTTGTTAATTTATAATTGTTTTCTGCTAACTTTCTTTTAAACTTTTCTTTTAATTTCTCCATTAAAAACACCTCATTTTAGATGACTATTTATATTTTATCATATATTTAAACAAATATTAATAAGTTTTTTGAATTTTTTCGATTAAATATCCATTTTTTACTTTAAAAAATAACATTTGGGTATTGACTATAGCTCTAATTGATTATATAATGTAATAAACAAGAATAATTTGTCGAAATTTGTTATGAAAGGAGAATTAATATGAAATCTACTGGTATCGTCCGTAAAATTGATGATTTGGGTAGAATGGTAATTCCAATCGAACTCAGAAAAACTATGAATATCAATAAAAAAGACCCAATGGAAATCTTCGTTGATGAAGAAAAAATAATTCTCAAAAAATATGAGCCAGCATGTATTTTCTGCGGCAGCGCAGATGACACTATCGAATATAAAGGTAGAACCATCTGTGGTGAATGTATGGATAACATGAAGGAATTACAGGAAGAAAAATAAATTTTTACCCAAATAACAAAAATTGGATATTAATTTCTAAAAGAATAGCACCTTAACCGGTGCTATTCTTTTTTTTGCAATAATATTTTATTTTGATTTAATTAATTTATATTCTGACAGTCTTTAAACTTATCTTAAAAATACATGACCACCAATTTTTGTTACAAAATTTCTTCTCGATATCCAGGCTGTATTAGTTGCTATCTCTGGGTTATAAAAATAAATCGAACCCAGTGTTGGATCATAGCCAAGCAATGCAGCTCTTGCTGCCTGCAGTTCTTCTTCACCAGGATAATAATTAGCCTGACCATCCATCAAACTGCTAAACTGTCCCTTCTGCAGGATAACATCTCTGATTGAGTTAGGAAACTGCTGACTATTAATTCTATTTAAAATTACAGAACCAACAGCAACCTTACCTTTAAAATCTTCCCCTCTGGCCTCTCCATGAATGATTCGGGCCAGTAAAATTATATCATCTCTTGATATGTTATAATTTAATTCCGCTTTTAAATCAGGAATTATTGCTAAAGAACTCTCACCAAAAACACCATCTACCTGAAGTCCATTATCTTTCTGAAATCTTTTCACTGCTGCTGCTGTTCCACTTCCATATAATCCATCTAAATTTCCATTATAATAATTTAATTGCCTTAACTTCTGCTGTAATACTGCTACATCTATTCCTTCGTCTCCTCTGCGCATTACTCTACTTCCAAATTCAGACAGATCCAGAGCTGCTGCTTCTTCGAGATTGACAAAAGTCACCATTATAAGGAGTAACATTACCGAGATTAGAACTCTACGTTTGCTCAGCATCATAAATTACCTCCCTGTTGTTCACTGCTAGTTAAATGTATAATTTAATTTTCCTCCCTTTACTTTTCCAACAAAAATCTTCTTATAAACTTATTAATTTAATAATTATGTTTAATCTCAAGTTAATAATAAACAATTACTGACTGATTGTCAAATGTTCATTCTTTACAATTTTTCACTCAAATAGTGTTTCCACTACTGATGGTAATTACAAATTTTTTAAAAAATATAACAAAAACAGTCATAATGTAAAACACTTTACTTGACAATAATATTTGGTTAAAATATACTTAAACAAGAATAATTATCATCTTAGTAAAAAGCTTATCAATTTGATTACATTCTATTCTGATTGATGATAATTATTTATAAAAAAATAGGGAGAGGGTTTAATGAATAAGTTTTTACTTTTAAGAAATATCAGTATTAAGTTTAAATTAGTTGGTCTTACTTTTTTATTGATTTTAGGAACAATAATTATTGGGATTATCGCTTACAATCAGATTGGAACTCTAGGAGTCATAATAACAGATTATAATAGCAATTATGTACCCAGTATCAGCAGTACTTTAAGCTCTGATAGAGACCTGCAGCAGGCAAGAGTTGCTTTGATTGAAGCTGCAAATGAAAATTATCAGAACAGAATAGAGAGTTTAAAATCTATTTTTAATGAAAATATTGAGCAGACTAAAACAAATTTTGAAAGTTATACTGCTACTGCTTCTGTTTCAGAGGAAGAAGTAGAATTAAAAAATATTTTTGCTAATAATTATAATCAATATCTGACCCAGACTCAATTAATCTGGGAGGAAATTGACTCCGGTAATTATAATCAGGCAAATAATTTACTTTCTAAAGAAGAACAATATTTTACAGACCTGCGCAGTATTTTAGATAGGGTTCAGGATATTTATGTTGAGGGGGCAGAACAGGAAGAAAATAGAGCCAGCTCGACTGTTAAGCAGTCATATACAACAATTTTAATTATTATTATTGTGCTGGCTATTGTCAATACCATGCTGGCTTTAATTATTATTACAGGTATTACTAAACCGCTATCAGCAGCCGAAAAATATCTGCAGTCAATTGCCAGTGGAAATTTGAGTATAGAAATTGAAGACAAGTATTTAAATCGCAAAGATGAGATTGGTAAACTGCTCAACGATTTAAATGAAATGAAAAATAAATTATCTCAAATTATCGGTAATGTTATAAACATTTCTTCTAATCTGTCTGCCTCAAGTGAAGAACTGTCTGCTTCCAGTGAAGAAATGTCTGCTTCTGCTGAAGAAGTTGGACGCTCTGTTCAGGAAATTGCTTCGGGGGCTGAAGAACAGTCAGCTCAGGTTGACGAAAGCAAAAATAATATTGACAATTTAATGGAAGAAATTAAATTAGTTGAAAATAATACAGAAAAAATGAATCAGCAGGCCAGTAATGTAATTAATTATCTTGATCAGGGTAATCAATCTATTAATAAATCAATTAATCAAGTTGCTGAGGTTAAAAATAAAACAATTACTGTCACTGAAAAAATACATCAGCTGGGGGAACTCTCCGAAAAAATAGGGAATATCATTAAATTAATTAGCGGCATCTCTTCCCAGACAAATCTGCTGGCTTTAAATGCTGCAATCGAAGCAGCAAGAGCCGGGGAAGCTGGAAGAGGATTTAGTGTTGTTGCCGATGAGATTAGAAATTTAGCTGAAGAGTCTTCCCAGGCAACTGAACAAATTGCCAGCCTAATTAATCAAATTCAAAATGGAGTACAGGCAGCAGTTTCAGAAATTGACGAAACTAATCAGTCGGTTGAAAATAGTGTTGCTGTTATTAAATCTACTGATGACTCATTTACTGAAATTAACAAGGCAATGAGCCAGCTAACCAATTATATTAAAATAATCACTGAAGAAGCTAAAGAAATGGATAACAACAGTGACTTTGTTAAGCAGGCTATTACAGAAATAGCTGCAGTTAGCCAGGAATCAGCACATAACGCCGAAGAAGTTGCAGCCGCCAGTTCGGAACAGGAACAATCAATTAAAGAAATAGTAGAAAGTTCTACCAATCTGGCAATGATGGCTGAAAATTTAATGAACAATGTCAGAACTTTTAAAGTGTAGTCAAATTAAAGAATATAAAAATAGCAAAACCCTCCGTCAGCACAATAACGGAGGGTTTTGCTTAATTCATTTTAATATTTAAAAGCTAGTTAAATTTAATAGTTTTCTTCCGATAAAAATTGAATCTCAAATTGATTACCAAGGTCAGCCATTATTTCTTTAACTTCAGCTTTAGTTCCTTTTGTAACATCAATCCAGATCTCTCCTGGATTATCATGATCCACGTTAACAGTACCAATTCCCTCGTAAGCTTTAATTATCATATCTATATAATTAATTTGCTTTAGATCAACTTCATACCTAAGTTTTAGAGTGTTTTTCATCTTAATTCTCCTTCTGACGCCTCAGCAAAGAACCCGCAGGAACTCCTGAAGCAAAAGGAATTCTAATTAACTGTTTAGGATGAGGAGCAGCCTCAATTTCTTCGCCTTCTTCATTTAAAAGATAATCAGCAGTGATCGTAAATGATTTTTGACCGGGAACTACTAATTCAAGTTGATCACCTTTAAAAATCTTGTTTCTAACCTCCACAACTGCTTCTGCTTGAGTGGAATCATAATCCCTAATAACTCCCATAAAATCATAAGTTCTTAAATAGGAAGAACTTTCGTATCTCTGACCTTCGGCTCCAGGTTTTCCATAATAAAAACCTTTGGTATAATCGCGGTGGCTTATTTTTCTAAGCTCTTCTAAAAGCTCCGGCTCAACTTCAAAATTTTCGGGGGCTTCATAATATTGATCTATTAGCTGACGATATGTATTAACAACTGTGGCAGCATAATGAACACTTTTCATTCTGCCCTCTATTTTTAAACTGCTTAAACCCAGCTCTATTAGTTCTGGAATTTCTTCAGCCAGATTTAAATCTCTGGAGTTCATAATAAAGGTTCCCTGATCATTTTCTTCAATTGGATAATACTCACCGGGCCTTTTTTCTTCTACCAGATGATATTTCCAGCGGCAGGACTGAGCACAGTCTCCTTTATTAGCATCCCGGCCCACAAAATAATTGCTGAGCAGACAGCGTCCAGAATAAGAGATACACATTGCCCCATGAACAAAGTATTCTAGTTCTATTTTTCCCTCTGTTTTGTCTGCAATTTCTTTGATTTCATCTCTACTTAATTCTCGAGCTAGAATTATCCGTTCAGCTCCCTGTTCTGCCCAGAAAAGAGCAGAAGCCCAGTTAACATTATTGGCCTGAGTACTAATATGAATCTCCATCTCCGGCATTTCTTTTTTGACAAAAGCAAAAACACCTGGATCAGAAATTATAAGAGCATCTAAATTGAGTATTTTTATTTTTTCTATATATTCTGGAAGTTGAGCCAGTTCCCTGTTGTGAGGAATCATATTAAGGGTCATATATACTTTTCTATTCCGTTGATGGGCAAATTCAATTCCGTCTTTGAGCTCCTCGACAGTAAAGTTATCAGCTCCGGCTCTTAAACCAAAGTTTAAACCTCCACAATATACAGCATCAGCACCAAATAAAATGGCCGTTTTTAATTTTTCTAAACTTCCTGCTGGTGCCAGTAATTCTACTTTATTCATTTATATCTTTCCTCCTGCTAATCGCCATCCCATCACCTGCTGTAACTATCGTTGAATCAAGTTCTGGATGGTTCATAATTAATTTTAAATATTTTTTTAAGTTAGTGACTATTGTTCTAATCTTATGTTCTGGTTCGGCTTCTGCAAGTATCTTGCCTTTATATAGTACATTATCCGAAATTAGAAGTCCTCCCGGGGCTAAAAGCTCCATTAAATATTCAAAAAGATAAAAATACTGCCCCTTGGCAGCATCAAGAAAAATAAAATCATAATCTTTTTTTAAATAGAGCAAAACATCAAAGGCATCTCCAACCTTTAAGTCAATTTTTTCCTGATAATTAAATTTCGAAAAATTTTTCTTAGCCTTCTGGGCCCGCTCAGGATCCAATTCTACTGCTGTAATCTCAGACATTTCCGGGCTGTATTTTGCCAGTAAAAGTGTAGAAAACCCATGTGCGGTACCTATTTCTAAAATTTTATGTGGTTTTTTTAGTTTCAACTGTAATTTTAATAAATCAGCTGCATCTCGATCAATGATTGGAATATGAATTTCTTTGCAGTGTTTTTCAATTTCAGCAAATTGCTGGTCTATATATTTGCTTTTAGAAAATTTGCTGTTAATATTAGTGATCTTCATAATCTACTTCCTTTATGCTTAATAGATAATTATATTCAAATTAATAAATCCCTAAATCTTAATTAATTTAACTCTCGCTGTTTTTGGAGATGCTCCTCATAGCTTTCTGTAAAAACATGACTGCCATCCTCACGAGCAAAATAGAATAAATAATCACTTTGATCAGGGTTAATTGCTGCTTCAACAGCCCGATCACCCGGATTTGCTATTGGTGTAGGAGGCAGTTCTCTGATTAAATAAGTATTATAAGGAGATTCAATTTCTAGATCAGAATAGAGCACTCGTTCGGTTCTTTCTGGTAGAGCATACTGAACTGTTGCATCCAACTGCAGAGGCATTCCACGATCTAAACGATTATAGATTACTGAAGCTATCAATTTATTCTCTGAATCTAATCTGCCTTCTTCTTCAATTAAAGAAGAGATTATTAAAAGCTCGTAAGCAGAATAACTATTATCCTCTGCTGCTTTTTTTAAAACTGGCTGTCTCTGAGCTATAAAGTAATTGATTAATGACTCTGCTATATCCTGTTCATCATAGCTCATTGGAAAATTATAAGTGTCAGGAATAATAAAACCTTCTGCAGGATAAAATTTTCCCGACCCAGACTCTTCTGTTTCAAAATTTCTTTCTATCTCTATTTTTGAAAGTTCCCTATTAATTTCGTTTTTCAATATTTCTCGCTCATATTCCGGCATTTCTAAAGCGGAAAATCTATTTAAAATTTCTTCAAAAGTAAAACCCTCCGGAATAGTAACTTTAAATTGCTCTTCTTCTCCCCGCTGCAATTTATCGATGATTTCTAGAGGAGTATTTGAAGTTGAAAAGCGGTAATAACCTGCCCGAAGATTATCTACCTGTTTAAATCGGAGCAGCAAATAAAACATAGTAGAGGATTTGATAACTTCCTCTTCCTCCAGCAGATTTGCAATTGCTCTGCCGCTCATCCCCTGTTCTATTTCTACCATAATATCTCTTGGATCAACAGGATTTATTGGCTCAATTAAAGAATAAGCCCTCAGTGAAAAGCTGAGTATTATAATAAAGATCAAAAATATAAAAGCTGTTCTTTTCAACTTCAAAATCTTCCTCTCATAATTTAAATTGATTGATTAATTAAAAATTGTAGAGACAGTTTTCAAAAATCAGGTTGTTTTATTCCATATCTTCTAGATATGCAGCCTGAACTTTTTCGAATTCTTCTTTTTCTTCAACAGGAATAATAATTTCTTCTTCCCCTTCATTGATAATTTTAACTACTGTTGCATCAGCATTTTCTCCCGCTCTGGCATCAACAATGATTAAGTATTTTACGCCGTCGATCACCAGATCATCTTCTATAATAAAGCGGCTCTCCCCTGTTCCATCAGATAAAACCAGTTCCTTTTCGTCTTCATCAATCCAAAACTTGCCATTACTCATCATATTACCCCTTCCATTTTCTTAGTTTGTGAATTAATTCCTCTGTACCAGGTACAAATCAATTGATTTATACCTGGTACCTATAATTTTTTACTGTGAGTCAAGATAAGACTGTAGAATTAAAGAAGCAGCCAGCTTGTCTATCACTTTTTTTCTTCCTTTTCGGCTGACATCAGCCTCCAGCAGTATATTTTTTGCCTGACTTGTTGTCAATCGTTCATCCTGAATCTGAATAGGAAGCTCAAGATTATTTCTTAAAAAATTAATGAAAGCCTGAGTTATTTCTGCCCTTTTACCCATTGTACCATCCATATTATAGGGCATTCCCACTACAATCTCTTCCACCTCATATTTATCTATGTATTCTTTTATTTCTGCCAGTAATTCCTGATGGCCGTGCATCTCAAGAGTTGCCAGCGGCTGTGCTGTCCAGCCAAGAGCATCGCTTACTGCTACTCCTACTCTTTTATTACCATAATCTAAAGCTAAAATTCTCAAATCTTTTGCCTCCAATTTTCTTTCTTCAATAAAATATTATATAATCATTTTAGTAAATAAGCAAATTTATGAGTTCAATTATAAGTAATTTAGTCAATTTTAATTTAACTCTGGAGGCAAATTATGAATAAAACAATTATTACCCATGTAAAAAGAGACGCGGAACCTTTCAATATGGAACAGCGTCATTACCATAATCAATTTGAAATTTACTACCTTTTAAAAGGTGAGCGCAATTATTTTATTAATCAGCGGAGTTATCATGTCAAAAAAGGAGATCTTGTTTTAATCAATAAAAATATTTTACATAAAACAAGTACTATTGATCAGGAAAATCCTGAACATGAAAGAATTTTAATTCAGTTTGATCAGAATTTCTTTTCATCTCTGGCACCAGAAATGGAAGCAGCAGAATTATTTAAAATTTTCAAGAAAAAAGAAAATGTTTTAAGTCTCAATCCCGAACAGCAGCTCTGGCTGGAAGAAGAACTGTTTAAGCTAACTGCAGAAAACAAGAAAACTAACACACCTGAAAACAAATTATATATCAAGATGATGATCGTTGAAATTTTAATTTTTATAAAAAGAATATCTTTGAAATCAGCTTCCAAAAACCTTGATTATCCAGATCAAAAACATAAAAACATATCTAAAATAGCAGCCTATATAAGTCAAAATTATCAAAAATCATTAACTTTAAGTGAACTTGCTTCCAAATTTAATTACAGCTCAGCCTATTTAAGTCGGGCTTTTAAAGAAGTTACAGGTTTTAATTTTGTGGAGTATAAAAATAATATCAGGATTAAGGAAGCCAGCAAACTGCTGCAGCAGAGTAATCTGTCTGTAACAGAAATTGCAACTGAGGTTGGTTTTAACAATATAACTCACTTCGGCAGGATTTTTAAAGAATTTACAGATTTATCACCGCTTGAATACCGAAAAGTTAAAGAAATATAATAAACTGGAATTTATTATCACTCCTAATTTTTGTCCAGATAATTTTTAAGGCTCCTGAAATTAATCAGAAGCCTTAATTATATTTAATAAGGAGTTAACTTTAAATTATCAATTGAGAATTATTTATTTAATGCTGAAGGAAATTCAACCAGATTTTTAATTTTAATTGGCTGGTCTTTTTCGATTGAGCGTCTGGCTGCAATACCGGTTAAGATTGACATGGCACCATCATAGCCTCCGGCCTGGCGTCCTAAAGGATCTGCTTCCGGATTTTCGAGGAAAATATCTTCTAATAAACGCTTATCTCCTCCACCATGACCGCCTTCTTCTACTTCAACATCAAGTGTATATGATTCTTCAAAGAGTGGGAAAACTTCCAGCCGGATATTATTGTCTGGAGTTTGTCTTTCTAACTCTCCATCATGACCACTAATATAGGAAGCCTCTACAACATCCTGTTCAATTCTACCTTTGGTTCCAATAAAAGCAACCTTATAGCCTTCATAAGGTGCATAATTGTTGAGTGAATAACTTAATAGAGCCCGGTTCTGATATCTTACTGTAAGAGCCCTTGTATCCCAGATATTTATTTCTGGCGAGAATACACAGCGATCTCTAAAATAACCATCTTCATGCTCTGCATCCAGATAAAGCGCTGTAAGTTTATCAGAAGAACTCATATCCAGCACAAATTTACAGTCATCTGTAGCATCACAATCCTTACATCTCATTCTGTAAGGAAAAGTTTCGGGTTGATAAAATCTTTTATCACCAAAAGCAAAAACTTCTTCGGGGGCAGAATCCAGCCACCAGTTAACTAAATCAAAGTGGTGAGTTGCCTTATGTACCCAGAGAGAACCGGAATTTCTTTTTTCTCCGTGCCAGCGGCGGTAATAATCTGCACCATGGGTGGTATCAAGATACCAGTGAAATTCGACCATTGTAACTTCACCAATTACTCCCTCCTGCAGCATTTCCTTAACTTTAGAACGATAAGGAGAATAACGATAGTTAAAAGTAACTGTTAAATCATTCCCTGTTTCTTCCATAGTATCCAGTATAGCCTGATTTTTCTCTTCATTTGTGGTCATTGGTTTTTCTGTGATCACTTTAAGATCATTTTTTAAACCTTTGATAATATATTCATGATGATGTGAATCTTTAGTGGTAACTACAATTCCTTCAATATTTTCTTTTTCAATCATTTCTTCAAACTGATGCGGCTGATAAGTGGGTAGATCCAATCCCAATCTTTCGTTAACATAGTCCATTCTTGTCTGATTTAAGTCAAGTAAAGCAACCAGTTCATTTTCTGCTGCAATTTTTTCATTTTCAACTAATGCTTCATAATACATCGCTGAGCGGGAACCAGTCCCAATCACTGCATATCTCATTAAAAATTCCTCCTAAATTTATTTAATTGATTCTAAACAAATCTTATATAAAAAAAAGATTAATAACAAGACATTTATTGTTTTCCTCAAAGTAAATTCTACATTTTTTGATATTTAGAGCAAAAAAATAGCAGCTGATAAAATATCAGCTGCTTTAAAACAGAGGCTGCTAGTTATTGAGATAACTGCGCAGTAATTCTTCAATTATTTCATCTCGCTCAATAGTTCTAATCATTGTCCGGGCGTCTTTATAACTTGTTATATAAGCAGGATCACCAGAAAGTAAGTAGCCAACAATTTGATTAATTGGATTATACCCTTTTTCTTCCAGGGCCTTAGACACCTTATTGAGAACAAATGCTGCTTCACTTAATTCTTCTTTATTAATCTTAAATCGCATCGTTTTATCATTAAAATCTTCTGCGGCCATATTATCACATCCCGTATTTAAATTTGCCCTATTTTATTATTTCTGCAGTCAGCTTTAAATTCCTTGTTTTTATCAGTGATTTTTCCTCATTGAATTAAGTTTTAAGCTTTTATTCAATTAACCTGCAATTTCTCTTACAATTTTTTCTACTTCTGCCAGTGCTTCAGAAGTTTTATCCGGTTTTGAACCTCCTGCCTGGGCCATATCAGGACGTCCACCACCACCACCTCCGGCAATTCTGGCAACTTTTGAAATAATATCTCCAGCTTTAAATCCTTTTGCAATTAAATCTTCAGTCACAGAAGCAACAAAGATTACTTTATTATTACCTTTGCTGGCCAGAACAATTACAGCCGAATCAACTTTATCTTTAAGCTGATCATTTAAGTTTCTCAAAGCTGAATTATCAAGATCTTCAAGTTCTGCTGTCAGCAGATTAACACCTTCAATTTGCTGCAGTTGATCGATAAGTTCATCCTTTTTAGAACCTGCCAGTTTCTGTTTTAATGCTTCTAATTCTTTTTCTAAATCTTTCTGCTCTTTCTGAAGCTGTTTTACCCGCTGTAAGAGGTTATCCGGTTCAGTTTTTAACTCAGCTGCCGTCTGCTTTAAAAGTTCCAGCTTAGAATTAAAATAATCCAGAGCATATTCCCCAGTCACAGCTTCTATTCTTCTGACTCCAGCTGCAATTCCACTTTCAGAAATAATTTTAAAAACCCCAATATCTCCAGTTGCCTCCACATGAGTTCCCCCACATAATTCCAGACTAAAATCACCCATTTTGACAACTCTTACTTCTTCTCCATATTTTTCTCCAAAGAGAGCAGTTGCTCCCATTTCTTTAGCTTCATCAATTCCCTTAACTTCAGTTTCGACATTATAATTTTCCATTACCGCCTGATTTACTTTTCTTTCAATTGTTTCTAATTCTTCCTCAGTCAGCGCAGAAAAATGTGTGAAGTCAAAACGCAGTCGATCCGGAGCCACCAGAGATCCAGACTGATTTACATGTTCACCTAAAACCTCTTTTAAAGCTTTGTGCAGCAGATGAGTAGCTGAGTGATGTCTTGCTGTTGCCTGGCGTCTGTTGTGATAAACAACTGCCTCTACCTCAGCTCCAACTTCTATTCGACCATCCTTTACCTCAACTTGATGTACAAAAACTTCTGCTTTTTTAATTGTATTTTTAACTTCCACTTCAAAATTATCATTCTTAATTATACCCTCATCACCAATCTGACCTCCACTTTCTGCATAAAATGGAGTTTTAGCAAGTATAAGATCTCCTTCTTCACCTTCCACAAGCTCTTTGACTTTCTGATTATCCTTAAGCAGACCTATAACTTTAGTTTTTTCTTTTAAAGAATGATAGCCGGTAAAATTATCCTCTTCAATCTGATCTTTAAATTCTGCATAAAGTTTTTCTACCTCACCACTGCTGAAAGAAGTTTCCTCTCTGGCTTCTCTAGCCCGTTTACGCTGAGCTTCCATTTCTTTTTCAAATCCTTTTTCGTCAACCTTAATTCCGGCTTCAGCGGCAATATCTTCAGTTAAATCAAGTGGAAAACCATAGGTATCGTATAAACGAAAAGCCTCTTTACCTGCCAGAACAGTTTTATTTTCTGCTTTAAGTTCTCTTAACATATCTTCTAGCATATTTAAGCCCTGTTCTAAAGTTTTTAAGAAACTTTCTTCCTCAGATTTCAAAACATTTTTAACATGGGCCAGCTGTTTTTTGAGATCAGGTGCTACTCCCTTTACTATCTCAGCTGTTTTTTCTACTAATTTATATAAAAATGGTTTTTCAAAACCAAGTTTACGTCCATAACGGGCAGCTCTTCTAATCAGACGCCGAATTACATAACCACGACCCTCATTAGAAGGTAAAGCTCCATCAGAAATAGCAACCGAAGCTGAACGGATATGATCAGCAATAACTCTATGTGCTGTTACACTTTCTTCATCTTGCCGATAGGAAATCCCTGTCATTTTTACTACCTGATCAATAATCGGTTTAATCAAATCTGTTTCAAAATTGGTTTCCGTCTCCTGTAAAATGGAAGCAACTCGTTCCAGGCCCATCCCGGTATCTATATTTTTATTGGGTAGTTCTCTGTATTCTCCGGCTTCAGTATAATTGTACTGAGTAAAGACAAGATTCCAAATTTCTAAATATCTATCACCTTCACCACCAAGCACATCTTCTTCACTATCACCGGCTTCTACTCCCCGATCATAATGAATTTCAGAACAGGGGCCACAGGGGCCAGTTCCAATCTGCCAGAAGTTTTCTTTTTTACCCATTCTGACAATTCTTGCTTCCGGCAGACCAACCTGGTCATGCCAGATTTTAAAGGCTTCTTCGTCTTCCTCATAAATTGTAATCCAGAGCTTATCTTCGTCCAGTTCCAGTACTTCCGTTACAAATTCCCAACCCCAGGTAATTGCCTCTTCTTTGAAGTAATCCCCAAAAGAAAAGTTACCAAGCATTTCAAAATAGGTATGATGGCGTGCTGTTTTACCCACATTTTCTATATCATTTGTACGGATACACTTCTGACTGGTAGCAATACGATTTTTAGGTGGCTCAAGACTGCCGTCAAAATATGGCTTAAAGGGAGCCATCCCTGCATTTATCCACAACAGACTTGGATCATTTTTAGGAACCAGAGGTGCACTATCTAAAATCAAATGTCCCTTTGATTTAAAAAAATCAAGATAAGCCTGTCTTATTTCATCTCCACTTTTAATCATTTAAACCTTCCTCTCTATAAATTTATTTCTTTCTCTCAGATATTAATCTCCACAACGCTTTTCATTAAGAATTAATTATGGATTGTTCTAACTCCTTCGCCCTGGTAATAATTAAAATAACAAACAGGGCTCAGTCAGACATTGAACAATCTATTTCATAATTAATTCTATTCAAAGCTGTTCCGATTTAAAATATCTGAGAGAAAGTAAAAATTTATCCTAATCCTTGTTGTTTAAGTTTATATTCTTTTCCTAATAACTAATGCAGCTGACCTTCTAATAACTGCTGAGTTAAAATTTAATTGGTTATTAAAAGATGGATTTATTTTTCTGCTTTTAAAAATATAATTTTCAAATCTAAAAATCAAATTTAATGACTTTAGCAATTTTTAAAAATAAACTTGATGAATATTAAGGCTAAATCAGTTCGAAGAGCATGGATGCTCTGAGCTGACCGAGGAACAGGACGTTCCTTCGGGAAGGAAAGCTGATTTAGCTGCAAATACGAATCTTAGTTTATTAAAAATTGATCTGGAGTTCAATTTGATTTTTAGATTCTTAAAATATCTATACTTTAAAGTAAGCAGAAAAATAAATTTCAGCTGCTGTCTAAACTAATTTAATTTTAGCGAAGCGGCGTTTACCAATCTGAATAATCATTCCATCCTCAACCTCAATATCCAGATTAATTTTTTCATATTTCTCATCATTAATACTAACCGCACCCTGTTTAATCATCCGCCGGGCCTGACTGTTGGAATCAACAAGTCCAGTTGCAGCTACCAGCTTCACTATCCAGAGTTCACCATTTTCTAAATCTGATTCTGAAATCTCAATTACCGGAATATCTTCTGGTAGATTACCCTTGGAGAATACACTTTCAAATTCCTGGCGGGCTTCAACTGCATCTTCTTCACTGTGATACTCTGTTACAATCTCATGCGCCAGTTCTTTTTTTAACTCCATTGGATTAAAATCATCGCGATCCAGTTTTTCCTTCATTTCATTTAAACGCTCAATTGAAACATCAGTTAAAAGTTCAAAATAACGGAGGATCATATCATCTGGAATTGACATTACTTTACCAAACATATCAGCTGGTTGATCATAAACACCGATATAGTTATTTAAACTCTTACTCATTTTATTGACACCATCTAAACCTTCAAGTAAAGGCATCATTAAAACTACCTGGGCATCCTGACCATACTCCTGCTGTAATTTACGCCCAACTAACAAATTGAAACGCTGATCTGTTCCGCCTAATTCTACATCGGCTTCAATTGCTACAGAATCATATCCCTGCATTAAGGGATAGAAAAATTCGTGAATTCCAATTGGCTTTCCGGAATTATAACGTTTAGAAAAATCATCACGCTCCAGCATTCTCGCCACAGTATAATGAGCAGATAATTCTAAAACATCAGCAAAATCCATTTCACTTAACCAGTCCCCATTAAAAACCACTCTGGTCTTTTCGGGATCCAGCACTTTAGAAAACTGTTCCTGGTATGTACGGGCATTTTCTAAAACTTCTTCTCTGGTCAGCTGATTTCTGGTCTCGGATTTACCGGTTGGATCTCCAATCATTCCGGTGAAATCACCAATAATTAAATAAACTTCGTGCCCCAAATCCTGAAACTGCTTTAACTTGCGAAGTACCACTGTATGTCCCAGATGAATATCCGGGGCTGATGGATCAAGTCCAAGCTTAACCTTTAAAGGTCTTCCTTCTTTTTCTGCTTCCACCAATTTTTCTTTAAGATCTTCCTCAGAGATAAGATCACTTATCCCTCTTTTTAATATCTTTATCTGTTCCTTAATTTCCATAAAAAACACCTGTCCCTTGCTGTAGGCAACAGGTACTTCACCTCCTGTATCCTTTGTCATTTAATTATAACAGATAGATTAATTAGTAACAAGGGGTACCATAAACAGCTGTTTTATGTTATAATATTTTATTGACGGGAGGTAAAGTAATGAAGAAAAGAACAAAGGCAATATTTTTAATAACTTTTTTATTAATTTTTGCCCTGGGAACAGGCGCTATCTTAGGTGCTGTCACCTGGATAATTCAGGATACTCCTGATATCACAGATTATAAAGGTTCAAGTGAAGCAACTTTAATTTACGATGCTGACGGTGAGCTTTTAACAAAATTATTTAAGGAAAATAGAGTTTATGTTCCCCTGGAAAGAATGCCGGAAGATCTAAAAAACGCAATTGTAGCTATTGAAGATACTAAATTTTATGTGCACCACGGTATTGATTTCTGGGGAATTGGGCGGGCCATGATAAATAATATTATGAAAGGAGATTTACTTGATCAGGGGGCAAGTACAATAACCCAGCAGCTAGCAAGAAATGCTTTTTTAACTTTAGATAAAAATTATCTGCGAAAAATTCAGGAAGCATATCTGGCCATTCAGTTTGAACGCTTATATACCAAATCTGAGATTTTAGAAATGTATTTAAATGAAATCTTTTTAGGTCACAGTGCTTATGGAGTTGAAACAGCTTCTCTGCAGTATTTTGGTAAAAGTGTTGAAGATCTGACTCTGGCAGAATCAGCATTAATTGCTGGTTTACCCCAGTCTCCAAATAATTATACCCCCCTTCGTTATCCAGAACGTGCAATTAGGAGAAGAAATGTAG
Source organism: Halanaerobium saccharolyticum (assembly GCF_003259895.1). Taxonomy (GTDB): domain Bacteria; phylum Bacillota; class Halanaerobiia; order Halanaerobiales; family Halanaerobiaceae; genus Halanaerobium; species Halanaerobium saccharolyticum_A. The sequence continues at coordinate 20,988 of NZ_QLME01000020.1, read as the reverse complement.
TTTTAGATAGGATGTACGAACTGGGATATATTACGGAAGCGGAAAGAGATCAGGCCAAAAATGCCGAGTTGAATCTGGATACTGTAGAGGAAAGTGAAGATAATTCAGCTCATTATTTTACCCTTTATGTCAGGGATCAGCTAATTAATCGTTTTGGAGCTTCCATGGTCTACAGTGGGGGATTAAAGGTTCATACCACATTAAATCCAGAAATGCAGGATTTAGCAGAAGAAACTATAAATAATAAGATTGAAAATGGATTTATTCCTTCCTTTCAGAGCAGTCAGAGCGAAAATTTACAACCCCAGCTCTCACTGGTCAGTTTAGATGTTAATAGCGGTGCAATCAGAGCAATGATTGGGGGACGTGGAACTGATCAATTTAATCGGGCTTATCAGGCTGTAAGACAGCCGGGTTCTGCTTTTAAGCCCTTTGTCTACTCTACTGCCTTAATTGAGGGAGATTATACAACTGGTACTGTAATTAACGATTTACCAATGCTTGCTTCCGAGACTGGCAAAGGTGATAAATTAAGCATCTGGCCTCGAAATTATGGAGACCGCTACAGAGGCTTAATCAATTTAAATACCGCTCTGACTAATTCGGTCAATGTAGCAGCAGTAAAATTAATTCAGGATGTTGGAGTTAAGAGTGTAATTGATTTTACAGAACGCCTTGGTATTTCAACCTTTACTAAAAATGATGGGCTTAATGATCATTATTCACTTGCACTTGGAGGTTTAAACCGGGGAGTTACTCCAATAGAAATGGCTTCTGCTTACAGTGTATTTGCCAATAAGGGTATTTATACCGAACCGCATGCTATAACTGAAGTTTATGATAAACACGATAATTTAATTTATGAAGCCCAGCCGGAAAGTAAAATGGTTATGTCAGAAGACAATAGTTACTTAATTACTTCTATGTTAAAGAGTGTTGTTGACAATGGAACCGGGCGCAGAGCTCAAATGAACCGCGATGTCGGTGGTAAAACTGGTACCACAAATGACTATACTGATGCCTGGTTTGTAGGTTTTACTTCTCAGATTGCAACAAGTGTCTGGATTGGTGAAGATACAAATCGCTCAATGGAGTATGATGTTAAAACAGTGGGGAGTGGGGAAGCAGCCCAAATCTGGGGAGATTATATGAGAGAAGCAGTAAAAGATATGCCAGTTATCAATTTCCAGAAGCCAGATAATATAATTGAAGTGGATGTTGATCCTTATACAGGACTGCTTTCAAATCAATATTCACCAAGAATTGATGTGCTGCCCTATATTAATGGTACTGAACCAACTGAAAGGGAAAGTCTACATGGACCTGTAAAAACTGTTCGTGTTGACCGTCAAAGTGGTCTGCTGGCAACAGAAAATTGTCCGGCTGATCAGGTGGAAGAAAGACATTACATTTCTGATTCAGGAATTAGAATCGGACCAACACAGAAAACATTTAGAGAGGTTAACTCCAGTAAAAGCTCAGAAGATCTGGTAAGAGGAACTTATACAATTGAAGCAGGAGAACCTGTACAGCAGATTGATCATGAATACGGAATTCCCAAGGTGCAGAGAAATGGTAATCCGCGTTATGAAAATAAGCCAAATAGAATTTGTAATTTGCATCCTGCCAGTCAGCCGCTGACTGAAGATGCAGATACCAGTACAGAATCTGATTCAGATGACAGTTCTGAGGAGTCAGAGGATTCTATCAGAAGTCTATTTGATATCTTCGGTAATGATTAAATTAAAATAGTTATACTCTTAAAATAATAATATTAAATTAAATATATATTAAAAAGGGATTTCTCCATTTAAAAGTGGAGAAATCCCTTTTTATATCTCAAATATTTTGATTAATCTGCTGTCTATTTTAAATCAAACTCATTTTTTACTGAACCTTTACTATTGTAACTCCCATTCCACCTTCTTTTTGTCTACCAAGTCGGTAATCTTTAACATGAGAATTCTTTTCTAAAACTTCTTCCACAGCCTGACGCAGAGCTCCCGTTCCTTTACCATGAACAATTTCTACTTCATTTAAGCCAGCTAGAAAAGCATCATCTAAATATTTATCAACCTTATGTTGAGCTGCATCATATCTTTCTCCCCGGAGATCAAGTTTTGGAGAAACATGCTGTGATTTCTGGACTCTGTAATTTTTAAGCTGTTTTTCTTCATTCTCCTCCGGAATGTCAACCTTGACAAGATCAGTTAAGGAAGCAGTAACCTGCATAATTCCAGCCTGAATCTGAGCTTCCTTTTTATCTCGATCAATAGAAGTAATCTCACCTTTGCGACCAATACTGCGCACTCTTACCTGATCTCCAACCTTAAAGTCAGCTGCCGAAACTTTTTCTTTCTCTTTTTCATTTTCTGTTTCTAAAATCTGACTTAATTCTTTTAAATTTTGATTAGCAGAAGTCTGAGCTCGATCAACTTCCGAACGCTTAGTAAAATCTTTTTCTTTTAAGTTAGAGATAATTCTACGGGCTTCTTTTTTAGTTTTCTCCACAATTTCTTCTGCTTCCTCACGAGCAGCCTTCATCTCTTCTTCGTGTTTCTGCCGCTGTTCCTCAATCATTCTCTCATATTTTTCTTTTAACTCTTTTTCACGGTTGCGGAATTCTTCCATTTCCTGCCGCAGTTTTTGATAACGATTTCTTTCCTGATTTAACTCATTGATAATATCTTCAACTTTAATTTCTTCATCACTTAAAAGAGTTCTGGCTCGATCAATTATTTCTCTCGGAATTCCCAGTTTGAGAGCAATTTCAAAGGCATTAGAACCACCTGGAACCCCCATTATTAATTTATAGGTGGGCTTTAAAGTTTCAATATCAAATTCAACTGAAGCATTTTCTACCTCATCAGTAGTATAAGCATAACTTTTTAACTGACTATAATGAGTAGTAGCAATTGTAACTGCATTTTTCTGCTGCAGTTTTTCTAAAATTGAAATTCCTAAAGCAGCACCTTCTTCCGGATCTGTACCAACTCCAAGTTCATCCATTAAAACCAGAGTAGAATTATCTGATTCTGCCAGAAACTCTCTAATCCTGGTCATGTGAGAAGAAAAAGTACTCAAACTCTGTTCAATACTCTGTTCATCCCCAATATCGGCAAATATCTTTTTGAACACTGATACCGTAGAATTAGCTGCAGCGGGGATGTGCAGACCACTCTGAGTCATCAGAGTTAATAAACCAACGGTTTTAAGGGAGACAGTCTTACCTCCAGTGTTCGGTCCTGTAATTACCAGAGTTGAGATATCATCTCCCAGTTTAAGATCAATTGGTACCGGATCTTCTTTTAACAGGGGATGGCGAGCCTGCTTTAGTTCTATCAGACCCTGGTCGTTAATTTCAGGTGCATTACATTCAAAATCAAGACTGAATTTAGCAGCAGCTGCAATACTATCCAGCCTGCTGATAATCATTAAATCTTTTTTGATTATGTCTTCAGACTGAGCTATTTTTGAACTGAGCATCTGTAAGATACGCTGGATTTCTGCGCTCTCTTTAGCTCTAACCTCTCGCAGTTCATTGTTTAATCTAACTACTGACATTGGCTCCATAAAGAGAGTTAAACCACTGGCAGACTGTCCGTGCACAATCCCATCAAAATTGTTGCGCTGTTCCTGTTTCACGGGCACCACATAACGATTTTCTCTTCTTGTTACAATATTTTCCTGCAGCATATCCTCATAGTGTTTACTTTTTATAATTGAGTCCAGTTTATCGCGAATAGAATTTTCTATAGAATCCATTTTTGAACGTAGAGACTTTAATTTCGCACTTGCATCATCTGCAACCTCACCATATTCATTAATACAGCGATCAATCTCCCGGGCCAGAGCCGGTCTGCTCTGTAAATCCGCACATAGATCATAAATTATTTGATATTCCCTTTCAACTATCCGGGGATCCAAATTAGACTCTATATCGTCCAGATAACGCTTTAGCTCTGAAACCCCTCTGAGGGTGCTCCTGACTCTGCTGATAGCATCTGTAGAGAGTACTGATCCTTTAGCTGCTTTTTTCAAATCATCTCTGATATCCCTCACCCCACCAAAAGGTGGAGTAGAAAACTCGTCCATCATTGATTTTAAGGCAGTAACTTCTGACAGCCTTTGCTTAATATAATCGCTGTTACTTACAGGTTCTAAATTATTTACAATTTCTTTCCCTATTTTAGTTGCCGCTCTCTCGGCAGTCATTTTTATTATTTTTTTATATTCCAATACTTCCAGACTGTGTTCTCTCAACTTAAATACCTCCGGAATTTAATTTTATTACGCTTTTTATTACAGATTAAACAAAACACTTTCTTAAAATTAATCAATTTTCTAAATCAATCTAACCTGTTATTACTTTTTTAATTTAAAAAACTCATTCAGTTCATTTACAGTAAAAGTATTAATTACGTCTCCTTTTTCCAGCCAGCCACGGCGGGCAGTCGCAACTCCCAGTTCCATATCACTGTACTCTTTGTAATGATGAGCATCAGTATTAATCGAAATTTTAGCACCAGCTTTTTTAACTTTCCGTGCCCATTCTGCATCCAGATCCAGCCGTTGAGGAGAAGCATTGATTTCCAGAACGGTATTATTCTCTGCAGCAGCTTTAATGACTTTTTCTAAGTCAACTGCATAGGCCTCTCTTCCCTCAAGCATCCTACCTCTGGGATGTCCTATTAGTTTAACATAAGGATTTTTAACTGCCCTGATAATTCGCTCTGTCATTTCCGCTTCTTCCAGATTAAAATAACTGTGTACAGATGCAATAACAAAATCCAATTCTTGTAATAACTTATCTTCAAAATCTAAATCACCATTTTTAAGAATATCAACCTCTACACCTTTAAAAATCCGGAAATCTTCAAAATCCTGATTTAGCTCATCAATTTCCTGGAGCTGTTTTTTTAACTCTTCTGTTGACATCCCACTGGCTACTGTTAAAGACTGAGAATGATCAGTTACGGCAATATATTTATAACCTCGTTCTTTAGCCGCCTCTGCCATCTCCCTGATTGAAAAAGCACCATCACTATAACGAGAATGAAGATGTAGATCACCTTTTATATCTTCTAATTCAATACTATCCGGCAGTTCTCCTTTCTGAGCAGCTTCTATCTCTCCCTGATCCTCTCTTAGTTCAGGAATAATATAATCCAGCCCCAGAATCTTAAATATATCTGCCTCAGATTCAATTTTTTCTTTGCTGTCATCATCTCGAAAAAGTCCATATTCACTTAATTTTAAATTATGCTCTTTGGCCAGCTGCCTCATCCTGACATTGTGGGCCTTAGAACCGGTAAAATAATGAAGAGCAGAGGGGAATTCTTCCTTACTTACCAGACGAAAATCTGTCTGAACTCCCTGCTCAGTTCTAATACTGACTTTAGTCTCTCCTGCACCAATAACTTCAGCAGTAAAATTTAAATTTTTTAGCTTTTGAGAAAGTTCTTCTGGTTTTGCTGTAGCTATCAAAATATCAAGGTCCCCCGTCAGTTCTTTTGCTCTTCTGCTGCTGCCGCAGATTTCAATTTCCTCAAAAAGATCGGGCTCAAGTTCAGTTTTAATTGTTTCTATTATCTCTCCAGCTGTTTTTAAAGCCTTAGCCAGATTTATTTTATCTACATATTTTTCATGATTCTTTAAAGCCTTTAATAATTTTTCTTCCGACTTTTTACCAAAACCTTTAAGTTCCTGAACTTTGCCCTCTTTAAGAGCTTTCTCCAGTGAAATTAAATCTTCAATCTCCAATTCATAATAAAAACGATGAGCAGTTTTTGGTCCCAGACCCTGAATATCGGTCATCTCGATAACACCAGGTGGAAGTTCAGCTTTGATTGCTTCCATTTCCTCTATTATTCCATCCTGCAGCAGTTCTGTAATTGACTCAGCAATACCACTGCCAATTCCGTTTATTTCTTTAAGTTTATCTTTTTCTGCCAGCTCAAAAATATCATCAGGATAGGATTCAATTTTACGGGCAGCATTTGTATAAGCTCTTATTTTAAAATCATTCTCACCTTTAATTGCCAGTAAATCAGCAAACTCTGTTAGGATTTTAGCAATTTCTTTATTGCTCATTTCCTGCATTGTAACACCTCTTTCTATTAAGATCTTTAATTTCATTTAAGACGCCAAAAGGCCATGAATATCTCATGGCCGAAAAATTTCTTCAATCTTTGATTGGATTAATGGTGATGCTTCGATAATTCTGCTTGCCAGAAAAGAATTATTTAAAACATCATTTATTTTTTGATAGGGAATTTGGGCCAGAATTAAAACTAGCAAATAAATGATAATTCCACCTTTTACTAAGCCTAACAAAAACCCTAAGGCACGATCTACTGGCTGTAGAAAAATAGAATCCACAATTTTTTTAAGTGTAATTCCTAAAACATGGATCACAATATTTACTACAATAAAGATTACTGCAAAAGAAATAAACTGCAGTAGGGAAATAGATAAATCCAGATAAGGCTCTAAAAACTGGGTAAAATACTGATACTGCCTGACTGCTACAAATAATGCAGCCAGCAGTCCCAATATTGTACTTGTCTGATCTATAAATCCTCTTCTAAACCCATTAAAGGCAAAAAAGAGTATAATTACTAAAATTATAACATCGAGGAAATTTATGATATCCAATTAATCTACCTCCTCGAGTAGAGTATTTAATTCCTCATTCTCCTGACGCAGTTTTTTTAACTCCTGATGTAAGCTTTGATTTGCCTCTTTAAGTCTCTCTTTTTCTTTACTTAAATCAACACACTGACTGCGCAGTTTAAAATATTCATCAGCCAGATTAATCATTGTCAAATGTGATAAACGTCTAAAGGGCAATTTAGGATAAGCATTTTTTATCTCTTGACCTGTTTTTTCCACATGATCAGCAAGTTTATTTATATAATCCTCACTGAAATCTCCAGTCACAGTAAATTGATCACCCAAAATATTTAATTTGAATTTTTTCTTATCTTGATTTTTTTCCTCTATCATTAGCAACATCTCCAACTATAGTAGTCTACTTTATTATATTCATTACAAAAGTCGAAATTCCTGCCTGAAAATTTAATTTCCTCTAATTTCTGCGGAATATTCTTCTTTGAGATGATTTACTATCTGATTAAAACGCTCATTAACCTCCTGATCGGTTAAAGTTCTATCCTCTGCCTGGAATTTTAATTCAAAAGCAGCACTCTGATAACCAGCCTCAATCTGATCTCCTTGATATATATCAAAAAGCTCCAGACCTTTAAGCATTGAACCACCTTTTTCTCTGATTGCCTGATGGATATCACCAACTGCAACATCCTCTGCCATTACAATTGCCAGATCTCTTGCCAGCACAGGATATTTAACTAATTTATGATATTGATAAGATTTTTCTGCAGTGATTTCAAACAGAAAATCCAGATCCAACTCAAAAACAGTTGTTCCGGCAGGTAAATTATTCTGATCTGCAAGTTCTGGGTGGATTTCTCCAATAAAGCCAAAAGTCTGAGTTTGATCATACTTAATCTCAGCTCTGCGGCCTGGATGCAGAAAATCTCGATTGTCATTATCAGCAATGAAGCTGTACTTTTCCAGCTGGACTCTATCAAATAACATTTCCAGCACCCCTTTTAAGGCAAAGAAGTTAGGAGCTCCCTGCTGCCAGAGGTTATTACTCTGTCCAAAGATTCCTCCTCCGAGTTTATTTAGCTCTTCAGGACGATTACTGCCCCCTCTGTTTCTAAATACTGTTCCGGTTTCAAAGACAGCCATTTCTGAACCCTGACGGCGGGCATTAGAAGAGAGAACATCAATTATTCCCGGCAGCAAAGTAGTTCTTAAAATTCCAAAGGCCTCACTCAGCGGATTTTTGATGCTTACAAATTTTGCATAGTCTTCAAATTGAGTTAAATTTAAGTCCTGATAACTTTTTTTATCCTGTAGACTATAGGTAATTACTTCATCCAGCCCACCTGCCTGCAGCAATTTTTTAACTCTCGCTTCAAATTTTTGTTTGGAAGACCTTTTACCTCTCTGTTTAGAAGTCGGTCTGGTAGAAGGAATTCTATTATAGCCATAAACCCGGGCGATTTCCTCAACTAAATCAGCTCCCTGCTCCACATCAGTTCTATAGGAGGGAACAGTAACCTCAAACTCATCAGCATTAGCAGTTGGCTCAACCTCAAAACCCAAACGCTCAAGACTTTCTTTAACTTCAGCAGCTTCTAAATTAATTCCTAATAGCTCATTAACTCTTTTAGCAGCTAGAGTAATCACAGCTGGTTCATATTTTAAAGGATAATTATCAATTACGCCAGGAACCACTCTGGCTCCATCACATTTAGCAAGCATCTGACAGGCCCGGTTGTTGGCTTCTATCACCTTTTCTATATCCACACCTCTTTCGAAACGGTGGGAAGAATCTGAATGCATTCCCAATTTCTTGGCAGTTTTGCGAATGCTAACCGGATTAAAATAGGCAGATTCAATTAAGACATCGGTAGTTTCCTCAGTTACCTCAGTATTGGCTCCCCCCATAACTCCACCAACAGCAACTGCTTTTTCTGGATCAGAAATAACAAGCATTTCATCATCCAATACTCTTTCTTCCTCATCCAGGGTCAACATTTTTTCTTCTGCATCAGCCCGGCGGACAATAATTTTACCATCTTTAATTTTATTAAAATCAAAAGTATGAAGTGGCTGATTATATTCCATTAAAACAAAGTTCGAAATATCAACTACATTATTGATCGGTCTGATCCCGGCTGCTTTAAGTCGGCGCTGGATCCATTCCGGCGATTCTTTGATTTTAACATTTTTAACCAGACGGGCAGTATAACGGGGACATAAATCCGGGTCCTCTATTTCTACTTGCGCATAATCATTAATATTTCCTAATTCTTCAGCCTCCTCGAATGAGATTGGAGGAGTGTTTAAAGTCTTCTCCTGAGCATATAAAGACTTGATCTCACGAGCTACACCAATCATTCCCAGACAGCGGGCATAGTTAGGTGTTAAATCAAGCTTAAATACATAATCATCCAGTCGCTTATACTTAAGAAAACTGCCGCCCAGAGGAGCATCATCATCCAGGACCATAATTCCTTCAGCTCTTTCTTCCTGCAGCCCAAGCTCGTCTTTAGAACAGATCATTCCCTGAGAAAGTTCGCCTCTTAATTTAACTTCTTCAATCTTCATTCCACCAGGAAGAGTTGATCCTACTTTCGCAAATGGAACCATCTGTCCTACTTCAACATTGGGAGCTCCTGTAACAACAGGAATTAGTTCTTTATCTGATCCAGTTTTAACCAGACAGATCACAAGTTTATCTGCATCAGGATGTTCTTTAATCTCTTCAATCCTGGCAATAATTATATCATCTAAACCTTCTCCTAAGTACTCAACTCCCTCAACTTCCAGACCAGCCATAGTCAGCTTTTCCGAAAGATCGTCAGGAGTAAAATTTATATCAATATATTTCTTTAACCAGTTATATGATATCTGCAAAATTATCATCCTTTCTAATTTTAAAATTAACAGCGTGTTCAAAGCTGCATAAATCCCTTAAATAATTAAAATGTTATTCACAATTTATAATTAATTTTATAATTTAATTTAAAACTGATGTAAAAACCGCTTATCATTTTCATAAAGCACTCTAATATCATCAATTCCATATTTTAATAAAGCCAGACGGTCCAGACCTACTCCAAAGGCAAAACCACTATAAATATCCTTATCATAACCTGACATTTCCAGCACATTTGGATGAACCATTCCTGACCCCATAATCTCCAGCCAGCCAGTCCTGGAACACAAAGGACATCCTTCTCCGCCGCAGACAATACAGGAAACATCTACCTCAGCACTCGGTTCTGTAAAAGGAAAATAACTGGGACGAAATCTCACATCTCTATCTTTTCCAAATAAAGCTTCTACAATTAACTCAATTGTTCCTTTTAAATCACTAAAAGAAATATCTTTGTCAATAACTAAACCCTCTGTCTGATGGAAAATAGGAGAATGAGATGCATCCAGTTCGTCAGAACGATAAACTCTGCCTGGAGCAATTATTCTAACCGGAGGCTCCTGTGCTTCCATAGTTCTTACCTGGACCGGTGATGTATGAGTTCGCAGTAAATAGTGATCATCAATATATAAAGTATCCTGCAGATCACGGGCCGGATGGTGTGCTGGAATATTTAGAGCTTCAAAGTTGTAATATTCACTCTCTACTTCAGGTCCCTCGGCAATTTCAAAACCCAGACCAATAAAAATATCTTCTAATTCTTTAGTTACTAAAGATAAGGGGTGAGAACGTCCCGCTTCTACCCGGCCGCCAGGAAGAGTAACATCAATTTTTTCTGCTTCAAAACGTTTTTGAGCCGCTTGCTTTTCCAATCTTTCTTTATGTTCCCCCAGCCAGTTCTGAATTTTATTTTTTAATATATTTGCTTCTTTTCCTACAATAGGCCGCTGTTCCGCCTCAATTTTTCCCATTTTGGAGAAAACAGACTGGACAGCCCCTTTTTTACCTAAATACTTTATTCTCAGTTCTTCTAATTGGTCAAGACTTTCAACTTCTTTTAATTCTTCTTCTGCTTCATTTTCAATCTTTTTTAGATCATCTAGTAGATCCAAAACTAACACCTCCATGTTATATATATGTTAAATTTTTTATTCTAAAAATAAAAAAATCCCGCCCTGAAGGGACGAGATACCGTGTTACCACCCTGATTATCCCACCTAAATGTGGAATCACTTTCTTTTGTTAACGAAAGCCATTAGCTTCCGGAAAAACCTACTTAATTCAGTCCTCAGCTCCAGAGTGAACTTCGCTAAATTTGATAATTTAACTGCTTTCAGCTGCTGCAGTTAATCTCTACCAGTATCATCTCTAGTTACTCTCTCCTTCTCAGCCATTAAATATACTATTCTTTTTTGATTATACCATAGAAAAAATATTCTCACAAGAATAAAAGTTAAAAATTTCTGTTTCAAATTTAAATTAAAATAGCAGCAGTATCAGCTTAAATCATTATCTTTTTAACTGCTGAGAAAGTATTTCAAAAGAAATTACCGATACTGCAACTGCCGCATTTAAAGATTCAATTTCTCCAGCCAGCGGAATTTTTATTTTTGCAGTAGCAGATTCTAATAATTGCTGATCCAGACCATTTGCCTCATTTCCAATCATTAAAATCAATTTATCCTGATACTGATGCTCAAAATGATATTCTTCAGCCTCTATATCTGCTGCCAGCAGTTCGTATTCTGCTGCCTCATTTTTAATTTCTTCCAGAAAATCTTTTTGACTCAACTTTTGTCTGATCGCTATCGAAAAAATCCCACCCATGGTGGCTCTAATAACTTTTTGATTATAAATATCTACTGAACCCTTGAGAGCAATAATACCATCAAAACCTGCTGCAACAGCAGTTCTGATCATAGTTCCCATATTCCCGGGATCCTGAATCCTATCTAAAAGTAATATTTTTTCGGTCTGCTGATAAAAATCATCACCTTTAAAAACAGATTCATTTACTACCGCCAGGATTCCCTGTGGATTAACTGTAGAAGCAGTTTCTTTTAAAAGTTCTTCTTCAATATAGATAAATTCTGCCTTTAATTTTAAAGCAGCCAGTAAATTATCATTTGCAGCTGATTTAAAAAAAGCAGGAGTGAGAAAGACCTGTTTAAAATCCGCTCCTCCTGCCAATGCAGCCTCAATAAGCCTTTTCCCCTCCAGAATAAAGACACCTTCCTGACGTCTATTTCTGCTGCGGTAAAGCTTATTTAGATGTTTAACTTTATCATTTTGAGAACTGCTGATTATATTCATTTAATTAGTTTCCTAATTTTTCTTTTGCCAGATCTACTAAATCAGCAAATCCATCAGAATCATTAACTGCTAAGTCAGCTAACATTTTACGATCAATTTCTACATCAGCCTGTCTCAAACCATTAATGAAACGGCTGTAAGAAAGACCTTCATTTCTAGCTGCAGCATTAATTCTTGTAATCCAGAGCTTTCTAAATTCTCTCTTTTTATTTCTTCTATCTCTATAAGCATAATGTAAAGACTTCATTACCGCCTGATTTGCAGGACGATATAACTTACTGCGGGAACCAAAATATCCCTTAGCCATCTTTAGAACTTTTTTTCTACGCTTGCGCGCCTTATTTCCTCTTTTTACACGTGGCATCTTAAATGACACTCCTTCCAAAATTTTAACATATATTATTTTTTATCTTATTTTATTATTGCTGTTTATCCATGTAATAATTTCTTATATTTCTTCTGATAACTTTTGCTTAATAATTTAGCTTTACGTAATTGTCTTTTTCTATTTCCAGATTTCTTAGTTAAAATATGACTGTGAAATCCTTTGTGATGCTTAAGCTTACCGTTAGCGGTAGTCTTAACTCTTTTAGCAATTCCTTTATGTGTTTTCTGCTTTGGCATGATTTAACCTCCTAATACTGTAATAATCAAAAATTCATTCTAAAATAACTCCGTATTAAAACCAGTTATTAAAGTGAATTCTAAGTTGTTTAATTGACTACTGTTTATCACTTTCGGGAGTTAGAAACATCATCATATTTCTACCTTCCATTTTGGGTTTGCTTTCTACCTTACCAATATCTTTAGTCTGTTCAATTAGGCGATCCATCAGATCATATCCTAATTCTTTATGCATCATTTCTCTTCCTCTAAAGCGAATTCTTACCTTAACTTTATCCTTATCATTGAGGAATCTACGAGCCTGCTTTAATTTAACATTAAAATCATGGTCTTCAATTTTAACACCCATCTGAACCTCTTTAACATTCATTACATTCTGGTTCTTTTTGGCTTCTTTTTCTTTTTTAGCCTGCTCATACTTGTACTTACCATAATCCATAATTCTGCATACAGGTGGATTAGCCTGTGGAGCAACTTCTACTAAGTCCAAACCCTGTTCTGCGGCTCTATCCAATGCATCATCCAGCGACTTGATACCAATTTGCTCTCCTTCTTGATCGATCAGACGAACCTCTCTTGCTCTAATGCGATCATTAACTCTTAAATCATTAACGATATTTATGCACCTCCTGAGTGATATAAAACAACCAATATAACAAAAAAACGAGTGGTAGAAACCACCCGTTAAATACAATGATCAGCTAAAGATAGACTATCCCTCAAGATAAGTCTACTTCTCCCGCAGAAATTAAAATTCTAAACGAGAAACTGATATTAACCAGTTTAGGACTGGTGAGAAACAGGTGCTTCTACTTTGTTTTCCTTAATTATTATAGCATAGGGTACTGACTGTGTCAAGAAACATTTCAAAACTTTCCTCCAGAATAAGCTGGAGAAAAGTTAATTAACAAAAATCTATTCGACATCTTCTGTATTAATTTCTTTTGCTTCAATTTCTGCTAAAATATTAGTTTTAAATTCATCTAAATCACTTGTTCCTAAGTCACCTGCACGTCTATCCCTTACAGACACAGTTCCATTTTCTTCTTCACGTCCACCAACAATTAACATATATGGTACCTGTTTAACCTGAGCATCTCGTATTTTATAACCTACCTGCTCTGAACGGCTGTCAACCTTCACTCTAATATTTTCTTCTTTTAGATCTTCTTTAACTTTAAGTGCATAATCGATCTGATCATCAGAAACAGGAATAACTTCTACCTGTACCGGGGCCATCCAGGTTGGAAAAGCACCTGCAAAGTGTTCAATTAAAATTCCAATAAAACGTTCAATACTACCATAAATTGCACGGTGAATCATTACCGGTCGGTGTTCATCTCCATCCTGTCCGATATAACTTAAATCAAAGCGCTCCGGCATCTGGAAGTCAAGCTGGATTGTTCCACACTGCCAGGTTCTACCGAGACTGTCTTCTAAATGAAAGTCAATTTTAGGACCATAAAAAGCCCCATCACCTTCGTTGACTTCATAATCCAGTCCATTTTTTTCTATAGCATTACGCAGAGCGTCAGTTGCCTTATCCCAGAGTGCTTCATCTCCCATTGCTTTATCGGGTTTAGTACTTAACTCAACATTATAGTTAAAACCAAAGGCACTGTAGATTTTATCAACTAGCTTAATAACTCCGCTTAATTCTTCTTCAATTTGAGTCGGAAGACAGTAAATATGAGCATCATCCTGAGTAAAGCTTCTAACCCTCATTAATCCGTGGAGAGCTCCTGACATTTCATGACGATGTACGAGACCCAGTTCAGCCATTCTAATTGGAAGCTCACGATAACTGTGCATCGAATCTTTGTAAACTAAAATTCCACCTGGACAATTCATTGGTTTAACAGCATGAGTTTCTCCATCAATTTCAGTAAAATACATATTATCCTGATAGTGGTCCCAGTGTCCTGATTGATGCCAGAGGGACTCATCCAAAATAATAGGAGTTTTAATTTCTTCATATCCAGCCTTGCGGTGCTCTTCTTTCCAAAAATCAATTAATTCGTTTCTGAGAGCCATCCCTTTGGGATGGAAAAAAGGAAAACCTCTTCCTTCATCCTGCATGCTGAAAAGATCAAGTTCCTTACCGAGTTTTCTGTGATCACGTTTTTTAGCTTCTTCTACTCTGTGCAGATATTTCTCTAAATCTTTTTCGCTGGCAAAAGCAGTACCATAAATCCGCTGCAGCATTTCATTATCCTCATCACCGCGCCAGTAGGCTCCAGCTACATTAAGCAGTTTAAAAGCCTTTACATAACCAGTAGAAGGAAGGTGGGGACCCCGACAGAGATCTACATAATCTCCCTGAAAATAGAGGCTGATCATCTGATCATCCAGTTCCTCAATTAATTCTAGCTTATATTTTTCATTTCTCTTTTCCATTAATTCAATTGCTTCTTGACGTGGAAGTTCTTTCCTTTGTATTTCTATATCTTCCTCGATAATTTTTTCCATCTCAGTTTCAATTTCTAGCAAAGAATCTTCATTAAAATTTTCTTCTAAATTAAAATCATAATAAAAACCCTCTTCTATTGTAGGTCCAATTGCAACCTGTACATTTTCATAAAGTCTTTTTACCGCCTGGGCCATCACATGTGAAGTAGTGTGACGAATGATATCCAGGGCCTCATCACTATCAATAGTAATAATAGAAAGTTCAACATCCTCTTCAATTGGATAATAAGCATCCACTTCTTTACCATTAACAACACCAGCTATGGCATCTCTCCCTAAACCACTGCCAATAGAATAAGCAACTTCTTCTACTGTTGTTCCAACATCATATTCCTTAACCGAACCATCGGGCAGTGTTACTTTAACTTTTTCCATTTAACATCCTCCTTATAGGTCTGATAATCTTTTATAAAATTAAAAAAATCCCTCATCTCATTATAGAGACGACGGATTGCGCGGTTCCACTCTAGTTAATAATAATTATCTCTATTCTAGATTAATAATAGAATAGTTAAAATCATTATTCCCTTAATAAGATAACGGCTTAACCGGATAGAAATACTTAATTCCTTCTACCTGCTCCAGGGTGGTTTTCAATTTAATGATAAGTTATGTGCTTTCAGCCGCCGGCACAATTCTCTTTTTACTCACAAATAAATTTACTCTTCCCTATCAGGGCATTTATTTTCTTTATTTTTTATTATTATATTCCTAAAAACTTAAAAAGTCAAATCAAAAAATATTTTCTATTTTTTATAATCTACTATTTAAAACAGAAAATTCCACAAAATTGTGGAAAAAGTGGTGCCGGGGGTCGGGCTCGAACCGACACGGGAATAAATTCCCACCGGATTTTAAGTCCGATGCGTCTGCCAATTCCGCCACCCCGGCAAATATTATTAAAATGGTGTTGGTAAGTGGATTCGAACCACTGGCCTCTACGATGTCAACGTAGCGCTCTGACCAACTGAGCTATACCAACTTAAAATATTAAGTTAGCACTTTAAACTCACCCTTAAAATGAAAAATGTGCAAGCAAAAAAGTGGTGCCGGGGGTCGGGCTCGAACCGACACGGGAATAAATTCCCACCGGATTTTAAGTCCGATGCGTCTGCCAATTCCGCCACCCCGGCAAATATGTAATATTCAACTTGCGACATTTTGTATTATATCAATGGTTTTTAAATTTGTCAAGATAATTATTTTAAATTATTTAAATTGTTAATAAACTTTCATTTAATGCTTTTAAAATAATAAAATGGCACCAAATCCGGCACCTTTTTTTCAAATAAATAAAAAAATAGTGATTTGAATAACAGCTAAGATCTCTGTTATATCAGTAATAATGAATTGGAGGCGGCAGACGGATTTGAACCGTCGAATAAAGGATTTGCAGTCCTCTGCCTTACCACTTGGCTATGCCGCCAGGCTGCAAATAAAATGGAGCGGGAAACGAGATTTGAACTCGCGACCCTCACGTTGGCAACGTGATGCTCTACCACTGAGCTATTCCCGCAAAAAGTGGTGGTGGGAGACAGAATCGAACTGTCGACACGTGGATTTTCAATCCACTGCTCTACCGACTGAGCTATCCCACCAAAATGGCGGAGGAGACGGGATTTGAACCCGCGATCTCCGGCTTGACAGGCCGGCGCGTTAAACCGCTACGCTACACCTCCGCGTTGGTAAGAAGTAGAAAGTAAGAAGTCAGAATAAGACTTCAAACAAAACTTCTTTTATTATATTTGCAAATAAAAATGGTGGGCGAAACAGGGCTCGAACCTGTGACCCCCTGCTTGTAAGGCAGGTGCTCTCCCAACTGAGCTATTCGCCCATCAGCAGTAATCAAAAAGCTTAATTACCGCATCAGCAATAACTAGTATATATAAAAAGCTACTTTAAGTCAAAATTCAATATAGACTGTTATCAGTAATTAAATTATTTTATGTTAAATATACTACTAAATACTTAAAAAATCGACTGTAGATAATTTTTTCTCAAAAGCTTATTTTTTCTATTCTATTCAATAAACTCTAGCTTTAATTCGTCATTTTCTCTAACATAATTAAAAATTTCCGCTGCCAGTACAGGGTTGATGTCTGTTTCTATAGAATTATAACTTTCAACTATCGTATTATAAAGTTCTTTAACATTAAATAATATATTATTAGATTTCAGCTTTGAGATTACAGAATTAATTAATAATTTCTGTCTCTCAAATCTATCCATGGAATCAGAACTCCTCCAGCGAACAAAATTTAAGGCTTCTTTTCCAGATAATAGATTATCACCTTCTTTTAAATTAAGCCCCAGGCCAGGCACTACTATTTCTTCCTCAAGTGATATTTGTACTCCACCTAATTCGTCTATTACCTTCTCAAAACCCTGGTACTTAAGATAAACATAATAATCAATTTCAGTTTCGGCAATATCTTCCACAGCCGTTGAAATATCACCGTTATGATATTTTCTTAATAACTGACCCTGATAGATAGTATCTTCATCAATATGTTCTATCTGCAGTTGATTTAACTCCGGTCTTAACTTAGCAAGCATTATTGAATCAGCTTCTACAGTACCTATTGCTACACTTTCTTCACTGTCAAGTCCAACAAATAATATATTTAAATCCTGAGTAAAATCGCTTTCTGATAATCCCAGAATAGATAAAATTCGATCCAG
Source organism: Halanaerobium saccharolyticum (assembly GCF_003259895.1). Classification (GTDB taxonomy): domain Bacteria; phylum Bacillota; class Halanaerobiia; order Halanaerobiales; family Halanaerobiaceae; genus Halanaerobium; species Halanaerobium saccharolyticum_A. The sequence continues at coordinate 3,365 of NZ_QLME01000020.1, read as the reverse complement.
CAGAGATGGATCTTCCAATTCTCGAGCAAAATCATCCTGAGTCTCGTCTTCTAGCTGTTCATCTCTCTCTACTCCAGCGTCTCCTTCTAACTGCTCGTCCCTTTCTACCTGATCTTCTCTATCCTGAGCAGTATCCTCTTCCGGCTCAGACTCAGCAGTTATTTCTGCCTCATCCTCTTCAACAGCATCCTCACTCTCCGGCTCAATATCTGATCGGATTGAATCCTCTGTTTCTGGAGTTGCTTTCTGACTCTGATCACCATTAGCTGTTTTTTCTTCAGTCTCCACTGAACCATCTTCTGCTGCAGTATCTCTTACTGCTTCTTCACTCTCTACAGCAGAGGTTTTCCCGGTATCAGTTATTTCATCAGCTGTATCACTTTCAGACTCTATCGCAGTTTCAGTTTCAACTATATCTTCATCTTCTGCAGGAGGAGCATCACTTTCTTCAGTCTGTTCGGCTGGCTTTTCTGTATCCCCCTCATCTTTTTCGGTTTCTCTATCTGAAGTAGCCGCTGTATCTTCACTTTCAGTAACTTTTTCAGTTTCTGTTCCAGTTTCTATTTTTTTAGCACTATCTGTACTTTCTTCAGTAGGAGCTGTTTCTTCAGTTACCTGGGTTTCGCCTTCTTCACCATTCATAGCCGGCTCTTCATCAATACTATCTTTACTCGGCTCCATAACTTCATTTTCCTCAACCTGATTATCTGGTACTGGTTCTAAATCTCTTTCTAAGTAATAACCAGCCAGTCCAATAAATAATAAGAGTAGTGCTATCAGAAAAACTCCTATCCATTTATGTTTCTTTTTTGATTTTTGATTATCTTGTGTATTTTTTTCTGCCAATGTTATTGCCTCCCTATTCCCTTATATTCATAATATTCGTGATTATAGGCTCAATTCCTGCATGAAAGAAATTTCTTTGTCTATTTTAAAAAATCTAAATTTTATTTATTTTTTATCTACCAAACTTATTTGCTGATTTTTATTGACAAAGTAAATTTTTATGGTATAATTTATAATTGTGATGCCGAGGTGGCGGAACTGGCAGACGCGCTAGCTTGAGGGGCTAGTGGTCTAATAGACCGTGCGGGTTCGAATCCCGCCCTCGGCACCATTTTAAATTTAATACGATAATTTACCCCTAAGTTTACCCTGGTAGTGCAGGTTTCTTGGGGGTTTTTCTATTTCTGCCATTTTTTTAACATAGTTCGGACAGAACGGGCCATTTCTTTGCTGAATCCGGCTCCAGTTTTCCTGGCATACATTAGCTGACCATAATTATCTGCATTAAATGAGTTATCAGGGTTAAATTTTTGACTCCGTTCAGCAAACATATTGTCTAACTCTTCCTCATTCAAAGATCTATATTCATTTTCAAAAACTAAATACTTTTTATCAAAACGAGATTTGATTCCAGGCCTTTTTTCTGGATAATGCCCCATTACCAGCATCGAAATAGGAAAAACAAATTCCGGCAGAGATAAAATTTCCTGATGTTTTTCATAATTCTCCATAATATCACCAATATAACAGGAACCAATCCCCAGTGATTCTGCTGCAATAACAGAATTTTGAGCAGCAATTAAGGCATCACTGCAGGCCAACATCAAGTCAGCCTCGCTTGGACTACTATAATTAATATCTTCTCTTAAACAAAATTCCTTAACCGCAGATAAGTTATAATAATCATACCAGCGCTGATAATCTGCCAAAAACACCATAACCAGCGGAGCCTTTGCAATAAAAGGTTGATGATCACAGCTTTTACTCAGCAGCTTCTTTTTTTCCTGGTCCTCAATTACAATTATTGAGTAAAGCATCATGTTACCAGCCGTAGGAGCCCTTAAAGCACTATTAATTATAGTATCTTTGTCTTGCTGACTAATCTCTTTATCAGCATATTTACGCAAAGAAGCTCTTTTATTTATCAGTTTTATTGTTTCATTCATTATCTATTCCTCCACTTAAAAATTTTAAATCTAACTTAATCATTTATAAACAGTGCATTTTTGATTCAGCCTGATCCCAGGGAACGGTATAACCTTTTCCTCTGCTGCAAAAAATTGAGGAAGAAGAATACTCTCCATCTTTATTCTTATTATAATTACTTTCCTTAATGATCTGCTCACTATTATGACATAAATCATAACCACCAAATTTAAAATTTATAATTCCTTTACCACCGGTAAAAGCTCTCAGTTCAAGCGGATAATCCATAAAAGTAGCAGCAGGAGCCTGGCCACGGATTACTGCCTGTTCACCACTAACATCAGGTGGCTCAAAACTTCCTTTTGCTTTTTCAATATCAGAAATAACTCTTCCCAGATAATCCAAATTAATTTTGATCTTAAACTCATAAAAAGGTTCTAAAAGTATATTTTTTGACTTTTCTAAGCCCTGCCTTAAAGCTCTGTAGGTAGCTTCTTTAAAATCACCACCACTTGTATGTTTATTATGTGATTTGCCGGTTAATAAAATTATCTTTAGATCTGTTAGCGGACTTCCTGTTAAAATTCCTCTATGTTCTCTTTCTAAAATATGTTGTTTAACCAGATTCTGTAGTCCCCTGTTTAAATCATCTGTACTGGCTCTATTCTCAAAATTAAACCTCTCTTTAATTAAACTTTTTAAAATTTCAAGCTGAATTGTACCTATTACATTGATCTGAATTTCTTCTGTTTTAGAATTCCAGCCCACCTCTAGAGAAGGATCTTCTGCATCTAGAATTTTAAAAGATTTCAGCAAGCTTCGGGTGTTAACTTCTTTATCATAAATTACTTTTGATTTTAAAGCAGTCTGATGCTGGTCTGATTTTAAACTATCTAATTCACCAAAAGCAGTTCCCGCTCCTACCTTTGATAACCCTAGAACTCCTGCTATTTCTCCCGCTTTAACCTGATTAACATTATGATAATCTTGTCCATTATAGATCCTTAATTCTGTAATTTTTTCTGTTATATATTTCTGATCTATCTCATATTCTAGCTCTTCTCTCACTTTTAAACTACCATTTACAACTTTAATATGGGACACACGGTTATTATCCTGATCATGAGAAATTTTATATAAAAGTGCCTGCAGTTTCTGCCCATTCTGAGCCGAACAAACTCTATCAGTCAGCAGTGCCAGTTGATCAAAAAATTCTTTTACCCCCTGATCATTTAAGGCTGAACCAGATCCGGCTATGAAAATTTTTCGCTTTATTATCATCTTCTTTATCTCTTCCAAAAATATTTTTTTATTAATTTTTTCTTTTAAATATAAATCCTTAAATTGCAATGTTAAATTGAACTAATTTCAAACTGTAATAATTTTAATTGTATAGAATTTGTTTTAGTTGATCTTCAAAAGCTTCATTTGGA
>NZ_QLME01000019.1 GCF_003259895.1 Halanaerobium saccharolyticum | reverse complement strand
ATAAATAAACGAATTGTCTGCATTACAACATTAAAAAATATAACCGGTGTCAGCATCGGGATAGTAATATGAAAAAACTTCTGCCACCAGCTGGCTCCATCAATTGCTGCTGATTCGTATAATCTAATCGGAATCTGCTTTAAACCAGCAAGGAAAATGAGCATCGGCGAACCAAACTGCCAGGCAGCAAGTAAAACAAGCGTCCATAATGAGGTTTGTGGGTTACCAATAAAGCCTATTGGTGATTCTAAAATCCCTACCCCCATTAATAAATCATTCATTGCTCCACTGTAACCAAATAATTGTCTCCAGACTACAGAAATTGCAACACTCCCTCCAATTAAAGAAGGTACATAAAATAAGGTTCTATAAAATCCTACAAATTTTCTCCCCTGATTAAATAAAACTGCTAAAAGTAGTGCAAAGCCCAATCTCAAAGGTAAAGCGGTAAAGGTATAAATAAAGGTTACCTTTAAAGAATTTAAAAAACGAGCATCATTCATAAAAATATCTTTGTAATTTTCCAGCCCCACAAATGCAGCCTGACTGATAAGATCGTAACTGGTAAAAGAATAATATAAGGACATAAATATTGGAACTAACATAAAAGCAACAAAACCGATTAACCAGGGACTGATAAATACATATCCGGCTAAAGTTGTCCTTTCATTTACATAATTTCTCAATTAAAATCATCCCCTCTGTCAATTTAAAAAACTTTAAAATTTTTGTAAAATTAGAGGCCGACAGTTTGTAACTGACGACCTCTAATTAAACTGATTCTTATTACTAAACTATTTTATTAATTTAAGAAGTTTTCTGCCTGACTTCTAAAGCTTTCGGCAGCTTCTTCAGCGGACATCTGTCCGTAAAGAATTCTTAAGACAGTTTCTGTCATCAGATCTCTAACCTGTGGGTGATTCTTAGGTGGTGGTGCATAAATAGAACTGCTGTGATCTGTGGCCAGATCAATATATTCAAACTGTTCTCGATTAATGTCATTTAGTTCTGGAGCCATCTTACTTCTTATTTCAGAAGAAACTGGAACTCCTCTACCTGCATCAATAACTTTATTAGCTTCTAAATCGTTAACAAAGAAATTGATGAATTTAGCTGCAGCTTCAGGATGTTCACTATTTTTGGAAACTGTAAAGTACATACCAGGCTTAATAAACATACCTTTTTGTTCCTGTCCTTCAGCATTTGGCATTAAAGTAAGATCAACTTTTTTACCGGCAGCTGAACTGGCAGCTACAACCTGATTACTCCACATACTTGACATTGCTGATCTCTGCTGAACAAAAGGATCCATTTCAATATTATGTCCTGCTTCTTCAGTAACTTCTGGAGGAGCAACTACTCCTTCATCTTTTAACTGTTCATACATCCCGAAGAAGTCTGTAAATAACTGATCGTCTTCATAACCTAAACCAGTTGCATCTTCATTATAAAGAGATGCTCCGTGCTGACGTAACCAGATTCTAAATCCAAATACATCTCTATGGGCACCAGGAAGAATGGTACTTCCATAATCAATGTCTAATTTTTCCTTAAGTGTTCTGGATGTATCCATAAAATCCTGCCAGGTCCACTCAGGAGAAGGCTCCTCTAAACCTGCTTCTTCAAACATATCCTGATGATAAGCAACTGCAAAAGCATTAACACCAAGAGTAACCCCATAAAGTTCTCCGTCTACTTCTTCCATTGGTTGATCAATATTGCTCATATCAAGAGTTCCATTTTCTACATATGGAGTTAAAGATAAAATACGATCATTATTAATGTATTGAGTTAAGTACATCCGGTCATGCTGCATTACATCCGGTAAATTTCCACCGGCTGCCTGAGCAGACATCTGTTCCCAGTAACCACTCCAACCTGTATACTGAGGCTCAATGTTAATATTTGGGTTTTGTTCTTCAAACATTTCAATTACCTCTAAAGTTTTATTGTGTCTGCTCTGAGAACCCCACCAGGATATTCTAAGTGTAATTTCTTCCTCTTCCTGGGCTAATACAGAAGCAGAAAAGATCATAATAAAGACCAGAATTAAAGAAAGTAAAACTGTTTTCTTTTTCATTAATAAAAACCTCCCTAGTTTTTTAAGTTAAAATTTTCTTATAAACTTATAGGTTTCCAAAAAATCTTTTTTTACCTCCTTTCTTTTTTAATGAATGAATACAGCCTTATATAATTATATGTATTATCTGTAAACTTTTACTAATTAAATCTGAAATCATAAAGTGAATTATCTTTTTAAAGCGCTTTAAAGATAATTTATCAGTATATGCAAAATCTCTTCAAATACTGATAAATAGTGGAAAACATTTTCCTAATCTCTAAAATGTAATTCACTTTACAATTATTATTATAATTAATATTTTGAGAATTGTCAAATAAATAATATGGTTTTTTTGCTTTTTTCTTTGTTTATGATATTTTTATTTAGTTTTAACTATTTTATTTTTTGATAAAGTGCTAATAAAAGTAATAAAAACAAAAACAAAGCTAAATTAATAACAGATAGTTGATAGATCAGTTCTTTTCTGCTGCTTTGAGGTACTAAAATTGTATAATAGCCTATAGGATTATTATAAAAATCATTTACTGGTAAATAAGAAAGCAAATAATTTTCTTCCTCAATTTTTTGTTCTTTTAAATAATAAGCCTTTCCGGAAATACTTCTTTCTTTATTAAAATCTGCAAAAAAGTTTTGATTCAACTCAGCTACAGAATAAAAATTAATAACTCCATCAATATCATAGGCAATTCTATTGATACTATCCTTCTTTATCGATTCCGAAATAGAAACCAGACCTTCAATTTCAATACTGTACTCATCATAAATATAACTAAAGGAAGTAATCTGAATATCAAACGAATCATTTTCACTAAAAAAAGACACCGAATAACCATCTTTTACAACCTTAATTATGCTTTCTGCCAGCTGACTATTTTTATCTAATTCATAACCTGCACCAATCTCGAATATTTGATTTAAATTATTATCAAAAACCTGAATACCTTTAACATTTAAACTGCTGTGTAAATTATAAACCCTTCTTTTTAATAAATTATCATTATTAATATTTTTTAAATCGGGAAATCGGGCCAGAAGTTTTGCATAATTGGATACCTGCTGTTTTTTTTCTTCCAGAAAAGATTCTATTAAAGAAACATTTTTTAATAAATTTTCTTCATCATTTTTTCTAATAAAAGAATCAACAGCTATGTAAATAAAAATATTAAAAAGCAAAATAGAAATAAAAAACAATACAAAAAAAAGTATTATTTTTTTATTTTCAAAAAAATAATTATTTAAATCATTTAAATCATTAGTAATTTTCATTGGCTTCCTTTCTCTGCCTCTATTCTTATAACATCAATCTATCATTTTTCTCTGTCAACTCAATAAAAATTGCTCTTTCCTTACCTGTTTCATTTGGAGTGTGAATAGTGAGCATTAATTGATTTTCAAAAGTTTCAAAAATCATGCCGTGACCTGCATCTTGATCATAAAGTGGTTTTTCTTCGTGAATCCAGGGGCCCATAATTGTCCCTGATTCTGAACGCGAAACTCCAATTGCATAGATATTATTTTCCACAAAACTGGACCAGATCATTAATAATTTATTATTTTCAGTTCTATATAAAAATGGTCCATCAGTAACATAGCACTGCTTACCATCAACTTCTTTAATGCTCTCTGTCCAGGGAGCTTCGGAAGCAGAAAACAAAGTTTTCACCTCAGAGGCAGTTTCTTTTAAATCCTTAGTTAATTTAACTGCACAGATTGTGCCATCATAAATCTGTACCCATTCATGACAGAATACCATCCAGGGATCCTGATTTTGATCTACAAAAAGTGTACCATCAAGAGCCATCCAAGCCGCTGGAGTCAGAGCCCTGTCTGAATGAGGCTGATATGGTCCTTCAATCTGTTTGGAATGCAAAACCTGAGTTCCTCTGTTATATTCATCTGCAATAAAGGTTGCAAATAGATAAAATTCACCCTGATATTTATGTACTTCCGGAGCCCAGAAGTTCTTATTTGCCCAGAAATCTGCTGACGGTCTAAAGGCTTCAAAAGGTCCCTCAAAGTTTTCCAGATCTGTAGTTTTATAATAGTCAAAGCCAGTTGCAATTTGATCTCGCCAGCAGTTTTTATCAGTTGTGCCAAACATATAATATGATTTTTCTGATTTTACTGGCACAATAAAAGGATCACGAATATAAACGTCTTCTCTTTTTTTCATTAAATAACCTCCAGCTATTAATTTCTTATTTTTATCCCAAATAAATTATATTTTTAACTAACTCAAACAACAAGTCTACAAATATTTATTAATTGATTCATACTCTACCTGCCATTCTTCTGGAAAAGCAGTAGATTCCAGCCCTGAATCATCCCAACCAGCTGCCATCATTCCTGCTGCTAGAAGCAGAGCTCCATTCCCCGGAAGGTAGAGAGGTAAATCTTTTTTACTTCCCTGCCTATTGTGTCCATTAAATAAATATGTGTTTTTAGGAGAATCCATTAAAAGAATATCTACTGCTTTTTCTTTTTCACCCAGTTTTGCTGCTGTCATAGCTGTCATCGGAAAATCCCAGCCCCAGGCCCGATCAAACTGCCAGTCAGAAAGCACTTTATCAAATGTATTTTTCATGATATCTTTATCTACTTTCGAGCCCGGTAATAAACCATATGCCCCCAGCATACTTGGATGATCTATATTATATTTTTCAAAAGTGTCTTCTGCTTTTTCATGACCTAAATATAAATTATTTTTGTGGGGCAGTTCAGCTAACTTATCGGTTATTTCTTCCCACTTTTTATTTTTTTCCATTCCCAGCCGTTTTCTCCATTTTTGAGCAATAACAAACGCTGTATGCCAGTACTCTAATTCAAAAGTAGGATTTAAGCAAGCTTCCGGATCATAACTTTCCTGAGCTGGAATTAGTGGAGCTTCTAAATTGAATCTATCATTTTCCTGATCAAACTCTAAATAAGAAACCATAAATTCTATGCTTTCTTCAATTAGCTCATAATAATATTCTAGAACCGATTTTTTTTGCCTATTTCTATAGAGTAATTCAGCATAAATAATTGGATGCGGCTGCTGCCAGACTAAAAACGGCCCAATGGAAGAAGGGCTATCATAACCCTCCGGGCCAACCATTTTGGGCCAGCGAGCTCCTTTAAAACCCTGAGAAGAAGCAAGTTCTTTTGCTCGCTCAAGTATATTATAATACCACCAGAGAGATTTTTCCAGTAAAGATTCTCTATTCCAGAGAGCAAAATGAGCAGCATGCCAGAAATGCATTTCTAAATGAAATTTACCATACCAGCTATTACAGGTCAGACCCGTCTCAGCAGGAGGCAGCGTCCCGGAACACTGAACAGCAGTTAAATATTGTGATAAAACAATTCTTCTTTCTAATTCCTTTGCTTTTGGAGCTTCAGTTTTAGAAAAATCAATTATTCCTCCCTGTGTCCAATAATCCTGCCAGTATTCTATACTTCGCTCTTTAACTTCACTGAAACTTATTTGCTTAACTCTATTCTGATTTTCATTAAAATTAATAACAAAAGTTAAGCTGTTTTCATTCTTTTTACTTTTAAATAAATAATGCTGTTGAGAAGGAATTTTCAGCTCTAAATTTTTAGAACTGAATAGATTTACAAAATACTTGGTCTCGTCAATAAATCTATTAAAATTATAGGCCTTTTCATTCTGCTCAATCAATTTTGTCTGATGTTTTTCTTTGTTTTCCCAGTTGGAAGCAGTTTTGCTCTGCTCCGGATAAGGAAATTCAATTTCTACTCCCAGTCTCTTTTTAATAATTAAGTCCGATACTATTTTAACTGCAATACTGTCTGTCAGCGGATCACAGATTGTTTCCACATTAACCTGTTCACCTTCAACTACAAAATCACTCTTTAAAATGCCCTGCCATAAATTAAGTTCCTGCTGATTAAGCTCAATGTCTTCAAATTCAACTTTAACTCCATTCTTTTTTTCCAGATGCAGACCTACTCTTGCTAAGTTATATTTATGAGGATTCTCTCTCAAAAAATTAAATAAACCGGCCTGTCCCTTTTCTTCTGAAGCGTAAGGTATTTTTTTATTTCCTCGGTTATAATTTTTAAATTTTAAGTTTTTTCTATCATAATTTTCTTCACTGTTAAAACTATGCCATCCCCATTGGGCCATTGTATTAATTGGAATTTCTTCTGCATAACTTTTATAAAAAGTTTGAAGACCGGTAAAATCTGCTGTAAATGCAAATTCGCCATTTCCTAAAGTGAATGGCGAATTTAGATCTTTATTTTTTAAAATAGGGTTGTTTCTATTTACTAATTGATATCTATTAATCATTTAAATCTACCTCTCTTAAGTGGATAATTATTATCCTTTTAAACCTGTTGTACTGATTCCTTCCACTAAATAACGCTGAAAAACAATGAAAATAACTAAAACCGGTAATAAAGATAAAACTGACATTGCAAACATTCCACCCCAGTTAGTTACAGTACTTGGGTCAGAAAAGAGCTTTAATCCCAGTGAGACTGGATATTTATTAGCGGATTGTAGATAAAGCAGGGGACCAAAAAAATCCTGCCAGGTCCAGTAAAACTGAAAAATAAAGGTTGTAATTAAAGCCGGTTTAATATTGGGAAGAATTATCTTAAAAAAGATTGAATAAACCCCACAACCATCAATTTTTGCTGCTTCATCAAGTTCTTTTGGTATTCCCTGTATAAATTGATACATTAAGAAGATAAAGAAAGGCATTGCAAAAAATCTTGGTAAGATTAATGGTTTATAAGAGTTAATCCAGCCAATAAAACTAAACATAATATACTGAGGAATCATCACTACCTGCTGTGGTAAAAGCAGAGTTGAAATCACCAGAGCAAATAGAATTGCTTTACCTCTAAACTTAATCCGGGCAAAACCATAGCCAACTGCAGCCGAAGTAAAAATCTGACCTGCTGTAGCAGTTAAAGTAATAATAAAAGAGTTTCTAAAAAATATACCGAAGTGTGTACCGCCAAATCCAGCCCAACCAGAAACATAATTACTTAAAGTGAAGGCCTCAGGAATTAAATTATGGGCATTTCTAAAGATAGTTCCCTCTACTTTAAATGAACTGGAAAGCATCCATAGTACAGGATAAAACATTGCTATTCCAATTATACCGATCAATAAATGATATAAGATAGTTTTCAATTGACTTTTTTCCATTAAAATTCACCCTTTGATTCGTAATATACCCAGTGGGGGGCAGTTTTAAAAATAATCACTGTTATAATTGCAACTATCACAAGTAAAATCCAGGCTAAAGCACTGGCATAACCCATTTCATAAAAACTAAAAGCTCTTCTAAACAAATAAAGTACATAAACAAGAGTCTGATCAAAAGGACCACCTTCAGTTATTATATAGGCCTGAGTAAACATCATAAACCCACTTATAATCTGCATTATTAAATTAAATAAGATTACCGGACTGAGCATTGGAATAGTAATTTTGAAAAACTTCTGCCACCAGTTTGCTCCATCAATTAAAGCTGCCTCATATAATGAACCAGGAATTTGCTTTAACCCGGCTAAGAAAATGAGCATTGGAGAACCAAACTGCCAGATAGCAAGAAAAATTAAAGTCCAGAGAGCAGATTGAGGATGTCTGATCCAGCTGCGTGCAATATCCATTCCAAAAAAGGCATTTAAGAGAGAATTTAATGCTCCTGAGGAACCGAATAACTGCCTCCACATTACTGCTACTGCAACACTTCCACCAATAACAGAAGGTATGTAAAATAATGTTCTGTATAATCCCACCATTTTCCGCTTTTGATTAAATAAAACTGCTAAAAATAAAGCAAAGGCTAATCTTAAAGGGACTGAAACAAAAGCATAGAAAAATGTAATTTTAATAGATGATCTAAAAGTGCTGTCCACTGTAAAGATGTCTATATAATTTTTTAAACCTACCCATTCGGGAGCGGAAATAACATCATAACGTGTAAATGAAACTCCCAGGGATAAAATCATGGGTATTATAGTAAAGGCAATAAATCCAATTAGCCAGGGAGAAATAAATATAAATCCTGCTAAATTATCATATTCTTTAATTTTTTTACTGCTGAATAAATCTTTTGCTTTTTCTGTTAATGAAGACATAATTATTTAACTCCTTTGCAAAGAAAAAATTAATTTAAATAGCTGTGTCATAAAAACACAGCTATTTAAATTTAGTGTCTGATATCTTATCTATTAGCTAATATCTGATTTACTTTTTGTCTAAACTGCCTGGCAGCCTCTTCCGGAGTGATTAAACCATAAAACATCATTTCTCTTAAATTATCATATTCCTGCATTGTCTGATTGTGAACTTCAGGATATGGAGGTGCAATTGGACCGGAATGTTCTACTGCTAAGTCAATATAATCAAAAGTTTTAGCTGTAGTATCATCTAAGAGAGGTATCAGTGCATCTCTAACTTTAGCAGAAGCTGGTACTCCTCTTTCTCCCATCAGCACTTTATTAGCTTCTACATTATCGACAAAGAAATTAATAAATTTAACTGCTGCATCTGGATTTTCAGAATTACTTGCAACAGAGAAGTACTGAGATGGCTGTAAAAACAAACCTTCAGCAACCTGATCCTTATATTTTGGTAGAATAGTTAAATTTAGTGGTCTATCTGCTGCTCTTTCCATGGCTACAAGCTGATTGCTCCAGATTGCTGACATAGCAGCTTCACCTGAGGCCAGCAGGTCTTCTTCTACATTAGTTACTTCAGAACTTCTATCAATAGGAGCAAAAGCACCTGCTTCTACCATTTCTAATTCCATCTCATGAAATTTAACAAATAACTGATCATCATCATAACCTATTTCTTCTATTTCCTGAAAAGTTTTGCTGGCAAAATCCTCACCATAATAAAGATCAGTTCCATTTTGTCTTAAGAAAGTACAGAATCCGTCAATATTATCCAGTAATAAATAACTGCTTTTAGCATAAAAATCTGTGTTATTAGCTATTTTTCTTGATTTTTCCATTAAATCTTGATAAGTATAACCAGGTTCGAAATCTTCAACTCCAGCTTCTTCCAGCATAGCGGGATCATAGACTAAACCAATAGCATTATAACCTAAGTTAACACCATACATTGATTCAGAACCGTTATTTTGATAAACAATGGTATCATCAATATATTCCCTTGAGATTTCTCCACTTTCAACATAAGGAGCTAAATCTAAAAGTAAATCTGCTTCTATGTATTGAGGAATCAAACCATAACCATGCTGCATTACATCAGGTAAATTACGCCCTGCTGCCTGAGCAGCCATTTTTTCCCAGTAGCCATCAAAACCTAAAAATTCAGGCTCTACATTAATATCAGGATATTCTTCCTCAAACATTTCAATTACCTCTAATGTTCTATTATGTCTATCCTGAGAACCCCACCACGCTACACTAATTGTTGTCTGAGCCATTACAGAAATACTGAACATCAATACCAACGAAATCGTCACCCATAATACAAAACTCTTTTTCTTCACAATAAATCCCCCTTCTTGTTTTGTTAATATTATGATAACACTAATAATTCAAACAATGAAGGGGGTTGAGTTTAGAATCAGTATCTTATTTTGTTTAGATTTTATTAAATATTCTTAAAAGTATCATTTCTTGTTTTTCAGTATCATAATTTATCTTTTCTCCCGGGGAATATAAAAATAAACTGCTGTTCCAAAATCTTTTTTAGAACGAATATGAAGTCTTGCTTCTTCGCCATACATTAAGATCAGTCTTTTATTTGTATTCCGCAGGCCAATATTATCTCCCCCAGTTTTCCCTTCTAAAAGTGCAGCTTTAACTTCCATTAATCTCTGCTTATTAAAACCGACTCCACTATCAATTATTGAAATTTTTATTTTATCTTTAACTTTTGAATCCGTAATTTTAATTTTTATACTTCCATTCTCATTTTTTTCGGAAATACCATAATGAATTGCATTTTCAACCAGGGGCTGGAGAATTAACTTAATAATTAAATTATCTATCAAACTCGAATCATACTCCCATTTAACTTTAAATCTATCATTAAATCTAATTTTCTGGATCTCCAGATAACTTCTTGTATGTTTTATCTCTTCGTTGATAGTCACCTTTTTACGCGGACTATGGAGAGAGTATTTAAGTATATCAGATAAATTTTCTATCATCTTAGTTGTAACATTAGTTGAACCTGTAAATTGAAAAACTTTCCAGTAAATTGTTTCTAAAGTATTATATAAAAAATGCGGATTAATTTGAGACTGTAATGCTAATAACTCCAGAGTTTTTTGCTTGTAGTTTCTTTCCGACATCTGTAGTTTAAGGTAACTATTTTGAATAAAGGTTTCTATTATTTCTCTGGTAATATAACCATACTCATCATCTGTATCATCATCAATCTCTGGAAGTTCTTCTCCAGCTTCAGCGTGATTAATAATCTCGATAATATTAGTTATTCTGTTATAATTTTTTTTAGTTAAATAATAGCTTACAAATAAACCTAAGAATACTAAAAATATCAATAAGAAAATCAAAATTTTAGTGATTTCAATCGGAGCAGCATAAATTATATCTTCTGGCACAATAGAATAATAATTCCAATCAAATATTTCTGAGTTTTCCTGATCAATTATAGTCTGTTCATCATTTACTCTCAATTTATAGAGTGTATTCATTTTATCTAAATAGGAAAGTCTCTGATTGGAAAAAAGCAGATTATCTTCATTATCAACTACAATTAATTTTTGTTCTTTCAGAGTATCAAAACTGGCTAGAATATTTTTGAGATATTCTGAATAAATATTTAAGACCACTGTTCCCTCAACACTCCCACTATTTCTGTTGACCCAGTAAAGAGAAAACACTTCCTCTGCTGGATTATTATGACCTTCAGGATATATTCGGCGATAGGTCATCCATTTCTGGTCAATTTCTTTGCGGTTATTATATTCTTTTTTCCAGGAAGTATCAAAAAAACTATTTTGATAACTCAAACCCTGATTACTGCTTAAAAAAGTCCCCTGACTATTTTCATAATAGATATAGATTGAATGAATATAATCTCTCGACCTGGCCTGGGAACTTATTGAATTATTCAGAAATCGAATCAATTTGTAATCATCAGGACTCAAATTTCTACTTTCTAAAATTCTTTTTAAATTATTATTAATTTCTGGATTAGAGATCAAACTCTGATAAATCGACTCTGTTTCTTTAAATACATTTTCCACCTGACTTTTGGCCTGGACCAGTAAGTTTTGATTATGGATATCAATATTTTCCTGCAAATATTCCTGGGTAATATAAATAGAAAATAAACCCAGGATTAAAACCGGTAAAATAACAGGTATTAAAAATATAACTAAGTTTTTAATAAAAAATCTGGAATTCTTGACTTCAAATTTTTCGAAGTTATTATTTTTCATTATTATTTCCTCTTCTAAACTGGCTGGGTGTCTGACCAGTAAATTTTTTGAAACTCCTGCTAAAGTTTTTAGGATTACTGTAGCCCAATTTTTCGCTTATCTGATAAACATGATAGTCAACATTCTGTAAATATTCTTTTGCCTTTTCCATTTTTACTTTATTTAAGTAAGCAGAAAAATTTTCTCCAGTACAGTCTTTAAAAAATTTACTCAGATAACTGGGACTAAAATGAACAATTTCTGCTGCTTCCTCAAGGTTTGCATTTTGATAATTATTATTTATATAATTTATTATTCTTTTGATTAATTTTTTATTATAATTATCATTACATTTAACTTCTTTATTTTCAGTTTTTAAATTATTTCTACATTCATTATTTAATTTAACTTTTACTTTTTGAAAAACATCAAGTAACTCTTCATACTTAGTCGGCTTTAAGACATAATCTTCTACGCCAAAAGATAGTGCTTTCTGGGCAAATTCAAATTCTTTATGGGCACTTAAAAAAACAACTTTGCAGGCTAAGTTATCTTTATATATTCTTTCTGCCAGTTCAATCCCGTTCATAACAGGCATTTTTATATCACATAAAACAACATCAATTTCATTTTTCTGCAGAAATTCATAAGCTTTTTTACCGTTACAAAAAGAATCTACAAATTTAAAATCCATTTCTGACCAGGGAATATAATTGCTCAGAGCATGTCTGATTTCATTTTCATCATCCACAACAATTAATCTATACATAAATTTATCACCTTCAAAAAATTATAATTTTTGGAGTTCAAAAGCTTAAATTTCCCATCCAGGTAGATATTCTTCTGTATTTTTTAACATTTCGTTAAATAATTTTTCCGCCTGCTCTAAATCAATATCTACCAGAGGATCATTAATAAAAGCACTAAAAGCCAATTGTTTGTCTTTGTTCAGAGCTGCTTTCAAAATTGTTTCCTGATTTAAAACATGTCTTTCTATTAAAGCCTGGATATTATCAGGTAATTTACCTGCAGTTACAGGTTTAACAGAGTTTCTGGAAAATAAAGCATTTGTTTCTACAACGGCACCTTCAGGCAGACCTTTAATTTGACCCTGATTGGGAAGGTTAACATTTGTTACAAATTCCTCCAGCCCCAAAATCGCCTTTATCTGTCGAATTCCTTCTTCTCCACTTGCTTTTAATTCAATCTCTTCCTCACCCTTGATTAAGGCTCTGCTTTTTTCTAACTTTTCAGCTTTGTCATTTTTTCTCCAGTTAACTGGAGTTAAAGCAAACTTCCACTTCTCTACCTGATCTGGATTTTTAAGGTACCAGTTTTTAGGACAAAATTCTGCCAGATGCCTATCTCCAGCAGCAGCTATTAAACCATATCTTTTAAATAAATCAAATTTAACTCTCTCCTGAGAAGAAAAATAATCTTCATTTTCCTCTCCAAATCCAGTTTCATAATATTTATCAACAAACTTTTCATAAAGTGGAAATAAGTCTTTATCCTGGTAAGCAGCCTGATCAAGCCAGGTAAAATGATTTATCCCTTTAACATTGACCTTTATCTCATCTCTTTGTATATTTTTTATTCCCTCTAAATCATACAGCATCTCAGCTAGAAGTTCCTGAGTCCCAAAAACTTCGTGACAGCAGCCAAAAGCTTTTATTTCCGGAAAGATCTCATAAAGAGTTCTGGTACATAAGCTCATTGGATTGGTATAATTGATTACCCAGGCTTCAGGAGCAAACTCTTTTATAGCTTCTGCTATCTCAACATACATGGGAATAGTTCGAAGAGCTCTAACCAAACCCCCTGGCCCAACAGAATCTCCTACCGACTGATAGATCCCATATTCTTCAGGAGCATGTACATCTGACTCCATTTCCTCAAAAGTCCCGGGCAAAATAGAAATTATGACAAAATCAGTATCTTTAAGTACATCCTTTAAAGAATCTGAGACCTCAAATGTCCAGTCAGACTTAGCTTCTTCTCTTTTAAAAAGCTGATTGCCAATTTTTTTATTATCTGCTGCTGCCTTGTGGTCAATATCGTACAAGCTTACTGTTCCAGAAATTTCTTCGTCCAGAGCTAAATCTCCCATTAAATTCCAGGCCCAACCACGAGAACCGCCGCCAATATAAGCAAGATTTATATCATTGACTTTATTTTCTAAAAATTTCATATTTACATCTCCCCAGATAATTTTTAATAACAACAAACAAAATATTCATATTCATTCCAATTATTAATTCTACCTAATTTATTAAGAAAACACAATCAAGCCAGCCAATTTT
The DNA here is from genome assembly GCF_003259895.1 of Halanaerobium saccharolyticum. Lineage (GTDB taxonomy): Bacteria > Bacillota > Halanaerobiia > Halanaerobiales > Halanaerobiaceae > Halanaerobium > Halanaerobium saccharolyticum_A. The sequence continues at coordinate 48,006 of NZ_QLME01000019.1, read as the reverse complement.
CTGTTTTTTCAAAAGTTTATACTAAGTAATCATTTTCCTTATTTTTTTATAAAAATTATGAGCAATCTGATCCATTCCATAAGTGGACGGATGAACAAAATCAGCACTTAAGCCCCGGATATCCGTTAGTAATTCCAGTCCTGATACATACTTAAGTTTTTTTAAGTTTAAAGTTTCTACTTTGTTTTTTATAATCCGCCTGAATTCTTTACTCTTATGATTATCATTAAAATCACGTCTATTTCTGAATAGATCTGTACAAAAAATCCATTTGTCCTGATTCTTTAAAGCAATCTCTTCGATGAAATAGTCAATTTTTTTTGCAAACTTTTCCAGCGACCAATCATCAATAATATTTATTCCCATTTCGAGAACAGCCAGATCCCAATCAAGTTCAGCCAGATAATTAGCCATGGCAGGTTCCATTTTTGCACTACCAGCAAATCCTTTATTAATCAGGTCATAGCCCAATAACTGTGCCAGCTTAAAGGCATAACTTTCGCCAGGATGATTGGCACTTCCTCCATGAGTGATTGAAGAACCATAAGTTAATATCTTCTTTGCCGGCACCTGTGATGCGGCTGGTGGATCAAGATTACCTCGAATATCTATTAGATAATTATCCCAGTCATAAGGTAAAAGTATTCTCACCAGCTCAGGTGCAAAAACATTATTTAAATTCTTAGCAGTATTTTTAACCTCTACTACTATTTTCTGTTTAATAGTTATTGTCAGCGGTTCATTACTGAGAATACGGGGAGTTTCTTGATAGGACGCCTGAAAATCACCATAGTATATTTCTGCAGCTCCAGTTGTCAACACTTCCTCTCCGGGTTTTCTCAGCAGAGCGATTTCTGCCTTTTCACCTTTAAGATTAAATCTAATTTCACAGCCGCAGTTATAAAATGATCTTTCAGCAGTACTTTCTGCGATCTCACCCCTAATTTGAGCATTCAGGCGACTCATTCTATAATATTTTTCATCAACTTTTATTAATTCTTCAATATTATATAACTCAGCATTTTTAAAATTCAAATTTATCCCCTTTCTGACGCTCAACTAAATTATCCAGTAAATTAGATTATTGAAAATATCCTGAATAGAAAAACAAATAATGTTAATGAAAAAACTGATCCCAGAGTAGTCATCATTACTATCGAAGCTGCCAAATTTTCATCTCCACCCATAGCTGCTGTTATAATAGCAGAAGAAATTGAAGTCGGAACTCCAAATAAAATATAGATTAAAAATATTTCGCTGTTTCCCAGACCAAAAGCGAGAGCTGCCAGAACTGCGGCTGCCGGATTAATAATTAATTTAAAAATTGTTGCAGCAACCGCTGGCTTGATATCTACAAATAATTTATCCACCCGGAATGTAGCTCCAATTGTTAAAAGGGCCAGTGGAGTTGCCAGAACATCAAAATAATCTGCTGTATTCTGCAGCAGAGGAGGAAACCTAAAGTTAACAAAAGAAGCTATTAGTCCCAGACCAATTGAAATAATAAAGGGATTTATAATCATATTTTTTAATGCATTTTTGAATTCATTTTTAGCTTCATTCTCTGGATTAGTCAAAACCAGAACCAGAACTGCCAGAATATTATAAATAGGTACCACAAAAGCAACTACCAGGGAAGCAAGTGGCCCTACTGCTCCTGTAATATTTTCTAAAAGTGAAAATCCAACATAAACAAAATTACCTCTGAAAGTCCCATGAACAAAAGCTCCAACTTTACTTTTTTCGTTCACCACAAATTTTGAATAAATATAGATTATAATTACACTAATAGTTGTTCCAGCAATTGCAAAAATTATAAACTTTAAATCAAAATTATCAGCAACCGAACTCTGAGAAACACTATTAAAAAGTTTTAAAGGTAAAGCTATGTAAAAAACTATAAAATTAGCAGCATTGATAAAATCCTGCTTTATTATACTTTTTCTCTTCAAAATAAAACCACTCAACATAACTAAAAAGATCGGTAAAGCAACACTAAGACTAAAAATAAAATTATCTAACATAAGTCCCTCCTAAAATATTTGTATTTAATTTTAGTTTATCTAAAAAAAAGAGGAATAACAAGACATTTATTGTGATCTAAAAGATTTTTTCTACTTTTTTTGATATATAGAGTAAAAAAGCAGAAAGACCAGGATAAAGGGCCTTTCTGCATAATTATCACTTATGATATTTTCTTTACTTAAACATTGGGGAAGTAAATTCTAAAAAATCTCCTGTTATTATACTTCCATCTTCATTTCTGGTCAAAGGTAATTCAATTTCTAAACTCTCAAAATTAGCTTCAGAAATTTCTACATTATTAATATTAGTAGATTTTTCTCCATTATAGAAGAAGTTATGATTGGAAGCTTCTGCTTTAGGATAGCTGTCAGCTTCAATCTCTTTGGTGGCAAAGGAAACGAATTCTTCAATTACAAAGTCCTCTTTGATGCCATCATAAGTTGTAAAGACAATATTTCCACCCTGATTGTTAAAGGAAATATTATTAACAGCTCTTACTCCCGGATTACTATTGCTGGCAAAACCAACAGCTCCATTACCAAAGGCAGTACTGTTTTTAATTAAATGAGGAACATGGACTCCTTCTCCACCGAGTTTAAATCCATTTTTATCTCCACTTCCTACCGTACCATCTGTTAGGGTACCATTATTGTAAGCAACGGAATCTTCAATTACAACTTTTCCAATTGCTCCGGTACCTACTTTTGTATATAGATCCCAGCCATCATCAATATTATTGTGGGCGATACAGCCTTTAAATACATTCCCTTCACCTGAGGTCAATTTAGCTGCAAAACCATCAGCGTTATTATTGGATGGATCTACATTATCATAGGCAGTTGAGTTTAGAATCAGGTTATGTGATGGCCATTTATCCTTATCATCTTCTGTAATATCGGTTCTGCTGATCTGGAGGCCAGTATTACCATTATTATAGAATCTACTTTTCTCTACAATATTATGATTTCCACCGATTACCATACCTTTTTCATTAGCTGCCGAATTAGTCACATCAATTCCTTTGATATGCCAGTAGTCACCACTTAGAATAATTCCTTCAGTCTTCTTATCAAAGTCAATTACCACTTCTGCATCCTCTGCTGCAGTTAGATACTTATAATTTTCTGGAGTACCTTCATTATACTCTTTGATTTCTAATTTTTGATCTCTTAGATAATGACCGGAAAGCATTACTATTCTCTGTCCCGGTTGTGAATAAGCTGCTGCTGTGTCCAGATCAAGTGGGTTTTCCTGACCACCATCTCCATTTGCACTACCTTCTGGGGCAACATAAATAACTTTACCATCTCTATAAGTCTTCATCTGAACGGTAAAGTTTTCTATAATCCGGTCATAGTCAGTCAGTTTTTGGGTATCATCAGGTAAGAAGATTAAAGTAAAGTCATTTTGAGCATTTGCTTTCAACTCTGAAATTAATTTAAACTCTTTTCCTGCCTCTACTTTTTGATCAGCAGCGATTATTTCTTTCCCCTGTTTTACAGTTAATGATCCAGCTACATTTGCTTCAGTGATTAACTGGTAATCTTTAACAGCGGTTTCAGTTAAAGATAAGAGATTGATTTCAGGTTCAACTGGTTCAGCAGGTGGTATAACCTGAGGTGCATCAGTTTCTGCGTTAGACACCTTTAAATCAATATTACTAACTTCTATATGCCCTATTCTGGCTCCAAAGAAACCAAGATAGATCTTATCATTTTGTACTTTCAATAATTCTGGCTCAAATAAAATTTCTTCTTTTTCGCCATTTAAGCTGCCAACATAACCACTGTTTGTCTTTGCCAGAGTCAGGCGATATTCCTCAGCTGGATGGGTGTTTTCTGGTGTTGGCTTAACTTCTTCAATCATAAGACCCTGATTTCCATTACTTCCCTTTCCGTCCGGAGATTCTACTCCTGTTCTATAGAAAAGCTGAGTTCCATTTGGATCTTTACTACCACCACTGTAGCCGCCTACTCCAGCAATATTAGATGCAAATACACCGGTGTCACCATCTTCACCAATTGCGTCACGAGCCATGATACCAAAGGCTTCCTGACCATCATGAGGATCTTTAGCATATTCAATTACCTTCACAGCTGCTGAAAGCTCAAAGTTATCTTCAGCATCAAGTACTGTGTAATAATAGGCGATTCCATCGTGATCAGTTGCCACTTTACCTCCACCATCAATAGAAGCAATTTCTACTGCATCTTCTTTTATTTCAACAAATGTTTTATCAGCAGCAGCTGACTGGCCAAAATTAATTGCTTTCCAGCTGTAGTCTTTTGTCTCTCTGACTGTTACCTCAAAATCAATGGCCTCTAGATTATCAGATTCTGGAATAATTTTCACTTTATATTTACCTTCTTTTTGATTATCAATATTTGAACTGTCTATTTCAAATTCATCAGAATCCAGAATTTCCTGATCACCATTATCATAGACTTTAGCAACTTTAATTCCTTCTGCTAAAAATTCTTCAGCAAAGTCAATGGTTGTTTGAGGATATTTAACAATTTTTAGACCTTCCAGTTCCTTTTCTTTGACTCTATAATCCATTTTAGTTTTCTGATCTTTATATTCGATTTCTAACTTTTTATTTCCAGCAGTTTCACTATTGAAACCTGAAACCTGATACTGATCTCTCATCAATCTAATAGAATTTCCATCAGCATAACTGGCATAAACAGAAAGTCCGTCTAATTTTAGTTCTTCACCAGGAAAATATAGAGTTTTTGACGGTTTATTTTTGATTTCCAGTTCTTTTAGCTCTGCATCACTGACATCTACCGTAAAATCAGTACTCACCTCAGGATTTTCATTATAAATTACAAAAATCACCTTTTCCCCTGCGCTTTCAAAGACAAAATCAGCTTCTGTAATTTCTGCTCCTGCAGCTTCAACTGTATAATCAGCTGCTGCAAGTGTTTCTCTTCTGTAGCCGTCATTATACTCTGCTATTACTGTAAGTCCTTCAAAATCAAATTTATCTCCTAAATAATAATCTGTTTTAGCAGAATAATATTTAATCTCTAAATCTGTGGCACTTAATTCATTTATATTTAGCTCCAGATCTTTTTGAGCGCCACCATAATGAATTGTAATTGTATTTTCACCAGCCTCAGAGCTGTCAAAGCCTGTTACTATATAATCTTCCTGGCTCAACTTTTTACTGCTGCCATCTGCAAATTCTGCAGTAACTTCCAGTCCCTCAAGCTCAAAATCTTCTTCTAATAAATAGTCTGTTTTAAAATCTGAAGTGTCAGTTTTCAGTTCCGCAACTTCTTTAATCTCTTCAAATTCCAAATCACTATAATAAACTGTGGTGTTTCTGGAAGTATATAAACCGGCGAATAGATCTTCTCCTTCAAAACCATTAAAATCTTCAATTACTACCGGTTTTTCTTCACCAAATTTAAGCCAGTATGTATTTGCTGATTTTTTTAGCTGTACCTGGTAGCTGAGTTCAGGAGCAGGAACCGCACCATTTACCAGTTCTCCCAGCTTCTTTTGTCCCTCTGCAGTTCTATAAAAAGCTGTAGTTGGAGTATCTTTAGTTACATTTAAGGGTCCGACTGCCAGTGCATAGCCGATATCTTTTTTATTATTTTCATTATATAAAACTTTATCTCTAAGCATTATTCCAAAGGAAACCTGATTGTTCATGTCAAAAGATTCAACTTTTGTCTGAACAGTCATTTCAAAATTGTCTTCTTGTTTTAACTTTTTAAAATAATAGGCTATTCCTTCTGATGAACTTTCAATTTTACCGCTATTATTGGCACTCATCATTTTTATTCTGCCGTCATCAAGCTCCTGAATCGCAAAGTTTTCAGCAGTTATTTTATTATCCCCACCAACATTACCAAATACACTTGCTTCCCAGCCACTCTCTACTTTTATCATTTCTGCTGAAGTCACTGGAACAATCAAAAACATAATTAACAAAATGTAAATAATAATTAAGCTACTTTTAAAATTCATTAGTATAACCCTCCTAAAATTAATTACAATACCATCTTAAAAAAAATACTTTTTTCATTCACCTCCCAGATTTATGTTAAACGTTTTCCATAAAATATTAAAAATTTATGCAATATAAATATTTCTGAATTTATTTTATCAACTAAAATTTATTTTTTCTATACATATTTTTAGATTCTAATTGATTTCATACATATTTTTAGATTTTATTTTAAATTTTCATATAATTTAATCAAAAAATAGATAGCAAAATTAAATCTGCTATCTATTTGGCTGTTAAAATTTCTCTTCCAACCAATCTAAAAGTAAATCTGTCCATCGGGAAACATATTTATTATCTGCTGCCAGCCCCAGTCCATGCCTGCCATTAGGAAAAATATGACTTTCAAAATCTATTTTTTTGTTACTTAAGGCATTGCTAAATTGAATAGTATTTTCCACCGGTACAGAAGCATCATCTGCAGTATGCCAGATAAAAGTTGGAGCTGTTTCTGCACAAATATTTTTATCAGTTGCAAATAAGTTTAATGATTTTTGAGAAGGTGATTTTCCCAGTAAATTTTCTACCGATCCCTGATGAGCAAATTCTCCAGCAGTAATTACCGGATAAGATAAAACTAAAGCTTCGATCTCTGAACTTTCTGCTTCAATTTGATCAGATTTAAAACCATTCTCGTTTAATTTTTTTTTATAAATATTTCGATATAGATCATTATTTGTTCCGACCATAGAAGCCAGGTGACCACCAGCTGAAAACCCCAGCACAGCCGGTTTATCTCTTTTTAGCTGCCACGGCTCAGATTTTGATTTAATATATTTTACTGCTCTTAAAGCGTCCAGTAGAGGATAAGGAAATTTATAGGGAGCTACCCGATAGTGTAATACAAAGGCATTGAAACCATTTTCATTTAAAAAGCGGGCCACGTCTGCTCCTTCATGGTCAGCCCGATGTGTATATCCTCCTCCAGGAAAAATCAAGATAGTCCCCCGGGACTTTTTATCTTTAATTAAATATTTTTCTAAGGCTGGCGCAAAATCATCTGTTTTTTTATAACCAGGAATTTTACCATTCCAGATGTCAATCATTTAATTACATCCCTTCTTAATAATTTAAATTACATAAACTTAATCTTTCTCGGATCAATAAAACAAAAAAATCAGCTAACAATATTAGATCCAGCTCTGATCAGTAAAAACTTTATTGATATTATAGTGATTGGCCTCTTCTGCGGTCAGAATATCTATCCAGTCAGATCTGTGTCGATCATCTGCTCCAGGACCATAATTATTATACTCAGCATATCTGGCTGTTTTTTCTTTTTCCGGATCCCGCCAGTTATTCCAGCCTTCACTCCTTATATGTTGACCCAGATAACAATCAATAAAAACAGCACTTCCATATGGTCTCCAGGGGCGGCCAAGAAATACACTGTCCTTTTTCAGATCAGCGCTCAAAGCACAGTTTTTAAAAATATATCCATATTCTTTAGCTTCTGGTGTTGAGGCGGCTGTAATATAACCCGGTCCAGTACTGTGTATCTCACAACTATTAAAATAAGCAGTTGCCGCTCCAAAGATAAAATCTACATCTCCCTCAAGATAGCAGTCATCAAAAAATAGGCTGCCTTCACTTTTTGTATAAAGCGTATCCTGATTACCCTTAAATTGGCAGTTATAAAAAGAAATCCTGTCTCCTCCTATACTTGCTGCTACTGCCTGTCCCACCTTATTGCGCGGCTTTGCAGTATTAACAAAACTCAGATTCCTAAACTTTAATCGCTCACCATTAATAAAAATAGAGGCAGAAGCAAAAGTTCCCATCTCTTCATCATTATCCTTAATTTTTCGAGCATAATCATTATAAGTTAAGATAGTATTCTCGGAATCTTCACCAATAAAAGTTATATCAGTCAGGCTCTCCGGGAATACTATTTTTTCTTTATAGCAGCCGTTTTTAATATAAACTTTATTTATAACATTATTTTCTTCTAGAATATTTACTGCCTCAGCAAAAGTATCACAATCACCACTGCCATCAGCTGCTACAAATAAATAATTATTTAATTTTATATTTTTGGAATTAGTAAGGATCAGATGTTCTTTTTTAGCTGTTAAATCTAGATTTTTTAACTCAATATTTTCAGCATAATTGACTGTTAAACCTTTAGCTGCAGCCATCCTAATATCCTCAAAATTAATGTCTCTAACTGGCATTTCCGGAAGCCCCTTAATATAAATTGCGTGATCAGCTTCAAGACAATTAATATTTTTTAAATAAATATTTTTAAATTGGGGTGTCTCAACAGTTACTTCTTTTGGTTCTGTTTCTTTTTTATTAGATTCATAAAATAGATTAAACTTAACAGCCTCATTTTTAATTTTAGTCATTTTAATCTGACTCAGATATATATTTTCAACAATTCCCCCTCGACCGCGGGTGCTTTTAAATCTAATGCCAATATCTGTGCCCATAAAATCACAGTTTTCTACATAAATGTTTTTAATGCCAGAAGACATTTCACTACCAATGACAAAGCCTCCATGACCGTGGTAGACCTTGCAATTTCTTATGAATACATTTTCTGTTGGCATATTTCTCATTCTTCCTGTTTCATTTTTACCTGACTTAAGACAGATTGCATCATCCCCTACATCAAAATCACATTCTTCTACCAGTACATTCTGGCAGGAATCAAGATCTAGTCCATCTCCATTTTGAGCGTACCAGGGATTGCGAATAGTAAGCTGACGCAGAATAATATTTTCTGACATTATAGGATGGAGATTCCAGCCAGGAGAATTTTGAAAGGTAACTCCTTCTAGTAAAATATTTTTACACTTTTTAAAATTTAATAATACAGGCCTCAAATATTCTCCTGCCTCCCGGTAAGCCTCAGGTAGTATTTTTCCGCCGGCTTCTCTTTTCTTATATAAATTATGAACTAATTCCTGACCTTGAGCAGCTTTTTGGGAAGGCCACCAGATCTTACACTCAGCTGTTTCTTCTACTGTTCCTCCAGAGCTGATTAGCTTTTGCCACTGTCTTTCTGTCGTTTTATACTTTTTAACTGGCCTCCACTGATCCCCAGAACCATCAATAATGCCCCGGCCAGTTATTGCAATGTTTTTAAGACCGTTAGCAGAAATTGGTGATTGAAAGCGATAATTTTTCTCCCCTTCAAATTCACTTTCTACAATTTTATAATTCTCTAATTGAGACGAAAATTTAATTATAGCTCCTTTTTCTAAATGGAGGTTAACATTTTTAGCAAAGTTAATAGGCCCAGTTAAGTATAAACCAGATGGAACAATAACTCTACCTCCACCTGAACTGGAGCAGGCACTAATTGCCTCATTTATAGCTTCTGTATTTTTTATTCTACCACCTTTTTTTGCTCCATAATCTAAAATATTAAAATTTTGATTTTTAAATTCAACTTCCTTTATTTCACTTACCTCGATAATTTCAGAAACTTTATTGGTTTCTTTATCCATTAATAAATTCACCTTCTTTTATAAAGCAGTTTTAATTATTTTTTTGTTTAAAGTAATATTTTTTATCTTATAATTAGCTTGGTTTTTAATTTAATCATCTCCAATAGCCAAAATCATTTTCCTACTATATATTTACTTAATTCTAAATTTTGATTTCTCATTTCTTCTACAATTAATTCAGAGATTTTTAGAGCTCCATTTTTAGAAAAATGAGTGTTATCCTCTTCACCTTCAGGATAGTTTTCACTTTCTCCTGGTTCTAACCAGAGAAAAATTTCTTTTGTTCTTTTAGGTCCCAGTTCTTCAAAATATTTTTTTGTTATTTTAGCTAAATCAATTAAATTTAAATTAAGCTGATGCGCTAATTTTTTTACTGCCTCAGGATATTTCCCATGAGTATTGATTAAATGACCACTGCTGGAAAAATTTCTTCTCTGAATCGGGGTTAAAAGTATGGGAGTCGCTCCATTCTTTTTGGCTACTTTAATATACGCTTTTAAATTATCCTGAAAACTTCCAAAAGCTTCAGTTCCTCTTGCCGGATCATCTTTTTGATCGTTATGTCCAAATTGTATAAACAAGTAATCTCCTTCAGAAATTAATTTCTCAATTTCATTCAATCTATTTTCATTGATAAAACTTTTTGTACTTCTTCCGGAAGCTGCTTTATTAATAACTTCAATTTCATCTACAAAAAAATTACTGATAACCTGGCCCCAGCCTGCTCTGGGGGCATCACTTTCCTGATAATTGGAAGCAGTGGAATCACCTGCAATAAAAATTTTTCTCTTTTTCGACATTTTATAAATATCTTCTCCTTATTAATTATTTTATTTCAAATTATTATATTTTTGATTCTTTAACTTTAAAGTAATCAAAATCAGCATAAGCTGAAGTTAGATGTTTATTTATATTCACTGCAAATAGGCCAAGTTTTGCTCCGATCCAGCGTCCGGGAACTGCTTTAAAGCGCTTACCAAAGTTTTTGAATTCCTGACCATCACAGCTGTAGCTAAACTGACAGAGAGCTTCTCCTTTAAATTCTTTTACTTCAACTTTTAGATGAATCTGATTCACTTCTATTTTTGCTTCTGTCATTTTGAATTCTGTTCTTTTTTCTCTCTTAACTCCCCAGTATTGAGCAAGCTTTAAACCTGATTCTGATTTCTCCAGACTGAGATAACTGTATTTTTCTCCCATAATCAATAAACCTGCTTTTTCTCCTTCAACTTCAGGTTGAAATTGAATCATAGTTTCTGCACTGAAATTTGTGGCAGGAAACTTCTGAAGTAATAAATTGGGGGCATACCATAAAACTGGTTCTTTCTCCTGACTGATATTGTTGGTATATAGACGCAGTGAATCTTGATTTTCTCTGAGAGAATACCATTCAGATTCTGGATTTGCCTGCCACTGCCACTGCAGACCTAGTTTTCGATTTTCAAAATCATCACTGGTGGCTGGAGTTTTAATTTCCGTTTCAACTTTTATATTCGGCTTTTTGTATTCCATGACTGGTTCTCCAATTCCATCATTATCTTGATCAAGACCAATTATTGGCCAGTCATCCTGCCAGTTCATCGGCTGCAGATGGACAATTCTGCCATAGGCGTCTTTATCTTGAAAATGCACAAACCAGGATTCTCCGGATTCTAACTCTACATATCCTCCCTGATGGGGACCATTAACTGCAGTATCTCCCTGTTTTAAAACAACTCTTTTTTCGTAAGGTCCATAGATGTTTTTGGATCTCAATACCAGCTGCCAGCCGGTAGCCACTCCTCCTGCAGGTGCAAAAATATAGTAATAGCCGTTTCTTTTATAGATTTTGGGACCTTCTGTAGTTGGATGCCCATCTTCTCCATCAAAAATAAAGGTGCCCTGATCCAGTAACTCTGTCCCATCATCACTCATCCGGCAGAGATTTAAAACATTCTTAAATCCAGTTCTACTGCGGGCATAAGCATGAACTAAATAGGCACTGCCATCATCATCCCAGAAGGGACAGGTATCGATTAAGCCTTTTCCCTCTTTAACAAAAATTGGTTTGGACCACTGACCAAACGGATCTTCAGTCTTACTCATAAAAATTCCATGATCAGGATCTCCAACATAGACCCAGTATTTTCCATCGTGATAACGGATAGCAGGTGCCCAGGCACATTTACCATGTGCAACCTGATTATAATCTGCAACTGGGAATTCTGGATAAACATGGTTTACAATTTCCCAGTTGACCAGATCTTTAGAGTGTAAAATTGGCAGTCCGGGCATACAGTTAAAACTGGAAGCAACCATAAAAAAGTCAGCTGCTACTTTTATTACATCAGGATCCGAATAATCAGCATGAAGAATTGGGTTTTTATATTTACCATTCCCCAGATCTGCGATCCAGACATTATTTTCAGTTTTTTTTCTCATTTATATCACTCCCCTTTAAGTTTTATTTTTTAATAGAGAAAAACCCCATCTCCCTGAGCAAATGATATATAATCAATAGTCAGAAAGACAGGGAATTGTTGAAATTTATAAACAGTAATTAATAACTGTTATTTAATTTGAAAATGGATCTGCAGCGTCTCTTAATCCATCACCTAAAAAGTTAAAGCCTAAAATTGCTACAATTATAAACAATGCTGGAGTAAATAACCAGGGATGAAGCGCAATTGTTCTAACATTCTGTGCTTCCTGTAATAAAACACCCCAGCTGGTCATCGGAGCTCTAATACCTAAACCAAGAAAACTCAACGAAGCCTCTGCTAAAATCATTGAAGGTATCGATAATGTAGCTGATACAATAAGCTGACTCATTGCATTGGGAATTAAGTGTTTCCTAACAATCCACCAGCCAGTTGAACCAGAGGCTACAGCAGCAGATACAAAATCTTCTTCTCTTAAAGACATAATTTTACCTCTAACCATTCGGGCCAATCCAGTCCATCCTAAAAAGGCCAGAATAACTACTATCCCAATATAAACTCTAAGCGAAGACCAGTTTGCTGGCAGAGCAGCTGCCAGAGTTAACCAGAGTGGAATTCTCGGGAATGACTTGAAAAATTCAATAACTCTCTGAATCACACCATCCACTATTCCTCCAACATAACCGGATACTGTTCCCAGTATTGCGCCAATAATTAAACTAATTAAGGGTCCCAGCAAACTGATGGATAAAGAAATTCTACCACCCAGGATTATCTTGGTTAATAAATCACCGCCAGTTTCATCTGTTCCCAGTAAATACATCTGGCCCTCATTTACCCCAAATAAATGTAGGTCAGTATTAAACAACCCTAAAAATTCATAATTATCTCCTCGATATAGAAAATCTATATAATACTTACTCTCTTTATCTAGTGCATAATTCCTCTGTAAAGTTTCAGGATCCATAGAGGCTTCATAACCATAAACAAAGGGAGCACTTAAACCTTCTTCATCAATTATCCTAATTCTCCTTGGAGGTGCAGTAATATGAGAATAATCTTTATGATCTAAAGTATAAGGGCTGAGAAAACCTCCAAATAACACCATTAGATAAAATAATAATACCACAATTCCCCCGGCAATACCTAATTTATTTTTTTTGAATTTTCTCCACATCAATCGGTTTCTACTCAAAATCTCTGGTGATTCATCGACTATATCAATATCATTTTGTTCTATTTGATTTCCTTCTGTTTTCATTTCTATCCTCCCTCGTATAATATACTTAGTGATATTGAATATTTATCACTAATTTAATTGAAATTTAATTATACTGAATTCTGGGATCTACAACAGCTAAAATAATATCAGCAATCAGATTACCCACCAATAAAAGCACACACTGGAATAATAAAACTGTACCAGCAAGATACATATCCTGAGATCTCAAAGCAGTATAAATTATCGGTCCTAATGTTGGTAAAGACAGTACAATTGAAACAACTGTGGATCCAGAAATTAGTTTTGGCAGCCTCATTCCAGCCCACATGATGATAACATGAAGTGCATTTCTAACTGCATGTTTATAAATAACTACACTTTCTTTTAAACCTTTAGCCCGGGCTGTACTAATATATTGCATATTAAGTACATCAAGTAAATTAGCTCTCATGGTCCGAATCACTCCCGCTGTCCCTGCTGTACCAAGGACAACCACCGGAATCCAGAGATGCTGTAATAAATCTATAAATTTAGCTATGCTCCAGGGGGCAGTAATATACTGTTCTGAAAACAGCCCTCCCAGGGAAGGGATTCCAAAAACAAAATAGCCGACATACATCAATATCAAAGCTAACATAAAATTTGGTATTGATAAACCAATGAAACCCAGAATAGTCCAGAAATAATCTCCAAATGAATATTGATGAGTCGCCGAGTAAATACCTATCGGTATCCCCACCACTATCATAAATATCTGGGTTGAACCGGCAATTAAAATTGAATAACCTAAATAGGCTTTCACAATTGACCAGACACTCGCATTATCATATTGGAAGGAGTTTCCAAAATCAAGAAAAACAAATCCTTTCACCCACTTCCAGTACTTAACATACACAGGTTGATTTAAACCATATCTTTCTTCTAATTTCTCAACTCTTTCTCCACTTATAGTTTCACCCTGACTTGAGATTAAAGCAACATATGAATCAAGATAGTTACCTGGAGGTAACTGAATAATAAAAAATATAAACATTGAAATAAGTATGAGTACTGGGATCATTACAGCAACTCTCCTAGTAATATAATTAAACATTTTTTAACTCCCTTCGTTTTATAATCAACTATAAAATTTATTTTTCAAATGATTTAAGATCAAGACTGTCGCTGAAATGACAGGCTACATAGGAATCATAATCATCTAAAGTTGGAATCAAATCAGGCTCTTTAGTTTTGCAGAGATCACTACAATAGGGACATCTGGTATGAAATTTGCAGCCTGAAGGCGGATTGGCTGGATCAGGTACAGTACCTTCCAGAGCTTCTCTGGGTTTATCAGAAAAAGGATCACCAGCAGCAATTGATTTAAGTAAAGCTTCAGTATAAGGATGTTTTGGACTTTCATATAGATCATCTGCATCAGACACTTCCACTATTTTTCCTAAATACATGACCATTATTCTATCACTTATGTACTCTACTACTCCTAAATCATGAGCAATAAATAAATATGTTAAACCTAATTCTTTCTGCAGGTCAGATAATAAATTTAATACCTGAGCCTGAACTGAAACATCAAGCGCAGAAACTGGCTCATCACAAATAATTAGTTCCGGATTTAAGGCCAGAGCTCTGGCAACACCAATTCTCTGCCTCTGTCCGCCACTAAATTCGTGGGGATAACGATTCATCTGGTAACTATTTAAACCTACCTGTTCCAGTAATTCTTTAACTTTTTCAGTCCGTTCTTTACGATTTTTACCGATTCCCTGGACAGTAAGTGGTTCTGCTACAATGTCTCTAACTGAGAGACGAGAATCTAGAGAAGAAAACGGGTCCTGAAAAATCATTTGAATATTCCGTCGCAGCTTTCTCAATTCTTTGCCTTCGGTTTCTGCTAAATCCTTCTTAATTCCCTGATCATTATAAATCACATTACCGGCAGTTGGTTCTAAAAGTTTTAAAACAGTTCTTGCCAGAGTTGATTTACCACAACCACTTTCTCCAACTAAACCTAAAGTTTCTCCTTTTTTAATAGTAAAATCCACACCATCTACAGCCTTTACATGACCAACAACTCTTTTAAAAAAACCTTTCCTGATAGGAAAATATTTTTTTAAATCATTAACTTCTAAAATTTTTTCTTCACCAGTCAAGACGCTTTTTCCTCCTTCCGATAAAGCCAACACTTAACTTTACAATCCTCTACCTCAAATACAGGTGGATCTTCTTTTTTACAGATTGCCATTGCTTCTGGACATCGATCATGAAAGTCACAACCTTCTGGTAAATGAAGTAAATCAGGCACAGAACCTTCAATAGGTTCTAATCTTTTTTTACTTCCAATAACCGGTCTGGAATTTAACAATCCTTTAGTGTAAGGATGTTTAGGATTTGAAAACAGGCTTTTGGTATCAGATTTTTCCACAACCCTACCTGTATACATCACCATTACTTCATCAGCTATATCGCCTATAACTCCAAGATCATGAGTAATAAACATAATTGCCATATTCAATTCTTTCTGTAAATCACCCATTAGATTTATAATTTGAGCTTCTACAGTTACATCCAGAGCCGTTGTTGGTTCATCTGCAATTAAAAGTCGTGGGTTGCAGGATAAAGCCATAGCAATCATTGCTCTCTGCCTCATACCACCACTAAATTCATGGGGATATTCATCAACTCTACTCTCAGGAGCGGAAATCCCAACTTTTTTTAGCATTTTAACTGCTCTACTCCTAAGTTCAGCTTTATTTTTATAATCCTGATGCAGTTTTATTGCTTCAATAATCTGATCTCCAACAGTATAAACTGGATTTAAAGAAGTCATCGGCTCCTGAAAAATCATGGCCATTTCATTACCTCTTAATTTTCGCATTTTTTCACTATCATGATCATACTGAGTTATATCAATCTTACTGCCGTCTTCATAATAATAATTTATTTCTCCCCCAGCAATATATCCTTTGGGGCGGGGTACTAAATTCATCAGGGACATAGATGTCATACTTTTACCACATCCACTTTCTCCAACAATCCCCAGTGTTTTTCCTTTTTCAATTGAAAAGCTAACCCCATTTACTGCCTTTACTATACCATTTTCTGTGTTAAAAAATGTCTGTAGATTTTTTACATCAATAACACAATTACTGGAACTCATAATTTAACCTCCAAGCTTCTATAATCTTAAATAATTATAATTTTTTTCATTAATTATTATTTAATGAAATTGGCCTCCCTGATAATAGAGAGACCAATTTTCTATCCTATATCATTTAAATTAACTAATATTAATTTTCCTGGTTATCTTAATTATCCTGTGCTCCTTCTTCGATGAAGAACTGATAAAATTCACTCGGACCAAAATAAGCTCCGTAATCCCAACTTGCTAAAGCTCTTTCAGGAACATTGTGAACATAATTTTTCTTGATCACAAACTGTGGATGCAGACCATTAGTACCGATCATCCAGACGTTTTCTGCATGAATTTCAAAAATCTGCTGCCACAATTCTACTCGTCTATCCTGATCTTTTGTAACCTGAATCTCATCATAAATATCCATCATCTTTTTGATTTCTGCTGGTGGTTCTTCTCCCTGTTCACCATTTGTTTCATACCACTTAGCATATGATGGTGCCCACCAGTTACCGGATGAATAAGAGTTACTTACTGGTACAAAATTAAATGGATAGGTTGGGGACCAGGAAGCACTACCAATATAAGCCCAGGGAAGTTTATTGGCATCTCTTCTTGTATAATGGAGAGTCTTTTCTAAGGCTTTAAAGTCCATATCTACACCAATCTCATTCCAGTAATCTTTAATCATATTCATCGTTCTTGGTAAATTAGGATCTTCTCCAATATAAATTGTTAGGTGAATTGGCTTACCATCTTTAAGTCTGATTCCATCATCATTGCGCTCAGTATATCCAGCTTCATCTAAAAGCTTATTGGCTCTATCAGGATCATAATCAGCATAAGCATCAGCCCATTCCTGCTTAAATCCTTCCCACTGTGGATAAACTGTAGCCTGACGTGGTACAGCTAAGCCTTTGGTAGCCACCTGATTAAGTTCCGGTCTGTTAATAGCAAGTGATAATGCCTGACGGAACTTTTTATCATTATTTAATTCTCTCATCCAGTCATCTTCTCCATAAGTAATGTTTGGAGCAAAGGTTGGAAGAGATGTCGTATTTTGTTCCCATTTTAACACCTTATAATTTCCATTTTCTTCATTATTCTTGTAAAGTGTAAAGTTACCTGTCATTAATTGTCTCATCTGTAAATCAGCATTTCCTGCAACTACCTGCATAGAAAGTACTTCTTTATCAGACACAATTTTTAAGACAACCTCATCAATATAAGGTAACTGATTACCTTCTTCATCTACTTTATAAAAGTAAGGATTTCTTTTATAAACAAATCTATTGGAAGGTGGTTCGGTAACCGGTATCCATGGTTGAATAACTGGAAGATCAGGGTTTCTGAAAAACTTCTTGGAGTTTTCGGACTCAAATAAACCAACCCATTTATCAAAATCAGAGTTTTCTACTTTCTCTGCTAACTCATCTGTATCTGCATAATCTGCATGGAACTGCTTTAAATAATGTGATGCTACATAAGGTTTACGCCCCGGAAAAGCAAGTTTTTCTAAAAAATATGGATTGGGAGCAGTAAAAGTAAATCTAACCGTATAATCATCAATTTGTTCTACTTCTGGCAGCTCGTCCTTTACTTTTAACCAGCCACTTCCTGACTCTGCAGTTAATTCTTCGTGCTTAATCAGATCATTAAACCAGAACATAATATCATCTGTTGTAAATGGCTCACCATCAGACCAGCGAATTCCCTCTCTTAACTTAAAAGTAAAGGTAGATAAGTCATCGGAAACCTCATAACTTTCTGCCAGGTCTGGTTTAACTGTTAAACTGGGAGTATAGCGAACTAAATTAATGTTATTATAAAGAGCCATTAATTTAGGATCATCAGTACTATTTGTTGCCAGCCAGTTTAAAGTTCCACCATAGTCACCTATCCGATCTAATACTTCTGTCACATATGGATTTTCGGGTAATCTTTCGTCTACTGCAGGTAATTCTCTACTTTCAACCTGCTCATCCAGCATTGGAGCCTGGTTATAGGCAAAAACAAGACCTGAGCTTAAGAATAAAAATAAGATTGTCAGTAATACAATGGTATTTTGTTTTACTAATTTCATTTAAAAAATATCCCCCTTAATAATTTTTTATAATATTTCTTTCTTCTGTTAATAATAATAACAGAAATAATTTTCAGATACTTAACAGATATTTAGCTAACTAATGATTTTTTACATTTTTTTAGGTTAATCGAAATTTCATCTTTATTATTTAAACTATTTTTTTCAGACTTAGGGTTATTATCCAATATTATTTAGCATTTAGTAATTCAAATTTCTTTCCAATTTGATTTTTTACTTTAAAATTAATAAAATCGATATCTTTAAAATTATTACAATATACTCCCTTTTGTTTTTCAGCTTTTAGTTTACTCATCATCGCTGGAACTTTTGCTTCAGCCTGATCAGCCATAGTAATAGAAACATTACTAAATGTTATATCTTTAATTGGACTCTCCGGTAAGCCATAAATAAAAATAGCTCTGGTTTTAACATTATTTGCCCTAATATTATTAAAATGTACTTCTCTAATTACCGGGGTTTGTGAGTTGAATTTTTTAGGATTTTTATCCCAGACAAACTTATCTTTACCACCTTCACCACAAAAATAAAATAAATTCATAATTACTGGAGATAAAACATTGTTCATAACAATATTATTAACAACTATGTCTTCTACAACTCCCCCTCTGCCACGACGTGATTTGATCCTAATCCCTCTGTCAGTTCCATCAAATACACAATTATTAATTGTTACATTTCTAACTGACCCACTCATTTCACTGCCAATTACTACTCCTCCATGACCATGAACTATTGTACAATTTGTAACTGTGATATTTTCACAGGGAATTAAGTCCTGACCTTTTTCTGTACCTGATTTAATGGTAATACAGTCATCACCAACATCAACATGACAGTCAGAAATATGTACATTTTTGCAAGAACTGGGATTAATTCCATCAGTATTGGGAGAGTTGGGCGGATTTTTAATACTAACTTTGTTAATAGTTATCTTATCTGATTTAATTGGGTTAACTGTCCAGGCAGGAGAATTTTTAATTTTTACTCCTTCAATCAAAATATTACTGCAGTTTTCAAAAGAAATACCTCTGGGTCTTGCATATTTAAGTTTATTATTCTCAAAAAGATGCCACCATTTTTTCCCCTGACCATCAATCATTCCCTGCCCTTTTATAGTTACATTTTCAGCATTTTTAGCATAAATTAAAGGACTGTATACTTTTTGTTCTTTTCCTTCCCAGCGTTGTAGGATAATTTCGTGATCCTCAGGTCTATTACTAAAAATTATTTTTGCTCCTGCAGAAATATTCAAAGTAATATTACTTTCCAGCCTGATTGAACCACTTAAATAATCACCTGCTGGAATATAAATCTCTCCCCCACCACATTCGCTGCATTTTTTTACAGCCTTTTTAAATGCAGCTGTATTTAATGTCTTACCATCTCTTTTAGCTCCAAAATCTAAAATATTATAAAATGAGTTATTCATTGTTATCTCTCCTGCTTATATTATTTGTAATTATTAAACTCATCTTAACAATATTTTGGCGCAATTTCTTAACATATTTTTAGTTATCCTGATAAAATAAACATTTCTTATAATAAAAAAACTACAGCCTCATAGATAGACTGTAGTTAAATAAAATAAATTTGTATTATTTTATGGTTGCGATTAGTTAAAAACTAATTATTTTTATAACATTTTCTATATTCACTGGGAGTTAAACCAGTGATCTTTTTAAAGTTGCGGCCAAAATGAACAAGATTATTATACCCAACTTTTTCTGAAATTTTAGTAATATTGTCTTTTTCATTTAATAATAAGTTCTGGGCTTCCTTAATTCGAGTATTATTTATGTACTCAGTTATTGTATAATCACTTTTTTCTTTAAATAATGAGCTTAAATAACTGCTGCTGTAAGAAAATTTATCAGCTAGTTTACTCAGGGTTAATTCTTTATAATAATTTTGATCAATATAATTCATGATTTCTACAATTTTAATATGATAATTTCTTTCTTTCTGATCAGTATGTTTACCTTCAACATATCGGTTAATGTAAATCAGCAATTCAATCAAAAGTGTTTTTAAGTATAGTTTCTGACCAGGTTTATTTTTTCTTTTTTCTGCTTCCATTCTGGCAAATATATTTTCAATTATAATTCTATCTCTAGCATCAAATTGAATAATGTTAATCCCCTTATTAAATGATGCTAGCAGATCATAATCTTCCTGATTAAAACTACCTAGAGAAGTATCTTTAAATTTAACCAGCATTCTATTAAAAGAATTATTACCATCATTAAATGTCTTATGCTGTTTGAATTTATCAATTAAAATTAAATTGCCTTTTTTGACTCTAAAAGTTTTATCTTTAATATCATAACCACGATTACCATCCTGCAGATAATAAATCTCATAAGCATTATGATAATGAACTGATGACATTCCATTATCATTGAGTCTGCTCATGTTTTCGAAGCTCAATTCTCCTGTCAGTTTTTCAGCCTTACAGACCATGTTTATCTCCTCCATAAAACAGAATTATTTGTGATTATTTTATCATTGATCTCGAATGATTTACAATTATCTTTTTAGTCAATTTATTTTATCACTTGATCATTAAGATATTTATTCCAGACAGTTTCAAACCAGTTATTGTCCTCAGGAATTGGCTTTACATCCTGCCAGCTGAATTCAAAATGATCTTCTTTATATTTAATGCGCTGTATTTTTTTGCTTAAATTGCTATCTTCTAAACTAAATCTAAAATTATCGTCTAAACTTTCTAAAGGAAGTTCTCCATCTTCATCCTGAACAAGATAAGAACCCCGACTTTTACCTCCCAGTTCAATATAATCTTTAAAGGCGGTTAAATAGACAAACTGGGCTATGAGTAAATCATAATTCTGAAAAGCCAGACTTAAATCTCTGCTTGAGTTTAGATTGCTAATCTCACCCAGATTTTCCAGTTGGCTTTCTGCTTCTTTTAGAGCAGTTTCTATAGCACTTAAGTTGCGAATATGGGCACCAGCTCTGCTCATTCTCTCTCCCAGATTCTTTCTAATTTCAATTACATTAGTATCATCGCTAGATTTTATTGATTGTAAAAGTCTTTCACCAAGATCTAGTTTCTTTTTAATCTGCAGTTCAGTTATAGCTTTAAACTCTTCTAACTCAGCCGGGCTTTCCTGATATCGAGCTGCTATAAACTGCGCAGCTCTGGTACTTCCCACCTGGCCAGAATTTAGGGCAGTTCCACCTGGTCGATAAACTCCATGACTTCCATTTACCTCTCCTACCGGGAAGAAATGAGATAGATTACTTTCCCACCAGATATTACCTTCTAAACCTCCATTGTTATGCTGAGCACAGACTGCAATTTCCAGCATTTCATTGGCTAAGTCTATACCATTGTCAGCATATAAATCAATTGCCGGCTGATTCATCTTTTTTAATCTTTCGATTGGAGTCCCAAATAAAGCCTCAGAATTTTTAAGATACTCTTCGGCTTCTTCCCCCAGAAGAGAAAAATCTAATTTACCATTCTCTGATGCGAATTGAGGATTATGGCCGTAGTCCAGCCAGACTCTTCTTCCTTTAACTACGGTTTCATTATAAACTAAAATATCAATTAACGAAGAACCAAAATCTTTAACTTTTCGGGGATCAAAGGGCCACTGATAGCCTTTAAGAAAAACTGCATCCAGCATTTTTCCGGGCTCAGCAAAATATTCTTTTAAAAATTCTTTCTTATCATTTCCATCCTGGTCGGTAGAAATATAGGTAGGTAAAACCTGCTGATAGGTTCCAGATAGATTCCAGCGAAATTTAATCGAGGCAATTCCGTACTGCCACTCAGTTAAATTTTTTCCCTTAACTCCTGCCTCAAAAGCAAGTCCGGAAGCGCCAGTCTGACTGCCTGGATAAACAGAAGTATCATACAGGCCGGCAGGTCCCCCGGTTGCATAAACTATATTAGTCGCATTAAAAATTGTATAACGTCTGGCACCATTGTCCAGCTGATTTTTATTAAGGGTTAAAAGACCAACTGCATTTTCCTGCTCCTGATCTGTTAAAACCGCTATTACCTGATAGTTATCAAAGATTTCAATCTCCTTATTTTTAACTTCTTTTTCCAGTTTTTCTGTCATATAGCGAGAAGTAAGAGGTCCAGCAGATGTTGCTCTTTTGCGTGGATCATGATCAGTTTTATAACCCACATACTCTCCAAAGCGGTTATGAGGAAAAGGCACACCAATATCCACCAGATGGTAAAAAGAACGAGACGATAATGCCGCTTCTACCAGAGCAATATCTCCGTCCATACTGCCACCGACAAATAAGGTTTCTGCCATTTCAAATACTGAGTCCTGATCTTTGCCACCTAAAGTTAATTTATAATAGGTCTGTTTATCTGAACCTGTATTGCGGGAAGTTCCCATCTTAATGCCCTCTGTGACAATTGCTATATCTTTTTGTCCAAAATTATAAAGTCGATCAGCGGCATTAAAACCCGCAGCCCCAGAACCAACAACTACTGTATTTAAAGAATAAACATCGATATTTTGTTCATTAATTTGAAGCTGATCTTTTTTCATTATATCCTCCTTCAAAAATTAACAATGTACCTTTATTATAAGTCATTACTTTAATTATTGTCTGCATATATTTTTTCTAAAATTTTGTTTTTAATAATAAAAAAGCTAATTGTTAATGCATCTGCTGCTTCTCCAGCTGTTAGAGCTATAGCTGCAATTATTGCAGCATTAATTTCTATAGTTATAGCTAATATTAAAAAGACTAGGACCACAAATACCAGCCCGACTATTTTAGCAGCTGCAATAATATTAGTTGTCTGCCGCTGCATCATTACTCCCCAGAAGGTCTCTCTAAAGGCCCTAATGATTGGAAATAAGATAAAGGCAAAAATCACCTTTTTAACTATGGCAGCAATTGCAGGTGAAACAGAAATTAATCTGATCAAAACAAAATCTCCAACTTTAGTAAAAGCCAGAACAGCCAGAATTGAACTGACAATTGCTCCTGCTGCCAGCGAAAACTTCAGTATTTTCTGCCAGTTATTATGATTTAATTCCCGAGCATAAACCAGAGAACACTGATGCAGTTGATCTAAAGGACCCACAAAAATCATTACCAGTGTCCAGCTGACACCATAAGCTGCCAGATCATGAGTACCGATACTGCTGCGCACAATTCCACTCTGGACTACCGGCTGAACAAAACGGGCCAGAAATGCCATAATTGCAATTGGTATAAAAAATTTAGTTATACTTTTAAGATTAACCTTTTTACTTACATTATCAGGTAAACTATCGATAACTCCACTAAAACTGCCAAAAGTATAACGTAAAGCAAAAGTAATAAAAATCATTTCAATTGTAATTCCAATCAACCAGACACCACTGGCTGCTGTTACACCGGCGACTGCCTGATTTATAGTTACCCAGAGCAGAATTAACGAAATACTAATAATCCTCACTACCACTCCCGGAGTAATTAAATTAGTCTTTTTGAGACTGATAGCCAGCCCCTGCATTATATTCCTTATTGACTCTACAAGGGGAATAAAAGCCATGATGCTCAAAGCCTGATAGGCAAATTTAATCTCCTGGGGATCCTTTAAGCCGATAATCTTTTTAAATACAAATTCTCCCAGGGGCGTATAACCTAGAGAGGCAATCATCAAAAAATATAAAACACCCAGCCCAAAAATAAAACGGCTGACAAATTTAAAACTGCTGTGATCATCAACCAGGGAGGTTACTGTCTGTCTTGACATATGTATAGGAGATTTAATAATATTGGTTATACTCTTCGCTACTGCATAAACTGCCAGGGTGATTTCCGGAAAAGGTAATCTGGCCAGACTGGCATTAATTGCATTATGTGAGATTCCTATAATAATCGGCATTACTGCCAGTGGTAGAAAAAACTTAAGTAATTGCGGATATTTTATTGCTTCAATTCTATTTTTTATATTCTTCGACATCAAATTCTCCTTGCTATATTAAGATTAGTTAGCTTGACTATCTAATTTCGTCTAAATTATTTAAGAATTTTATAGCAGCTGCAGCCGAAACTGAATGCTCTGCATTTTCTATAATATCCATTCTAATTCGATCTTCAACATTTAAAAATTTATAAACTTTTTCTATTTCCCGATATGCTTTCTGGGCAGAATCAACTGGAAAAAGATGATCATTTTCTGCAGCCTGAATTAAAAGTGGTTTAGGAGCAATAGAAGATATAATTGTCGGTAATTCAGCAGTATTTAAAATCCCGGGCAAATAGTTATCTAAACAGTGACGTCTGTCCATGATACTGTCCTGATAATAGGAAGTATAACCACTGATTACAGCTGCTTTTATCCCTTCAGAAAATAACGAGGCTAAAATCGCAACCGGTGCTCCGCCCGAAAATCCAAGACAGCTAATTTGCTCTCTTATCACATCTTCCCTGTTTTCTAAAACTTTAAGAGCAGAGATAATATCCCAGAGCCTGAGTCTGAGAATACTCTGCCCGTATAACATGAGCTGGCTGTTGATTCGATAACAGGAATTTGCAGTTGGATCTTCTTTTAAAGCTGGATCCTCCTGATAATCTTCTTTCAATCTGCGCTCACCAAAACCAATTAGCTCCGGAACAAGCACAATATAACCGGCTTCCACAAAATCCAGAGCCAGATTATTGTGACAGGTAGCTTCTTCTAACTTTTCTCCAGCTCCATTTAATCCCAGAGTTTCTCGATTTCCATTTCCATGGCCGTGAGCAATTATCACTGCCGGATACTTATCTTGATCCCTGTCAGGAATTAATAAATAGGCAGGAATCTTAAGATAGTCCTTAACCTGATAGGCAATTTTGACTCTACTGTAAGTTTCAAATTCTCTCTTTTCTATAACTACCAGTTCAGTAATTTGAGTTTTCTCTAGAGGTCCACCGATCAAATCAGCGATTTTTGCTTTCAACTTCTGACGCCACTTCTTCCACCCGGCTCTATTTTCAGCATCAAATTGCAGTTCAGGCTGATTATTTTGATATAGTTTTGCTAAATAGGAATCTGGAGAAAAATCCATTTTATTTCCTGCCATTATTTACACCTCATAATTTTATGTTTAATCTCTTTTTAATAACAAACTATTTATTTTCCTGACAGCTGCTGTTTTCTATATTTAAATCAGTAACATTTTTAAATTCAAACTGTGCCTCAGCTTTTACTTTAAGCTTAATATCTTTTAAGTACAAACCATCCAGATTACTGGCAGTTAGACCCTCTGTACCACTCAAGTCAATATTTTCTAAAGTTATATCCTTCATTTTATTTTCCGGCAGTCCTCGCAGGACAATCGGTTGATTGATATTTGTTCCTGTAATATTGCGGACAGTAATATTTCTAAACAAAGGCGGCATTTCACTGCGGGGTTCAACAGTTGTTGCATCATAATACATGTTTAAAATTATGCCCTGATCACGGAGATTATTAATTTCAATATTTTCAAAGAGAAGATTTTCTACACAGCCACCACGGCCGCGCATTGATTTTAGACGGACTCCTCTTTCACCTCCATTGAAAACACAGTCATGGACATGCACATTTTTAACTCCTCCGGACATTTCACTGCCAATTACAACTCCCCCATGACCTTCTTTTGCCTTACAGTTACGAATCAGTAAGTTTTCAGTCGGTCTGTTAACTCGCCTGCCGTCTTCATTGATACCGGATTTTATTGCTATACAGTCATCACCAGTTTCAAAATCACAGTCTTCAATTAGCATATTTTTGCAGGAATCTGGATTTATGCCATCTGTATTTGGTCCATCTGTGATAATTTTTAAATCTCTAATTATTGTATTCTCACAATAAACAGGATGGATAGTCCACATTGGCCCATCAACAATTGTAATTCCTTCAATTAAAATATTTTTAGAATTAATAGGCTGAATAAACTGGGGCCTTAATCCTTCTTCTCTACCAAAAATTCTATCTTCAACTGGAATCCCGTTATATTCTGCATCATATAATTCTCTGGCAGCAGCATGCTGAGTCTGCTTCCAGGGCCACCATCTGGCACCATTACCTACCAGTTTACCCTGACCTGTAATTGCAATGTTTTCACAGTTTGCTGCATAAATTAAAGGAGAATAATTATAGCATTCATTTCCTTCCCAGCGGGTAAATACAACCGGAAGATAGTCTTCAAAATTATCACTAAAGGAGATAACTGCTCCTGCTTCTAATTTTAAATGAACATTACTTTTAAAATGAATTGGTCCTGTAAACCACTTTCCTTCGGGAACAATAATAGTTCCTCCACCTGCCTGATGACAGCTGGATATTGCTTCAGCAAAAACTTCAGTATTATCAAATTTCCCCTCTGCTACTCCACCAAATTCTTTGATATTAAATTCTCGATCAGGAAATTCCGGTTTTCTGACTTCTATTTCAAAATTATTTTTTAACATCGCTACCTCCAGTTTGAAAATAATAATTTATTAAAACTACATAAGATAAATCAATTTAAAACTATATAGATTTAAAGATATATAATTTAAAACTTAATCAATTTTTTCTGATCTGCAGATTCTCTGGCCTGCAGAGCAGCCTCAGATACTCTAAAAGATTCTGCGGCACTGATCATGCATTCTCCCTGACCTTTGACCCAGTCTAAAAAGTCAGCAAATATTTCTTTGTTTCCGACCAGTGGAAGTTCTCTGCTTCCTTCAATCTGATCATTGATTAAATATACCTTTTCTTTTAAAACTTCAATAACTCCTTTATCTCCGGCTATTCTGATCCGATCATCATCATGGCTGGTAGCATTCTGTGGTCTGAGATAATCAATATTGACTGATCCAGAAACCTCATCTTCAAAATTAAAGTGACAGAGTGCTGAAACTTCAAGTTCACCGTGATTCCGATTGGCCTTAGTTGAATGAGAGGCATAAACTGATTTAAAATCTTTGCCGCTCAGCCACTGCATCCAGTCAATTGCATGACTTCCAACCCAGGGAATAGTTCCTCCGTATGTTTCTCTTTTTTTATAAAACTCAGCTCGCTGTCCTAGACGATATGATTTTTGAGCATTCATCAATCTTACTTCCCCGATTGCTCCTTCTTTTATATATTTATAAGCTGTTAAAAACCAGGGCTTATAGCGGATTCCAAACATAGAAGCAAGTTTAGACTCACTTTTTTCGTAGGCAGATTTAACTTCAGCCAGTTCCGAAAGAGTGGTTGCAATTGGTTTTTCTACAAATAGATCAATATTTCTATTTAAAACTTCTACGGCAGCTTTAGCATGGTCACCAAAATGACAGGCAACTGCAGCTACATCTGGTTTTAATTCATCCAGCATTTTCTGATAATCATTATACTTTTTTAGATCATAATCTTTTGCTAATTTTTGATATAAAGAGTCTACACTTTCCCCTTCAGATCCAGGAGCAATTCCCACAATCTGATCTTCATAATTATCTTTAAGTCCGTTTACAACATAATTAGTATGACCGGTAGAACCAATT
Source organism: Halanaerobium saccharolyticum (assembly GCF_003259895.1). Classification (GTDB taxonomy): domain Bacteria; phylum Bacillota; class Halanaerobiia; order Halanaerobiales; family Halanaerobiaceae; genus Halanaerobium; species Halanaerobium saccharolyticum_A. Next base: position 20,131 of record NZ_QLME01000019.1, on the reverse strand, counting down.
AAAACTATTTTCACAGCTAACACCTCTTTTTTTGATTTTATGGAAAACAATTTCCGATAACTCAAATGTAAATATTAATAAAAACATAGTTAAAGCTTCCCCAGCCTAAATTATATTTAATTTTTGCACAGAGAAGCTTGAATTTAAAACCTGGATATTAAAAATAATTATAATGTAACTCCATCTTTAAAAATTGCTATTTCTCGATAATCATTAATTTCATTTTTGGTTTTAGTTTTCTTAGAAGCAAGATCAAGCAGATATTCAAAAAATTCTTCTGCCAGAGAGTCCATTTTTCGACCTTCAAGCAATTCTCCTGCATTAAAATCAATCCAGTTACGCTTCTGATTATACAAACGATTATTAGTAGAAACCTTAACTGTTGGCACTGGACCACCAAAGGGTGTTCCTCTACCGGTAGTAAATAACACCATATGGGCTCCAGATAATGATAAAGCAGTAGTTGCTACTAAATCATTCCCCGGGCTCTCAAGTAGATTTAAACCACTACCTGTAACCTGGTCACCATAGAAAAACACATCATTTACAATTCCTGTACCACCTTTTTGGGTGCAGCCTAAAGACTTTTCTTCCAGAGTAGTTATTCCACCCTCTTTATTTCCGGGAGATGGGTTTTCGTAAATTTCCTGATCATGAGAGAGGAAATAATCCTTAAATCCGTTGACTAGCTCAACTACTTTTTCAAAAGTCTCTTCATCCCTGGCTCTATTCATTAAAATAGTTTCGGCACCAAACATCTCTGGTACTTCAGTTAAAATACTTGTTCCACCATAACCGGCAAGTTTATCAGAAATTCTACCCAGTAAAGGGTTGGCAGTTACTCCAGAAAATCCATCAGAACCACCACATTTTAAGCCAATTTTAAGTTCTGAAACCGGAATTTCTTCCTGCTCAAATCCTTTAGCATAATCAACCAGATTATCTAAAATTTTATCTGCTGCCTTTTGATCATCCTGTACATCCTGCAGATTAATAAACTTAACCCTATCCGGATTATAATCTCCAATATATTCTTTAAAATCTTCAATTAAATTATTCTCACAACCCAGACCAACAACCATTACTGCAGCTGCATTGGGATGATTAACCAGACCGGCCAGTGCCTTTTGAGTCATCTCTAAGTCATCACCAAGCTGGGAACATCCATAAGGATGGGGAAAAGCATGAATACTGTCAATAACTTCATTTTCAATTAACTCTTCATATTTCATCTCAGATCTTAATGCCGTTTTTTCTACTACTTTATTGATACAACCGACTGTGTTGATGATCCAGATATCATTTCGAATCCCAACTTTACCGTTTTCACGTCTATATCCCATAAAAGTAGGCATCTTATCTGGTTCATCTTCCTCAGGTAGATCAGGCTGATAATCATAATCCAGTTTTCCTTCCAGTGCTGTTTTTAAATTATGAGAATGGACCCACTCACCTTTTTGAATTTCTTCACTGGCTTTACCGATTGGAAAACCATAACGAATCACCTTATCACCAGCATCAAAATCTTTTAAAGCCACCTTATGACCTACAGGAATATTGCTTAATACCTTTATTTTTTCTCCTCTAACCTCAATTACATCTCCTGCGTTTATTTCTTCAACTGCTATCACTATATTATCATTTTCATTTATTAGTAAAACTCTGGCTCCCATAAGAACCTCCTTTTTATTCTAAAATAGCCTGGAATAGTACATCCCAGGCTATTTAAATATATATTTGATTATTTAATAGCTTATTTTACATTTTTAAAGAACAATTTCTTTGGTCCGTAGTAACTTACATGTGCAACCAGATCTGCTGCTACACTGTAAGGCATTCTACCACGATCAACCTGACGGCCGACAACATTGGCTAAGGTTCTTCTAAACATTTCTGAACGAGAAGAATAAGACATTAATTTTCTGGAGTCTGTTACCATCCCTGCAAGATTATAAAATAAATCTACAGTTGTAACCTGCTGCAGCTGTCTTTCCATTCCAAAAGGACTATCAGTTAACCACCAGGGAGCTCCTAATGAAACATTTGGAAAAGCTCTGGAAATTGTAGAAGCTGTAAACCAGTGAGTTGGCTCCATTGTATAAAGCACGATGTCTAACTCAGAATCAAATTTATTAACAAAATACTTCAGATTCTCAGCTAGCTCAATATCACTATTAGAAATATCCCCACCTGTATCAGGGCCTAAGTTTTCATAAAGGTTGTCGCGATAGTCTCTAACAGCTCCGATATGCAGCTGGGTTACCCAGCCACTCTCTTTATTTAATTTAGCGAATTCAACTAAAGTAAAGGCTTTAAAATCTCTAACTTCTGCTTCAGTTAATTCTTCACCATTTACTGCTTTTTTATAAATCTCAGCAGACTTTGACTTCTCAACTTTATAAGAAATTGGCTCCACAATCCCGTGGTCACTGGCTACACAGCCCATTTCATCAAAGTAATCGTGAGACTTTTTAAGAGCAGTTAAAAGACCATCTAAATCGTTAACATCCTGCTCATAAGCATCTCCTAATTTTTCAACATACTCAGACCAATTTTGGTGCTCAATATTCATTATTTTATCAGGACGCCAGGTAGGAAGAATCTTTACTCCTTCTACCTCTTCTTTTGCTTTTTTATGATTTTCCAGGCGAGAATATGGCTCATCTGTAGTACACATAATCTCAACATTCATTTCTTTTAATAAATTCTGGGGGCTCATTTCTTCTTTAGCCAGCATATTCTTAGTTTTTTCCCAGATCATCTCTGCTGTATGCTCAGAAATAGGCTCCTCAATTCCAAAACGGCGTTTTAAGTCAAGATGTACCCACTCATAGGTTGGATTTCCTGCAATTTCTGGAAAGATTTTTGCTAAAGCCATCCACTTTTCTTTATTGGAAGCATCTCCAGTAATCCTTTCTTCCGGCACACCTCTTTTACGCATCATTTCCCAGACATAATGGTCAGTCTCAGCTTCAACCTCCCAAATATCATTCCAGCCTTCATTGGCTAAAATTTCTGGCACATCTCCGTGGTTATGTGCATCTAAAATCGGTAAATTTTCAATTTCTTTGTATAATTTTTTTGCTGTTTCACCTTCAAGTAAATAATTTTTATCTAAAAAAGCCATTTTATTCCTCCTAATGTGATATTTAACTTTTGAAAATGTTTTCATAATCATAATATCATCTATTTTAATTAAAATCCATAACTAATCATAAAATAAATTATTTTTTGTAAAACCCAAGTTTGCTCAGATGTTTTCCGATATGTCTTTCTAAAGCTCGGCGGTATTCCTTATCATGTTCATCCCAGAATTTATATAATTTGTCTCTAAAAATATAACGTCCATCTTTTTTATCCTGAAGTATAAAACCATAGGTAATATGCAGCAGCTGTCTTACTTCATCAATTTCTAACAACTCTCCCAGTTCCTGGTCACTAAGCTGTGCCAGCTCCGGTAGTTGTGAAAGATCAGTTGTCACATGATAGAATTCTTTAGCTGCTTCGAATTTTTCTAGAGCATAAGCATGAATATCCCGATATAATGAAGGGTCGTTTTCAGCAACTACTCTAATTGCTTCCAACCAGTTAGTACCAGCAGTTTTAACATGCACTCTCCCCTGAGTATGACGTCCAATAATTGGGAAAACGCTAAATTTATCACTACCAGAATGGATACTTAATTTATAGCCAAAACGTTCTGCAATATCAGCATGAATTTTAAATTCTTTTTCAAACTGCTCCAGATCACCAATATAATCAATACCCTTCTGAAATTCCCCAACAAAACGAGGAGCCAGAGAATTAACATCAATATTATTTCTTTGTAATTCATTTGCCACAAAGAAATGGGCTTCTGGGGTAGTAGGAGTTGAAGTCTCATCAATTGAAATTTCAAAGTCTACATCCCTATTTGATTTTTTGATCAGGTGCTGAATCTCCTTTGCAAAATCAAGCATCTTGTAATAAATTAATACTATTTTTTTGAAATTATCCTGATTATATTCAAGCTGATAACCGGAATTGAGTACAAAAGTTTTATCTAAATACTGATCTTCCAGACCATCTTTTAAATAATCAGGTACTTCCTGATAGGCCTCTTCTATTTCAGTATCTGACATTTGATCAAGATTATCATTGATATATTCTGTACAATCTAAAGTTAACATACTATATCCAAGTTCTAAAGCATTCTCAATATCAGGTTTTTCTTTTAAATGATCAGCATCTGCAGCAAATCCATCCTGATATCCTTCCTGAAAAACTGCCCAGCTAACATCATCAAGTACCGATTTAAATGTTCTACCGGTTAAATTGAGTTCTCTTACCGACTGCTGTGCAAATACAGGTAGAGCATCGCTATCTTTAACAGCTTTAATATGCCCCGGTGTTGCAATTCCCAGACGATCTCCAAGTCCAATGCTGGGAGACTGATTTCCTAAAGCTCGAGGAGCAGCAAACGGAAATATATCTCTCAAAATTTCTGCATTATAGTGGCTTAGTGGGGCAACTTTCGCCTTAAAGCCTGCCAGTTCTTCAGTTTCACCTTCAAAAAGTTCAAAATTCTTACTTTTGTTCAAAATCACCAGTTTCTTTTTCTGATCAACTTTAGCCAGAAAATAAAATGACTTCCCTTCTTTAATAATAGAACGGGGATAAATCCGATAATCTTCAGCATATTCAGCAACTTTTTTAACAGCCTCTTTTGAAGTACCAACAAGTTCTTCCGCAAAATCTTTCCAGGACATAATATTACCTCCTTAAGTTTGAGAAACAATATTCAGCAAGAATATCCTCACTTAAATAGTGAGGATATTATATGTTTATCTATTTAATTAATTTCTCTAAACTTTCTTTCATTCCTTCTTTTTTAATCATTTTTAAATTATTAATTAAGGAATCAGTCAGACCAGAAAGTTCATTTAAATCTCTATCCCAGAAATTTTTATTTGCCAGCACATCTTTTCCTAATTCAGCCAGGCTAAGTTCTTCGGCTTCAAATTTAGTCCAGAGTCCAGCAAAGTATTTTAGTGCATCCTGATCATCACGAATTAAATATTTTTCTCCATCGCGATATGCAACAAGTTTACCTTCCGCTAATTTGGTTCCGTGATAAAAATGAATCAAAGAAGCTAAAGCAAAGCTTAAACGATCAGGAACCTTATCATATTCTTCAATATGCTGAACCAGTGAAGGCAATACTCTTGTTTTAAATTTAGAAGTTGAATTCAGGGATATATCAAGCCATTTATGGTCAATATATGGATTTTTAAAGCGTTCAAAAATCTTAGAGGCAAAATCTTCTAATTCTTCCTCATCTGCATCCAGAGTTGGAATAATATCTTCAAAAACTGCCTGATTTATAAATTCACCTACAAGCTCATCATTTACTGCATCTCTAACCAGATCAATACCAGCTAAGTAGGATACAGGTACTGTTGAAGTATGAGCTCCATTTAAAATTCTTACTTTAGTTGTTCTGTAAGGTGTTAAATCATCAACCCACTTTACATTCAATCCAGCTTTATGGAATGGTAATTTTTCTTTTAAGCTCTCATCACCTTCAATAACCCAGAGGTGAAAGATCTCTCCAGTATCCAGATTCTGATCATGATAACCCAATTCGGATTCCAGTTCATCAATTTCATTGAAAGGATATCCCGTTACAATTCGGTCAACAAGTGTATTTAGAAAATGATTCGACTCTTTAATCCACTCGGAAAATCCGGTCTCTAATTTCCAGTCTTCCGCCAGCTGCAGGATAATCCGTTTTAGATTATCTCCATTACGATCAATTAATTCAACCGGAATAATTACCATACCCTTATCAGCATCTCCATTAAAAGTCTGGTAACGGCGGTAAAGATAAGCAGTCAGTTTACCAGGATATGATTCTGGAGGTGTATCACTCAATTTATCGTCTTCATTATAAGTAATACCAGCTTCTGTAGTATTAGATACTACAAATTCTATGGCTGGATTTTCAGCAAGTTTTAAATATTCTTCCCACTGAGTATATGATTCAATACCCCGGGAAATTGCTGTCATTATCTCTTTTTTATTAACTTCTTTCCCATTTTCTATACCTCTTAAATAGAGAGTATATAATCCATCCTGTTCATTTAAATTAGAGATTCTACCTTCTCTAATCGGCTGCACAACAACGGTTCTGCCCTTGAAAATTCCTTTTTTATTCATAGTATGGAACATCCAATCAACAAAGGCTCTTAAAAAATTACCTTCTCCGATCTGTACAACTTTTTCTGGATAGTCAAGAACCTCAGCTGGAAAATCAGCTAATTCTGTACCCAGCAGCTCAGATTCTAAATATTCACGATCTAGCATCGGTAAATTATTTTCAGACATTATTTGCCCCCTTTAAATTTAAAAATATAAAATTCTATTTTACCCTTCGGATCTATAATACTAAAAATATACTCAAATTACAATAAAGTAATTTGTCATTTTATTCAATTATTAGCTCAATTATTGTTTGAATACATTAAATTAATTTAATTACTGACAGCTTCTAGCTTATCAGCTTTCTTTTCCTGCTGCAGTTCTCGATAAATTGGAAGATAAATTTCCTGGTCTCTAATTACACAGCCAGCTTTCTTTTTTGCTGCTTTAAGTTCTGCACACTTACTGCAGCTGATGCAGACTTTTGATTTATCCATTTCTCCTTTTTCAAAAATATCATTTACAAAATCAGGATAAGCAAATGCCTGACGACCAAAACCGGCAAGATCTGTCCAGCCAGCCGCTATCATTCCAGCTGCTGCATTAGCACCATACTGACGCAGCCAGCTAAATCCTGTTCCAAGAACCAGAGTCTGATTTAAGTTATCTCTGGTAAATTTAGTCAGCTCCAGTAATCTCTGTACCCCACGCAGTGGATGCTCTGGCGGTTTATAGCCTCCCTTATCATAAGGACGATTAACATGTGGCTTTAAATAGGGAGTGCTGGCAGTAACATTTATCATCTTTGCTCCAAGTGATTCTAAGTCTTTAATCAATTTTGCACTTTCCCCCAGCTCGGGTTCGCCATTTTTATCTGTAGCCCAGCCACCCGGTATTGCATCATAAATATTTAAACGGACGGTAATATCTATATCCACATTTTCTTTTACTTTTTTGATCGTTTCTCTTAAAAAACGAGTTCTATTTTTATAACTACCGCCGTATTTACCTTTTCTATCAAATGCAGCCAGCAGAGATGACAGCAGATAACGGTGACAGCTTTTAATGTCAACAGCGTCAAAACCTGCCTCCGCAGCCAATTCTGCAGCCTTTAAATAATTAAGCTGCAGCTGATCAAGTTCTGAATCTGTGATAATATGGAAATCGTTTTCTGCAATTGATACCGGATCAAGATCTTTATCTCTAAAAGCTATTATGTTATTTTCTCCAAAACGACCGGAGTGAGTCAGCTGAGCCACCACATAGGGATTGACTCTGGACTCTTTATTGATAAACTCAATCAGATCTTTAAATTCAGCTAAATTATCTTCTTTTAAATAAAGCTGACTCTTATTTGCTCGTCCGGCATCATCTACCGCTATTGCCTCCATCCAGATCAATCCGGCCCCACCATTAGCAAAACGTTTATACCTTCTTCTAGTTAAATCCGAAGGGGTGCCGTCTGGATTTGAATCTGCACCTTCCATTGGATGAATAGCAACTCGATTTGGAATAATCGAATTTTCTATTTTAATTTCTTTACTTAATATTTCTGTGTTCTCTGTTAAAGGCAGTTTGAAATCAATCTCAGACAGATCTGCCCGCAGGTCTTTGAGAGAACTATAATTAAATTTTTGATCTTTCATTTAATCAAATCCTTCCTTAATTAAACGGATTAAAACCAGGATAGTTCTCTACATTAACCCATTCTGTTTTAACTGTCCAGTCAATATCTAAATCAGATAATAATTTTCTTTCAGCAAATGCCTGGTCAATTAATTTATCAATTCCGGGTAGTACTGTCTGATATTCATCATTATCATTGGTAAATTCCTCTACTAAATCCTGAGGAACAGCTTTTACTTTTTGAGCAGAATCATAAGCTCCATTAATTGCTACTACAAAATTTCTTGTGTTTTCAGGTGTACAGTATAAATCTTCAATTAAAGAAAGATCTTTATCTGCTGCAATTCTGAAAACCTCTTTTTTAGGATCTAAACCTTCATTATCAAATTCAATAACTTCACCATTATTTAATTCAATTTTTGTTTCTTCATTCATCTGCCAGGTGATTTTACCCTTAGAACCAACAATTTCCATAACAGGATCTCGTTTTTCCTCTGGAATATGAGTTACATAAAAATAGATTTTCGCACCTGTAGTTGTTTCAACTTCCAGACAGGAATTATCGTCAGCCTCTATATAACTGTGGCCTCTATATAATTCAGCTCTTACTCTTTTTAACTGAGCAGAACTATGCATATCAGTACCTGCAATAAAGATCATATTATTTAAATAATGGGCAAATGCATTGTGCATTGGTCCATCTAAAACCAGCTGACCCATTGCTATACTTTTTCCGGCCCACTCATTACGATCATAATATGATTTAAAACGAGGCCAGAAACCTTTAGCAGCTATTTCTTTAAGTTCACCCAGTTTTCCATCTAAAATAAACTGCTTGATCTTTCTAATTGTATGTGAGTGTATATACTGAAAACCTATAGAACAAAATCTACCAGTTTCTTTTTCAGTTCTTATCATTGCATCAATTTCCTGTACTGTGGGTGCAGGTGGCTTTTCTAATAAGATATTGTAGCCTGCTTTCATACCCTTAATTGCCATTTCTGCATGAGTCGGAATTGAAACAGGTAAACCAATAACATCTACACAGGCTTTACCTTCTTTTAATAAGCTCTCATAAGTACTAAAAATAGCTATACCCTTATGTCTTAATTCTCTTACTTTATCAGCGTTATTCACCTGATCATTTACTACCACAGCTGTCAATTTCATTTTACCTTCTGCCTCTAATTCTTCTATATTACGCAGATAACTTCCAGCAAAATTTCGCACACCGACAACTGCAAAACCTACTTCTGACATTCAATCTACCCCCTATTTGTTATATCTTTCTTTAATTATTTAATTTGGAGTGTTAAAACTGTGTCTAAGATTACATAATTCATTGTAACTAATTAAATATCTAATTTCTAAACATATTTTTAACAATAATAATATTTTCAACATTATTTAAGTTAAATATATATTGATCAATCAATACCGGAAAAAGCTACACCATCGATTAAATATCTCTGGAAGAATATAAAGAGAATAATAGTTGGCAGAATTGACAGGAATGTCATTGCAAACATTGCTCCCCAGTTTGTAATCGCATTTGGATCAGAGAACATTTTAAGTGCAATTGATACAGGATATTTTGTAACACTCTGCAAATATAACAATGGTGTCATAAAATCATTCCAGGACCAGTAAAATCTAAAGATTCCAGCTGTAACTAATACCGGCTTTAAGTTAGGCAAAATAATCTTGAAGAAAATACCAAACTTACTGCAGCCATCAATTTCTGCTGCTTCATCCAGTTCTTTCGGTATTCCTCTGACAAACTGCACCATCAGAAATGTAAAAAACGGAACAGGTAACATCTGCGGCAAAATTACCGGTAAAAATGAACCCACCCAGCCCCACTGATTGAACATTATGTATTGAGGAATTCTTAAAATCTGCCCCGGAACTAAAACAGTTGCGATCATAATTGCAAACCAGAATTTCTGTCCGATAAATCTGGTTCTGGTAAAACCAAAAGCAGAAAATGATGCTAAAATAATCTGACCTACTGTAGCTGTACCAGCAATAAAGAATGAGTTTCTAAAAAACACTGCAAACGAAACTCCTCCAAAACCTCTCCATCCTTCCAGGAAATTACTAAACTGCATTGCTTGAGGCCATAAAGTAGCACTCAACGCATTACCTGATGTTTTTAATGAGCCAGCTACCATCCAGAGTAAAGGGTAAAGCATAAAGAAACAAAAACCGCCTACCAATACATGAAATAATATATTTTTAATTTTTTCTTTTTGACTAAAGGTTAAATTCATCAATTATTCTCCTTCCGACTCATAGTATACCCATTTGTTGGATGTTTTAAATAAAACGATAGTAACAATGGTTAATAAAACAAGTATAATCCAGGCCAGGGCTGAACCATAACCTAAATACCCATTGGAAATACCTTTTCTATAAAGATAAACAGCGTAAACCAGGGTTCTATTTAAGGGACCACCCTCAGTAATAATATAAACCTGAGTAAAGACCATAAACATCTTAACCATCTGCATAATCAGATTAAAGAAAATAACAGGGGTTAAAAGTGGTAAGGTCACACTGAAAAACTGCTGTATTTTCCCGGCTCCATCAATTTCTGCAGCCTCGTACAATCCTTTAGGAATCTGCTTTAATCCGGCCAGGAAGATGATCATCGGTGAACCAAACTGCCAGGCAGCTAAAATAATTATTGTCCAGATTGCATAATCAGGATGACCAATCCAGGAAATTCTATCTCCCATAATTCCCATTGCAACAAGAAAATCATTAAAAGCTCCCTGTGAAGAAAATAACTGTCTCCAGATTACTGAGATAGCAACACTTCCACCTAGAATCGAAGGTACATAATATGCTGCTCGATAAAAATTAGTAAAGGGTCTTGCCTTTCTAAAAACAAGAGCCAGAGCTAAAGCACTTGCCAACCTTAAAGGTACCGCAAAAACAACATAATAAAAAGTTACCTTAAGTGAAGTCCAGAATTTGGGATCATCAGTAAAGATTTCAATATAATTGCGAAGTCCTACCCAGCTGGGATCACCTACAATAGTATATTCAGTCAGAGAATAATATAATGATCTGAGTAAAGGAAAAGCTAAAAAAGCCAAAAAACCAATTAACCAGGGCAGAATAAATACATAACCTGTCAAATTTTCTTTAATCCACTTCTTTTTGTTCATTCCAGCATCTAGAGAACGTACTGAATCTAGTGCTCCAAATTTATTATTCAAAAATCTCCCTCCTTAAATGTTAGTACAAATTATAAGCTAGTGATTCATCAGAAATCACTAGCTTATAGAATTTTTATCTTATTTTATTTTTCTTTTGCTATTAAAATAAGTTTTCTTATCTTGAAAGTAATTTTGTTGCTTCTTCTCTGAAATCTGCTGCAGCTTCTGCAGGAGTTTTCATGCCATAAATTACTTCCCAGTACTGATCAGCAAAAGCTGTAGTTACTTCTGGATCAGCAGGTGGCTGTAAAGGAAGAACTGGACCGGCATTTTCAGCTGCTACTTCAATAAAATCAAATACAGCCTGATCATATTCGTCAGCATCAGCTTTAAGAGCTGTTCTTATTTCACTATTTGTAGGTACTCCACGATCTGTACCAATTACCTTACCAGCTTCAACATTGTTGAACCAGAAGTTTAAGAATGTCATAACTTCTTCGGGATGTTCAGTAGTTCTAGCAGCAGTCATAACCATTGCAGGTTTCATAAATCTACCTTCCCGAACCTGACCCTCTGCACTTGGATATAGGAAAGGATGTAGGAGTTTGCCAGCACCATTAGAAATAGCTACTAACTGATTACTCCAGTAGTTAGTTGCAGATGCAGCTTCACCCTGAGTTACAGGATCCTGTTCAATTGCATTGGCAGATTCCTGTCTCTGCATAGCATCCTGAACTGCACCAGATTCGATTAATTCCAGATCATAGTTCATATAATCTACAAATAACTGATCATCATCATAACCTAAAGATTTGCCATCTTCACTATAAAAATTCTGACCATGCTGTCTTAACCAGACAACAAAACCATTTCCTTCCTCTTGAGAAGCAGGAGTTGCAGCACCTAAAATTCCTAATTCTTCATGTAACTTTTTGAGCATTTCTGCTCTATCTTCCCATGTATCTTCTGGGGAAGGATAGTCTACACCAGCAGCATCAAATAACTCTTTATCATAATAACCTGCAGGAGCATTAACACCAGTAGCAAGACTCATCTGCTTCCCATAAGCTCTACCCATTTCCAGGTAAGATTCACCAATTTTACTAACATCTAAACTTCCATCTTCAATATAAGGATCTAAAGCTAATAGCTGATCGTTTTCAACATAACTTGCCATCATTTTTCTTACATGCTGAATAATATCAGGTAAGTTATCTCCAGCTGCCTGAGCATTCATCTTATCCCAGTAGCCACTCCAACCAGTATATTCTGGCTGAATTTTTATGTTCGGATATTCTTCTTCAAACATTTCAATTACTCTTAAAGTTCTTTCGTGTCTGCTCTGTGAGCCCCACCAGGCAAAACGTAAAGTTACCTCTTCATCCTGAGCCATTGCAGCCACACTAAGTGATAAGGATAACGCAAATGTTAAAATTAATACTAAAGCTAAAGTTTTTTTATTAAACATTTAATTTCCTCCTTGGAATTTAATTGAATCTTAATTTGTTCGTCTTCTGAGTAATAAAAATAAATTCTTTTCTTATAGACTTATTAATCTTTCTGCAGTCTGACAAAAAGATCAGAGAAAATTTGATGTCCCCCCTTTTTTTGACGTATTAAATGTAAATACAGTCTTATAGCCTTATCCTTAAAGATTATCTGTAAACTTGACTTTGGAAAATGTTTTCCATCAAATTAAAAATTATTATGAATTTTTTGATAAATACTAACAATCTTATTTAATTAGTACTCAATTAAGAAGTTCTATAAATCCAGACGAATTCATAAGTCAAATAATTAAGTCTTGGAAAACAATTTCCATGAATGAAATAAAAAAGCAAAAATATTATATTCACTAACACTATTATAAATAATTGTCTGTTAATTGTCAAACAATTTTTTAAATAATTTTTAGTAATTAAATTATGGTATTCACATAAAGCCTATATGAAGTCTGAAGTAACAGCCCTTATTCAACCTAATTTTTTTACTGATTTTCTCTTTATCAATTGCATTTCGATATTTATTAAATCAGTAATTTGATCAGAGGTTAAACTTTCCAATAAATACTTACCTATATTAGTACCCAGCTGATGAATTGGTAAGGAGATAGTTGTTAGAGGTGGATAGGAATACTTTGCTTCTGGTAAATCATCAATACCTACCACAGAAATATCAGACGGCACTTTAATCCCCTGGTTATTCAGTTCCCAGATTAATCCCAAAGCTGTAGCATCATTGGCACCCACAACAGCTGTAATCTCATCAATTTTATCCAATAACTTTAAAGCAGCTTTTCTTCCACCTTCAAAACTAAAATCGCCTGGAAAAATTAATTCATCCTCAAGATCCAAATCATGTTTGAGCAGAGATTCTTTTAAACCTTCTCGACGCAGATAACTTGTATAAAGTTTTTCTGGACCATCAATGAAAGCAATTTTGCGGTGTCCATTTTCTACAAGATAATCAGCAATTATTGCAGCTGCTTTTTTATTACCAAGACTAATATTGTTTATATCAAATGGATGCGGAGTTACACCAAGTAAAACTGTACCCTGACCTTTTAATTGTTCAACAATAGAATACATTTTCTTTTCATACTCTTTATCCATTAGTGCACCACCAGCAAATACAACAGCATCAGCACGATTAGCTTTCAACATACTAACTGCATAAAGTTCCTTTTCTACACTGCGGCTGGTATTGTAGATGTTTACAATATACTCATGACCGGAAATAAACTCTTCTATCCCCTTAACCATTTGGGCAAAATATGAATCACAGATGTCATGTACAATTACCCCAATTATGTTTGATTTATCACTTTTTAATCCCTGAGCAATTCTATTAGGTGAAAAATTTAATTTTTCAATTGCAGCTTCAACCTTTTCTGCAGTATCCTTACTAACAGGGTGATCACTATTATTTATAACTCTGGAAACCGTTGTTGGCGAACATTCTGCAAGTTTTGCTACATCTTTGATAGTTACTTCTTTATTAGCCATGATAAACTCCTTCCAAAATAATATCATTTATAAGCATAATTCTATCATAAAATTATAATGCTTTCAATCAATATGGAAAACGTTATTATAATTAATTTTGACAAATAACATAAAATATAATAAAATAGATTCTGGAGTCAGTTGTCTGACGTCTAACAAAATTTTAATTTTTATATAAAGGAGAATCAATTATGAATCAAGCATTTTTAGCAACTATTTCTGGATTAATAGTAGGCGGTCTTTTTTCTTTTCTAAAATTACCAATTCCTGCTCCTCCAACATTATCTGGTGTAATGGGAATAGTAGGAATTTATATAGGATTTATGTTAACAAAAACAATATTTTAATCAGAAAAAAGGCCCTCTTCTAGTTTAATATGAAGAAGGCCTTTGATTTTTTATTCTAATTTTTTCAATTTTAGAAAAACTTTTTAGTTTAAATTAAATCAGCTCACCATTTAAAATAAAAAGCCTGCACAGTTATATCACTACAACTTTGCAGACTTTTATCTTGAAATTCTTTGATTAATATAATATTTGAAATTTATACATCAAATTTTTCAATTAGTTTTTCTAAATTCGAAGCTCGATTGGCTAATTCATCAGCAATTGATGCAACCTCTTCTACAGAAGCTGACTGCTCTTCACTGGCAGCTGCAACTTCTTCTGCGGAAGCAGAGGTTTCTTCAGAAATACCGGCAATGTTTTGTGCGTTTTCAGATATTTCCTTACTAAACTGATTGGTATTATCTACAATTTCTGCTGATTTTCTCATTCCTTCGTTTATTTTCAATAAAGTATTTTTAATTTCCTGGAAAGTTAAATTAGCTGACCCAACAAGTTCTTCTCCATTTAAAATCTCTTTTTCACTTGTTTTCATTTCCTTACCAACCGATGCTGTTGTTTTGGTAACCTCATCAATTAATTTTTTTATTTTATCAGCTGAAGAAGATGATTCTTCTGCTAATTCTCGTATTTCATCAGCAACAACGGAAAACCCTCGTCCAGCTTCTCCTGCTCTTGCGGCCTCTATAGCTGCATTTAGTGCTAACAGATTGGTCTGATCAGAAATATTATTAATTATATCAATAATACTCCCAATTTCCTGTGAGATAGATTCTAAATCAGAAATATCATCAGCAACTTCTCTCATTGCTTTAACTATCTCCTTCATCTGGGTACTTAATTCTTTCATTTTTCCTGTTCCTTCTTCAGTAACCTGATTCATATTTTCAGTTAGTTTTTCAACTTCTTCATTAGTCTGGTCAAGCTCATCTATCCCTTCCGATAACTGCTGAATATTTATTGAAACATCTTCAACATTTTTAGCCTGTTCATCAGCTCCAGTAGCAACCTCCTGGATTGAAACTGCAACCTGTTCTGAAGTACTGCCAACTTCTCTGGAACTTTCTTCTAAATGAAGAGATGTCTCTGTAACCTGATCAGAAGTATCCTTGATATTGTGTACCAGATTTTTTAGATCTCTAATCATTTGATTAAAAACATGTCCCAGATGTCCTAATTCATCTTTACGCTGGATTTCTAATTCTACATCCAGATCACCATCAGATACCTTCCGCATCTGTTCTCCGTAATGCACAATTGGACGCACTACGTTTCTGGTAATATAGAATACTATTACAATAATTAGAACCAGCAGTACAATAAGCGATAGTATAATTATCTGTCTTAAAACTTCTCTGTTGGCACTATATGCTTCTGCAGCCGGAATCTGAGCAAAAACTGCGGCATCTATTTCTTCTATTGGTCTGTAAGAAGCAAGTCTCTCTTCATCCTGATATTCATACTCAATAAAACCTGACTCACCTGATAAAGCAGCAGCTGTATCAAAAAGTTGAGTAACATCAAAGCGGTCATCAACCATCTGCTGATCGGGATGGGCAAGTAATTTGGAATTAGAGTCAATAAGAAATGTATAACCATTTTCTCCGACAGTAGTTGTTCCCACGAGTTCACTAATTCCTGCCAGAGAGATGTCCCCCGCAATTACTCCGACCAGGTTACCACTATTATCTAAAACTCTCCTGGCAACTGAAATAATTAAATTTCCACTTCCAGCATCAACATATGTATCTGTCCAGACAGCCTGATCACTATTTTCTGCATTTTGAAACCAGGGTCTATCTCTGGGATCAAAATCAGAAGGAAGCTGCTGATCGGGTACGATTATCATTTCCCCATCATTTTTCCCTAGATATAAACTTTGAAACTGATCGTAATTATCTGCAACTGATTGAAGCAGTTCATTTATTCCAGCTTCATCGGCATCTTTAACAACAGTCTGATCTGCTAAAAGATTTATAACCCCTTTATTTTCCTGTAAAAATAAAGATATTTCCGATCCCATCTCTGAAGCAATCCCATTATTTCTTTCCTGAGCCAGCTGAGCAATTTCTTCAGTCACTGTATTATTAATTAAATAACCCAGGCCACCCATCCCCAGTATTATCACCAGAGAAATTATTGCAATAATTTTAACACTTAAACTCTGACTTAATTTAATTTTTTTCAAAAAAGACAAAAATCCTTTTTCATCTTTCAAAATATCCACCCCTATAAATGATTAATTTTTAAAATATCCATTAACCTTAAAATGAAAATACAACATTATTCGACTTAATAAAACAAAAAGTTGCTTTTTTCTTAATCTGTACCTATTCTATTAAATTTAAGCAATAAAAGCAAATTTATAGCTTAATCGATTATTAAATAAGTTTTACTCTTTATAATTTAAATCGAGAAATTGACTCTGATAATTCTTCTGCCATATCTGCCAGTTCCTGAGAAGCAGTAATAATTTCGTCTGTAGCTGCATTCTGTTCCTGACTGGAAGCTGCAACTTCTTCTGCATTGGCTGCTGCTGTTTCGCTCGCAGAAGCAATTTCTTTAATGGCTTTTTCTACATCATCACTATTGGCAGCCATCTCATCAGCTTTATTATTGATATTATCGATAATATTCCGCAGTATCTGAGAGGTATTTTCAATCTCTTTAAATATTTTCCCACTATTTTCTATAGAATTAACACTAATATCTACAACTTCTCCTGTTTCTTCCATATTTTCTACAGATCTTCTGACATTCTGTTGAATTCCTTCTATCAGCTTTGCTATCTCATCTGTGGCCTGATTTGATTCTTCTGCCAGTTCTCTTATCTCATCTGCAACAACTGAAAAACCTCTTCCAGCTTCTCCTGCTCTAGCTGCCTCAATTGCTGCATTTAAGGCAAGTAAATTTGTCTGTGAAGAAATATCTTTAATCAAACTTACAATTTCTCCAATTCTATTCGAAGATTCAGCTAATGAATGGATAGAATTTTCTACCTGCTGAGAATTACTTTTAACTTTGTTAACTTTTGTTACTGACTCTTTGATAGAATTATTACCTTTTTCTATATTTTCCATTACATCTACTGACTGTCTATCCATAGCATCAGAAGAAGTGTTAATCATTGTAATTTGTTTGATTAATTCGTCCATAGTGGCAGAAGTTTCTTCAACCTGAGCTGACTGCTCTTCAGTATTAGAAGCAACTTCCTGGATTGCTTTACTTACCTCATCTGCACTTTCTCCAACCTGGTTTCCACTTGCCGAAAGTTCCTCACTTGAAGCTGCAACTCGATCAGAAACATCTTTGACATCTAAAATCATTGACTTAAGATTTGTGATCATTTCCGAAAATGAATTTGTTAACTTACCAATTTCATCCTTACGCTTTAAATATTTTTCATCAATATCTAAGGTGAAATCACCTACTGCTAATTTTTGAGCCACTCCTGTAACATAATTAAGTGGACTGGCAATATATGATGCAATAACAATAGTAACTATAATTCCCAAAACTAAAGCGGCCAGAGCAACCATCAGACTGATATTTCGTAAAACACTTAAAGCACTTAAAACTCCTGAACTATCAGCAGTGACAGCTACAGACCACCCATTTAAACTAATAGGATGATAGGCTATTACCTTTTCTTCTCCATTTAGTTGATAATACTCATAGTTTTGCTCTCCATTTATCATTCTATCAGTAATATTCACCAGTTCTGAACTGCTTTCTGCCAGACTTTTATTAGCAATAAACTCACTTTCGGGATAAACAATTGTGTTTTTATTTTGGTCAATTATCCACCCATATCCATGTCCATTGATTTCCATTTCCTGAATTAAATTATGTAGATAATCTGTAGACACTCTTGCTGCAATGACCCCCAGTAATTCTTCATTTCTATCCAGAATAGGGGCAGCAATGCGAAAAAAAGCTGCTCCTGTTTCTTCATTTATCACTGGTTTGGAATAGGCAACCTGCTTTTTTTCTATAACTTCTTTAAAAAAATTGGAATCTGAAATGTTTATTGTGCTGCCATCTGTAACATTTGCTTCTCCTTCCGGATTAGCGATAAGATAATTATTTATATTTGGATTTTCTACTCGACTTAAATACGGCTGCTGCTGATATCTCCAGAGCATACTCTGAATACTATCGTTTTCAGCTAAATTTTTAATAAAAACTGTCATTCCCGAAAGCCATTCATGAACTATATCTGCATTTTGGCGGACATTGATTTTCGCATTATTAGTTATTGAAGCTTCCATAATATCTGCAGATTGATCATAAAAAATTATTGAGCTTCCCCCTGCAATTAAAACTACTAAAATTGAAATAGCTATTAGCATTTTCCCTTTGATCGAATATAATTTTTTTAACATTATTTAATTTTCCTCCCTGCTCGCTTAACTTTATCTACTTTTTTTGCTTATTGCAATAAATTATATCACAAAAACTAGTTTTTTCAATAAAAAGAAAAAGGAATCCCCGTATACAATTAAAAGTTATAATTGTATCTAAAGGAATTCCTGCAAGATAATAAATTATTAATTTACTTTTAAAATTATTTATCTTAAATTAAATCGAAATTAAATTCTGTTATTGTCCTATATTTTTCTCCCGGCCGCAGTACTGTAGAGGGGAAATTATCGTGATTTGGAGAGTCCGGATAATGCTGAGTTTCCAGACAGAGAGCTCCGCGTTTTGAATATTCTTTATCCATTTTACCGGGGCCATTAGGATTAATACCATTACCACTATAAAATTGTATCCCTGGCTCGGTTGTCCAGACTTCCATCTGCCTGCCGCTGTGAGTTTCTATAACTCTTGCAGCAAGTTCTAAGCCCTTACCTTCTCTATTTAAAACCCAGTTATGATCATAGCCACCGGTGAAGTTTAACTGTTCAAGATCTGCATCAATTTCTTTTCCTAATTCTCCAATAGCGGTAAAATCAAATGGAGTATCTTTTACCTCTCTAATCTCACCTGTAGGTATCACACCCTCATCAACAGGAGTAAAGTGATCTGCATTTATATATATAAGATGGTCTTCTATTTTACCTTCTCCCTGTCCTTTTAAATTAAAATAACTATGCTGAGTTAAATTAACCACTGTCGGTTGATCTGTTTCGGCTCTATATTCTACTCGCAATTTATTATCTTCACTGAGAGTATAATAAACTACAGCTTTTAAATTACCAGGAAAACCACCCTCACCATCTTCACTTAAATGTGTTAATTTAAGACCTTTTTCGCCATCAATTTCAGTCTCTTTTGCTGTCCAGAGTTGAGCATCAAAACCCTCTTCTCCCCCATGCAGACAGCAGGGATGTCCGGCCGGTTCTTCATTAATTTCCAGCTGATATGTATTGCCTTCAAGCTCCAATTTACCTTCTGCAATTCTATTGCCATAGCGACCAATTAAAGCTCCAAAATAATTAGTATCATCAAAATACTGCTCCAAATTGTCATAACCTAGAACAATATCATCTAAGTTCCCTTCACGGTCGGGAACATAAAGCCTGACTATAATACCACCATAATTTGTTATTTCTACTCTCATTCCATTTTTATTTTCCAGAGTATATAAATCTGCACTTCTTCCATCTTTTAGTTTCCCAAATTTCTGTTTACTAATACTTATCTCACTCATCAAATAACCTCCAATTTTTACTATTTATTATTCAACTTTATTTTAACCTATATATAACGCTTAATTGTATAATGAACTTGAACTAATTAAAAATTTAATAAAAAAATGCCCATAGTGGCCCAAACTGTAATATAATTGAATTACCACAAACAA
>NZ_QLME01000018.1 GCF_003259895.1 Halanaerobium saccharolyticum | reverse complement strand
AATCCCAATTATAAGGAGTTTTTCTATTTTAAGCAAGTATTTTCGCTGAAAATAGAACTTGACTTTTCTTAAATATTTTTATGCAATGCTAGTGATTTTTTGCCTGAAAAAACAAAAATAAATCCTTTGTTAAGTTAATTTACTCAAGAACTTTTAAAAATTTAACTTCTAACATTGATTAATTGGAAAAATAAAAAAGTACCATAAATAGAAAACACCCAATATAACTTAAAATCCAAGAAATATTGGGTGATCAAAATTGCAATTTAAATAAAGAAAGTAATCTTAAATTTTTAACGATCAATCAATTGTTTTAAAAGTCTAGTGTATTAATCTTAAAATCTTTGTCAGAGGATTCATCTTTGTATTCACTATATTGATTATATCCTTTATATTCTTGGGGAACTGGTAAATTTATTTCTGCTTTTTTTATATCCCATTTATTGGTTTTTGTAACATATATTTTTGTATTAGAATTATCCAAATGGTGAGGCAAATAGAATTTATCTGCACCCTTACCGATCGAATAATCTATATTTTTAATCATAGCAAAAAGTGAAAAATCAGCTGCTGAGTTTATAAATTTCATGTATTCTTCTGGTTTAGCCATTATTACAGGGTCTGCCCAGTCTACTCTCCCCTGTTCTCGCATACTACCATTTTCTACCGGGTAACTATCATTAGATTTAGTAACACTTAAAACATCAAAGAAATAATACCTGCCATTATGTTTAACATAATTAATTATATGTCCCCCATTTCTTTTTGCATTTTTATTCATATGCCTCCACATTAAACCTTCTTCTTCATAGTCGCCCTCTAACAAATAATCAACTAGATTACTCATTCCTGCACAATTACCAGTTTTTGTTTCAAACACTAATTCAATTGGTTCAGAGAATTCCCATTCTATATTTTTAGATCTAACTTTCAAGTTCCCGCTTGAACTATCAAAAAATAAATTCACAAACATTAGAGCTTCATAAACATTATCAATTTCTTTTTGGGCCATTTTTATATCATTTTTCAAATCATAAATATCAACTTTATTTATTTCTGGTTTTCCTAGACTTGAAGCAGGAACCCATATCATATTATTGAATCGGCTTCCCATATCAATTTCAAAATCTGCATTAACTCGAAAATTATAAACATTATATAGAGTACTATCATCAAGAGCATAAACGGAAAAACTAAATATTAAAATGAATAATATAAAAAATGGTATAATTGTTTTTTTCACATAAATTACCCCTTTCAAAAAAATATTTTTTGTTATTAATATAATTCATGATAGAGGTGATATTTCCTTTATTTTCTTTAAAATAAATTTTATTTTCTTTTATGTATTAAAAGTAAATGCACTCTATTTTTAATACATGTTTCTTACTAGCTGCATCCAGTTCCAAAGCTGAAAAAAGTCTACATACGTTGTCTTGAAATTTTATCTACTTTTATTTTTTATCACACACTATATTTAACTTATTTCTAAAATAAATCCTCTTGAAAGTTAAAAAAGGCCCGCTTTTAAAAGCAGACCTCTTTTATTAATACTTATTCAACATTTAGCATTTTTATAATCTGATTTTTACTATTCATCTTAATCAATCAAATCATTATTTTTTTTTGATCCATTTTGGAAGCAGAGATAAAATCACAAAACCAACTCCGGCAATTGATAGATAAAATATTGTATTCTTTAAACTCCCTCCACCCGCTATTGAACCGGCTGCAAAACAGTAGACAGCTGTTCCGGGCAGCATACCTACCCAGGAAAAAATAAAATAGGTGGCAAATTTAATATTTGTAAGGCCATAAATATAATTTTGGGCATAAAAGGCCCCCAGTATCCATACTGATCAATATTTTGTCTGAGATTTGTGATATTTGCCAGGGTCACATATTCATCTAGACCATAATGTCTCAGCAATAAAACACCTGTCATAATAATTGATATTATAACAACAAATTTTAATATTTTTCTATTCATAACCAGCACCTACTTTTATATTATTCTCGGATAAAATTCATAAATTCTTTTTTCTCCTGTTCAGGTGCTTTCACTTCATTTTCTCCTGCTTTTTTTAGTTTCATCAAATAAGCCATATTTTTTGCTAAAACTCTCATGATTTGTTTACCCTCTTTATCTTTTAAAGCATCACCTGGACTGGTTCCATGGATAACATTCCAGTAGTTTGAAGTTGGAATCATCATTTCTGAGTAGTTAAGATAATTACTTAATTGATTGAAAGTGGGTAACCCGCCTGACCTTCTTACAGCTACAACAGGTGCTCCAACCTTATGCCTAAAAATCATTCCATTCACACTTGCTACATAAAAGGCTCTATCTAAGAATGATTTCATTGTCCCTGCGATTGCCGCGTAATGAACTGGTGAACCCAGGATAATTCCATCAGCATTTTTCATTTTTTGAATCCAGCCATTTACCTGATCATCGATAATACAGCGTTCATCCTGACTTTTAACACATTCATTACAGGCCAGACAGCCTCTTATTTTTTTATTACCAACCTGTATAATTTCAACCTCAATTTTTTCTTTCTCAAATTCAGACTCCATAATTTTCAAAGCGTGATAAGTGTTACCTTCTGATTTTGGACTACCATTAAAAGCTATAACTTTAATAATCTTCACCTTCCTTTATAATTATTAACATAATTCTTGATTGTTAATAATTATAACATGATTTGAGATAAATAAAAAAAGCCCGCCTCTCAGAGGGTTTCGCGAACTATTTTCTAAATTATGTTTTATTTAAAGTAAACACTTCATAATTTTTCTGCAGATGTTGGTAGACTTCACAAAAATGCTGATACTTTGAGTCCAGATAAGAAGTGAAATCAGAGTCATTTTTATTAATAACTAGCTTATAGTCCGGAAAATGTTTAAGCATCTCCGAATAAGATATTCCGTCAACAACTTTAATTCCCAGCATAGCAGCTCCTACAGCTGTATTCTGTTTATAATCAGGAATATATTTAATTTCACCAAGTAAATAAGAAAGTAATTTCATAAAATGATCTGTCAGCCCCAGACCTCCGGTCATAATAAGATCAATTTGCTCACAATTATTTAATCTTAGAAGATCTTCATAAATAAGCTTCAGGTGAAAAGCAATACTTTCATAAACAGCAAGAACCAGGTCTTCCCGGCTGTGATTTAAAGAAAGCCCATAGAAAAACCCTCTTGTTTTTTCATTATAACTGGGAGCTCTTTCTCCCATCATTGTTGGGATATAGATAATTTCATTCCCCTGGTATGGTATTTGAGGCAGATTTTCGCTGCTGAATTTTTTTATATCATCATAGCTTAATATATTTTTAAACCAGTCAAAAACTACCCCGGCCCCATTAGTAGCCTCACCAATTATATAAAAGTCCTGATCAATAAAATAATTCCAGGCCCTCCCCTCCGGATCATGAGTATATTCAGAGGAAGTGTAGCGGACTGCTGAACTTGAACCAGCTGTTAAGACAATTTTACTTTTATTTATAGAGCCGGCCCCCAGATTAGCCAGAGCTCCATCTGTAGAACCTAAAATCCCATTGACTTCTCTGTTTTTAATTTTAAATTTAAAGATATGATGGCCGGAATAAACATCTGCTAAATCATTTTCAGACAAAGCAAGTATTTTCAATATTTTTTTATCATATTCCTTTTTTAATGAATTAAAAATTCCAGAGGTTGAGGCCAGAGCATAATCCGTTTTCCATTCGTTGGTTAAACGAAAAATAATATATTCCTTAATAGAAACATATTTATCTATTTTCTCAGAAACATTTTCTTTTAGCCACATTATTTTAGCAGGCCAGTAGGAAGAATGAAGAGGACAGCCAGTTCTGGAATAGAATAAATCTGAATCATAATCTTCACTTAACTGATCTCGATATCTTTCTCCCCTGCTGTCGGCCCAAATAATTAAATTGTTTAACCTTTTTCCCTGCTTATCAACAGCCATAATACTATGCATTACTGATGAAAAAATAATATATAAGTCTTCCTGACCAAACTTTTCTATCCCTTCAGCCAGCAGAGAATAGACTGTATCGAAAATTTGATCAGGATCCTGTTCTGCCCATCCCTGCTGGGGCGAAATCAGTTCATAATTAATAGACTTCTCATATTTTAATTCCAAATTTTCGGTGAGGACATCAATTCTGGCACCATCTGTACCAATATCAAGTCCGGCAAATAATTTCATTTTTGCTCACCAGTCCCTCTATATAAATATATTAAAAATATTTACGCTTATTATAAATATACTTATTCAAAACTAATGGTTTTCCTTTTATTAAACAATAATTAAAGTTTTCACTTGTTTTATTGTCCTGCAGAGAATAAAACAAGCCAAAAAAAATGCATTATATTATTATTTATTTTTATATATTATTCTTTTTGTGATAAAATTAATAAATAAGATTTGTGCAAATTTTTAGCCGTAAAAGGGGATGATAACAATTTTTGAAGATCTGAGTATAGAGACAGTTTTTAATAATTTAACAGTCGGAATAGTAATCTCTAACAAAGAGGGTTCACTTGTTTTTATTAATGATTTAATGACAGAAATAACCGGATATTCACTAAAAGATATCAAGACTGTGGAGCAGTGGTTTGAAGCAGCTTATGATGATTTAGATGAAAGAAAAGAAGTTAAATCTTTTTATGAACAGAAAATGAAAAGGGGAGAAGATTACAATCGGACTTTAAAAATTAAAACTAAAGCTGGAGATAAAAAATATATCGAATTCAGAATTAAACCTCTTAATAATGGTTATCTGCTGGCTAACTTGATTGATGTTAGCAAAAAAGTTGAACAGAGGCAAAAAATTGAATATTTATCTTTTCATGATGAATTAACAGGTGTCTATAATAGACATTATCTCAAAAAGGAGATTGATAAGTTAAACAGTTCAAAAAAATATCCGGTGAGTATTATAATCGGTGACCTGGATAATTTAAAAAAAGTAAATGACAAATTTGGCCACCTTAAAGGAGATTTTTATATCAAAAAAGCAGCAGAAATAATTAAATCCAGCCTGAGAAGTGAAGATATCCTGGCAAGAGTAGGTGGAGATGAATTTGTTATTCTTCTGGCTGAAACAACCAGAAAAGAAGCTGAAAAAATTTCAGACAGAATAACTACAAATTTTGAAAAAGAAAATCATAAAAATGAATACCCTGCAGATTTTAAAATTTCTTTAGGAATCTCTACCGCAAATGACGAGAGTAGGGACATCCAGGTTTGTTATGAATTAGCAGATAAAAATATGTATAAAAACAAAAAAATATTTTTCTAAATTATACAGGTCCTTAAAAATTTTGTTTTACTTAAATATTTAAGCATTTTTTTAGAACTATAACCTACAAATAGACCTGTAGGAATAGAAATAATAATCAGCACTGGTAAGTAAAGGGCAATATTAATGTTTTTAATTATCAATACTGCCATAATAACTTGACCAATATTATGAGAGATCGAGCCAAATACACTGATACCAACAATAGTAAATTCCTCTTTGGGAATTTTTTTTAATAAATACATAACCACCAGGCTTATCAGAGCACCTGAAACACTGTACAAAAATGTTAGAAAAGTTCCTCCAAAAACTGAGGCCATAAATGTTCTTAAAAGAACAATTAGTATTGTCTCGCGCAGACCAAATATATATATAGATATAATTGTAACTATATTAGCCAGGCCAAGTTTGGCACCCGGAACAGCAAAATTAATTGGAATCATACGTTCAAAAATACTTAAAACTATGGCCTGGGATACAAACAGTGAAATTATCACAAGCTTCTTTGTTCTAGTCAATGTTTTCTCCCCCTTCTTTTTTAATCCATTCCTTTAATCTGAACCAGGACTTGATGCGGCAGACATACTATCATTTTACCTGGTTCACTAATAAAGCCTGTATTTATTCCAACTTTATTTCTGCAGTCTGCTTCAATCATTTCGACTCCACCATTATATATTTTTAATATATTCAAACCGAAATTGCTTTTGATAGGAATAGTTTCTTCATAATCATTATTTTTTATAACAACTCTGCGATAAATCTGACTTCCAACCTGAACCTCAATAATTTTTTTGGCTTCTTTATTTGAATCAATATTAAAAAAGAATATAAAAGCAAGAGAAATCAGCAGTAAAACTATAATACTTATTATTTCCTTTTTCTTCATAAACCATTGTCACTCCAGTTGACTTATTTAAGATAAAAGGCCCCCTTTAAAATTTTTATTTCTAAAGGGCAGCCTAATTTAATCATTAATTATTTTATTTCTGCAGGTGAATTTTTAACTACAGCTTCTCCTGCAATTCTACCAAACACAATTGTATCAGGCAGAGCATTACCACCTAATCTATTTGTTCCATGGATACCACCTGTTACCTCACCAGCAGCAAAAAAGCCGGGGATAACATTGCCATCTGTATCAATTACCTGGGTATCCGAATTAATTTTAATTCCACCCATTGTATGGTGAGCTGTAGGTACTCTTGGACTTGCATAATAAGGAGGTTTATTTAACTTTTTGTCAAATAATGTTTTACCAAACTCATCATCTCCAGTTTCTACAGCTTTATTATACTTTTCAATTGTCTGAGCAAATGCCTCAGGATCTACATTCATTTTCTCTGCCAGTCCTTTAATGGTCATAGCTTTGAGAGTTTTACCTTTGGCTACAAGCTCTTCAATTGTTTCATTAAATGAGTTTTTGGACCCAGCCGGCATGGAATGCGCATCACATACTATATACATAAAGCTATCTGGCTGATCGATAAGTGCATTTGTCATTACATCTCTTCTATCTGATTCACTGACAAATCTCTCACCATTTTTGTTGACAAAAATATAGTTTTCAACACTCATACCTGCCCAACCTTTGAGTGAGCCTGTTTTGGGATCACCTAAAGGAAGACTCTGAATATATTCCATCCCAACCAGATCCGCATCTACTTTTTCTGCCATAACGATTCCATCACCAGTAGCTCCAGGGTGATTGGTTGTTTTAGTTTTTTCGTCTAGCAGAGGATTATATTTCTTTCTCATTTCAACATTTGCCGCAAATCCACCTGCTGCCATAACCACACCCTGGCTGGCTCTGATTTCAAAATTACCATCTTCTGTGCTGGCTTTAACTCCAACAACTCGTCCATCTTCTGTAATCAGTTCTTCTGCTTTTGTATTAAGTAAAATTTCTACACCATTTTTTTCTGCCTGATCGCGCATAGTGTTTATAAATCCGTTTCCAACTGGCTCACTGGGTGCATGACTTCTGGGCCAGAGTGCACCAAGTACAGTAAATATTTCATCTTCAAAACCCATGCCCATACTTTCCAACCAATCTATCCCTTTATTTGCATTATCAACCAGGGTATAAATCAATTTGATTTTACCTTCTTTATCACCACCAGTATATGTATGATAAAAATGTCTTTCTACAGAATCTTCTATCCCCTGCTCTTTTTGTCTTTCTGGATCAACTGCATTATAGGCTCCACCGGCTCTAATTGAATTCCCCCCAAGCATCGGCATTTTCTCTAGAAGAATTACATCGGCTCCCTGATCACTGGCGGTCACTGCAGCAGCTAAACCTGCATTACCACCTCCAATAACAACTACATTCGTAGTTCTATCTTCTATCTTCTTAGCTGCTTTTTTTTCAATTTTTTTGTTTTTTAAGAAATCAACATCAGCACCTGCTTTTTTTAATGCATCTGTAACTGCAGCTAACAGCCCTTTACTGGCAAATGTTGCACCAGAAACTGCATCTACTGCTAATGACTGATAAGCAAGAATATCCTCTGGTATTTTCTCAAATACAGCATCAGTCATCCCATCGGTTTCATTTTCTGAAACTACTTCAATATTAGTAATTTCATCTTTAGCGACTGTAACTTTAACCTCAATTGTTCCATTCATCCCTTCTCCATTACCACTATATGTACCTGCTTCCAGACTCATTACTGCTGCTCCTGCAGGAGTAACCAATAATGATAAAGTAAGCATTACTGAAAATAAAATAATTGATAACTTTTTCATTTTTTTATCTTCCCTTCTTTTTGTTAATTTTTGAAATTTGTTTGATAGTGCTTTTTTGTGAAAAAATTAACTTTAATATCAAAAAAATATATTTTTCCCTTTTTACTTTAAAACTTTTAGTTATCCCCTAAAATATTTACTACTTAAAAACTAAGCACTACTTTACTTAGCAAATCACCTCCCTGAATGTTCTATAGATTCTATTCAGTGAATTAATTCACTGAATGCGTTCAGTTTATCACAAAATAATAATACTGTCAAAATACATAAACAGCTTTATTTTTAAATTATATTTAACAATCTTCTTGTTTAATAGAAAGATAGTCACAGACAGAGTCTATAAATGATTCTGAATAATTTATAATATCATAACTGCCATCATTAACAGCCCAGTCAAAGACAACTCCTCTCATTACTACAAAAGAAAATCTGACAGCTTCTTTCGGAGTCATTCTATTCGATATTTGATTCTTCTGCTGTCCTTCTGCAATAATATCTTCCAAAATTGTTTGCATAGCTCTTCCCTTTTTAATAAAAAGCTTATTGTTTGGTATATAGAGTTTTTTTACCATATCGATACCCTCACTTTTGACAAACTTTATATAATGAAAAAGATACTCTCTCACCTTCTCCAGGCTGTTCTCTGACTTTAAATTTTCATAAACTGTATTTTCAAAATAATTATCTGATTTTTTATATATCTCAAATAAAATATTTTCTTTGCTTTTAAAATAATAATAAAAAGTCCCCACAGAAACATCTGCCCTATCACAAATTTCATTAACAGAAATATTATCAAAACCCTTTTTTTGAATCAATTTGACAGCATTTTTATAAATATTCTCTTTTGTTAATTTAGCCTGTATATCGCGGCTGGTTGACATTTGCATCCTCCTTTACAGTTATTTCTTTAGTATTTTTATACCAAAAATCTATTGCTTTTAAGCTGCATTTTCTGCAGCCCTGACTACTTATTGAGCAGCTTTATTAGATCAGTTCTAAAATGATTTTAGTAACAAATACTTTTATACTTAAATTCACATTTAGACTGATATTCTAGTCTAACTAACTATTAGTATTCTGCAAAAAGAAATTAATTCCTTTTAAAATGTTCATTAATTTACTTTTAAAATAATAAAATGTCGTTCTTGTTAAGAGAAAAACCATCAATCACCACATTATTTTTCTCCAAAAATAATATTTATCATTTTCTAATGGATTAATTTGATAGATAATATACTTTATCAATAACTTAAATTTGACAATGCTTAAATATTTTTATGTAATGTTAGTGAATTATTATAGCTATATATACAAAAAAGACTTTTCTGAACTTAGCAGAGAAGCCTTTTTAAGTAGTTAATTCAATTTTTTTATATTCTATTCATCCATTACCTGCGAAATAAGTTCTAAACCTTCTGTTATTGATTCTTTTTTTACATCCTCAAAAGGAAATAGTGTTGTAGTATTGATATCTAATCCTCTTGCTTTCAATAATTCTTTGAAAAGACCTGAGCAATTATACTCAATTTGGTATAATTTCATAAGCGAAAGAATTTTTTCTTTAATACTAATGACTTCATTATAAAGATCATCTTCTTTAGCATTAGCCCATTTTGACCAAAGACCAGGTAAAATATTGGATAAACCACCTATAGATCCTTGACCTCCATAATCAATATTATCTAAAAACTGATTATCAAAACCTGAATACATTTTAAACTGAGGAAATTCAGTTTTAATTAACTGCATAATATCTTTTGTATGGGTAAATGTTGAAACTGATTCTTTCATTCCTATAATATTTTTATTATTCTGCAGTAGACGTAATACTGTTTCCGGAGTAATGTCAGTACCGGTCCGGGCAGGAAAATTATATAAATATATATTCCCTTCAATCTGCTTAGCTAAATAATCATAGTAATGAAAAATATCTGCTTGAGTCATAGCATAATAATACTGCCCGATAATAAGTACTCCTTCAGCACCTTTAGCTAGAGCAAAATTAGAGAGTTCAATTGTTTCCTGATAATTTATACATCCTGTTCCAGGTAATACTTTAACACTTCCATCAATTTCAGATAAATAAAAGTCTATAAAATCTTTTTTCTGTTTAAATGAAAGCGAAGTGAATTCGCCTGTACTTCCCAGCGGTACGATTCCATCTACTTTATTATCAATTAAATGTCTTATTAACTTGCGATTCCCACCATAATCAATACTTCCGTCATCATTAAATATTGTTAATGATGGTGTTATAATTTCAGCTTTCATATTTCTCACCTATCCTAATATTTTAATTACTCCATATAAAATTGTAGAAGTAGTTACCATACAAAACCCTATAAATGCTTCGTAAGGAATTAATTTTAGTCTTTCTTTAATCTGCATATTAACAGTTCCCGCACTAACATGAAAAAATGATCCATGAGGAAGACCATCAAATACAAAACTACCCGAGTGAACCATTGCACCTGCAGCCAGGGAGCCTACTCCATATGATAAAATAGTTCCCCCAAACACCTGACTTGCCAGAGTTGTGCCAGCTGTGGAAGAAGCTGACGCTGCGCCCATTAAAATTCCAGAAATTGGGGCCAGTAAAAATGCTGGTAAACCAACCGAATTCAAACCATCTATTATTACTACTTTTAGAGTTGAATTAGCAATAATTCCGGCTAAAGTACCTGTTCCAATCAACAGCATTGCAACTCCACTCATTTTTTCTAAACCAAATTCTAAATAATGAATAATATGCTTTACTTTTCCCATTACAATCATTCCTACCAAGCCTCCAACTGGTAGAGCAATTAAAGGATCAATAGTTACATTAAAAAGTGGACGCCCCAGTAAAAGAAGAATAGTAGCTGCAGGTCCCGAAAGTGAGGCTACTAGACCAGGAAGATCTTCATCTCTACTTACAATATGTTCTGCAACTACTTCTGTTCCATGATGTGATAAACGCTTTGCAATAATCAATGTAATAACAATTGCTGCAGCTGCAGCTGGAATACCTGCTGCTATCATAGAAGTAAGTGGAACTTTAAAAGTTTCGGCGGCTGCAATAGTATTAGGATTAGGACTCATTACATTCCCGGCTTTAACTCCTCCGATCATAGCAATCAAGATACCTAGTTTTCTATAGCCTACCTTTTGGGCAATCTGAATAGCGATGGGAGAGACAGTAATTATAGCTACATCTCCAAAAACGCCTACAGCAGTCAAAGCCCAAGTAGCAAGTATCATTGCCAGTATTGCATTTTTACTGCCAAGTCTTTCCACAATGGACTCTGCAATTCGTGCTGCTGCCCCTGATTCAATTAATGTTCCTGCGAGAACACCAGCAACTACAATTCTTATTACAGCAGAAACAATATTTTTGGTGCCATCTATCATATATGTAACAGTATTAAATAAACCCACTCCACCAACTAATCCTCCGATGATTGCTCCAATTATCATCGCATAGGTTGGAGGAACCTTCTTTAAGATTAGAATAATTGCAATAACTAATGCCAATATAGCGCCTATAGCTGATACACTCATTTAGTTCACCTCTTTTCAATTTATAGTATTTATAATTGCTCAGTCTTTAATATACCGCCTTCAGAACCTGAGGCTGCAAGTTTAGCATAAAGTCCTAAATATCCTCGCTTGAATTTTGGCTCAGGACGCTGCCAGGATCTTAATCTCTCTGCAATTTCTTCATCACTTACTAACAATTTCAGACTGCGATTATCTACATCAATTTCAATTTTATCGCCATCATTTACAATTGCAATTGGTCCACCTTCTGCTGCTTCTGGAGAAATATGGCCAACAAAACATCCATTATTTGTGCCGGAAAATCTACCATCTGTTATAAGAGCTGTTGTTTTACCTAAACCACGTCCATAGAGATATTTCATAGCCTTAAACATTTCCCGCATTCCAGGTCCACCCTTTGGTCCTTCGTAGCGAATTACTACTACATGACCAGCTTTAACTTTTCCATTCAAAATAGCTTCTTCCGCCTCTTCTTCACTATCAAAGCAAATAGCTTCACCAGTGAAGTGATATAGACTCTTATCAAAGGCTCCTGGTTTAGTTACACCTGTATCAGGGGCTAGATTACCTCTTAATACAGCTACCCCACCTTCAAATCCAAAAGGTTCTTCTGCTGAACGAACTACTCTTGTATCTTCTGGATATTGATAAACATGATCAGAAATATTTTTCTCAACTGTCTGATTAGTAACTGTTAAAGCATCCAGATCTAATTTTGTTTTTAAAGATTCCATAACTCGTGGTACTCCCCCAGCTTTATGAAAATCAACACAATTATACTGGCTAGCTGGATTAATTTTAGCAACTTGAGGAGTCTTACGGCTTAATTTATCAAATTCAGCTAATACATCCATATCTAACTCTGCTTCATGTGCAATTGCTGTTAAATGCATAACAGCATTAGTACTTCCACTAATAGCCAGACAAACTTTAATAGCATTGCGAATAGCTTCTTTTGTAATAATCTTACGTGCACTAATTTCTTGTTTAGTTAATTCTACAATTTTTATGCCAGTTTTTTCAGCAATTCTCAGGCGATCTGCTGAAGTAGCAGGAATCATTGCACCATCGGGTAATGTCATTCCTAAAGCTTCTGATAAACAGCACATAGTATTTGCTGTTCCAAGATAAGAGCAGGAACCACAACTGGGACAGCTTAAATTTTCTAAAACAGTGTATTCATCTTCAGTAATTTTACCAGCACTCAACATCCCCAGTGCTTCTATACTTGATGTCTGGTCAGACTCTCTTCCATCAAATACAATACCACCTTCCATTGGTCCACCAGGAAGAAGTATACATGGAATATCCAGTCTGGCTGCTGCCATCAACATACCTGGCACAATCTTATCACAAGATCCTAATAATACCAGAGCATCTACTAATTGTGTTTGAGCAAAAGTTTCTACACTATCGCAAATAATTTGCCTAGAAGGTAGAATATAATGCATACCATCGTGTCCCTGGGCCATCCCATCACAACAAGCAATAGTTCCAAATTCAACAGGTGTTCCTCCAGCACGATAAATACCATCTCTTACTCTTTGTGCTACCTGACGCAAATTAAAATGTCCTGGTACACCTTCAGTCCATGAGTTAGCAATACCAATAATCGGACGCTTTAAATCATCAGTTGAATATCCCATCGACTTATAAGTTGCTCGATAATATTGATTTTCAGTTCCTCGTAAAGTTTTTTCACTTCTGTACTTCATCTGACATCACCCTTTTTTTGTATTGTATTCTCTTTCGTATATATGATATCTTATTTATATACGAAAATCAAGTTTTGTTTTAGAATTTTTTTAATTTATTTACATTTAGGACAAATGTCCGGTCCTATTCTATAAAATAAGCAAAATAAAAAGACCTATCTAAACTATTTCTATGTCATTAAACATAATCTTTTAGACATAAAAAAACACCCAGAACTATAATAATTATAGATCTGGGCTATTTCTAGATTTTTATATTAAATTATGCTCCACTAAAATCTTCTCAATATTATTTTTATATTTTAATAAAGCTGCTTTGATAAAATCTCGTTTTTCTTTTGTTTCTCTAAAACTGGGATAAACAACACTTAAACCAGCAACTATCTCATGATTTTGATGAATTGGGACAGCTATGCAGCTTGTGTGTTCTCCACTTTCTCCATTTTCTATTGCAAAACCAGTAGCTTTAACATCCTTTAATTGATCTTTTAAAATACCCATATCTGTAATTGTATTAGAAGTTAATGCTTTTAAACCATCTGGATAAAGCTCTTCAAGCTCTGTTTCTGTATAACGAGATAAAATCGCCTTTCCAAGTGCTGTAGTATAGGCAGGAAGACTTTTCCCTACTTCTGAAACAATTCGAATTGGCTCTTGACCTTCTACCTTGATTAAATAAAAGACCTGCCCTTTTTTTAAGATACCTAGCTGACAAGTCTCATTACAATCATTTGAGAGTGAATTCATCTCCTGACGTATTAAATCAAGAGTAGAATTTTTACTAACAAAGGAAGAACCAATATAATATGATTGAATCCCTATTGTATATTTATTTGTAGAACTATCTAATTCTAAAAATCTATAGTCCAATAGTGTTTTCAATATTGGTGAAATTGTTCCTAATGGAATATCGGTTTCTTTAGTTAGCTCACTAAGTGTAAATCCATCTTGATGATTAGAAACAGCTTGTAATATAGAAATAACTCTATATGTTGGATTATGTACCATTTATATTCTCCTTCTGTTAAATAGTTATTTTAATTATATGACCCTATGATTAATTAGCTAAAAGTTATCCTTATGCTATATTTTACTAATTTCAAGCTAAAATTTAAAAATCCTGCAAATTTCAAAACAATTTGATTCTGAAATTCAAATTGCAGGATTCAACCCCAAAACACAAAGACCCGCCTCTCGGCAGGTCTCTAAATGGGCATCAGCCCTTAATATTCAATGGCGGAGAGACAGGGACTCGAACCCTGACACCTTTCGGCTTCACCGGATTTCAAGTCCGGCTCCTTAGCCAATTCGGACATCTCTCCACTTATGTCACAAGTAGTATTGTACTATATCTTTTTAGTGGTGTCAAGAAAAATTAGTTATTTTCAGAGATTATTTTTTGATACTCCACTAATTATTATAATTTCAACAAATTCTACTGTTAATTGTGGCAGTTTATTATTTTTTATTACAAAGCTTAATTGCAAAATAAACTTGAACTAATTAGAAATTTAATAGCGTTTATAATAGATAAATTCCACAACTCAGATCATTCAATTGATCTTATTGGTGAATTAATAATTTGATAGATGTATGTCAAAATATTTTTCTGCATTATAAAACGAAATATCCTGAATAATTTTTTTTATTTTCTTATCATCATCTGGATAATAGCCCTTATTGATCCATTCCCCTAATAAATTAGATAGTATTCTTCTAAAATATTCATGGCGCGGGTAAGACAAGAAACTTCTGGAATCAGTTAACATTCCCACAAAGGTACTCAATACTCCCAGATTTGCTAAAGTTTTTAATTGATTAAGCATTCCATCAATATGATCATTAAACCACCAGGCAGTACCAAATTGCAGCTTACCTGGAATTCCATCCCCCTGAAAATTGCCGATCATTGTACCAATAACTTCATTATGATTAGGATTATTAGTATATAAAATTGTTTTAGGCAAATTATCATTCAAATCTAGTGCATCCAAAAAATCAGATAATGGTCTGGCTATTTGACAGTCTGAAATTGAATCAAAACCACTATCAGCACCTACTTTGTTAAACATTCGACTGTTATTATTCCTGAGTGTTCCAATATGCAGCTGCATTACCCATCCTAATTCTGAATAAAGTTCAGCTAAGTACAGCAGCACTTCTGTTCTGAACTGGTCTTTTTCTAATTTTGTCAGCTCTTTTTGTTTAACTGCTTTCTTAAAAATATTTCTCAGATCTTCAATTTTAACTCTCTGATACATAACATAAGGCAGATCATTATCAGCTAATCTACAACCACATCTGTGGAAAAATTCTACTCTACTTTTCAAGGCAGCAAGAAAATCATCATAACTTTCTATTTTCTTTGCAACTAATTTTTCAAGTTCAGTTAACCAGTCAGAAAATCCGGGCTCAGCAATTTTAGTTCCTTTGTCAGGTCTAAAAGTAGGTAATACCTTAATATCAAAATCATCATCTTTAGCAATTGTCCTGTGATATTCTAGACTATCTATCGGGTCATCAGTAGTACAAACCCCTTTAACATTCATTTTTTTCATTAAATTGCGGGCAGAAAATTCATCTTCTGCCAGTAATTTATTAGCCTTATTCCAGATTCTACTGGCTGTTTCTTCATTCAGAGTTTGATGGATATCAAAAAATCTCTGCAATTCTAAATGTGTCCAGTGATATAAAGGATTTCCTATACAGTTCTCCACAGTTTTAGCCCAGGCTAAGAACTTTTGATAATCACTTCCCTCACCAGTTATATATTTTTCTTCTATCCCATTACTGCGCATTGCTCGCCATTTATAGTGATCTCCTGCTAACCATACTTCTGTAATATTTTCATATTTTTTATCCTCAGCAATTTCTTGAGGACTTAAATGACAGTGGTAATCAAAGATTGGCATATCTTTTGCATAATTATGAAATAAAGACTCAGCTATTTCAGATTCTAAAAGAAAATTTTCATTCATAAATTCTTTCAATAATTTTCACCTCCAATTAAATTAGATAAGTATAAGTATTTTTACCGCTTTTTAATTTTTCTCCATTTACAATAATTTCTCTTTTCTCTGCTTCTGGAAAATAAAGTTTTATATCATCATAGGAAAGATTATAAGCTCCAGTTTTTTCAATGTTTATTTTAATATTTTCCTGATCGCAGCTCATATCTACTGTAATCTCAGCATAATTACCTTCTAGATATTCATAGCTGCAGCCATCATCTTCAAATAAAGTATAACTTTCTTTTCCCTTGTTAATAAATGGGAAAATCTCAAAAGCTCTTTTATCTTCATCCTTATTCTCAAATGTTATTTCAGCTTCATTAACAGGTAGAATGGCCCCTTCTTTAACCAGTAAAGGGAATTGTTCTAAGGGGGATTCCAGAATAACTTCATCTCCACCTTCATAAAAATTATCAGAATGATAATCATACCAGTAAGCACCATCTGGCAGGTAGACATCTCTTTTTCTTTTCCCTTTTTCAACAACAGAAGCAACTAAAAGATAATCACCCAGCATAAATTCGTCATTTTCTTTAAAAGTGTTTTCATCTTCTTCAAAGTCATAAAAAGTCGGTTTAACCATTGGAGAATAAAATTGAGATGACTGATAAAGCAAATTATAGAGATATGGGGTTATTTTTGATCTAAATTTAATTGCTTCTCTAATCCCAGGTAATACATCACTGTACATCCAGGGAACATTAACTGTTTTATCGTCATTCCAGGAATGAATTGTAAATCTGGGGTGGAAAATACCGTTCTGTACCCATCTTAAAAATAATTCTGGTTCAGGAGCTGAGCCTGAAAAACCTCCGACATCATGACCAAAATTATAAATTCCTGATAAACTTAAACCTATTCCCATTTTTATGTTATATTTTAAGGTTTTCCAGTTGGTTCTGTTATCTCCAGACCAGGTCTGCACATAACGCTGCATCCCGGGACAGCCTGAGCGAGAAATTAAATATGGCCTTTTATCAGGTGCATATTCTTTTTGAGCTTCATAAGAAGCTTTCATCATCAGTAAGGTCTGTACTGGCCGGATCAATTCAATATCTAATGCTTTTCCAAATCCATTTGCCTTTGCCTCTTCTGACCAGATTTCATATTCATTGTTATCATTCCAGGTAGAATCAATACCATATTCCAGGAGCTTATCTTTTACATTTTCCTTCCACCAGTTAATTGTTTTATAATTGGTAAAATCAAGATAGGCTCCTAAATCATCCCAGAACTGAGCTATTTCAGCACTGCTCTGATCTTCATTCATTATGAACATATCCTCAGATTTAAGCTGTTCAAATTTTGGATGATCCTGTAATAAACAGGGTTTTATGTTAGCACAGAGTTTTAGTCCATTATCATGAAAATCCTGAGTCATTTTGTTTGGAGTAGGTATTTTGGATTTATTCCAATTAAAGACATATCTTTTATCATCAATTGATGTATAACCTGATGAGAGCTGAAAAGAATCACAGGGTATATCATGTTCCTGACAATCTTCAATAAAAGTTAGCAGTTTCTCCTGAGCATTAGCTGAATCAGTATAAGTCATAGTAGAACCTGAATAACCTATACTCCATTTTGGTTCAAATATTGTTTTTCCGGTCAGCCAGGAAAACTTTTCAGTTACCCCACTTATTTCTGGGCCAAGTATCATATAATAATCTAAATCCCCATGTCTACCGTGATAGTATCTATAATAACCGTGATAATTATCTAACTCTGATCCCATTTCAAAGACTGAAGTTGACAGGTTATCGTAAAATAAACCATAGGAGATTTTGTTTTCTTTATTTCTGGTAATATAAAATGGAACATGTTTATAAAGCGGATCTGTTTGCTCAGCATCGTAACCCATCGGATCAACATTAAACATCCGATAACGATTACCATATCGATCGGTTTCTCCTGCTTTTTCTCCTAAGCCAAAGTACTGATCTTTAGTATCTCTTTCCAGATAGTGATAAATACCATCTCCCAGACTGTTATTAAAATTATAACTCTGGGTTTTTCTATCACCTGCAATCTTTATCCAGCCAGAATTAGTCTTTGCAAACCAGTCTATTTTAAATCCATTTAGATCTATTTTTGCTTTTAACTTTTTGGTTTCAATTTTAAAATCATTATTTTCCTGACTCCATTCAAAATCTGGCAGTGAAAATACAGCTGTATCCATTTTATCTCTACCTTCATATGGTATATCCCCCATCCCTGGAGCCACCTGCCAGGTTCTATCTAATTCTAGTTCTTCTTCTATAAAAAGAACACGGATAATATCTTCTTCTAGTATAAATAGCTTCACCTTGATTTTAGATTCAGCTGAATTAAAATCATCTTCAAATGATAATATATTATCTTCTATTTTAATAAATTTAAACAAATAATTATTATAGATCATTTTCTAGCACTCCCTGTAATTATAATAAACCAAATAACCTTGGTAAAAATAAGCTGATTTCTGGAATGAATGTTACAATAAGTAAGGCGATAATAAGCACTGCAAAAAATGGAATCATTGGTTTTATAACTTTTTCGATAGATATTCCAGCTACACTACAGCCTACAAATAAAACACTTCCTACTGGTGGAGTTGTTATTCCAATACAAAGATTGAAAACCAGAAGAATTCCAAAATGAACCGGGTGCAGCCCCAATTGTTTGGCTATCGGCAAAAATATTGGCGTAAATATTAGTACTGCTGGAGTTAAATCCATAAAAGTTCCAACTATTAATAAAGTAATATTCATAATTAATAATATAATTATTTGGTTATCCGAAACAGAAAGAATTGCATTACTAATTGCCTGCGGAATACCTGTATAAGCCATAATCCAGGACATAGCCGAAGATGAAGCAACTAAAAACATTATTACTCCTGTAGTCACAGCAGTTTTAAGAACTATATCCTTAAAAGATTTAATTGATAAAGTTCCATAAACATAAGATAAAAATATCGTATAAACAACTGCCATAGCAGCACCTTCAGTTGCAGTAAAAATACCGGCTACTATACCTCCAATAACTATAATTATTAATAACAGACTTGGAATCGCCTTCAGAAATACTTTAAAACCTTCTCTAAAAGTAACTTTTTCTGCTACTGGGTAATTATTTTTCTTGGCATAAACATAAGCAACCAGCATACAGGATAATCCCATTAAAATCCCCGGAATATAACCTGCTACAAAAAGAGCAGAAATAGATACTCCTCCTGCCACAAGTGAATAAAGAATTAAGACCCCACTTGGTGGAATTAACATTCCGGTTGGTGATGAGGCAATATTAACTGCAGCAGCATAGGAAGGATCATAGCCCTCTTCTTCCTGAATTGGACCCATGGTTCCTCCAATCGCTGCCGCAGCAGCTACAGCAGAACCTGATAAAGAACCAAACAACATGTTTCCGAGCACATTGGCGTGGGCCAGAGCGCCAGGCAGTCTTCCTCCAATAACTTTAGCAAAATCTATCAATTTTTTTGCAATACCACCATTATTCATTACATTACCAGCAAAGACAAATAAAGGAACAGCCAGTAACGAAAAACTGTCAATACCACCAATCATTTTTTGCGCAATTGAAAAAAACACAATATCAACAGGCAGAGTAGTTAATGCCGTAATTAAAGTTGACATCCCGATACTAATAGATATTGGAATTCCAATTCCAAGCTGTATTAAAAAAGAAAATAATAATATTATTGCAGCACTTCCCATTTTTAACCTCCTAAAATTATATTAATTAATCTCCATCTCTAAATCTTCGCGTATATTAAAAATCTGATAAATTGTAATTAAAAATCCCGAAATTGGCACTATAGAATAAACAAGACCTTTTGAAACCCCCAGAATAGGAGTATTAATCTGAATTAAATTAGAAGATAAGTTTATTCCGCCTTTGATTAATATCAGAGCAAAAATTAAAATAATTAAATCAATAAAAAGATAAAGAGCTCTTTTCTTTTTACCTACCAATTTATTTCTCAAAAATATTAATGCCATATGTCCCCGGATTCCAAAAGTATAGGCAGCACCTAAAAATGAGGTCCAGATTAACATGAACCTTACTAATTCTTCTGTAAAAGTACTCGGGTTTCTTAATATATATCTAGTAAAAACCTGCCAGATAACTAAAGCAGTCATTGAAATCAATAAAAAAGCTGTCAGATAAGATAATACCTTATTCATTCCCTTTTTTATTTTTAACATTTAATTCACCTCTTTAAATATTCTTGAAATTTAAACAAAGTAATAAAAAGGTCTTTTTACAGACCTTTTTACTAAAAAAACTATTCAAGTTCTTTAAATACATTTAATAATTCTCTAACTTCAGGATATTCATCTTTATAATTCTGCAGCATTGGCTGAACGGCTTCTCTAAATGGTTCTTTATCTACTTCATGGAATGTTACATCCATCTCATCTTCTGCCTGACTTCTAGCCTCAGATATAGCTTCATCCCAGACACCTTTTTGGTATTCTGTTGACTCAACAGCTGCCTCTTTAATTATAGCCTGCTGCTCTTCAGTTAGTGAATTCCAAATCTGTGCACTTATAACCACAATATCCGGTATCCTTGTATGCTCATCAAAAGAGAAATGTTTTGCAACCTCACCATGATTACCATTTGTCAGTGCAGTCGGGTTACTTTCAGCTCCATCAATTACTCCTGACTGAATAGAAGTATATACATCACCATAAGGCATTGTTACTGGAGTTCCACCCAGAGCTTTCATCATATCAATCTGAGATTGGAAACCCATTACTCTAATCTTCTCTCCGTCTAAATCTTCTGGAGTTAGAATTGCTTTATCAACATGATAGAATGAACGCGCGCCAGAATCATAAAAAGTTAAACCAATAAAACCATTTTCTTCTGTTGAATTATATAATTTCTGAACTGCATCTGACTCCATTGACTTAAAAAAGTGATCTTCATCTGCAAAAACATATGGTAAAGTAAAGGCATTATAACCTTCAGAATAAGAAGTTAAAGCAGCTGCTGAAACTTTTGTCATCGCTAAAGCACCAGCTTGAAGCTGTTCTAACACCTGTGACTCTGATCCTAACTGTCCATTAGGATGAATTGTTATTTCAATATTTCCCTCTGATTTTTCTTCTACTGTTTCTTTAAATCTTTCTAAGGCAAGATGAACTGGGTGTCTCTCATTTAGATTATGGGCTAATTTCAATTTTTGAGTTGAATCACCTACACTTTCATCTGTAGAACTGCAACCTACTAAAACAACTGATAAAACAAATAGAATTAAAAATAAAGCAACTTTTTTCATTTATTATCCTCCTAAATTAAGTTGAAAATTAATATATTCTCTTAAACTTTTAACATAAATACAAATCTAAGACACTGAAGCTCTTTGAAATCTAGAATTTATCACCCCAATTTGATAGTTTTTATCATTTAATAAATTAAATCTATTCTAATTGATTGTCAACAGTACTGAATTGTTAACTTCAGATTAATTATACAGTAATTTTTCTCGTTAATCTTTGAGTTTTCTGCTTTAAATATTGCAATTCTTTAGATATAATATAAGATATAATATAAATAAATCTTAAATGAGGTGAAACCATGAGAAAAAATGACTACTACTTAAATAATAATTTTTTGGAAGTAGATTATAAGCAATCAAAAAAAATAACCGATTATGACAAATTTAATATGCATCTTCATGATTTTTATGAGCTGTTCTATTTTTTAAAAGGAGATGTTACCTATTACATTGAGGGTCATGCTTATGAGTTGAAAGAAAATACTCTGTTGATAATGAATAATCGAGAATTACACAAACCAATTTTCAATAAAAATGAACCCTATGAAAGAATTATAATTCACTTCTTCCCCTGGGTTTTATCAAAATATGATTCTTATAATTTTAATTTATTAGAATGCTTTGAAAATAGAAAAGAAGCTAACCATAATAAAATATATGATAAAAATAAAAAAATATACTCTTACTTTAAAAAAATAATTGAATATGCTCATCAAAAAGATGACACCTCGGAACTTATGATTGAAACTCTTTTTGTTCAACTATTAATTCTAATTAATGAATTATTTACCAGAAAAGAGAAAATAGAAAGTGAAACTATTAAATATAATGAACGTATGTTAGATATTATTAAATATATTAATCAACACATCAATGAGTCTATTTCTCTAGATTCACTTGCTAATAACTTTCATTTAAATAAGTCTTATTTGTCTCATATATTCAAAAAACATGCTGGAGTTTCAATTATACGTTATATCAGATATAAAAAAATTATGTCAGCTAAAAGACTTTTACTAGATAATAACAGCTGTAGTGAGGTTTGCGCCAAGTTGAATTTTGGAGACTATTCTACTTTTTTTAGATCGTTTAAAAAAGAAGTTGGTATTTCTCCTAAAGATTATCAAGAAAAACGTTCTTCTATTGAAAGATACCAAGTTTTTAATGAATAAATATCATCAAAGATATTCCCAAATAACTATATTTATCAGATTAAAGGTATAATCTTTCCTTTCTTGAATAATTAAAATAAGAAAATAATATATAAATTAAAATAGAAAGGAATGAATTTAATGAAAATAATTTTATCACCAAGCAAAACACAGAATCACGAAAGAAATCGCAAAGAAGAAGGCGGAAATATTTTAAAAGAAAAAAAGACCAAAAAATTATTTAATTGTCTAAAATCACTCTCAAAAGAAAATTTAGCTTCAGAACTTGATATCCAGGGAAATCTTTTAGATAGAACATATGAGCTCTATCAGGAACACAGTTTTGACGATCAGACCATCCCAGCTATTGAATGCTATAATGGAGCTGTTTTTAAACAGCTTGAACTAGATAGCTATGATCAGGATCAGTTCTCATATCTCCAGGAAAAACTGGTCATTCTTTCCCCAATGTATGGGCCAGTCCATTCTGATACAGAAATCTGGCCCTACAGACTGGAAATGAAGCTTAAACCGGATGGAACTAATCTTTATGATTACTGGCAGGAAGTAATGGAAGATTATTTTACTGATGTTGATTTAATTTTCAATCTGGCTTCAAATGAATACAGTAAGGTAGTCGAAAAAAATTATCAGGGGAGAATCATTGATTTTTACTTTAAAGAAGAAAAAGAAGATGGCAGCCTGAAAACAGTTGGCTATTATGTTAAGCAGAATCGAGGAAAAATGCTTGATCAGCTGATTAAAAACAGAATTGAAAGCATTGATCAAATTAAAGAAATTGAAGTCGATGGTTATAAATATAATGAAGAGCATTCTGATGAGAAAAACTTTTATTTTATCAAACCATTTGAAGAATAAAATTAAAATAATTAATAAAAGTTAAGCCATATTGCAAAGCCCGCTATCTCAGCGGGCTTTTTGTAATTAAATCTATTTTTTATCAAATTTAAATATTGTTTTTTATCTCTTTAGCTATATTTTCTGCAGTCAGGCCAAACTCTTCTGCTATTTTTTCTCCAGGAGCACTGAAGCCAAAATCTTCAACTCCAAAAACTAATGAGTTACCTTTCATTACTCTATACCATCCCGTAGGATTACCTGCTTCTATGGCAACAGTCAATTTTGCATTTCCAAACAGCTGTTCTAAATATTTCTGGTTTTGATGCAGCTTTTCTTTTTCAGGAGTGGAAATTATCCGTACTTTATAATCTCCTTTAAGTAGGTTTTTAACCTTTAAAGCAGTTTCTACCTCACTTCCAGCAGCCATAATTGCAATATCTGCTTCAGCAGTATCTGAAACTATAAAAGCTCCTCTCTCAAATTCTAGACTGCTTATTTCCTTACTATAAGAATCTACTGCCTGTCTGGCCATCACCAATGCCACAGGTTTTTTATTTTCTTTAACTGCAGCTTCCCAGGCCAGTTTAACTTCTCTGCCATTTGCCGGTCTGATAACTCTCAAACCGGGGATCATTCTTAAAGATTCAAGCTGCTCTACTGGCTGATGAGTTGGGCCATCCTGACCAACATAAATTGAATCGTGGGTAAATACATAAATTACAGGTAATCCCATTATTGCCGCCATCCTGATTGAAGGCCGCATATAATCAGAAAAGGTTAAATAAGTAGCAATAACAGGTCTTAAACCCTGATGCAGCATAATGCCACCTGCTGCAGCTGCCATTGCATGTTCTCTAATTCCAAATTTAATATTTCTGCCGCTAAAATTCTCTTTTTGAATATCTGAATACTGATCAAGATTAATTCTGGTTGAGGCAGAAAGATCTGCTGTGCC
The DNA here is from genome assembly GCF_003259895.1 of Halanaerobium saccharolyticum. Classification (GTDB taxonomy): domain Bacteria; phylum Bacillota; class Halanaerobiia; order Halanaerobiales; family Halanaerobiaceae; genus Halanaerobium; species Halanaerobium saccharolyticum_A. Next base: position 39,078 of record NZ_QLME01000018.1, on the reverse strand, counting down.
ACCGATTAAATAGGGAATCTGATCAGCTAAATATCTGTAATACTCCCCTGAATAATTTCTAGGAGGCATTTTTTCTTCAAAATTAATGCTTGAGCCAGCAAAATCAAGCTCACTCTTTAAATTAATTCCGGCCTGCAGCTCTCTGTATTCCTGTTCAAACTTGTTTACATATTGATCTTTTAATTCTTCCCAGTCAGCAAAATTAGCAGCTAATTTTTGTTTGTGTTCTTTAAAATATTGATATACTTCTTCCGGCACCTTAAATTCAGCTTCTGGAAAATCAGCTTTTCTTTTCATTTCCAAAATTTCTTCTCGACCGAGCGGTGAAGCATGAGCAGAACTCTGACCTTCTTTAGCAGTTATTCCTTTTGCTATTTTAGTATCAGCTATGATCAAAGTTGGCCGTTTCTGATCGGCTTTTGCCTTGTTAAAAGCATATTCCAGATCTAAAAAATCATTACCATCAACTGGAGAAATAACCTGCCAGTTAGCTGCAGAAAACCGCTTTTCAATATCTTCGTCGAAAGTTATATCAGTTGGTCCATCAATTGAAACCCCATTATGATCATAAATCACAATTAATTTATCAAGTCCCAGATTACCGGCCAGGGAAACTGCTTCATAACTAACTCCCTCCATCAGATCTCCATCACCGGCAACCACATAAGTGTAATGATCAATCAAATTATAATTTTCTTTATTAAATTTGTCAGCCAGAATTTCCTCGGCCAGGGCCATCCCGACAGAATGAGCAAGGCCCTGACCTAAAGGACCAGTAGTCATCTCAACTCCTGGAGTTATACCATACTCTGGATGTCCCGGGGTTTTAGATTCAAACTTCCTATACTGTTTAAGATCTTCAAGACTGAGATCATAACCGGTTAGATGAAGTAAAGAATAAAGCCAGATTGAACCATGACCGGCAGACAAAACTAACCGATCTCTGTTAAACCATTCAGGCTCATCAGGATTATATTTCATTTCCCTTGCAAATAGATAAGCTCCAATTTCTGCACAACCTAAGGGCATCCCGGCATGACCTGAGCCAGCATATTCCACAGTATCTGCAGATAAAACTCTAACAGAATTCGCTATTTTTTGCAGCATGATTTTAACATCCTTTCTATTTTTAGTATTAATATTCAATTTCTTTTTCATAATTATTTTTTAACATTTTATAAGCAGATGTCGCTGATTTTGCAGATGCTAGTTTTTCCATCAGCTTCTGGTTATTGGCAAAATCTATAATATCTGTCAGAGCAGGCATATGTCCTTTTTTATCAATTGGAGCCAGCACAAAAATAAATTTTATTGGATCAAATTGATGACCCAGCTTAATTCCTTCCCTGATTATTAATAGACTAATTGCCGATTGATTAACCCCATCTTCAATCCCTGCATGAGCAAGACAGATCTCTGGTGCAATTGCAATATAAGGTCCTTTAGCTTCTACAATTTCTATCATTCTTTTAATATATCCTGGTTCAATTATTTTTTTATCAAGTAACAGTTTACCTGCTGTATTAATGGCTTCTTTCCAGTCAATTTGTTCATCGATTATTCTAATTTGATCCTTCTTTAATAACTTGAGTAAACCCCTGGCATCTTTTTTTCGCTGTATCTTATTTTTAACATTTTCTTGAGCTGATTCAAAGTGCATTTCAACTTTTTTTAAAGCCTCCTGCAGCTTATCTTTTTCCAGATATGGTTTTAGAAGATCTATGATTTTTTCGGGCTGATAGTGTTTATCCTTTTCTTCTTCAGAAAAAATACCATATTCAATTTTTTCTTTACGAAGGTAGGCTCTTATTTTTTCTACATCACTATCATTTAAAAATGGATTTACTACAATAACATCTATTTTTTCCAAACTCAAGGGAATAGTAGAAATAATAAAATCAATCTCATCAAGTAACTCATTATTTTCTAAATCCAGACTGGAAAGGCTGGCAACTATCTCAATTACCTTAAACTCATTATTTAATCTGACTTCTAAAAGATTGGTAGTTCCAACACCGCTCGAACAGACTATTGCTACCCTTGCTTTTTTTTTCTCCTGATAATTGATTCTCTCCAGTGCTGCCCCAAAATGAATTGTAATATAACCAATTTCATCTTCACTGACTTCTACATAAAATTCACTCTGGATCAATCTTGCTGCCAGTTTTGAAGCTTGAAAAACTTCTTCATATTTTTCTTTTATATCTTCTAAAAGTGGATTTTTAATCGGCAGATCAAAGATTATTCGATTAACTATTGCCTGCAGATGAATTAAAAGTCCGGAATGCAGCTTTTTATCAGCTGCAAGATCGACGGTGAAATATTGTCCAACAACTTTAATCATTTCTTGAACCAGATAGTTCAGCTCATTTTCATTTAAATCAGTCTGAACTTCTCCCTGTCTCATTTTTGCACCCATAAGATGAATTGTAATAAATGCTATTTCATCTTCTGGAATATCAACTGGGAATTTTTTTTCCAACAGCCGGGCTACTTTTTCTGCAATCTGATATTCTTGCTTATCTTTTACCACCTGCAGTCTTGCGGGAGCAATTTTAATATCCTGTTCAGCTAACAGACGAGAAATTGCAAAAGCAATATGGACAATCAGACCGGTAAAAGCACTATCGGTAAAACTAATCTTTAATTCTTCTTCAGCCACTTTAACTATGTCTTCGATTTCTGTCAGGTTAAGCTCTCCCAGAAGATTTTTGATTTCCTCATTATATCCGTGATCTAAACGACTCTTAAAACCAACCTTTTTATTGCTCTTATTTAATAATTCAATCATATTTCCTGTTTCATAACTTTCATTGAGCAGGCTCTTCATTGCATGTCTGATATCAATTTCTGCTCCCTCAATTTGAACTCCATAATTTCTTCTTCTAATTAAATTCAAACTTCTGTTCTGCAGCCATTCTTCTACCTGATCTAAATCTTTGCTCACAGTGGCAGAACTCACATCTAAAATATCAGCCAGTTCAAAAATTAACACTGGTTCTTTTTTCTGAAAAAGTCTGTATAAAATAAGATATTTTCGCATTTTAGCTGATCTAAAATGCCGGCTGTTATAAAAATTATTAAATTCTGCAAAGACTTTAAACTGTTCTTCGTCTGATCCTTCTAACAGCACACCAAAATTTGGTTTTTTAATCAGCTTTAACTCATATTTTTGAATCAAATCTTTAATCTCATTCAGGTCATAGCGAATTGTTCTACTGCTTACTTCTAGAATTTCAGAAAGAACCTTTATAGAAACAGGCTCCTTCTGATCAACTAAGTATTTATATAACTCAAATAATCTTGTACTCTTTTTCATTTTAAGCGAACAGCTTCGCTATATAACCAATTATTATCCCAACAATCCCGAAATCTGCGTCACCAAAGGTTGTATTTGCAAAACCCAGTGATCCCAGAACCGGTAATAAGAGTGCTGGTAGGAATGAGATTAAGATTCCATTAACAAAGGCACCCAGCATTGCTCCCTTTTTACCACCTGTGGAATTACCAAATACTCCTGCAGTTGCTCCGGTAAAAAAGTGAGGAACCATTCCAGGAATAATTAAAGCCAGACCCAGAGGTCCCAGGAAGAACATGCTGACAAGCCCACCTAAAAAGCTGAATAAAAAACCAATAATTACTGCATTTGGTGCGTAGGTAAAGGTTATCGGACAGTCCAGTGCAGGTTTTGCATCCGGAACTAACTTTTCTCCAATGCCCTGAAATGCTGGAACAATCTCACCGATGATCATTCTTACACCAGTTAAGATAATATGAACACCTGCTGAAAAAGTAATACCCTGCATCAGTGCGAACATAAAGATACTCTGTCCACCTGAATACTGAGAATAAATGTCACGACCTGCAATTAAGGATACTATAAAGAAAATAATGATCATAGTCAGCATAGTGGCAAGAACTGATTCTTTTAAGAAACTCAAATATTTAGGAACTTTAATATCTTCTGTGCTGTCTTCCGGATCCCCAACTACTTTGCCAACAAGACCGGCTGCAACATAGCCTGTTGTTCCAAAGTGACCAAGTGCCACATCAGTACCACCGGTAATTTTTTTCATAAACGGTTCTGCTAAAGCAGGGAAAAGAACCATTACAAAACCTAAAATTGCAGCTCCAACCGCTATTAAAGGTACTCCTGTTAATCCTGCTGTACTTAAAACCGCTGATAATAAGGCTGCCATAAAGAAAATATGATGACCGGTAAGAAATACATATTTTAAGGGTGTAAACCTTGCAAAAAGCAGATTAGCTATAAAACCAAAAGCCATGATTAAAGCAGTTTGAGTCCCAAGTGTCTGCTGAGCCAGAGCGACTATTGCTTCATTTGTCGGTATTACACCCTGAATATTGAATGCTTCCTGAATCATGGGGCCTAAATTATTCAGGCTGCCAACTAATACATTAGCACCTGCACCCAGGATTACAAAACCTAAGATACTCTTTAACGTTCCTGACATTATTTTAGAAAATGGTTTTTTAAGCAGTGCCAGTCCCAAAAATGCCATTAAACCAACTAAAGTTGCTGGTTGATTTAAAACCTCATATACTAAAAAGTTAATAAAAGACATTAAAAAATCCATAAGTTATTTCCTCCTTAAAGTTTTTTATATGCTGCCAGAACCTTCTCTTTAATTTCATTTTTATCTGTCATATTTTTGACACTAATGACTTCTGCTGGATGTTCAATTTTTGCTCCAATTTCTTCACTGGCAAAAATATAATCCGCCTGTTCTCCCATAATAGAAGATAAATCCTTGACTTCAACGGAACCTTCAATTCCTTCCTGCTCCATAATTTTTTCTATATTCATTTTTAAAACCAGACTGCTGCCCAGACCCATCCCACATACTGCTAATACTCTCATGCTCTTCTCCTCCTATTTTTTGTTGACTAATTGATAAAATTTACGAATTTCAAAATTATTTTAAATGAAATTACTGCTGTTCCAGTATATTTTTGATATATTCTAAAATTTCCTCCGCACTCCCCATTTCAGCAATCGTATCAACTGCTGATTCTTCCATTAAAACCACTGACAGTTCTGAAATTGTTTTTACATGTTTGTCATTATCTACTGTACCAAAAGCAAAGGCAATTTTTACAGGATCATTATTTTTATTGCCAAACTCGACCGGTTCCTTAAGAGTTATCAGGCTGAGACAATTTTCATTTACTCCATCTTCAGGGCGGGCGTGTAAAAGTGCAATTCCCTCCCCAATAACTACATAGGGTCCATTATCAATAATTGACTGTTTCATTGCTTCTATATATTTTCCTTCAATTTGCCCGGATTTTAATAATAAATCACCTGTCTTATCAACAACTTCTTTCCAGTCAGCTGCTTTTACATTAACTTCTATATTTTGACTTTTCAAAAGATCTAAAATCAAATCTTTTCACCTCCGGAATTAATTGCTTTTCTTTAACTTCTGCCTTCATTATACTCCTATGATTCTCGAAATAGCAATAGTTAATAAACTACTTCTTTTTCTGGCCATTGTGGCAAAATATTTTGTTTATTATAAAAAAATTGTTTGCTGCCATAATTAAATATTTTTAAGCTGCTTGCTAAAATTTTTTTAGATAAACTCTTACAAAAATTTAACAAATCCTTATTTTAATTTTAAAGTTTTTATTATATAATAAAAATATCATAGCTATTTAATTATTGAGAGGGGTAGATAAAAATTGTTTAATAAAATATTTTCATCTTTAAAGTTCAAACTACTAGTTGTTCCAATTATTTTAATTTTAATTGGGATTAATGTAATTGCTTTTTTTGCTTCAGATATTACAAAAAATAATCTTTTGCAAAATCAGAAAGAAGATGGTATCAGACTGGCTCAACAGGCTGAGCTACAGCTTTCTGATAATTTGAACTCACTAAATAAAATTGAAACTATGCTGGGAGAAAAATTAATAACGGCTGCCAGAATAGTTCTGAGCAGAAGGGAAGATTTAAATAACAATTTACTTAAAGATATAATGAATCAAACTGGTGTCAATGAAATCTACTGGTATAATAGTCAGGGAGAAATTATTTATTCAACAGTAGATTCTTATCTGGGTTGGAAACCTGAAGCAGATCATCCTGTCCATGACTTTATAGGATCAGAAAACAAATCGCTGATAGAAGATATTCGTAAAGATTCTGAGTCGGATAATTATAATAAATATGCTTATTTAAAGGCTGATAATGAAAGTTTTATTCAGGTTGGAATCAGAGCAAATGAAGTAAAAGCGCTAACGGAACGCTTCAGCTATCAGACAATAATGAATAAAATTGCTGCTAGTGAAGATATAGTCGAGGCTTCATTTATTGAGGAAAATTTAAACATTAAAGCTTCAAATAACAGCCAGCTTATTGGCAAAAAAATAACAGATGAAAATATAAAAAGAATAATAAATAGTGATCAAGTATATTCAACAGAAGAAATATATACTGATGAAAATGAATCTAGCCAGAGAATTTACAGTGTTTTTCTTCCTTTTAAACAACAGGGAGAATCAGAGGGAATAATTAATTTGAAATTTTCAATGGAGAAAATATATACTACTATAACAAATACCAGAAATTTGATATTAATTATCGGTGCTTTTCTGTTTCTTCTTATTGCAGGAGTTTTATATTTTAGTTCCAATTCTATAGTTAAAGCCCTAAATAGAACAGTTGAAAGCTGCCAAAAAGTTTCCAATGGAAATTTAAAAGATCAAATACCAGAAAAACTTAGAAATAGAAAAGATGAAATCGGAAAATTAACAACTGCTTTTTCAGTAATGCAGAACAATCTAAAAATAATTATTAGTCAGGCTGCCGACATATCAGCTAATCTATCAGCCTCAAGTGAAGAACTTGCCGCTTCAGGCCAAGAAGTTGCCGTAGCTGCTGATGAAGTTGGAAATGCAGTCCAGAATGTCGCTTCGGGAGCAGAAGAACAGTCAGCCCAGATTGAGGAAACTTCTTCCAGTATAGATCTGCTTTCAAAAAAAATAATCGAAATCAATAAAATGTCAGGACAGATGGATAATCAAGCTGAATCTGTTATAGAAAATATAGAACAGGGAGACAAAAATATAAATAAATCTATTCAAAACATAAAAAATGTTAAAGATAATTCAAAAAGAGTTGCAGACAATGTCTATAATCTAGGAGAGCTATCAAAAGAAATTGGCGAAATAATATCTCTGATAAATGATATCGCCACTCAAACAAATTTACTTGCTTTGAATGCTGCTATTGAAGCTGCTAGAGCTGGAGAAGCTGGGAGAGGATTTAGTGTTGTTGCAGATGAGATTAGAAATCTAGCTGAAGAGTCCGAAAATGCAACTGACAAAATTGCTTCCTTAATTAAAGAAATACAAAATGGTGTAGATTCAGCAGTAAAAAAAATGAATGATACTGAAATAGTTGTCGATAGTAGTGTTAAATCAATTGAAGAGACAGGACTCTCATTTAAAGAGGTTGATCAAGCATCTATTAATTTAAAAGACTTTATTTCAAAAATAAAAAGAAATATTGAAGAGATTGAAGAAAGCAGTAATTATATTGAAACTGCTGTTGGAGAAATTTCTCTTGTTAGTCAGGAATCAGCAGAAAATGCAGAAAAAGTTGCTGCCTCAACAGAGGAACAGAATCGCTCAACTAAGGAAATTGTTGCATCTGCGGATGAATTAGCAAAAATGGCAGAAAAACTATCAGAAATTGTTTCACAATTTGAACTTTAAATGTTTTTAAACAAAGTTGTTAAGATATAATTTAAACATTCATTTATTAATTATATCTTAATAAAAATGGAAAAGACAAAAACAGCGATAAATTTATCGCTGTTTTTGTCTTTTTGTCAATGTTAATTAAATTATAAATATAAAATTACAATAAATTTTAATAAGTATTCAGATTTACTTTAATTTAAATTTAACAGCCTCTAAACCCTTAACCTCAGCCTGATATCTAAAAATCCCACCAGCATAAGGATGCCTTTTCTTTTCTTCTTCACTCAGGCCAACACTGGCTGTGGTTATATAAAGTTCGTCCCAATTTTTACCGCCAAAAGCACAGGAGGTAACATTTAAGACCGGAAGTTCAACTTTATCAATTTTTTTGCCAGATTCAGGATCCCAGCTTGAAACCTGGGCTCCGCCAAAGTGTGCTATCCAGAGCTTGCCCTGAGCATCAATAGTCATTCCATCAGGTACTCCTTCACCTTCTGCAAAAGAAATAATTGATCTCTTATTTGAAATCTCAGCAGTTTCTAAATCATAGTCAAAAGCTAAAACTTCTTTAGTCGGTGAATCAATATAATACATTGTCTTATTATCCAGACCCCAGGCCAGACCATTGGAAATCTTAACATTTTTAATTTTTTCCTCTAAATTTAAATCCTGATCCAGACAGTATAAAGTTCCAAGCTCCCTGTTTTCTTCTAAATCCATTGTTCCCACCCAGAATCTTCCTTTTGGGTCACATTTACCATCATTAAATCTTGTCTGGGCAGTATTTGATTCTGAATTGACTAAAAACTCCGCCTCAGCTGTTTCTGAATTAATTAGGTAGATTCCATCTTCCAGAGCTGCCAGCAATTTTCCCTTCTCAGTTGTAGGGATAATTGCTCCAATCATCTTCTCCAGCTGAATAACCATGTTTTCCTCTGCCGCTGGATTATAAATATTTATTCTCTTTTCTAAAATATCCACCCAGTACAAAACTTGCTCTTCCTGATCCCAGAAAGGTCCTTCTGCAATTTGAGCTTTAGCATCTAAAATAAGGTCAAGTCTATCATTAATTTTTTTCATTCAACTCATCCACCTTTTAAGCTTCTATATTTTTGATCAGACTTAAGTCCCCAGTTTTTGCAGCCTCAAGTATTGGAGCCATATATTCATCGACCATTGAGGCATTAAGCGGAATCGGCATATTCTTTAATTTCATCTCTAACTGCGGATCTTTAGCAGCCTCTAAAGCTCTTTCAATATGTTGATCAGTAAATCCATCCAGTTCAGATAATTTGGTGGGAAAGTTAATCTCCTCAGCAAAATTAATCATAGCTCTGGCCACTGCTTCTCCTAATTGACGACCACTTAAATCATTAAGATCAGCATCCAGAAAACCATTTCTAATAAATATATCTCCTAAAACTTTTAATTGTGGTTCAATTGCCGGGGCAAAAAAGACTGTATAATAAATATTCATTATTCCACAGGCCCGACCGTGACTGCTGACATCTACTAAAGAAAAACTAGTCAAATGGCCGCCATTAGTCCCACCTACCATAATCGAATAAGCACCTAAATCTGTTGCCAATCCCAGTGCTTCACGGGCTTCCGTATCCTGCAGATCACCAATTACTTTTGGAGTATTTTTAACTATCAGTTCTACTGCTGTAGAAGCAATTTCTTTTTCTAAGTTATAATTTTGAGCATCAATCCCATAAAAAACTTCCAGACAGTGGGCCAGACCATCAAACGCACCATCAACTGTTACTTTTAAGGGCATTGTCTTTGTCACTTCATAGTCAAAAACAGATTTTTTAGGAATAACAGCATCATCTACTATTAATTTCTTCTGACCGCTGACTACATCTGTTACATTCGAATACTTTGTCAGATGAGCACCAGAACTCGATGCAGTCTGAACCGCTATAGTTGGGATTAAATGTTCTTTACTGTGCTCTAAGGCTTCTGTTACCATATCCGTTCCAAAGTATTTATCAATATGAGGACTATAATGGCCAAGTGAAGCCAGTACATTTGCAGCTTTAACTGCATCGATTGTACTTCCTCCCCCAATAACAATTATACAGTCAGGTTCAAAAGTATGGATATATCCAGCCAGTCGATAGACATCTTCCCGGGGAGCATTTGGATTTGAGCCCGGAAAAACTCTATTCCCCGCTATTTTTATCTTGTTTTCCTTAAGGGATTTCTGAATCTCTCTAACAGCTGTCTCCCGATAAGTGTCATTGGAGATTAATAAAACATTATCCCCATATTCTTTAGCATATTCACCTACTTTATTTAAAATTCCAACACCCAGAGCATATTCATCTCCCTTAAAATCATAAAGTAGTTCTTTTGCTTTTTCTTTTAAATTCATTTTAGAGATACCACCTTTCTCAAAAATTTTTAGAAGCTACAATTAGTTTAACTTACTATATTTTGCGGCTTTCCAGCCAACCATTTTTCAATATTGTTGAACACTATCTCAGCTCTTTTTATAAATGCTTCCTCTGTTGCAAAGGCTGTATGAGGTGTTAAAATAGTATTTTTGGCATTTAAAAGCGGATGATCTCCAGGAATCGGCGGTTCCATCTCAAAAACATCGATACCTGCTCCGGCAATTTCTTCCCTATTTAAAGCCTCAGCCAGCGCCTGACTGTCAACTACAGGACCGCGGGCTGTATTAATTAAAATTGCACTCTTTTTCATCAGCTTAATTTTTTCGGCATCAATTAAATTTTCTGTTGCTTCTTTAAGTGGGACATGCAGACTCACAATATCACTTTTCTGCATCAGCTCATCTAGTTCCAGATATTCCACTTCAAGTTCTTCTTCGTTTTGATGTTTTTTATGATTATCAACTAAAATATTGCAGCCAAAAGCATCTGCAATCCGGGCGGTTTTCTGGCCGATTGAACCAAAACCAACTATCCCAAAATTTTTGCCAGCAAGTTCGTTTCCAATTAGACCTGCTCTGGTTTCTCCTGCTCTTACTGCCTGATCAGAATCCTTAATCTTCCGCATTAAGTCAATTGTCAGTCCAAAGACCAGTTCAGCCACAGCCTGATTGGCATAACCAGAAGCATTGGCAACCAAAACATCATTTTTCCGGCAGGCATCCATATCAATATGATCAAAACCGGTAAAGGCAACCGAAATCATCTTCAGTTTTTCAGCTGCATTGATAACTTCTGCGGGTAAGGACTGATTAGCAATAATCAAAATCTCAGCATCTTTAATTCTTTTTATCATTTCCTCATTATCTTCTGCACGTTTGGAATAGGCAATCAGTTGATGTCCCGCAGCCTCAAATCTCTGCCTGTATTCTTCAATCTTCATCATCGAAATATTGATTGGCTCAATCATCACAATTTTCATTTAGCATCTCCCCCTAAATTATAATTATTACCTAAAAGTTAATTGATTTTAAGCACTTCGCTCTGCCTTAATTGTCTCATAAGCATTATTTATTTTTTTGAATTCCTGTTCAGCAAAATCCACAAATTCTTCCGGCAGTCCTTTACCAATTACATTATCAGGATGAAAATCCTTAGCTTTCTTGCGATACTGGCGCTTAACTTCTTTAAAATCTGCTTCAGGAGAACATTCTAAAATCTTATAATACTTCTCCAGGTCATTTGTATCTAGATACTGAGATCTGATGCTCTCGTACTGACTGTCATTTATCTTAAATATTTTTTTAGCCTTTTTTATGTACTGCTCTTCTTTATGGTGGAAATCATTGTCTGCCACCGCAACTTTCAGCAGCAGATCAAACATCCCTAAAACTAGAGTCTGTTCATTTTTAAAGTTATCATAAAACTGCTGTGCATATTCTTCAAAACTATTATTTTTTCTTTTGGCTTCATCAAAAATACTAATTGCCAGCCTGCGAGCTTCTCCCTGCAGCTTGAGTTCATTTTTTATAAAACGGTCAATAGTTTTAATCTCTGATCTGCTGACTGTTCCGTCAGCCTGAGCAAATTTTGCCAGCATCGAAAAAATACTGGTAAAAAAGATTGTCTGTTTTTCTTCCTGCTGATTTAAATTACCTCTCTGTCCAGCTCCAAATTGATTACCATTAGAATTACTGGAACCACTCTGATCAAAGTGATTCCCAATAGCAGCTCCAATTACTGCTCCTAAAGGACCACCAAAAGACCAACCAACTGTACCGCCAAGAATTTTTCCCATCCAGGCCATAATTTTAACCTCCAATTAAATTTGTAATCAATCAAATATTTTTTTACTTTATTTTACATTTTAGTAATAAAATTATCTAGATATTTAACTCTTAACCTTATATCCAATTTTAAATAAATAAGTAACTATTACCAGCAAAATAACAACTAGACTTCCAATGACCAAAGCTGAAAAAGCAGGTGCAATATCGGATTGGCCGACAAAAGAGTAACGAACAGCATCTACCATATAAAAAACAGGATTGAATAAAGATACCTCACTCCAGATTCCGGGCAGCCCTTTAACAGAATAAAAAACTCCACTTAAAAAAGTCAGCGGGGTAATAAAAAAGTTGGAAAAAATTGAAACATGATCAAACTTTTCCGCCCACAAACCGGCAATTATTCCAAAAAGGGAGAAGATGGAAGAAACTAAAATCGCAAAAAATACTGCTAAAAATGGATGGGCAACAGCTCCCCCATAAAAGAAAGTAGCTACTAAATAAGTCACACTACCAACCAGCATTCCCCGGACCATTCCTCCGATCATAAAACCTAAAGTTAGTTCAATATGAGAAAATGGGGCCAGCAAAAAGTCAATGATAATCCCATTATACTTAGCACCAATTAGAGAGGAGGACGTATTGGCAAATGAATTCTGAATTAAACTCATCATAATCAAGCCGGGAACAATAAAATTTATATAGGGAATTCCATATCCTGCAACCTCTCGATTCTGAAAAGAATAGGAAAAGATAATTAAATATAACCCTGTTGAAATCAAAGGGGCAAATATCGTCTGAATGGCCACCTTAGAAAATCTCGAAACCTCTCTTTTAACCAGACTCAAAAAAGTAATTGTATTAATTGTCATCATCCCCTAAGTTAGTCAGCTTAATAAAGACATCTTCCAGTTTTGCACTTTCAATGTCCATATCGATAATATCTAAGTTTAAATCATTTATTTTTTTGAGAATTTTATTCAAATTCTTTTTTGCAGATTCTATTTTGATCTGTCTTTGATCATCACTTATTTCAAAATCAATTTCTACTAATTCTTTCTCAAATCCTTTTACTGGGGCAGCAAATTTAACACTAATCACCTTTTTATCAATCGAATTAATCAGATTTTCCTTGCTGTCAACCTTAACTATCTTGCCCTTGTTCATAATTGCAATCCGGTCACAGAGAGCTTCCGCTTCTTCTAAATAATGAGTGGTTAAAATAATTGTCTTCCCCTGCTGATTTAACTGAATCACATACTCCCAGAGGCTGTTTCTTAACTCTACATCAACCCCGGCAGTTGGCTCATCTAAAACAATTATTTCTGGATCATGGACCAGAGCTTTAGCAATCAAGAGCCTTCTTCTCATTCCACCTGACAGCTGTCGCGGCCCGATTTCTGCTTTATCATCAAGGCTTAAGGCATTCAGCAGTTCATCAATTTTATCACCATTATCTTTAATCCCAAAATAGCCAGAGTGAATCTCCAGTGTTTCTCGCACAGTAAAATAGGGATCAAATGTAATCTCCTGAGGCACAATTCCCAGAGATTTTTTAGTTTTCCTATAATCAGTTATAATATCATTACCTAGTACAGTAACCTCACCCGAATCCTTATGGACCAGACCACCCAGGATTCCAATTAAAGTACTTTTTCCGGCCCCATTTGGACCTAACAGACCAAAAAACTCACCTTTTTGAATATCTAAATTTATATCATCTAACGCCTGTAACTCACCATAACTTTTATTAATTTCTCTAATTTTAATGGCTGTCGACATTTTATTCCTCCTTCTATCCCTAAAAAATAGGGGGCTTATCTTCTTATCAATCAATTAAGCTTTAAACTGCTTCTCTCATCCTGGCCATTGAACTTTTAATTGTAGCTATCAGCCAGATAATCATAATTACAAAAGACACCGTTTCTGCAATCGGAAAGGAAAGCCAGACAGCATCCAATCCAAAAAACTCTCCTAAAAGATACATTCCGGGAACCAAAAGTATCGCCTGACGCAAAAATGTTATCGCAAAACTGGGCATTCCCTTACCTACAGCCTGAAAAGTTGCGACTCCAATAATATTTAAGACCATAAAAAAGTAAGATAAACTGACTCTCCTTAAAGCTCTGATTCCAATATTTAAAAGTTGTGGATCACTGTTGAATAATCTGATTATAGCCCCCGGAAATAGCTGAAAAACTATAAAACCAAATACCCCAAAACTTAAGGCAGCTGCATTACCAACCAGAATGGTTTTTTTCATCCGCTCAGGATTATTGTGGCCGTAATTATAGCCAACTATCGGCAAATATCCCTGGGTTAGGCCAAAGACCATCATTAAAAAGAAAGACTGCATTCTAAAAATTAAACCCATGACTGCTATTGCAGTTGAAGAAAAGGCTCCTAAAATTAAATTGATAAAAACAATTGAAACGCTAAACAGCAGCCGGTTGGCCATCGCCGGAATACCCACATTATAAATTTCTTTTATAATTTGAAAGTCAAATTTAAAATCCTCTAATTTTAATGTTAACTCATTTTTATCACTAAATAAAACAAAAACAATAAATATACCGCCAATGAAACGCGAAAATACAGTTGCATAAGCAGCACCGGCTACACCGAGCTGGGGAAATGGTCCCAGGCCAAAAATTAAAAAGGGATCAATAATCATATTTAAGACTGCTCCGATCATCATTGTCAGCATCGGTAAAAAAGTATTCCCCTCTCCCCGCAGAATATAGTTAAAAGTTGCAGGGATAAAGATGGCAATCGATCCAGTTAAGATTATATTTATATACTGATAACCTAAATCTATTAAAACTGGATCATTAGTAAATAATCTGATTATATTTTCTGAAAAAAATATGCCCAGCAATCCACCTAAAATTCCATAAATAATTGCAATAAAAAAGACATGTTCTGCCACATTATTTGCCCTACACTTATCTCCCTTTCCTAACAGCCTGGAGATCAAAGAACTGGTACCGACTCCGGTTCCAACTCCGACCGCAATTAAAAACATCTGCACCGGAAAAGAGATTGATAAAGCAGATAAAGCATCTGTACTTAAACGGCCCACATAAATACTATCTACTATATTATACAGAGCCTGAATGAGCATCCCTGCAATTGCAGGAGCAGATAATTTGAAAAGTAATTTAATTATCGGCTCTTCCCCCATTCGACTTGATTTTGATTTAAGTGCCATATTAACCCTCCAATCAAACTAATTTAATTTGTTTTACTCAGGTAGCATTGATTAAATTCAATCTGAGCTGATCTATAAATTTAATTTTAGCCGCATATCTCACTATTTAAATATTCTATCATAAAAATACTGACTAATAAAATAAGACTGACAACAATTTGATTTATATAATAGGTATTATTTTTTAAATTTTATAAATGTTCAAAATTATTTTCTTATTCAGGTAGGGATCTCTACCTAAAATTATAATACTATTAATAATGGTAACTATTAAAAATCAATTTAATTGGAGGTTATACTATTATGGCAAAAGTAGCAAGAGAACTTGTGGAAGAAGCCGGATCTGGTCAAAGATAAATCATCTCCTTTTGTATCTAAATTCTTAAAATAAAAAGCAGTATTTAAAATCAAAAAATAAATATTTTATAAAAAAACACCCTTACCGGCTGATTAATTAAGCCTTTAAGGGTGTTTTTATTTATCAGAGTTATTTTACCATTAATTGGTTCCGTACCCGGTACGGGCACCTTATCTTACCGGGCAGGCTCCTGTTTCACAGGAAGCATCATCAATTTCTCTTTCTAAGTACTCAGTTTCATACTTGGAGACCAGAGAAGGATTAAATCTTTCCATCTCTTCAACCCGCTGAGTATACTCTTCTTCTGTAATTTCTTCGTAGGGCATTAAATCATAGAAGTTATCACTATAGGAAATAAAGGAAATTCCAACTACACTATTCCAATTTTCCCATAACCATTCTTCTACATCTTCCCATTCGTCATCTTTAACATGAACAGTAATAGAAGCATTGTGATCAACATAATTTTCCATAAACATCTTATATGTTTCCAGCTGATCTATTGCATCTACATCTCCCTTAACCTCTCCTTCGGGAGCTTTAACAGGGAATTCTACAACCAGTGTTTCCGGATCATCTGGATCCTGGCCAACTTCTGGATAGATCGGATAATCGAGTTCTTCACAGACCCGGGCCAGCGGATCAGAAGCAGAAATTCTTACCCGGCGCACATAATAGGCACTGTGAGAATAATGCAGTCCACTGGAAACTGTAGGCATTTGAGTCTGAGTCCCCTCTGGCTTAACAGTAGTAATCAGCTTGGGCTCGTTATCTCCTACCTCTTTTGCAATTTCCTGAGCAGCCTGATGAGCAACCTGACTCAGTTCTTCTAACAACTCAGCTTCCTGAGCTTCATTTAAATCAGCAGCATTTTTCATATCCTGCCAGCCGGTTAAGGAAGTACCGATTAATCTATCTCGTTTATTAATTTGATCCCATTCTGGTAATTCAAATTCAATTAAGGCCATTCGGTAACCAGATCTCGCAGATAATTTTTGAGCTTCAAACATCGAATCTTTATCTAAATTACCTTCTTCATCAACAAAAGCCATTACATTTAAGGAAGTTAAGTTACAGACCCCTCTGGAATCTAAAAGAATCTCTGCACAGGGATTAACTCCTTTAAAGTTATCACGGCGGCGGCTTCCTTCTACAGCATTAATAAATCCAGGTTCTCCACTAAAGCGCATCTGTTTAACATGCCAGTTTAACTGTTCTTTAGTAGGTTTGTCTTCGTAAAAAATACTATTATTGCTCATCTGACGGTGAGATATTTCTTTATTAATTACCCATTCGTCATCTTCTTTAACATATAAATTGTTCTTGGCCTGAGCAATTTCTTTATCATCTTCACTGAAAAGACAGATCTGAGATGAACGTCTAACTCCACCAGATACAACATTTTCGGCAATTATATTTGCCACATCCATTGCGTCAATTGGCTTTAATTTAACCCGCTTAATATCATCCAGAGCACGGTCTGGTTTTTCACTTAATAATTTATCGATTTTAGTAAACATTCGCTTTAAACTCTGATGTCCGGAAGCCGTTCCTCCAAAAGTTTTTAGCTTTTCCCCTTTTGGACGCACAGAATCATAATTAAAAATGATCCTTTTTAAAGGCCGATAGGCATGATCGACTAAGAATTTAAAATAATACTCTAAAGACTGAATCCAGCCTTCTTTGGAGTCACCAACATTAACTGTTACTACATCATCTTCATCAAAATCAAAGTCAGTGTATTCTCTTCGTTCATCCTTTTCTACCGGCTCATAATATTTATGAATAACTTCAATATCTGTTCTAATTTTTGGCAGTTTCTCTACATCACGCGGCAGGACACGAAAGCCTACACCTGATCCGATCATTAGCAGATAAAATAAATCCTGATAGGCTTTAAAACTATCAATTACCGTAAAGGAACAGTTATAATTTGACATACCGTATTTTTTGCTGGATTCCGTACTTGCTGTCCAGAGTGTTCTTCCAGCTAAGAAGTTTCTCAAATTATAGACATTATCATATAATTTTTCTGCTTCTTTTTTAGTTGTAGGAGCCAGTGAGCAGTTGTATTCCACAGCTCTTTTTACTGTTTCCCACCAGTATTCCCGACGCTGTTCTTCTTCTAACCAGCGGGAGTATGTTCTATAATAAATAAATTCTCCCAGCTCAGTTGGAAAAGGATTGGGCTGGTGCTTGTATTTACTTAAAAAATCATTAGTTAAAAGTGGATTTTCCCTTTCTTTTTTTCTCTGCAATCTGGACTGCTGTCTTTTATTTCGGTATAAAATATATGACTTTGCTGTTGTAATATAAGCAGCCTTCATTAATTTTTCTTCCACTAAGTCTTGAATTTCTTCGACCCTGGGAACTCGATCCTGATTGTAAAATTCTGTTATCAAATCTGATTCTACATCTAAGGCTACCTGTTCTGCATCATCTTTATCTGCATCTTCACCTGATTCGATCATGGCTCTGTAGATTGCCTTGGTGATCTTATCCCGACTGTATGCTACTTCTCTCTCATCCCGTTTAATTACCGTCATGTCGGATTTACTCAAAATAAAAACCTCCTTAAAATTTTGTTGCATTTATATTAAATGTGCTATAATAAATGTCTAGACATTTATTATAGCATAAAATTTAACATTTATAAATTGCTTTTGTTGCTAAATAAGTGTTTTTGGCAAACAGGAAATCTAATTAAAGCTTTTATGATAAGGCTAATGTCATTATTCATATTTTGGATTTAATTTTTTAAAACTTCTAATAAGACATCTACTACTTTCGGTGAAAATTGGCTGGCTCTATTTTTTTTAATTTCTGTCAAAGCCTCGTTAAAACTTAAGGGATCTCTATAAGTTCTTTTAGAACGCATTGCATCCCAGGAATCTGCTGCACAGAGAATCAGGGATTCAAGTGGAATCTCATCTTTTTTTAAACCATCAGGATAACCACGACCATCCCAGCGTTCATGATGATGACGCACAAATTTAGCTATCTGTTTTAATGAATTGGAACTTTCCAGGACATTACTTCCTAAAACAGGATGTTCTTTAATTATTTCATATTCACTTTTGCTTAATTTTCCTTCTTTATTTAATATTTCTAAAGGAATAAGCATTTTACCAAGATCATGCACTAAACCCGCCCAGTATATATCATCAATTCTTTTTTGTTCAAGCTCCATGGCTTCTGCAATTTCTACTGCCAGCTCGGCTACATTTTCGGAGTGACCCCTGGTATATAAATCATACATCTCCAGCATCTTAACAGTTGCAGAAATCAACTCTTTAGTAAAGTCATCCTGGAGATTATTATATTCCTTAAGTTTATAGAATGAAGAAGCAATATTATAAAAAGCAGAAAATAATTTTTTAGAACTATTAGTAAAGCTTTTATCACTACTATTTTTAATGTCTAAACTTATACCCGCCTTTTTTTCTCCATTAATTATTAAATTAAAATACATAATCTCTTTATGCTTATTTAAACTAATCTCAGTTAATTCTTTAAATTTATCACTGCGCATATATTTTTTATTCCGTTTTTTTACTTCTTCAATATCAATAATCTCTATTGGTGCCTCATGATTATAAAAAGCTTGATTAGGAATTTCACTATTTTTTAATAATTTTAAATCATAACCTACACAGTCAATAAAATTTACATGATTTTCCCCAAAAGTATAAACACTGCCATAATCAGCTTCATAAATAATCTCTACTGCCTGCTGTAAAATTTTACTTAAAAACTCAGCTTCCGAGATTGTATTCAAATTATCTATATCAGAAACCAGAGAAACCATATTTTCAAAACGCTCATTAAGTTTTTCAAGTTCAGTAAAAGATTCTTCCAGCTCCTCATTTATTGCAGTAGTCTCTTCATTATAAGCCTGCAGCTGCTGATTGTAAGCTGCAAGTTCTTCTTTTTTCTCTTTTAAAGAAATTTCATATTCTTTTTTCTCGCTGATATTAAAAACAAAGCTTTCGATAATAAAATCCCCATTATCTTTTCTTTCGATAATTTTAGAACTCATATTTAACCAGATAATTTTTCCATCTTTTTTTCTAGCTCTAAATTCAAAATTTTTAATTTCACCATTTTTATTTAATTTCATTAAAAATTCTTTTCTCTTATCAGGTTTATAATAAATTATTTCTCCTAAATCAGCATAATTATTCAGAACTTCCTGAATACTATCAAAACCGCCCATTTCCATCATTTTTTTATTTGCTTCGATTATCTGACCCTTAGAATTTGTTTTTATAATTCCAATTGGAGCCTCATTATAAAGTTCAAAATATTTCTGCTGACTTTTGTTTATTTCTTTTTTATACATGGTTTCTTTTTTTTGATATTGCTGTATATTTTTAAGCCAACTTTTTATTTCATATTCTTCTACCCTCTGCTGTTTGTATCCTTCAGGATTAATATAGTAGGGATTTTCATGCAGCATACCCTGCCAGATTATATAGTCATGAAGTTCAACTGCAGCTTTAATAGTTTGATTATCAAAAAAGTTAATATTATATCTACAGAGTGCTCTAACTGGATATTTTTCAAAAATTTGATCATGAAGCTTCCATTCATATTTAATTATTTCTTCTTTACCACCATTAAAATCGATAACTCCTTTTAATTCGCCAGTAATACTTAGACCTTTATACCCTTCTTTTTTAGCTAACTTTACATTTGTTTCAATTAAAGAAATCATATCATCAGCACTAAAATCATCTGGATTACCATATAATTTTTCTAAAACAAAAAGCTGCAGCTGTCCAGATTTTAATAAATCATCTATATTTCCGATAGAATTATTTAATTCAGCTAAAATTTTCTTTTGGTTAGCTTTTTCATCAATATAAATACATTTTTCATTATTTTTCAAACTTCCTTTTATAAAAGCATGAATAGCAGATAAAAGTTCCTCATTTCCTTCATAAAATAAAACAGCATGATCCCCAAGATCTAGTAAATTTATATTTTCAATCTCTTTATAATCTACCTCCATAAATTTTTCCTCCAGTTTTTAATTACGATATTACTCATTTTTAAATATCTATCAAAAAATTTCCTCTTATTTACTTTTATTCTCGATTACAATGAAATCCCCTTTTAATAGAAGCGGATTTCATAATATAAATTTACCGATTATCGCTGAAGGGGTATAAACAGAAAAACAGTTAGCTAATTTAAAAAGTGCTAACTGTAATTTATAGGTAGGATTATATATTTAACAAATTTATTTCATTTTTAGAAATATTTGAATAATTAAACGGTAAAAAATATGCTCCAATAATAGCCCCTTTAGAACAAATTTATATTCTTTCTTGTAATATAAATTCAAACTCCAAAGGGGACTTTATAATAGTTATTAAGTCTTAATTTCTTTTTACTATCGATGAATTTCTTCCTTTTTCCCCTGATAAACCTCAACCTGTTCCCAGGTGGGAAGTCCTTCTATATCACCTTTAACAGTAATACACAGGGCACCCACTAAATTAGCAAGCTCAACTGCTTCTCTAATTGGCAGTTCCCTTAAAAGACCGGTAATTAATCCCGCTGCAAAAGCATCTCCGGCTCCAATCAAATCCACAATATTATCCACACAGTAAGGCTCAACCTGTTCAATCTGGTCTCCCTGATAATATAAAGCACCTCTGGCACCAATTTTTAAGACAATTAAAGATCCCGGCTCCATCATCTCATAAAACCCCTTGATAATTGCTTCCGGTTCAGAAAGGCCAAGTAGAATTTTTCCTTCTTCAACTCCTGGCAGCAGAACATTAACCTGAGGAATAATTTTTAACATTACCTCTCTCATTTCCTCTATAGAATCCCATAATTTTAATCTTAAGTTAGGATCAAAAGAAATTTTCAGATCATTTTCTCGAGCCACCCTTAAAGCTTCAAAAAATGCTCCCTGAGCACTCTGACTTAAAGCAGGTGTAATACCTGTTAAATGCAGATGTTTAGCATTTTTAATATATTCTTCATTTATATCCTCCTGAGCCAGATGACTGGCAGCAGAATTATCACGATAATAAAAAACTTTCGGTTCTTTGGTTGTATGCATTTCTTTAATCAACAATCCAGTTCTATGTTCTTCATCTCTTCTTACCTGAGAGACATCTACTCCTTCACCGCGGACAAAAAACTCTACATAATCACCAAGCGGATCCTTCCCCAGTTTACTGATCCAACCTGAATTAAAACCGAGCCGCTTAACCCCAATTGCAACATTAGATTCTGCTCCTGCTATATACTTAGAAAAATTATTCAAATACTTTAAGGAACCTACCTCATTTGGTGCCATTGCCGCCATTGTCTCTCCAATAGTAACAAGATCAATCATTTGAAATTCCTCCTAAAAAAATAAAAATTTGCCTTTAATGCTAAAATTGAAAAAAAGGCCACAGCTTAAAGCTGCAGCCCTTTATTGAAATAGAATTATTAACTACTTATCTCTTAACTCTTCCGGAAGCATTTCCTCCAGCTAGAGTTTCTACTTCTTTAACACTTACATGGTTAAAGTCACCAGGTATTGACTGCTTTAGAGCAGAAGCAGCAGCACCAAACTCAGCAGCTTCCTGAAGCTCTTTACCGGTTACCAGAGAATAAATTAAGCCACCAGCAAAGGAGTCTCCTCCACCAACCCGGTCAATAATTGTGATATCATATTTAGTTGACTGAACAAAATTTTCTCCATCAAAGAGAATAACTAACCAGCCATTACGAGAAGCACTGTGGCTGATTCTTAAGTGACTTCCTACTAATTCTAAGTCAAAGCGGTCAATTAACTGCTTTGCAACATCTTTGTAACCTTCAACATTTAAGTCACCACTGGTAATATCAGAACCACTCTTAATATCAAATACCATTTCGGCATCTTCTTCATTAGCAATTACAACATCAGTATATTCCATTAAACCTTCCATTACCTGACCAGCTCTTTCCTTGCTCCAGAGCTTAGCGCGGTAGTTTAAGTCACAGCTTACTTTTACACCATGCTTTTTAGCAGCTTTAACAGCTTCTAAAGTAACATCTGACATCTTCTCACTTAAAGCTGGAGTAATTCCAGTATAGTGGAACCAGTCTACATCAGCAAAAATTTCTTCCCAGTCAAAATCTGCACTTTCAGCTTCAGCAATTGCAGAATGAGCTCTATCGTAAACTACATTAGATGGTCTCTGACTTGCACCATTCTCACAGTAATAAATTCCTAAACGGTCTCCACCACGGGCAATATAATCAGTATCAACTCCAAAACGACGAACTTCATTTAAAGCAGCCTGTCCCAGTGGATTATCAGGTAACTTAGTTACAAAACGAGCATCCAGGCCATAATTGGCTAGAGATACTGCAGTATTTGCTTCCCCACCACCATAAATAACATTAAATGTGTCAGCCTGAACAAAACGTTCATGATCCGGTGGAGTCAAACGCAACATAATCTCTCCAAATGTAACAACTTTCTTAGACATAAAATAAAAACCTCCTGTTAATTTTTGTTTTAAATTAAAATCAATTTAAGTAAATAACAATTTAATACTAAGCCTTATTTAATAAAACTTAGAAATATCAGAATGAACAAGTCTCAATTAAATTTACTTCTGACAGTAAAACGGACCATTCAGCTGGCTAATCTGCTCACAAATCTGAGAACACTTCAGCCAATCTTCTTAACTAAAAGAAATGGTCTTAAATCTCATAAATTAAGAACTTTATCTGTATGAAATCAAATTAACTCAGCGTTCTCACCTAAAAGAAATGATATTAAATTTTTATGAATTATAATTTTTTCTAGAATAACTTAATGAATATCTCCGCTAACTCAGCTCGAAAGACACGATGTCTTGAGCTGACCGCAGCACACGAGGTGCTGATCGGGAAGGTAAGCTGAGTTAGCTGAGAGATGAATGATAGTTATTCTTAAAAATGATTTTGAATTAAAAATTTAATTCATTTCTGCTCTGGCTTCCTTAATCAACCTAATAAATTCTTTAGCAGTTTCTGTTACCTGTTCATAGTCACCAGTCTTGGCACCCTTACTTAAAGAACTACCAACACCAACAGCTAAACTTCCAGCTTTGATCCAATCTTTAACATTATCAAGGCTAACTCCACCAGTAGGCATTAGAGGTGCCTGTGGTAAAGGTCCTTTAACAGCTTTAATAATCTTGGGGCCAAATAAGGTCGCAGGGAAAATCTTAACAATATCTGCACCATATTTCATTGCTTTAACAACCTCAGTTACACTCATTGCACCAGGCATAACAGCTTTCTGATAGCGATTACACATAGCAATTGTTTCTTCATCTAAAGAAGGAGAAACAATATACTCAGCTCCAGCTAGAATGCAGGCACGAGCAGTTTCTGCATCTAAAACAGATCCTGCACCAATTAAGATTTCATCTTTACTGTACTCATCAGTCAACTGCTTAATTACATCAACAGCTCCAGGAACAGTCATTGTAATCTCAATGGCTTCAATTCCACCTTTTTTTACAGCTTCAGTAATTTTTAATGCTTTTTCTGCATTCTCTGCTCTAACAACAGCAACAATCCCAGTTTCCTCAACTCTTTTTAAATCTTCAACTTTACTCATTAAATAAGCCTCCTTTTAATTTTAAATCTTCTTTGTCAAAACAGCTCAGCAATCTACTCTAATCTCTCAGCCGGTAATTAAATATTTTTAGAAAATACAGTAAGTACATATAAATCTATTGTAATTTAAAATCCGGCTTTATCTCAAAAATTACTATTAAAAACTAAATTTGCCAAGTAAATAACTTTGTTTCTAATAGTAAAACACTGTTTTATTTACATCTCGTTTAATATTATTCTATACTCAGAGCAATAATCCTTCTTTTTTGACCAAAAAAATTAAAAAATTTCACAAAAAACAAATAGAGCCCTAAAAAGGACTCTATCACTTACATTATTATCTTTTAAAGTTAATATATTATTGGTACCAGGTACAAAAAGGTTTTTTTGTACCTGGTACAAGTGAAATATGGTACAATTGAAATAAATTACAAAGAACTAACTTTATTCAATTACATCAGTTCCCATAAACGGTCTTAAAACCTCAGGTACTGTCACTGTACCATCTTCATTCTGATAGTTTTCTAAAATTGCAGCTACTGTTCTTCCAATTGCAAGACCGGATCCATTTAAAGTATGCACAAATTTTGTACTTGCTTCTGGTTCAGGGCGATAGCGGATTCCAGCCCGTCTGGCCTGGAAATCTTCGAAGTTGGAACAGGAAGAAATTTCTCTATAAGTATCATAAGCCGGCATCCAGACTTCTAAATCATAAGTTTTAGCAGATGCAAAGGTCAAATCCCCTGTACAGAGGCTGACAACTCGATAAGGAAGCTCCAGTTTCTGCAGGACATCCTCTGCATCAGCAGTTATTTTTTCTAACTCAGCATAAGAATCTTCTGGTTTCACAAACTTAACCATTTCCACTTTATTAAATTGATGCTGACGAATAATTCCTCTGGTATCACGACCATGAGCTCCTGCTTCCGCTCTAAAACAGGCACTATAGGCTGTAAAATATTCAGGCAGCTGCTCAACATCTAAAATTTCATCACGATACATATTTGTTACCGGAACTTCAGCGGTTGGAATTAAATAATAATCAAGTCCCTCCAATTTAAACATATCTTTTTTAAATTTAGGCAGCTGTCCCGTCCCGGTCATACTGTCTGCATTGGCAATAAAAGGTGGAAATACTTCTTTATAGCCATGTTCATCTGTATGCAGATTGAGCATAAAGTTAATTAAAGCTCTCTCCAGTCTGGCACCTGCTCCCTTAAGAAAGGTAAAACGGGTTCCAGTTACCTTCCCTCCTCTTTCGAAATCTAAAATATCTAAGTCTTCGCCAATATCCCAGTGGGCTTTATCTTCAAAATCAAAGTTTCTGGGCTCACCCCATTTTCTAATTTCCTTATTATCTTCCTCATCAGTACCGACAGGTACGGACTCATGCGGAATATTTGGAATAGCTAACAGTAAATCATTTAATTCGGCTTCCACTTCTGCTACTTTTTGATCCAGTTCTTTGATTCTGGCCGAGACTTCCTGCATTTCAGAAATCAGATCAGAAGCATCTTCTCCATTTCTTTTTAACTCTCCAATTTTATCCGAATTAACATTACGCTTATGTTTTAACTGTTCTGCTTCATATAACAGATCCCGCCTCTTATCATCCAGTTCCTGAAACTTTGCAACTGGTGACTCCATCTTCCTCTTCTCCATTGCTTCATCTAAATCTTCCGGATTTTCCCTGATAAACCTCATATCTAACATTTTTATTCCCCCTCAAATTTATTTTGAAATCTAAATTTATTATTAGCTTAAGTTATAAAAAATTGATTATAAGAAAAAATTACCCTGAAAATAAAAAAACCCCTCCCTGAAAAAGGGACGAGATTGCTCGTGGTGCCACCCTAATGACAGCAAAAATGCCGCCGCTTAAATAGTTTTAACGGACTCAACCGGTTCAGCTTACTCAAATTATTTCGGCCTCACAGCTCCAGACTGGATTCGATTTTTAACTGACTGATTTGCAGCAGCCATCAGCTCTCTAATTTCAGTTAATAAATCTACTATTGTCCTTCACAGCTTTTAGATAGTTGGCTATTTATTTATTATGCTCATTATATTACAGCATTTTTATAAATTCAAGTTAAATTTACTAAAAGTTAATTAAAAGGGAAGAATGAGCAGATTTTTAAACCATAATCTGCTCTCACAAGTTTAGTGTTTAATCAAAATAGACTTTTTCCAGCCGCTCACTTAAATTGCAGACTATCTCATAATTTATTGTCCCACAGAGATTAGCTATTTCAGCAGCTGATATTTCATCATTTCCCTGTTTGCCAATTAAAACAACTTCATCTCCAACTTCAACATTATCTATCTGATCAACACTGACAATAGTCTGACCCATACAGACTCTACCTCTGATTGGTGCTCTTTGCCCCTTAATTAAAACTTCTCCCTGGTTAGAAAGAAGTCGTGGATATCCATCTTTATAACCAACCGGCAGAACTGCAAGTTTTTCCTCAGTCTCAGTTTTATATGTAGAACCATAACTGACCGCAGAACCAGCAGGCAATTTTCGAAGCTGGACTACCCTGGTCTTAAATGATAACAGCGACTTCAAATCTGCTTCTTTATTCAACTCAGCCGACGGTAGAAGCCCATAAAGCATAATTCCGGGTCTAACTAAATCTAAAGAGCTTTCTTTAATATCAATTACAGCTGCACTGTTGGCAATATGGAGCAGCGGCAATTTAAATCCGTCAGCTTTTATTTTATCCAGGGCAGAATTAAATCTCTGCAGCTGCTGATAAGAAAAATCTTTTTTCTCCTCATCCGCTGTTGCCAGATGAGAAAAAATTCCTTCAATTTTAATATTTTCTAATTTATGAGCCAGAGAATAAACTTCAGCTAACTCTTCTGGGAAAAATCCAATTCTGCCCATCCCGGTATCAACTTTTAAATGAACTTTTACTTTTTTGGCCGCCTTAATTCCTGCTTTATTTAAAGATTCTAGAGTTTTTATAGAGGCTGCTGTTTGAATTAAATTTCCATTAATTATATCAGGATACTGAGTTGGCAAAACTTCAGCCAGCACTAAAATTGGCTCTGTTATTCCTGCTTTTCTTAATTCAATTCCCTCATCCGGACTGCCAACACAAAAATATTCGGCTCCCAGTTGAGATAATTTTTGAGCTACCTTTACAACTCCATGACCATAGGCATTTGCTTTTACAACTGCAGCAATTTTAGTCTGCTCATTAATTCTACTGCGAATAAAATTATAATTATTTTCTAAGGCGCTGAGATCAATCTCCACCCAGGCCGGCCTTTTTAATTGTAGCTCCATCTCTTTACCTCCATCAACTACTTTCTATACTTCAAATCTAATTTTAATCAAATTGCATGTGGCATTTTTTATTCTGAGCTTTACTTCCATTTTTTTAATAACTGATCTAAGTCTTTATGTTCCTGATCAAAACTTTCTGCAACTGCCTGACAGACTATTTCTCCCTGATAAATATTTAAACCTAAAGCCAGAGAATAATCATTCAACATTGCTTTTTTATATCCCTGAGCAGCTAATTTTTTGATATAAGGAAGGGTTGCATTAGTCAGGGCAAAAGTTGAGGTTCGAGCAACTGCTCCCGGCATATTGGCTACTGAATAATGAATAACTCCGTGTTTTTTAAATATTGGATCATCGTGAGTTGTTGGATATGTACCTTCTATACATCCACCCTGATCAATTGCCACATCAACAACTACAGAGCCATCAGTCATAGTTTTTATCATTTTTTCTGTAACCAGATTAGGTGCTTTGGCTCCAGGAATTAAAACTGCTCCAATTACTACATCAGCCTGACTCACTTCTTCTGCCACATGGGCATTATTTGACATGATAGTTTTTATTTTCCCCTGGAAAATATCATCAATATAGCGCATAGTGGACTGTTTAATATCCATGATTGTTATATCTGCACCCATACCGTGTGCAACTTTGGCAGCATTACGACCTACAATTCCACCACCTATAACAACTAATTTAGCTGGTTTAACTCCAGGTACTCCCCCCAGCAGAACTCCACTTCCACCTTTAGGTTTTTCCAGAAAAGAAGCTGCAGCCTGCACTGATAATCTGCCCGCTACTTCACTCATCGGTGTTAAAAGCGGAAGCTCATCATCTTCATTCTGTACTGTCTCATAAGCAACAGCAGTCACACTTTTTTCTTTTAAAGCTTCTGTTAATTCCCGATCAGCAGCCAGATGTAAATAAGTAAATAAAATTTGACCTTCTTTAAATAAATCATATTCTTCTTTTAGAGGTTCCTTAACTTTAATGATCATTTCTGCTTTTTGAAAAAGCTCTTTTTTATCAGCAACTATTTCGGCTCCAGCCTTTTTATAATCCTGATCAAAAATACCACTTCCCTGACCTGCATTTTTTTCGACTAAAATTTGATGGCCTGTTTTTTTCAAAATTTCAGCTCCAGCAGCAGTTAAAGCTACCCGATTCTCATTATTTTTAATTTCTCTGGGTACAGCAATTATCATTAAAATCAGCTCCTCATTTATTTTAAAGAAAATCTTATTTATACTAATAATATCAGATATTAAACTTTAATAAAAGATTTTTCATTTTTGATGTCATTTTTTTAAAAAAAGAGAGTACTTAAATCTAAAATAGATTAAGTACTCTGCTTAAAAAGTCTTTGGCTCTCGGATGTTCAGGATTATTAAATATTTTTTTAGGATTTCCCTCTTCAATAATATTACCCGCATCCATAATAACTACTCGATCTGCAACATCGCGCGCAAAGCTCATTTCATGAGTAACAATGACCATTGTCATACCTTCTGCAGCCAAATTTTTCATGACTTCTAATACATCTCCGACCATTTCCGGATCTAAAGCAGATGTTGGTTCATCAAAAAGCATTACATCAGGCGACATAGCAAGAGCCCGAGCAATAGCAATCCTCTGTTTTTGTCCACCCGACAATTGGGACGGATAGGCATCTGCTTTATTTAAAAGGCCAACTTTTTCTAATAAATCTAAAGCAATTTTTTTAGCTTCGTTTTTGTTTATTTTTTTTAATTTTATAGGAGCTAAAGTGATATTTTCCATTACATTCATATGATTAAATAGATTGAACTGCTGAAAAACCATCCCCATTTTCTGTCTCAATTCATTTATATCATGCTGCTCATCATCCATAATTGAAATATCTTCAAAAATAATATCCCCAGAACTGGGCTCTTCTAATCTATTTAAGCAGCGGAGAAGGGTACTTTTTCCTGAACCACTGGGTCCAATTACAGAAACCACCTCTCCCTCCTTTACCTTTAAATCTATATCTTTGAGGACATGCAAATCTCCAAAATATTTATTTAATTTATTAATTTCTATCATATTCATTCTGTATCCATCCTTTTTTCAAGTAATCCAACAAATTTAGAAAGGGTAAAAGTAATTACAAAATAAATCACAGCTGCTACAATTAAAGGTGCAAAAGGCTTAAACGTATTTCCTCTTACAGTATCTGCATTATACATTAAATCGTGAATACCAATAATTGAAACTATCGCTGATTCTTTAATTACAACTATAAATTCATTACCTAAAGCAGGTAGTATATTTTTAAACGCCTGAGGTAATATTATTTTCTTCATCGACATCAAATAGGGCATACCTAAAGAACGAGCTGCTTCCATTTGACCTTTATCCACTGCCTGAATACCAGCTCTAAAAATTTCAGCAACATAGGCCCCACTATTAACAGACATTGCAATTACCCCGGCCATAAAATCTCCTACGTTCTGGCCAAATAATGGAAAATCAGGGAATTCAATACCCAAGTATGGAAGACCATAATAGATAATAAATAACTGAACCAAAAGCGGTGTTCCTCTAATAAATTCAATATAAACTGAGGCAATTCCTTTTAAAAATTTGTTGCTTGAAATTTTAAACATAGCTAAAACTATTCCGATTAAAATACCAAATAAAACTGCAAAAAATGCCAGTAAAATTGTGATCTGTGTTCCCCTAATAAAAAAACCTTTATAATCAGCTAAAAATGAAAAATCCATGTTATCCCCCTAATCATCAGCTTTAAATATTGGAAGAGTATTTGCTGCTGCCGGCATAACATATGTCTCAGGCAGTTCTTCAAATGCTGCTTCCACAATCTTTAGAGCATCTTTCAAGTTATCAACGACCTCTATCTTTGTACTGCTTAATATCTTTTTATCAAGTTCACTAACCAAAATTAAATTGATGTCTTCAATTTCTTTAGTGATTAAATATCCTGTGTAACGAGAAATAGTAAAGTTATTGCGTAAATATTTCTCCCGCTCAATATTACTTTTATAATTCTCAATTATTTCTTTGACCTCTGGATGACCAATCCCTTCTCTACATTCTGAAAGTAAAACTAAATACCCATTTTTTTTAACAGCCTGAACAGCATTTACAAGTGATTTAGATCCCTGATATAAATTGATATCTTTTGGATAACCACCACAGGAAGCAAAAACAAGCTCAGCTTTTTCCTCCATTTGAATTCCAAATAAATTTCTGCAAATATCACAGCCTTTTTCATGAGCCTTAATTAAATCCCCAGCCACTGCTGCTGCAATACCACCCGCCCCATCAGGTAGTACATTGAAAATAAAATCGACATTAACCATTTTGGCCGCTTCCAGCATATCTAAATTAACTGGATTATTTGCTAAATTGTTACTTGTAACAGTTTCTTTAATTCCTCCCTCATCTTTTTTTAAAGAAAGAGAATGATTTTTCATAATTGATTCATAACCTGCAATACCAGGTAGAATTGATTTCCTACCTCCCGCAAAACCAGCCAGGTCATGAAAAACAATTCCACCTGTTAAAATTAAGCGATCAGCATCTAGAGCTAATTTATTAATCCAAACTGGAGTACCAAAAGAAGTTTCTCCTAAAAATTCTAATTGTTTTTTATCGTTAGCATCATGATCAATAAAATTCAACTTACCATAATACTCTTCTCCAAGTAGCGATTGAATTTCTTTTTCCGTATGAAAACGATGAGAACCGGTTGCCGCCAGTATAGTAATATCTGCAAGCTTAATTCCACCTTTTTCTAATTCAGCAATTAGAAATGGTAGAAACTTATCAATCTGCTGCCAACTTCTTGTTATATCAGATATTACAACTGTAACACTTTCTCCAACCTTCATTTTTTGGCTCAACCTTTTAGTTCCGATTGGATTCTTTAAAGCATGACTAATCATTTTATCAAATTCAACTTTTTCAACAGAATTTGCAGTAATAATGTTTTTTATTCTATCTTTTTTTATTCTAAGTTCAAATTTGTTTTCTCCATATTTTAAGGAAATTTCTTGCTGCAAATTATTCACCCCAATCTTTTTTACGTAATTATTTTAAAAAAATTGTTCAGTAAATTCATCTATTCTATCAAAAGCTTTTTTTAATTCTTCTAATTTTAAAGTACAGGCGATTCTTATAAATTCTCCTTTTTTATCACCAAAATCATTTCCTGGTAAAACCAAAACTTCTTTTTCCTTTAGTAATCTCAAAGCAAATTCTTCAGCCGTGAGACCTGTATTTTTAATTCTTGGAAAAATATAAAATGCTCCTTCAGCCTCTACAACCTCAATTATTTTATTTTCTTTTAGTCTATGGTTAGCATATTTTACTCTTTCAGAGAATTCAACAGTAATTTCAGTTTTAAACTTATTTTCATTTTTTAAGGCAGCGGTTGCTGCTCGTTGAGAAATCGTTGGGGCAGAATAGCAGACACCTTCATTAATATTTTGCATTACATCTAAAATATCTGAATCCGCAATAACAAAACCTAATCTCCAACCCGTCATAGCAAAAGTTTTTGAAAAACTATTTAGGATTATAATTCTCTCAAAATCTTCTTTGTAATTTATTAAAGAGTGGAATTTATTTTCAAAATCAAAACTTTCATACACTTCATCAGAGAAAATTAATAGATCATTTGCTCTTGCTATCTCCATTAATTGATCTAAAATTTCTTTTGATTGTACAACTCCAGTAGGATTATGAGGAGAATTTATAAGAATAGCTTTCGTTTTTTTATTTACTGCTTCATTAATAGCTTTAAGATCTAGTTTAAAATTATCTTCAAATTTACTTTCAACAAAAACAGCTTGCCCTCCGACAAGTTTTACCTGTTCTTTATAAGGAGCAAAATAAGGAGAAGGTATAATTACTTCTTCTCCAGGATTCAAAACTGCTGCTAGAGCCAGAAATGTTCCATGACAGGCCCCAACAGTCAGCATAATTTTTTCTCTGGCTATTTTCTGATCATATGTTTTTTTATAATACTTTATAATTTCTGTCCGTAGTTCATAATCGCCTCGAGGATGAGCATAACGAGTATGCCCATTTTTTGCATCAAAAGTTGCTTTATTAATAATTTCTTTGGCTGTAATTAAATCTGGATCGCCAAGACTTAAATCTATTATATGTTTTTTAGATTCTTTTAGTTCTGCAGCTTTTGCAAAAAATGATTTTTTTTCTTTTTTAAAAATACTACTTAAATATCGATTGCTCATCTTATCATTCCTAATTTTCAATTTTATCAATCCTGGTTAGACTCAGCTAATTTTGTAGCTTCAGCAATAAATTCTGTGATTTTGTTTTTTTCCAATAATCTTTCTAAAGAAGAATTAATTTCTTTCATTAAAGCTTCATTTCCTTTATCAACTGCTATTGCAATACTATCTTCTTTTCCCAACATAAAATCAGCTACAGCTAAATCTCCATTTGCTTTTGCATATGATTCAGCAACAGGTTTAACGAGAACTATTCCATCAATTTTATCATTTTTAAGCTCCAAAACTAGATCGGTTATTTTGCTGATAAATTTATACTCAGAAGCATCAATCTTTGTTTTTGCAATATTTTCCTGAGTAGTTGCTTTTTGAGCTCCAATTTTTAGACCATTTAAATCCGACATTTTTTTATAATTAGATTTATTTTCTACTTTAGTTAAAAAACTTTGTTCAGCTTCATAGTAAGGAATAGAAAAATCTACACTTTCAGCTCTTTCTTCTGTAGGAACCATTCCTGCAATAATAAAATCAATATTACCGGCTTTTAAGGCGGCTAATAATCCATCAAATTTCATATCTTTAATTTCTAAGTCTACATCTAAATCATTTGCAATTTCTTTTGCTATCTCAATATCAAAACCTACAATTTGATCTTCACCATCAATTTGTTTATGAAACTCATATGGTGGGTAATCAGCAGCTGTTCCCAAAACAATTTTTCCTTCTTCTTTTATTTTTTCAAACTTCGTCTGGTTATTGCCACCAGTACAACCACTTAATAATAAAGAAACTCCAACAATCATCACTAATAATAAAATAATTTTTTTGCTTTTAAACATCTTCTTCTCTCCTCCTCAAATATTATCACCTTAGATTTTTAAAAAATACTATAAAACAAAAAATCCCGTCCCCTAAAATAAATTAGAGACGAGAATAAACCCGTGGTACCACTCTTCTTGACAAAAATCCACTCAATGCTTTAACACAGCTTAAATGTCTTTACCTAAAATATTATTATATATTTTTCAGCAAAGCTCCTCCAGGATGCGTTTCAATTCAACCTTAGTTCTGGACTCACAGCTACTCCAGCTTGCTTAGACTAATTTAAAATTTACTCTTCCTTTAACAGGATTATATATTAAATTTTAATAATTATACACCTTTTGATAAATTAATGCAAGTATTTTAAAAAAATTCCTGCTCATTTTACCAGAGCAGGAATTTTAACTTTACTTTATTTTATTAATTTATAATCGAATATCTATTTCTGCTTCTTCTCTTAAACCTTCAACAAATTCCTGAAAAGCCTGATTCTGTTTCTGACTTCTCAGCTGACTTTTGATTTGAGATTTAACTTCCTCAAACTCTCTCATTCCGGCTTCTCTGGAATCAGTAACTTTGATTAAATGAAAACCAAACTGAGTTTCCACAGGTTCAGAAGTTACTTCTCCTACCTCTAATTCCATAGCTGCATCACGGAAAGTTCTATCTAAACCCTGCTCATTAGCAGTGATAAAACCTAAATCTCCGCCATTTTCTGCTGTAGGACCGGTAGAATGTTCTCTGGCCATTTCTGCAAAATCTGCACCATTATTAATTTCAGCCAGTACTTCTTCAGCTTTAGCCTGATCATCAAATAAAATATGGCTAACTTTTTTCTGTTCAGAAGTTTCAAACTGCTGCTGATTATTATCATAATACTCTCTTGCTTCTTCATCACTTACACTGACTTCGTTTACTACTTCTTCTCTTAATTTATTAACTAAAAAACCATTCATATTATTTTCAAAAAACATATCTTTATACTGCTGCATGGACTCAAATCCCTGCTGCTGAATAGCCTGTTCTAACTGTTCATCATTTAAATTATTCTGCTGTTTTAAAGCATTTACCTGCTGATCAAAAATATTGTTCATTTCTTCATTGCTAACTTCAAGTCCTCTATCCCGAGCTTCCTGAACAAGTAATTCATTTGTAATTAACTGTTCCAGCTTCAACTGACGGAATTCTTCTACAACATTCTGTCCAGCCTCAGTCTGTAAAAGTACAGAACCAAATTCTTGATTTGATTGTAAAATCTGCATTAAAATATTTCTAACTCCAGCAAATTGTTCAAGTTCCTGCATTGAAATTTCTTCTCCATTTACATAGGCTGCAACTTCTGGAGTTTCTTCACTTACTGCCTCATTAACATCTTCCATATCCTGTGCCATTACCGGCATAGATAAAACTACTAATATTACTGCTGCAATAATTAAAATATTTTTCTTTAAATTCATTAATAAACACTCCCAATTCAAATATTCTTAATATTTATCCATTGTTAATTATTATACCACAAATTTAGTGATAAGCAAACGAACTTAAGTGATTCTAATCCTATTCTAATTATTAAGGCAAGAAAAAAGGAGGCATCAAATTGATGCCTCCTTTAAACTCTAATTTTCTATTTAGATAATAAATATTGATAGCTGCTCACTCTTTATTTTTATTCAGCTAATTTAGGTTTTAATAATCTCAACATAAATGTTGTGACAATAGTTCCGGCAATAATTGCCAGAGCATAAAATCCAAGATTAGTTACAACATTTGGAATTGGTAAGACAAATATTCCACCATGTGGTGCCTTTAAACCAACACCAAAGAGCATTGATAAAGCACCTGTAATTGCAGAACCGGTCATGATAGAAGGAATTACTCTAATTGGATCAGCTGCTGCAAATGGAATAGCTCCCTCTGTGATAAAGGAAATACCCATAAACCAGGCAGGTTTTCCAGCTTCAATTTCCTGATTGGTAAATCTATTTTTAAATAATAAAGTTGCTAAAGCAAGTCCCAGTGGAGGAGTCATACCAGCTGCCATTACAGCTGCCATTGGTCCATAAATTTCTGAACCTAAAAGTCCCACACTAAATGTGTAAGCTGCTTTATTAACAGGTCCTCCCATATCAAAAGCCATCATTGCACCTAAAATAAGTCCAAGTAAAACAGCATTAGCATCCGTCATACCCTGTAACCATGATTCTAAACCTGTCATTATTCCTTCAACAGGTGGCCCAATTAAATAAATCATTAACAGTCCAATTATTAAACTGGAGAGAAAAGGTAAAACTAAAACAGGCATTAATCCCTGTAGATTTTCTGGAAGTTTAATGTGTTCTTTTAACCACTGAGTAACATAACCAGCTAAAAAACCAGCAATAATACCACCTAAAAATCCAGCTCCTATACTGCTTGCCAGCATACCACCAATCATACCAGGAGCAATACCAGGACGATCAGCAATTGAGAAAGCGATATATCCAGCAAGAATTGGAACCATCAAGGCAAAGGCCGAACTTCCACCAATCTGCATTAAAGCAGCAGCAAGTGAACCTTCCTGTTCGGCAGCATTAATACCAAATACAAAGGATAATGCAATAGATAAACCTCCTGCTACAACAAAAGGTAGCATAAAGGAAACACCGGTCATTAAGTGTTTATATGGACCAGATCTTTTGGCTTTTCTTTTAGACTTTTCATCACTAACCTGACCCTGTAAATTTGCTTTTACTTCTGTTTTTTCACCCTTTTCTGCTTTTTCCAGTGCCTGATTGATTAAAGATTCAGCATCATCAATAGCATCGGCAACCGCTACTTCTACAATAGACTTACCCCCAAAACGCTCATGGCTGACATTTGTATCAGCTGCAATTATAACGGCATCAGCTTCTTTAATATCCTGCTCACTTAATTCATTTTCTACTCCTACAGAACCCTGAGTCTCTACCTTCATCTGCACATCCATTTTTTTAGCAGCTTCTTCTAATGATTCAGAAGCCATATAAGTATGTGCTATACCAGTTGGACAAGAAGTTACAGCAACAATTTTTTTCATAAACCAATCCTCCTCATTTTTTTAATAACTTAATTTTAGAAATAACTTTTAAAAAATATTTAGATATTTTCTAAAATATTCATTACTTCTTCTGCATCTTTAGCTTCTAATAAACTATCTCTAAAATCATCATGAACTAAGTTTCTGGATAGCTGAGCTAAAAGTTTTAAATGTTCATCGTGAGATTCTTCGGGAACAGTAATTAAGAAAAATAAATGGCTAAGTTTTTCATCCATTGATCCATAATCAATCCCTGCATCAGAACGTCCAAAAGCAACAGCAGGTCTTTTAACAGCATCACTTTTTACATGTGGAATAGCAACACCTTTTCCGACTCCAGTTGTCCCTTTTTCTTCTCTTTCCATTGCTTTTTTTATAACTTCTTCCTTGTCAGTTATTATTTCATTTTCAGCCATAATCTCGATCATTTCTTTGATTACAGAATCCTTATCCTTACTTTCAAGATTCATTTTAATTAAATTTTGATTAATAAATTCATTTACTTCCATTTTTATACCCCTTTTCTTTACTTAATATACCTTTTCAACTTTAATGCTATTTTTTATTCTTTCAATTAACTCTTCATCAATCCTGGAAATGGAACCTGATTCCACAAAAGCAGTTGCTAAAGCAGCAGCAAAAATACCTGTATCCTTTAAACTTTCATTTTTATCTATTTCAGCAGCCAGGCCAGCAACCATTGTGTCTCCAGCACCAACTGTTGTCTGAGAAACCTTAACCTGAGGTGTATAAATTCTATATCCCTCTTCTTCGGAAGCAATAAAAGCTCCTTTTTCACCCAGTGAAATCATTACAACATTTACACCCTGTTCAAGCAAATATCTAGCTCCCTTTTTCAAATCATCATTATTATTTATTTTTCGTCCCAGTAAATTTTCAATTTCTTCTAAATTTGGTTTTACTAAATAGGGCGCCATTTTTAAAGCCAGTTTAAATTCTTCCCCAGAACTATCTAAAATAACTCTAGCATCATTTTCTTTAGCTTTATTAATTAATTCTGCATAAATATTTTTTTCAACTCCTGCAGGTAAACTTCCTGACAAAACAAGAGTTTTATTTTTTTTAACTTTTTTTTCAAAAGCAGCCTTGAAATCATCAATATTTTCTTTACTAACCTTACCACCCTCATTAATTTCTGTTTCTCTATTTATATTTTTTTCTTTAACCTTTAAGTTGACTCTTGTTTCAAAATCAGACCAGATAAAATCAGATTTAACACCCTTTTTTTCAAGCATTGAAGTGATTACCCTACCATTATTTCCTCCCACAATACCAAGAGCTTTATTATCAATTTTTAATTCTGTTAAAACTTCAGAAACATTTATACCTTTTCCACCTGCCAGAATAGTTGTTTCCTTAACTCTATTTAATTTACCCAATTTTAAATTATCCAGAATAATAATTTTGTCGAGGGCAGGATTCAAAGTAACTGTTAAAATCATCTGCTCACCTCCCTTATTAAATCTAAGCTAAAATGATATTAATATTTTCCTGTTTTAAACTTTTTTCCCTATTCTCATCAATATAGTCTGTAATAATAAAATCTATTTGCTTTAATTCTGCAAATCTATAAAAATATATATCTTCCCATTTACTCTGATCAAATAAAAGAAAATTTTCTCCCGCAATTTCCATACCAATTTCTTTTATTTTTGCTTCACTCAAATCAGGAGTAGTCGCAGCCGAATCTAAATTAAATCCATTTGAACCAATAAAACTTTTATCCACTCTTAATTTTTTTAAATAATCTTCAGCCAGTGGTCCAATCATAGCCTCTGTTGATTTTTTAAAATTACCACCAATAACTATTAATTCACAATCAAGATTATCTTCATTTATCTTATTTATAATATGCAGAGCATGAGTAACAATTGTTATATTTTTTTTATCTTCTAAAAAATCAATTATCTGTCTGGTTGTAGTTCCAGCATCAATAAATATTGTATCTCCATCTTTTATAATTTCAGCAGCTTTTTTTCCAATCGACTTTTTTTCGTCAGCTAATTTATCTTCCTTTTCTTTAAAAGTAGGTTCTAATTTGCTGCTGCCACTTAATATTGCTCCTCCATGGGTGCGGCGAAGAAAACCAGACTTCTCGAGTTCACTTAAATCTCTACGAATTGTTGCACGTGAAACATCAAAGGTTTTACTCAGTTCATTAACACTTGCTCTTTTTTTATTTTGTAATAAACTTACTATATTTTTTCTTCTCTCTTCGACAAACATTAATAAAACCTCTTTTCATTATTTTGATTGTTTATGATTGTTTACTTTCGTTTTTGTTCATTTATGATTATATATTATTCGTTTATGTTTGTCAACACAATTTTCAAAAAACTTTTAATAAAATAAATCCCCTTCTATTTCTATAAATAAATAATATGTAAAATAATAATTAATTTGATCTAATTTTTGATTTATTTTAGATGGCATAAAAAAAAGACCTCTAAAAGGTCTCTAAATAAAAATGGCTCCCCGAGTAAGACTCGAACTTACGACAAGATGATTAACAGTCATCTGCTCTACCAACTGAGCTATCGGGG
>NZ_QLME01000017.1 GCF_003259895.1 Halanaerobium saccharolyticum | reverse complement strand
TTGTTTGTGGTAATTCAATTATATTACAGTTTGGGCCACTATGGGCATTTTTTTATTAAATTTTTAATTAGTTCAAGTTCATTATACAATTAAGCATTAATATTCAATTAATTATCTGTAAACATTTTAACAGGACTCTAGCCTAAAAGCAAATTAGATTTAAATAATTTACTTTAAATCGAAAAAGCTCCCTGACGGGAGCCTTAATTTTGACTTAATATTTTAGTTAAGAAATTTTGTATTCTTTCGGATTCCGGATTGACAAATATTTTTTCGGGAACCGTGTCACTAATAATTTGACCATAATCCATAAAAAACACCCGATCAGAGACATCTCTGGCAAAACCCATCTCATGAGTTACAATTAACATGGTGATATTTTCCTCAGCTAAATCTCTGATTACAGTCAGCACTTCTCCAACCAGCTCGGGATCTAGAGAGGAAGTAGGCTCATCAAAGAGCATAATATCAGGTTCCATTGCCAGAGCTCTGGCAATAGCAACTCTCTGTTTCTGTCCTCCGGATAATTGGGCCGGAAAACTATCTTTTTTATCAGAAAGCCCAACTTTTTTTAATAAGGCTGCTGCTTTTTCTTTAGCAGCAGATTTTTTGATACCTTTGACAACTATCGGAGCTTCAATTAAATTTCCCATCACAGTTTTGTGGGGAAAAAGATTAAAACCCTGAAAAACCATCCCCATTTTTTCATAAGCTTTTTTGCCGGATTCCCTGACTGAAATCCCTTCTACATATAATTCACCTGAATTAATTTCTTCCAGGCCAATCAGTGAACGCAGGAGTGTACTTTTACCGGAGCCAGAAGGACCAATTATCGAAATTGCTTCTCCCTGTTCTACTTCAAAAGAGACACCAGCCAGCACCTCCAGCTCACCAAAGCTTTTATAAATGTTTTTTGCTTTTATCATTTCCAAAATTATCACCTATTCGTAAACAGAATATTTTTCTTCTAATTTGCGGAAAACTGTAACAATAACTGAGCTGATGACTAAATAAAAAACTGCAGCTATTATAAAAGGAATTATGGAAAAATCTCTTGTTACAGCAACCTTGGCTGCGCGTAATAAATCACCCAGTCCAATCACAGCTACTAGAGCACTATCTTTAACCAGATTTATTGCTTCATTACTGGTAGCAGGTAAAACTCTTTTTACAGTCTGCGGAATTATAATCCTGCTCATTGTCTGCCTGTAATTCATTCCCAGAACTTTTGCTGCCTCATACTGACCTTCATTAATAGATTCAATTCCACCTCTGAAAATTTCGGTAAAATAGGCTCCATAATTAACAATAAAGGTCAAAGCTGCAGCCGGGAAAGGCTCTAATGTTATACCAAGAACCGGCAGTCCATAATAGGCAAAAAACAGCTGTAATAAAAGCGGAGTTCCCCTAAAGACCCAGGTATAAAAAGATAAAATTGATTTCAGAAGTGGTATTTTGGAAATCTTACCCAGAGCTCCTGCTATACCTAAAATTACAGAAAAGATAGCTGTGACCAAATAAAGCTGGAAGGTAATTAAACTACCTTCCAGTATATATCCTGATACGTTTATTATATAATCAAACAAATAAATGCCTCCTACTTAAGCACAATATCTTCTCCGAACCATTTTTCTGAAATCTCAGCTGCTGTTCCATCTTCTATCATTTCATCTAATGCTTCATTCAGCGCTTCTCTAAATGAATCAGCATCATCACGAACTCCTACCCCATACTGTTCTCCGCCGAAATCTTCTTCGAGAACCTTAAACTGTCCGGGGCGCTGGCTCATATAATAACGGCCAACTATTACATCTAAAACAACTGCCTGAACTCTTCCAGTCTGTAAATCCATTAAGGCTTCTGTATTATTTGAAAACTGACGTAATTCTGCAAAAGTTTCCAGTACTTCTGGCTCAGATTCTACAGCACTAACCGCACTACTTCCAAGCTGAATTCCTACAACTTTACCAGCCAGATCTTCCTTAGTTTCAATATCACTGTCTGCCTGAACTACAATACTCTGGGAGTTTTCAAGATAAGGTTGAGTAAAATCAATACTCTCTTCTCTTGCGGGAGTAATTGTTAAACCATTCCAGATTACATCTATCATACCATTTTTAAGACTTAAAATAACTCCATCCCAGTCAACAGCCTTAAATTCCACCTCAACACCGATTCTTTTAGCTGCTTCTTTCGCTAAATCTATATCAAATCCAACAATTTCTCCACTTTCATCTCTAAAACCCATTGGTGGAAAACTGTCATCAAGTCCAACGACCATTGTACCTTTTTCCTTGATTTGAGCCAGTGAATCCTGAGCCATTACATTACCACCAATTAATACTACTGCTAAAACCACTACTACAAAAATATTTAATAAATTTTTTTTCACTATTTTTCCCCCTCGATTTCTTTTATACTATTATACTTTATTACTTTATCGTTGTAAAGTGATAAGGTGAAAAAATATAAATAAACTAGAATTTATTTTTAACTATAGAAAGATTACAAAAATAAGAGGACGAATTAAAATTCGCCCTCCCTTGATTTTATATAATTTTACTTTGATTTATTTAAGATGTGCCTTACCTCTATAAACTAAACCTCTAACACCATCGACAGTGATTACTTCTCCATCTTTAAAGTCATCACTGATATCACCTGTATTAACTACCACAGGAATACCGATGTTAAGGCCAACAATTGCTGGATGTGAAGTTAGACCACCACTGAAGGTAACAACTGCAGCTGCTTTTTTCATTGCAGGTACAAAGTCACGATCAGTCATCGGAGCAATCATAATGTCTCCTTCTTCAATCTTGGCCATTGCTTCTTCTGCAGTTTTAACAAGCTTAGCTTTACCAACTGCTATACTCTTACCAATTCCCTGACCATCAGCAACTGGTTTACCAACAACATCTACCTTGATTAAGTTAGTTGTACCAGAAATACCGACCGGAGTACCAGCAGTAATTGTTACCAGATCTCCTTCATCAATCAACTTGTGTTCTAGAGCTGTAGAAATAGCATTATCCATCATTTCATCAGTTGTAGAACTTCTGGCAGCAAGTAATGGAGAAACTCCCCAGGTCATTGCCAGCTGATGTAGGACTCTCTTATTTGGAGTAACAGCAATAATCGGTGTCTGTGGTCTATATTTAGAAACTGTACGTGCTGTTAGACCAGAACCTGTTGATGTAATAACTGCTTCTGCACCAAGTTCTTCAGCAGTCTGACAGGTAGCAAGTGAAATTGCAGTAGTAACAGAATCAGCTGCAAATTCATATTTACCGGCAAACTTTTCTTTATAGCTTTCAGAATTCTCGACCTCTTTAGCAATCTGAGCCATAGTTTTTACTGATTCAACAGGATATTTACCAGCTGCAGATTCTCCAGATAACATTGTGGCATCTGTTCCATCATAAATCGCATTGGCAACATCAGAAGCCTCAGCTCTAGTTGGGCGAGGATTTCTGATCATAGAATCAAGCATCTGAGTTGCAGTAATTACTGGTTTTGAAGCTTCATTACATTTTCTAATCATTATTTTCTGGACAATTGGTACCTTTTCTGCAGGAATTTCTACTCCCAGGTCACCACGGGCAACCATGATTCCATCTGCTACTTCTAGGATAGCATCCAGGTTTTCTACACCTTCCTGGTTTTCTATTTTAGCAATAATAAAAATATCTTCATTTCCACTTTCTTCTAAAATTTTGCGGATTTCAATAACATCATTGGCTTTACGAACAAAAGAAGCTGCAATGAAGTGAATTCCCTGTTCTACACCAAAGCGGATATCAGAAATATCTTTTTCGGTTAAAGCTGGTAAGCTTACCTTAACACCTGGTAAGTTAACACCCTTACGAGAACCAAGCTCTCCCCCATTGACCACTCTGGTAACTACATCTTCACCATCAATTGCTGTAACTTCAAGCTCAATTAAACCATCATCAATTAAGATTTTATTTCCTGCTTCCATATCCTGAGCTAAATCTTTATAGGATACAGAAATCATTTCTGTTGTTCCTTCCACATCTTCTTTAGTAATTACAAGCTCAGTCTCTGCTTCTAACTGAATCTTGTCACCTTTCATTTCTCCAGTTCTTATTTCCGGACCTTTGGTATCAAGCATTATACCTACAGTTTTACCTGTTTCTTTCTCGGCTGCTTTAACCATATCCATTCTCTGTTTATGTTCAGCATGATCTCCATGAGAGAAATTCATGCGGGCAACATCCATCCCTGCCTCTACAACTTCTTTGATAATTTCTTTATCATTTGTAGCTGGTCCTAAAGTACATACTATCTTCGTTTTTCTCATATTAACCTCCCAATAATTAACTTACATTGATAAAATATTTGCTAATTTATAAATGTCCATATTAATTGTTTCAGTCTTTTCAATTGCATCTGCAACTGCACAGCAGCCAATTGAATTATCTTTATAAGTAACCATTTTATCTCTTTTACCCTCTAATAAGAGGTCAATAGCTTTGGCCCCCATGCGGCTGGCAACTATTCTATCGGTTGCTGTAGGACTTCCCCCACGCTGCAGGTGACCCAAAACAGTCACTCTGGTTTCCATGCCGGTTTTTTCTCTGATTAAATCTCCCATAGCCATTCCCGGACTACCATTATATTCACTTAAATCAGCAAATGGAGCTTTTACCCCCTCGGCAATCAAAATAAGGCTATGTAGCTTACCCCTCTTAAATCCTTGTGTAATTTTATCACACACCTGCTGTGGTGTAAAATCTATTTCTGGAACTAAGATATATTCGGCTCCACCAGCAAGACCGGTCATTAATGCTAAATAGCCAGAATCACGCCCCATACATTCAATTACAAAGGTTCTCTCATGAGAGGTGGCAGTATCTCTAATCTTATTGATTGCGTCTAAGATTGTATTCATGGCTGTATCAACACCGATTGTATAATCAGTACAGGAAAGATCATTATCGATAGTGCCTGGAATCCCAACTGCCTTAATATCACTTTCAGCATTAATTTTCTGTACACCTTTTAAGGATCCATCCCCACCAATTACAACCAGCGCATCTATACCTTCTTCTTTCATATTGGCATAAGCCTTTTTTCTGCCTTCTTTTGTTTTAAATTCTTCACAGCGGGCTGATAGTAAAATTGTTCCGCCACGCTGCACAATATCTGCAACTGATCCCCTGTGCATTGGGAAAAAATCTTTTTCAATTAAACCTTTATATCCATGTTTTACTCCAACTACTTCCATATTATAATAAATTGCTGTTCTAACTACAGATCTGATTGCAGGATTCATTCCTGGAGCATCTCCTCCACTTGTCAGTACTGCTATTTTTTTCATTTCTATACCTCCAATTAAATATTTGTATGTAAACAGGAATAGGCTTCTTCAGCTTCAATGGCCGGAACCTTAATCTGATAACTACCAGCTCCAGCATCATCAATCTGAACCATAAAGCCCTCTTTTTCCATAATTTTTAAAATATTATCAGCTTCCTCTTGCGAAGAAGCTATATATACAACCTGCCACATTGATAAGCTCCTTTCAATTTTCCAATATTTTAAATATATCGGAAAACAAAGCTATTATTTACCTTCAGAATTAACTTTACCATGTTTACTCATTATCTCTGCTTTACCTCTAATTTTCATTGCAGAAACATTTTCGGTAAACTGAGCAGCCAGGATTTCTCCCTTATCCAATTTTTCTGTATGATTAAATTTAGTATCCTTACCTCTGGTTAAACCAATAATTGTAACTCCATCTTCCAGAGCCTTAATTAAAATATAATCAGCATTAACATCCATAGTTTTTCCTCCTTTATCCAC
This sequence comes from Halanaerobium saccharolyticum, assembly GCF_003259895.1. GTDB lineage: Bacteria > Bacillota > Halanaerobiia > Halanaerobiales > Halanaerobiaceae > Halanaerobium > Halanaerobium saccharolyticum_A. The sequence continues at coordinate 60,445 of NZ_QLME01000017.1, read as the reverse complement.
TTAATAATATAATAAGCAAAAAAGCATTGTCAAGAATTTTTGATATTTTTAAGACAAAGTTTGCAGATTCTCGCCATTTTTTCGACCATTAGTCAAAGAAATGGGATATTTAGGCTTAGAGAAATTTATACTCTGATTTTTTTAGAGCTCTTGCTAATTCATTTTGTGTCTGCTGGTTCATATTAACATTGTACTTGGTAGCAGTTATTATCAACCTATTATTCCTTTTCAACAGAACCGAGACATTACCTTCTTTTTTTAACAGATATCTTTTTAACTTAACAACTCTATTTTTAGGCAGCTCAGAAATATCAATTATCAATAATTTATCGTTTAAAGAAATTACTTTTTTTGCAATCAGCTGCTCATCACTTTTTTCTCCGTAAATTAAAAGACCTCGATTTTCTAACAAATCAAAGTTTATTTTTTTAAATAGATCAGAAAAAACTATTACCTCAATTTTTTCTTCCCGGTCACTGACTGTTAAAAAAGCCATTTTATTATTGCGTTTGGTAATATGTTCTTTATAATTTATCAGATAAGCTGCTGTCAATACCTTCTGTCCTTCTGGAAGCTGGAGAACTTTACCAATAGAATAAGTGTTTAAGTGCTCCAACTTAGCCTGATATTGGTCAAGAGGATGGGCCGAAAGATAAATCCCCAGAAATTCTTTTTCCTGTTCCAGTATCGTTTCAGTTTTTAATTCATCTACCTCGGTATAATTTAAATCCTCCTCTAAAAACTCATTCTGATCTTCAAATAACTCTGCAAAAGACTGCTGTCCCTGGGCTCGATGTTTTGATAAGTTATTATACTTATTATATAAGTCCTCAAAATTCAGGAGCAGTGAAGCTCTGCTGACAGCAATCTGATCGAAGGCACCGGCCTTAATGAAGGCTTCCAGACTCTGCACATTAATTGCAGAAATATCAACTCGTTTTAAAAAATCAATCAACGAAGTAAATTCTTTTTCTTTCCTTGCCTTAACTAAGGCCTTAATTGAACCAGAACCCACATTTTTAATTGCCTTAAGCCCATAACGAATCTGTCTTTCATTCTCAGCAGTAAAGTCATGGTAGCTTTGATTAATGTCAGGTGGTAAAATCTCCAGATTAATTTCGCGTGAGGCTTTAATATAATCTGCAATTTTATCCTGATTACCCATCACTGAAGAAAATAAGGCAGCCATAAATTCAGCTGGATAATGATATTTGAGGTAGGCAGTCTGATAAGCTAAAAAGGCATAAGCAGTTGAATGTGATTTATTAAAACCATAACCGGCAAAATACTCCATCTGGTCAAAAATTTCCTGAGCAGTTTCTTCCTCAATTCCCCGCTCCACTGCACCCTCAACAAATTTTTCTCTTTCAGCTGCTACTAATTCTAACTTCTTTTTACCCATTCCCCGCCGCAGCAGGTCAGCTTCGCCCATACTGTATCCGGCCAGAGTACTTGCAATCTCCATTACCTGCTCCTGATATAAAATCATACCAAAAGTTTCTTCTAGAATGGGCTTTAATTTAGGATGTAAATATTCTGCTTTCTTTTTACCGTGTCTGATGTCAATAAAATCATCTACAATATTGCTGCCCAGTGGTCCCGGCCGCCCTAGAGCCAGCATTGCTATCAGATCATTAAACCGTTCCGGTTTCATTTTTTTATTTAAAGACTGAAATAAATAAGACTCCATCTGAAAAACACCAGCTGTCTTACCTGTAGCCAGAAATTGATATACCTTCTGGTCAGCAAGAGGAATATTATCAATATCAATCTCTTCACCTCGATGTTCTTCTATTAATTTTAGGGTGTTTTTAATTACAGTTAAATTTCTTAAACCTAAAAAGTCCATCTTTAAAAGCCCCAGAGCCTCCAGATCTCCCATCGGCAGCTGGGTAATTACACTCTCGTCCTGTTTCTGCAGAGGAACAATCTGGGCCAGCGGCTCCGCTCCAATGATAACTCCAGCAGCATGAGTCGAAATATGGCGCGGCAGCCCTTCGACTCCTCTGGCATAATCAAGCAGTTCTTTAACTTCTCCATCAGTCTGGTAAAGCTCCTGCAGTTTACTTTGATCTTTCATTGACTGTTCTATACCTTTACGGGAGGAAATCAACTTTGCCACCCGATCAACTTTACCATAGGGGATAGCCAGTACCCTCCCGACATCTCTAACTGCTGCTCGAGCTGCCATGGTTCCAAAAGTTCCGATCTGAGCCACCCGTTCAGTTCCATATCTCTGCTTTACATATTCAATGATTTGATCTCGATTTTCATCAAAATCAATGTCAATATCGGGCATTGTTACCCGTTCTGGATTTAAAAAACGCTCAAAAATCAAACCATATTTTAAAGGATTAACTTTAGTAATATTTAAAAGATAAGCCACTAAACTCCCGGCAGCTGAACCCCGGCCCGGGCCGACCATAATTTCATTATCTTCCGCATATTTTACGAAATCGTAAACAATTAAAAAATAGGCTGCATATCCCATCTCAAAAATAATCTTGAGCTCATATTTTAGTCTCTCAACAGCCTCCTGATTTAAAGCCATATCCTTTGTCTTTAAACCCTCAAAGCATAACTTTTTAAGTAGTTCCTCCGGGGATTTCTCTTCTCCCAGATCAGGATATTCTGGCAGATAAAAATGATTAAAATCCAGATCCAACTCAACTCGATCCGCAATCCTGACAGTATTTTGATAGGCAGAATCAAGTTCAGGAAAAAGTTTTCTCATTTCAGCCGGTGATTTATAATAAAATTCTTCTCCACTAAAGGTCATTCTATTTTCATCATCAACAGTGGTTCCTGTCTGCAGAGCCAGTAAAATATCCTGCAGTTCTGCATCTTCTTTGTTCAGGTAATGGCTGTCATTTGTAACAACAGCTGGAATATTATTTTCTCGACTCAATCTGAGTAAACCCTGAGCTGCTTCTTTCTCCTGCTGCAGATTATGATCCTGCAGTTCTAAAAAGAAATTCTCTTTACCAAAAATAGCCTGGTAATCAGAAGCAGCCTTTTTTGCCAGGTCATAATTACCATTAATTAAAAGCTGCGGAATTTCGCCCTGCAGACAGGCAGATAAACAAATTAGACCCTGACTGTATTCGGCCAGCAGTTCTTTATCAACCCGGGGTTTATAATAAAAACCCTCCAGCCAGGCTTTAGAAACCAGCTGAATCAAATTGTGATATCCCTGCTTGTTCTGGGCCAGCAGAACTAAATGATAACGCTTGCGGCTCTTTTCCAGACGGCTGCCCGGCGACAGATAAAGCTCGGCTCCGATAATCGGTTTAATTCCTTCTTTTTTTGCTTTTCTATAAAAATCAATCATTCCATAGAGAACTCCATGATCGGTGATGGCAGCTGCCGGCATCTCATATTCTTTTGTTTTTTTAATTAAGGAATCCACTCTAATTGCCCCATCCAGGAGACTAAAGGCAGTATGATTATGAAGATGGACAAAATCGGACATTTAAATCATTCCTTTTAAATTTATGCTTGTAAAATCTTGAGTTTTTTTGTATAATATAATCAAATGCTAATTTAGGAGGTGCAAGTATGAAAGAAGAAGTAGAAAAATATATTGATAAAATCAGACCAAGTCTTCAGGCTGATGGTGGAGATGTTGAATTAGTAGAAGTTACTGAAGATGGAGTCGTTAAAGTAAAACTTTTAGGAGCCTGCAGTGGTTGTCCAATGTCAACCTTAACCATAAAAAATGGTATTGAAAGAACTTTAAAACAAAATGTTGACGGGATTCAGGAAGTACAATCTGTTTAATTTCGTTAAACAAATTAGAGTTTTCAACATTTAAATAGAAAAAGATTTTAAAAGCATCCTCAGGTGGGGATGCTTTTTTAAATTTATTTTTTGCTGTCTTCCGCTTCAGCTGCAGTTTTACTATCTTCTGAATCAGCTGTTTCCGACTTTTCGGAAGGCTCACTCTCAGGCTGTAATTCTTCTTCTGGAATTCCAACTTCAATATCCGAAAATATTATTTTTTGAATATCCTGTATTGTCTGGCTTAAAGCATATTCTGCCTCTAAATATTTCTTTACATTATTATTAATCTCAATAAAATTCTGCAGGTTCTGCAGTCTTTCTTTATCTTCTTCACTTAATTCTTCTCCTGACATTCTCTTACTCTGCATCTCCATCATTAAATTCTGATAATCCAGGAGCATCTTTTTAGAACCTTCCTTTTTCATCACTTTTTCGCGCAGCTGCTGATATTTTTGATACTCATCAGAATTCTTTAACTTTCTCTGCAGTCTTCTTGCTGTATCATGTACTGACATTAAGATTCCTCCTTCAAAATTTTAATTTCAGCTTTTATTTCTTCTTCAATTTCTATTATACCAAATGTATAGTTTTTTTCCAGTCTTTTATCCGTTGGTGAACCTGGATTAAAAAATAATTTATCACTCAAACGCTCATTAAAAGGTCGATGTGTATGCCCAAAGACAATAATATCACTATCTACAAAAGTGTAATTTAATCCCTGAAGAATGTTTTTTCCCCTAAATTGATGGCCGTGAATAACCGATATTTTCTGTCCGGCAGCTTCAAAAGTCAATTTATCTTTTAATTTCTTCTGTAAAGGATAACTATCACGGTTGCCGGCAACAGTTTTAACTTCCGTAATCGACTTTAATTTATTTAAATATCTTTCTTCACAGTGATCACCAGCATGAATAATTAAATCAACATTTCTTAATTCTGCAATCAGTTCTTCAGGCAAGTCCTGCCCAGCATTCGGCAAATGCGTATCTGAAATAACTCCTATTCTCATTTTTGTTAAACCTCCATTAATTTGAAAAAAGCAGCTTCGCCAGCAGTGGATATTTTATTTCTACTGCATCATAGGGACAGAGTTCCTGACAGCAGAAACAGCGAATACATGCATCTAGCTCCACTTCCGGAAAATCATCAACCATTGTAATTGCATCAGGCGGGCAGTTTTCGGCACAGGTTCGACAGCCCACACAATTTTCTTCTTTAAAAACTGGTTTGGGACGCAAAAATTTTTCCAAAATATCTGATAAAAAATCAGGCAATTTTGCATCAAGCAGATTATTTTCCTTTTCTATTTTGGGAATCTCAACATTAGTTAACGGCTTAATCTCATCTCCCCGGAGCTCTAACTTTTCTTTTTTAAGAATCTGATCAGCCAGTGCTGCCTTAATTGAAGGGACTTTTTCCTCCGGTGTAATTCCCATTAGTCTGACAGCTGCTAAATCAAGATAATAGGGAGAAGTAGAAGCCAGTAAATAATTAAACTTCCGCGGCTGTCCATTCGAAGGACCTTCTCCTTCCATGCCCACAACTGCATCCATAATTGTTAATTCTGGAGCAACCAGGCCAGCCAGATCATTTAACATCCTCGAGAAATCATCAACTGACTGCATCCGCAGATGGTATTCTGCTTTCAAAACTCCCGGGATACAGCCAAAAAGATTTTTAACTGCACCTGTATACATTGTTAAACCATGAGTTTTTAACTTTGGTAAGTTGATTACTAAATCAGCAGCTTCTAAATAAGAGACCAGCTGAAAAGATTTATTTATTTCCCCTGCTCGATATTCATGTTTTTTAGAATCAGTATTATAATTTAATTTTAGATCTTCTGCAGCAGCCATCTCATAAAGACCTGATTTTTGATAGGCTCTTTTAAGCAGCTTTTTATTAAACGGTCCACCCGGACTATCAGCAATAATTACCTCTGCCCCCAGTTCTTTGACCTTTCTGGCTAGAGCTCTTATAAATTCAGGATTGGTGGTTACAGCTGCCTCTGGTGCTTTCCCCATTAAAAGGTTTGTCTTAAAAACTACCTGATCACCGGCCCTGATAAATTTTTTCAGTCCCCCAAGCTCCTGCAGCAAAAAATCCAACTTTTCAGAAAGTTCTTCTGCCTGATAACTATAACATTTTTTAGCAGCTACAATAGTCATTTTTTACCTTCTTTCGTCTTCAAAAGCAAAATTATAGATAAAAAAATTAAAACCGGCACTAAGGCCGGCTTATTTGCGTAATTTTATGGCTCAAATATAAACTGGCCTCGCACCAGCAAAAAAATACTTTAAGAAACTTTTTCACTCTTTTTTTCTTTAGCATTGGTTGAGCTTTTGGATGAACTTGTGGTTGAGCTTTTTTTCTCCTGATTCACATAAAAATTAGATCCTTTAAAAATAATCCCAGGTGAGCCAATAATTCGCTTAACCTCACCACTGCATTCCGGACATTCCTCTAAAGCATCCTCACTAATATTTTGAAATTCTTCAAATCTACCACATTTTTCGCATTCATATAAATATGTCGGCATTTTTATTCCTCCTTCATATCCTGTTTTCAAATTCAATTTTATTCGTTAACAATATTTAAATAACCCCAGTAATTATAAAGCTGGATAAAAACAAATAAAGCAGCAATTAACCACTTAGAATGATAAATAAAATATCCTAATCCTGCTACTGAAGAAATAATTATAGCGGTTAAGACAAATTTTCTCTTTATCTTAATTTTTAAAATCTGCCAGGGCATTAAACCCAGGCCAATAAAAACACCCGAATCAACATTATAAATTAAGCCTGCAATTCCAACTATTACAAATATAATTAATAGAAATAAATTCATAATTCAACCCCCAATTATGGAGTAACTTGATTCTTAAAATAATGACCAACTTTATAATAATATATCATAAGAATACCAGTCTTGGCAAGCTTTTTATCATAAATTGGTGCAAACTACTTATAACAGCTGGTTTTTAAATGCCAGCTGTTATAAATGATAAAAAATTTTATATTTAGCTTTCAAATAACATAAATAAATTACAGTCAGTTATTAAACTAATATCTAGAGAAAGCCCCTTCCAAAAATAAGGGTCAGAATAAACAAAATCAGAAAAACAGCAAATATCAGTTTAGCAATTGATGCCGAAGCATTAGCAACCCCTCTAAACCCAAATAGCCCCGCAACAATAGCAATAACCAGAAAGATTATGCCATATTGCAACATTTTTTTCACCTCACTTGAATTTGAGACAACAATTTAAAAATTATCTTTTTTAAGCTTATAAGTTATCCAGCCAGCTATCCACTTCTTTTTTTGCCTTTTCTTTTGTCTTATTGTACTTTTCCTGAACTGTTTCAATCAGTTTATCTTTATCACCTTTAATTTCACTAAAATCCTGTTCTGATATTTTATCCCATTGATTCTGTACCTTATCCTTCAATTCTTTCCACTGCAATTTAAGATCATTTTTATCCATCATTTAACCCTCCTTAATTGTAGTTGAAATATTTATTATTTATTAATTTAAAAATAAATAATCAAAATCAATTAAAGATAATAATAAAATTTACTGAATAACGTATTTTATTCCAAACTTATTTTCTATTTAATATTGTTTCATTTTTATTTGATATATTCCGTAAAAACAAACACAATTTTTAAGTTTTATTCAAAAAAGCAACAGATTCTAGATGATAAGTCTGCGGAAAAAGATCGACTGGCTGGATTTCTACTAACTGATATGCTTCCTTTAAATTTCCAAGATCTCTTGCCAGAGTAGCTGGATTGCAGGAAATATAGATTATTTTCTCAATCTTATTTTCCAGCAGCAAATTAATTGTTTTTTCATCCAGTCCTTTTCGTGGTGGATCAAAAATAATTGTATCAATTTGATCATTTTTCAGTAATTCCGGCAGTTTATCTTCTACCAGTCCCTGCTCAAATTCTACATTATTAATCTTATTTAATTCAGCATTAGCTCTGGCATCTTCCACAGCAGATTTTAAAGATTCAACTGCGTAAATTTTTTCCGCCTGATCTGCCAGATAAAGAGCAATACTACCCGTACCGGAGAAAGCATCAATCACTCTCGCATTACCATCATCACCAAGATATTTTGCTGCTGTATCATACAACTTTTTGGCCTGCATGGTATTAACCTGAAAAAATGATCTGGCAGAAATTGAATAAGCTGTCTTACCAATATATTCAGTTATTTTATTTTCACCAGCCAGCAGAATCTCCTCTTTACCAAAAATAACATTTGTATTCTTAGTATTAATATTTTGGACTACTCCTTTTAACTCCGGAATTTTACGCATCAGAGTTCTGGCAATTAAATTTTTATCAATAAAGTCATCACCATTTGTAACCATGACCAGTAAAGCCTGATTAGTACAGGTTCCAACTCTAATTACCAGGTGCCGCAGCAGTCCCCGTAGTGTATGCTCATTGTAGACACTCAACTGAAATTTATTTAATTCTTCCAGAGTGATTCTTAAAATTCTGTTGATTAAGGGATGCTGAATCAGACAGTCCTGATTGGGAACAATGTCATGACTTCCCCTTTTATAAAAACCAGCAGTTATCTGATCATTCTCATCTACATCCAGTGGGAACTGTGCCTTATTGCGGTAGCGAAAATCATCATCTGCAGCCAGCACATCTCTTAATTTAAAGTCTTCAATTTTTGCAATCCGATTAATTAGCTGTTTAATATTGTTCTGTTTAAATTCTAATTCTTTTTGGTAATTAATATGCTGAAGTTGACAGCCTCCACACTCATTATAAACCGGGCAGGGAGCTTTGATCCTTCCTTCACCGGATTCAATAACTTCTACCAACTCAGCAAAAGCATAGTCTTTTTTGATTTTAGTAATTTTTGCCTTTACAAGGTCTCCAGGTAAAGTTAGAGCAATAAAAACAGCCTTCCCATTTTCGGCTCTGGCCACTCCATCTCCCCCGTGGGCTAAATCTTCTATTTTAAAAGTTTTAATTTCATTTTTTTTCAAAATGTGCACTCCTCAATAATTATAATTACTATCTATCCTTCTAAAAGTTTATCACAAAAAACTCCCGGATAGCAAACACACTTTACAGGCTATTGCTTCTATGGTAGAATTATTTGATAGAATATTTATGATTTAGAAACAAATTTAATTAAATTTACTTATTAACAATAATGTTTGAGACAACTAAAACATTTTACAAGGAGGCAGTGCTTTGAATTTTCAGATTGTCATAACCCAAATTATATCATTATTTTTACTAATTGCTGTCGGATATTTTCTCAGACACAGCGAACACCTGGACAAAAAAGAAACCGGAGCGATCTCTAAACTGCTTCTGGACTTAATCCTGCCCGCTATGTTAATTTCATCCCTACAAATTGAGATCACAGCTAAAATGCTGGGGGATTTTAAGAACTTATTTTTATACTGGATTGCTTTTTATTTAATTTTAATAGCAGCTGCTTCTCTAATTTCTAAACTTTTTCCAATTTCCAGAGACAAAAAAATTGTACTGAAGTTTTTCTTAATTTTTGGTAATGTTGGTTATATGGGACTGCCGGTGATTGATGTCTTATTTCCAGAAAACGGAATTTTCTTTGGCTCAATTGGAGTAGTTGTCTTTAATATCTTTTTATGGACTTATGGGGCCAATCTTTTTTTACGTGGAAATGAAGGAAAAAAAATTAATTTAAGGGATATTTTTAATAATGGAGTAATTGCAATTATTATTGGCTTATTTTTAATGTTAACAGGCATCAAGCTCCCCACATCAATTATGACAGCTGTTGATATGCTGGCAGAAGCTACTTTTCCGCTTTCCATGCTGGTTATTGGTAGTGGGCTGGCCCAGATTAAAATATCCGGTATTTTTAAGGATTTAAATATTATTGCTTATTCAACTTTAAAATTATTAGTAATACCTGCAGCTTCCCTGCTGATTTTAAGCTACTTAAATGTTGCTGATCCGATTAGGAGTATTTTGGTTTTACAAATAGCGATGCCAGCTGCTGCCAATGGAGTAATTTTTGCAGAAAGATATGAAGGAAATTATGTTTTTGCAGCTGAAAGTCTATTTTTATCTACTTTGATGGCAGCACTCAGCATTCCTTTGATTTCGTATTTAACAACATATTTTAAATAATAAATAACTGGAGGCAGTTAAAATGCAAAATAATTCCCAAAAACTTGGCACAGAATCAATAATTCCGCTGCTGATAAGGCTTTCGATTCCCTCAATTATTGCTATGGCAATTCAAGCTTTATATAACGTAGTTGACAGTATTTATGTAGGAAGAATCAGTACTGATGCTCTTTCAGCTCTGTCTCTAGCTTTTCCGATTCAAATTATTTTAATCGGTATTGGAGTAGGGACCGGTGTTGGAGCCAGTTCATTAATTTCCAGGCGACTGGGAGAAAACAATGAACATGCTGCTGTTAATGCAGCGGAACACAGTATTATGCTTTCTGTGTTTTATGGAATAATAGTTGCTATTTTTGGTTTTTTCTTTTCTGATCAGATTCTTCAATTATTTACAAACGAAGCTAATTTGATTAGAATGGGAAGTGAATACATAAAAATTATTTTAATTGGTTCTATAGCTATGTTTTTCCCGATGATTAGTAATAATATACTACGCGGAGAGGGAAATACATTTACGCCCATGATAGCCATGTTGATCGGCTCTATTTTGAATATTATCCTTGATCCCTTTTTGATTTATGGACTCTGGATTTTTCCGGAAATGGGAGTGGCTGGAGCAGCTATTGCAACAGTAGCTGCACGTATAATTAGCGGCAGCTTTTTAGTTTATATCTTACTTTTTAGCAGAAAAAATGAACTTCAGATTTCTTTAAAAGATTTTTCTTTTGATTTTCAAATAATAAGAGACATTTATGTGGTTGGTTTTCCAGCAATGGTTATGCAGTTTCTGGCCAGTTTCATGCTGGGAGGAATGAATAGAATTCTAGCCGGCTTTGGGAGTACAGCAATTGCAGCTGCCGGTATTTATTTCCGGCTGCAGTCTTTTATTTTTATGCCTGTTTTTGGACTCAATCAAGGATATATGCCGATTATGGGGTATAATTTTGGTCATAATAATCCTGAGAGGATGAAAAAGACTTTTAAATCTGCTCTTTTAGTTGCTGTAATCTTTACAACTACAGGTTTTATTATTTTTCAGACGGTTCCCGAATTATTAATTAAAATGTTTAATAGTGATCCAGAGCTGCTTAAGATTGGTACAGACGCCCTGAAAAAAATAAGTATTGCTTTCCCTGTTATCGGCCCTGCAATAATTATCTCAACTACTTTTCAGGCTCTGGGTAATGGATTTCCCAGTCTAGTTTTCTCCTTTTTACGACAAATTGTTGTACTGCTGCCGGTAATGTATTTTTTAGGGCATTGGTTTGGTCTGGAGTATCTCTGGTTTGCTTTTCCAATCTCAGAAGCAGTCAGTATTTTTCCGGCTTCAATCTGGCTTAGATATAAATTTAATCGAATTTTTATAAATATGGAAGCAAAACAAAAAACTTAAAATAATTCTCTATCCTCAATATGATTAAAAAATAATTTTTGACATTAAAAACCCCTGAGAAAGCTTTAAAAAACTTCGCCTTCTCAGGGTCTTAATTTAATAGTTTTCTTTTTTAGTTAAGAATAAGCTCCAAATCTATATTAAGTATTAAATTCACTATTTAAATAAAGAGACTCATATTTGATTCATCAGCTGAACCTAAGAAAGTTGCAACTCCTCCAACTTCCACGCCTGAAATTAATTCCTCTTTTTTAATGCCGAGCATATCCATTGTCATCTGACAGGCAACAAGTCTAACTCCATTATCAACAGCGTTTTCAATCAATTCTTCCAGAGAATCAACTCCTTTTTTCTCCATAATTCCTCTAATCATTTTGGGACCAATTCCCATCATGTTCATATTAGAAAGAGGGAGTTTTTTACTGCCCCGGGGCATCATTTTTGCAAACATCTTTTCCATCATATTTTTATCTGCGTTTACCGGGCCATCTTTTCTTAAAACATTTAAGCCCCAGAAGGTGAAAAATAAAGTTACCTGATTACCCATTGCGGCTGCTCCATTAGCGATAATAAATGATGCAATTGCCTTATCCAGTTCACCACTAAAGACCACCATAGTTTTACCCTTTTGAACTGGCTTAGAGTTTTCATTACTAATTTCATTACTTTTCTGCTGGAGTTTATCAAATTGTCCTTTTGCTAGTGTAACCTCAATTTTATCAGCAGCCTCATCAATGCTTAAAACTTTATTGCCTGTATTTTTAGCCCAGGCTTTGATGTCCTGCACAAAACCAGGATCTGTTGCTGTAACCTCCAGAAGATCTCCGTCTTCCATTGTTTCCATTTTCTTATAAACCTGCATAATCGGCCCTGGACACTGCAGACCACAGGCATCAAGTTCCACTAATTTCCCCCTGCTGTGCTTGAGCATATCTTTACCAGCAAGTTTAGCTTCTTCTGGACTTTCAGCCGAGTTATAACTTGCTTCAGCTGGATCTTCAATAACCTGTTCCTGATCATCTTTAACAGCCTTGTATAGTTTATAACCTCCACTTAAATTTCTGGCTTTTTCAAAACCATTTTGCAGCAGTATCCTGGCTCCTATATAACCTCTTAATCCCACTGCACAATAAACTATATATTCTTTTGTAGGATCTAGTTGATCCAGATTGTCACGTAAATCATTTAGGGGAATATTAATTGAATCTTCAATACTACCTAATTGAGTTTCAACTTCTTCTCGAACATCTAAAATAACAGTCTCCTCTGGGTTGATATTCTCCAACTCCTGCCAGTAAGCGGCTTCGACTATTCCTTTTAAAAGGTTACCAGCAGCAAATCCTGCCATATTTACAGGGTCTTTGGCTGAACCAAAGGGAGGTGCATAAGCAAGTTCCAGCTCCTGCAGATCAAAAACATTCATTTCCTGCCTGACCGCCACAGCCAGAACATCGATTCTCTTATCAACTCCATCATAACCTACTATTTGAGCTCCAAGCACTTTACCACCATCAGGAGCAAAAATTAATTTAATCATCATTGGAACTGCCCCCGGATAATAACCAGCATGATTATTGGAATTGGTATGAATAACTTTATAATCCCATTTTAAATCCTGAAGTTTTTTCTCGGAAACCCCTGTTGAAGCAATAGATAAATCAAAAGCTTTAGCAATGGAAGTCCCCTGAGTTGCTTTATATTTTTCTTTTCTGCCGCAGATATTATCTGCTGCTATTCTCCCCTGCTTATTTGCAGGTCCAGCCAGAGGAATTCGAACAGCCTGATCTGTAACTAAATCTTTCACTTCAATTGCATCACCAATCGCATAAATATTGGGATCTGATGTCTGCAAATATTCGTTTACTTTGATCCCCTTACTGCTTCCAATTTCCAGTCCGGCTTCTTCTGCCAGCTCGGTTCGGGGACTAACTCCTATTGATAAGATAATCATATCAGTTTTTATAGTTTTACCGCTCTGTAGTTTTACTATTTTTCTTCCAGCAGCTTCTTCTACTGCAGTAATGCCATCTCCTAAATGAAGATCAATACCTTTAGTTCTGAGATGGTTATGCAGCATTGCAGCCATTTCATAATCTAGAGAACCCATTAGTTGATCCATCATTTCAACCACCGACACTTCGATTCCTCTTTCATGAAGATTTTCAGCCATTTCCAGGCCAATAAAGCCACCTCCAACCACTACAGCTCTTGCCGGCTTTTTGTTATCTACAAAATTCTTTATTTTATCTGTATCTGGAATATTTCTCAGCGTAAAAACCTCTGGAAAATCCAGACCAGGAAGTGGTGGCTTGATAGGTTCTGCCCCCGGAGATAAAACTAGTTTATCATAATTTTCTTTATATATTTCCCCACTTTTTAAATCTTTTATCTCAACTGACTTTTCTTCCCGGTTAATTCTTACAGCTTGATGTTGAATTCTAACATCAATTTTAAATCTTTCCTCCATTGACTGCGGAGTTTGAACTAATAGTTTTTCTCTTTCCTCAATTACCTCACCAATGTGATATGGTAAACCACAATTAGCAAAAGAAATATGTTCTCCCTTTTCTAACATAATAATTTCTAGATTTTCATCCATTCTTCGCAGGCGAGCTGCAGTACTTGCCCCTCCAGCAACACCACCTACTATTATTACTTTATCCGACATTTTATACCTCCTAGATATTTTTCAACACAAAACAGATTAGCACTTATCTATTTTTTTCAAAATCACTTAGTACATTTACGATCTTCCTAATCGTTTTATTAACAACATAATAATTTCTTTCCAGTCCATTTCTTTTACTATTCAAAATATTGGCCTCCCTTAATTTCGCTAAATGCTGAGATAAGGTTGACTGAGGAATATTTAAACATTCCTGCATTTCTGAAACATTACAACCCTCTTCAGCCATTAACCCTTTAACAATCACCAGTCTAACAGGATGAGCCAGTGCTTTTAATAATTTTGCTTCTGCTTCCAGAACATCTTCATTCTTTTCTAAAACTTCTTTTCCCTTCTCACTTGTAAAAAAAGGCATTTTTCTACCTCCATTCTGAATTTGTATTGCTTTATCTAAATAATACGATATAGTGAATAAAATGTCAAGCTATTTAAGGATTTTCTTAACAAAGTCATTTATAAAAATTATGCGGTTTTATTACAATCGATTAAATTAAAATAAGCTTTTAGTGCTTTATAATCTCAATAAAACTCCTTGTAATCTCTGCTGTAATACCCCAGATAACCCTATCCTGATAGCGGTAAAAATAGATTTGATAATCTCCCTGACGGGGATTAAACTTTTCTCCCTGTGGTAAAAGATGATAGGGAAAATCCTGATCGAATTCACTTTTTAAAACAGCTGCATATTTTTCAGCCTGATGGTTAAGAAAAAATTTCAGAGGAACTGTAAAAATCTCTTCCACTTCATAATTATTAACCTTGATTGACTCGAGTGAATCAATATTAATTTTACCGACAAAAGTGTAAATTATAAAATTATAAGGAGTTATTAAATAGTCAGCCTCTCCTAAAAGTTCAATTTTGGATTCAGGAATTAAAAGTTCTTCACTGCATTCCCTAACTGCAGCCTGAGAAAACTCTTCTCCCCGTTCAATTCTACCTCCCGGAAATGATACTTCCCCCGGCTGGGTTTTTAAATTTTGAGATCGCAGCTCATATATTAAATGAATTTCCCCATTTATTTCTATTAAAGGCACTAAAACTGAGTAATAATGCTGAATTCTAGTTGGCCCGGGTATTCTGTTCTGAATTTTTTCTTTTATAGTTTTAATTTTCAAAAAAATCACCCTCAAAAATAAGATTCAGTGCTTCTAATTTTAACTGGCTTCCAGAACTCTGCAGCTCCAGAAGCCAGCTGATAATTAGGCTATAATTATTGAATTTAGTACTAATTCATTAATTTATCTCTGAGCATCTGATTTACCAGGCCAGGATTGGCTTTACCTCTTGTTTCTTTCATAACCTGTCCTACTAAAAATCCAATTGCTCTCTCCTTACCATTTTCTACATCTTCTACTGCCTCTGGATTATCTTCAATAATCGCATCTACAATATTATCTAATTCATCCTGATCACTAATCTGTTTTAATCCCTCTTCTTCCACAATAGTTTCCGGATCTTTGCCGCTGTTATACATTTTCTCAAAGACTTCTTTAGCAATTTTACCACTGATAATATCCTGATCGATCATTTTTAACATTTTCGCCAGGTTAATTGGACTAACTCCAGATTCAAAAGGAGAATGGCTATTTTCATTTAATAACCTCAAAAATTCTCCCATCATCCAGTTGCTTAAGTTTTTAGGATCATCATAGTCAGAAAGTACTTCTTCAAAGAATACTGACAGATCCTTATCTCCAGTTAAAACTCCTGCATCATACTCAGGCAGTCCCAGCTCAAAAATAAAGCGTTTATATTTTTCTCTGGGAAGCTCCGGAATTTCTTTTCTCATCTCTTCTTTCCAGGCTGCATCAATTTCTAAAGGAACTAGATCAGGCTCCGGGAAATAGCGATAATCATGTGCTTCTTCTTTGCCGCGCATAGAAATTGTCTTATTTAAAGACTCATCCCAGGTTCTTGTTTCCTGAACTACTTTTTTACCTTCATCAAGAAGTCCCTGCTGTCTTTTAACTTCATATTCCAATCCTTTTTCTACAGCACTAAAGGAGTTCATATTCTTCAGTTCAGCTTTAATACCAAACTCCTCCTGCCCCACAGGCCGCAGTGAAACATTGGCATCACAGCGCAGTGATCCTTCCTCCATATTGCAGTCAGAAATATCAAGATATTCCATAATCATTTTTAACTCTGTTAAATAGGCTTTTGCCTGAGCTGGAGTCCTCATATCTGGTTCACTTACAATCTCGATCAGAGGTACCCCAGTTCTATTGTAATCTACTAAACTACCCTTAGATTTATCAATACTTCCCTCATGAATCAGCTTACCTGCATCTTCTTCCAGATGAACCCTGGTAACTCCAATATTGAAGATTCCTGCTTCAGTTTCTATTTCAATCTCACCATTCTCAGCAACCGGCAGGTCAAACTGAGAAATCTGATAGGCTTTAGGTAAGTCTGGATAGAAATAATTTTTGCGGTCAAACTTAGAGTATTCTGCAATATCACAATTTAAAGCAAGTCCTGCCATAATCGCATAATCTACTACCTTTTTATTTAAAACCGGTAAAGTCCCTGGTAAACCAAGACAAACCGGACATGTGTTTTCATTTGGCTCTTTTCCAAATTCTGTACTGCAGCCGCAGAAAATTTTGGATTCTGTGTTTAACTGGACATGGACTTCAAGTCCAATTACTGTTTCATATTTAGTGGTCATTTTTTCACCTCTCTCAATGATTTATAGTTCTGCTCTCTTTTCGTTAATATTTAATAATTTCTCTAAGGTATAAGCTGCCTGTATGATTTTCCCTTCGCCAAAATGAGGTCCAATCAACTGCAGTCCAATTGGCATTTCACTGCTGTCAAATCCACAGGGAACAGACATTGCAGGTACCCCAGCTATATTTATTGGTACAGTAAAGATATCTGTGTGGTACATTTCTAAAGGATCACTTTTTGATCCCAGTTCAATCGCTGTTGAGGGAGCGGTTGGGGTTATGATCAGATCAAAATCATTAAAGATACGGTCAAAATCATCTTTAATCAGGGTTCTAACCTTTTGCGCCTTAAGATAATAGGCATCATAATAACCTGAACTTAAAGCATAAGTTCCGATCATAATTCTTCTTTTTACCTCATCACCAAAGCCCTCATGTCTGGTATTAGTGAACATCTCACTTACATCAGCTGCCTGCTCACTGCGCAGTCCATAACGTACTCCATCATAACGGGCCAGATTAGAGCTGGCTTCTGCAGGTGCAATTACATAATAAGCTGCCAGTGCATAAGAGGCATCTGTCATATGTACTGTTTCTACTTCAGCGCCTGCTTCTTTTAGTTTTTCCACTGCTGCCAGAACACTGGCTTTAACTTCTTCATCAAATTCCAAATTAAAATATTCTTCAGGAATTCCAATTTTCATCCCGCTGACATCTTCTTTTAGATACTTAGTATAGTCCTCTTTTTGACCTGCAATAGAAGTCGAATCCTTTGGATCATGGCCTGCAATTACATTCATTAAAATTGCACTATCTTCAACATCTTTGGTAATTGGTCCAATTTGATCTAGAGAAGATGCAAAAGCTACCAGTCCATAACGGGAAACCATTCCATAGGTGGGTTTTAGACCAACTACACCACAGTAAGATGCAGGCTGTCTGATTGAACCGCCTGTATCCGAACCCAGAGCTGCTGCGCATTCTCCTGCAGCAACTGCTGCTGCTGAACCTCCACTTGATCCACCCGGAGCGTGATTTAAGTTCCAGGGGTTATGGGTATCAAAAAAAGCTGAGTTTTCTGTAGAAGAACCCATAGCAAACTCATCCATATTGGTTTTCCCCATTATAACCGCCCCGGCTGCATTTAGTTTTTCAACTACTGTTGCATTATAGGGTGGATTATAGTTTTCCAGCATCTTAGAACCACAGCTGGTTTTAATTCCATCAGTTGACATATTATCTTTAACCGCAATTGGAATTCCAGCCAGCAAAGCTTCTTTTTTGTTTTCGTATTCTGCAAGATCTTGTTCTGCAAGCTCATCAGTTACTGTAACATAAGACTTAACTCTATCTTCTACCTCATTAATTCTATCTGCATATGCCTTTTTTATCTCTGCTGGAGTCAATTCTCCGGCAGCAATTTTTTCTTTTAATTCGTGAATTGTTAGGTCATAAATATTCATTTTATTATCTTACCTCCTTAGCTGCTTAATCTGACATAATTTTTGGAGCTCTAAAGTGCCCATCTTTTTCGTCTGGCGCATTTGCCAGTGATTTCTCGCGTAGTAGAGATTCTTTTACTTGATCCTCACGCAGAACATTTTTCATCGGTACAGTATAGGCTGTTGGTACAACATCATCTGTATCCAGTTCACTCAGCTTATCAACGTAATTTAAAATTTCACCAATCTGTTCTGTATACTTTTCTTTCTCTTCTTCGTCAAGTTTTAGCTGAGCCAGTCCTGCTGCATATTCTACATCTTTTTTATCAATCATCTAAATTTCCTCCTCACTTTAGGATAATTTCTGTTAAATTAATAGCTAGCTGTTATCATAAATTATTCATTTAAACTATTCAGATACTCGGATTTTTCTAGTTTACTCAACTTCTTTATTAGTTGTCCTGTTTTCAATCATCTGGGTAAATTCATCTTCTTCCAAAATTTCTACCCCCAGCTCCTGAGCCTTATCATATTTAGAACCAGGATTATCTCCGATAACCAGATAATCTGTTTTAGAACTAACTGAAGAAACTGCTCTCCCCCCAGCTTTTTCGACCAGGTCCTTAACTTCAGAGCGGGTATAATTGTTAAGTGAACCTGTAAAAACGAATTTTAGTCCATCTAGAAACTTCTCATTTTCCTGCTCTTTTTCTTTTTCCAGTCTGATTCCTGCCTGTTTTAATCGGCTTAAAAGATCTCTATTATGTCTTTCCTGAAAAAACCCAACAATACTTTCGGCAATTACAGGTCCTATCTCATCAATCTCTTCCAAATTTTCAGCTGAAGCTGCTTTTATCTCTTCTATTGAATTAAAATTTTCAGCTAAAATCCTGGCAGCTCCAATCCCGACATGTCTGATACCTAAGGCATAAAGGACTCTAAAAAATTCTCTCTCCTTACTGGCTTCAATCGCTTCTATAACATTCTGAGAAGATTTTTCTCCCATTCTTTCCAGATCTTTAAGATGTGCCTGTTTAAGAAAATATAGATCAGCATAATCTTCAATCAAATTGTTTTCCAGCAGCTGTTCAATTAAAGCCGGTCCTACTCCATCAATATTCATTGCATCTCTGGAAACAAAATGAAGTATACTTTCTTTACGCTGAGCCGGACAGCTGATGTTAGTACAGCGGGTAACTGCTTCTCCTTCAGGCCTGATTACTTCACCACCACAAACCGGGCACTCATCGGGCATTTTAAATTCTTTTTCACTGCCATCCCGTTCTTCTTTGATAACTTTTACTACCTCTGGAATAACATCTCCTGCCTTCTGTACCAGAGCAGTATCACCAATCCGGATGTCTTTCCTTTTAATTTCATCTTCATTGTGCAGAGTAGCTCTGCTGACAGTAGAACCGGCAAGTTCAACAGGTTCCAAAATAGCAGTAGGAGTCAGAGCACCTGTACGTCCCAGAGAAATTTCTATATCTTTGATTTTAGTTGTTTTCTGCTGGGCAGGAAATTTATAGGCAATTGCCCAGCGTGGTGATCTAGCTGTTGTACCCAATTTTTCTCTTAAAGCTAAATTATTAATTTTAATCACCAGACCATCAATTTCAAAGTCAAGACTTTCTCTTTCTTCCTGCCACTGCTCACAAATTTCGATTACAGCTTCTATCTCAGCAGCAGACTGATGCCAGTTAACCTTAAAACCCTGTTCTTTGAGATAGGAAAAAACTTCAAGATGGGTTTCAAATTCTCTATCCGAATGGGAAATAAGATCATAAATTAAAATCGAAAGACTGCGCTGAGCCGCAATTTTGCTATCTAACTGTCTAACTGAGCCAGCTGCTGCATTACGTGGATTAGCAAAAGGAGATTCCTCATTTTCCAACCTTATTTCATTTAAACGCTGAAATTCACTTTTAGGTAAATAAATTTCTCCTCTAAGTTCCAGTTCAGCTTCTTCTTCAATTTTTAAGGGAAGTGAACGGATAGTTTTCATGTTTTTAGTGATATCCTCACCTACTTCCCCATTTCCACGAGTAGCACCCAGCTCAAAACTACCATTATTGTAACGGATTACTGCAGAAAGACCATCAATTTTATGTTCTACCACATACTGATAATCTTCACCATTAAGATTTTTTTGCACTCTTTGATCAAAATCACGTAATTCTTCTGCTCCAAATGCATTATCCAGACTGAGCATTGTAGAAGAATGTTCAACTTTTTCAAACTCATCCAGAACTTCCCCTCCCACTCTTTGAGTTGGAGAATCTTCAGTTATCAGCTCAGGAAAGGCTTTTTCCAATTTAATCAATCTCTGCATCAGCTGATCAAATTCTGCATCAGAAATTGAAGGATCATCCAGCACAAAATATTTATATTCATGTTCCCTGATTTTCTCTCTTAAAGCCTTAATTTTCTTTTCAGCTTTCTCTTTTGTTAATTTTGACATTCTAGCACCTACCTATACTTTCTGAATTGGAGCATATTCTGCCAGTAAATTCCTGGTTTTTCCCTGTTCAAAGGCAATCTTTAGTTCTGGATTTTTATCGCCTCTGATTGAAAGAATTGTTCCAATTCCCCAGCGAGGATGAACAATTTTCTGACCGATTGCATAATTTGTTCCAGAATTATCACTGTGAATCATTTCTTCTTCTCTTGCCATCTCAGAACGAGTATCTGCTGCCCCAGATAACAGTTCAGCTGGTATCTCTTCAATAAATTGAGAGGGAGGATTCATTTTTCTTTCCCCAAAACGAAGTCTGACCTGAGCCCTGCTTAAATATAACCTTTCTTCAGCTCTGGTCATTCCAACATAGCAGAGACGTCTCTCCTCTTCCATACCCTGCTGCTCAAACATTGAGTTTGAATGAGGGAAAATACCATCTTCCATTCCAACCAAAAAGATCACCGGAAATTCCAGACCTTTAGCAGAATGAATAGTCATCAAGGTTAGAGAACTCTGTTCTTCATCCATTGAATCAATATCTGACATCAGAGTAACTTCTTCTAAAAAGCCAGCCAGGGTATTATTATCACTATTTTTCATATATTCGTTAATTACAGAAAACAGTTCTTCAATATTTTCCAGTCTGCTTTCTGCCTCCGCTGTTTTTTCTTCTTCTAAATTATGTCGGTAACCACTCTTATCCAGAAGCTTCTCGGTCAAGCGGGCCAGAGCAATCTCTTCCTGCTCTGCTCTCAATTCTTCTATGATCTCTGTAAAGTGAAGTACTCTTTTTGCATAAGTTCCACTTAAAGCAGGATTTTCTTTAGATTTTAAAGCTGCCTCATATAAATTTAGTCCTTCTGTCTCGGCAAAATCCTGAACCTTGGCCAGAGTTCCAGCACCAATTCCCCTTTTGGGACGGTTAATGATTCTTAAAAAACTAATATCATCAGCCGGATTATAAATCAAACGCAGATAAGCCATTATATCTTTGATTTCCATCCGCTCATAAAATCGAACTCCTCCAACAATTTGATAGGGGATGCCGTATTTCATCAGCATATCTTCAAAAGCCCGGGACTGAGAATTAGTTCGATAAAGCACAGCCAGATCATCAAAAGTTAAATCCTCTTTTTCTGTCAGCTCTTTAGCTGTCCGACAGACAAAGTCTGCTTCTTCTTTTTCATCTTTTGCCTCATATAACTCAAGTTTGGGGCCTTCTCCCTGATCTGTCCAGAGTTCTTTTTCTTTGCGGGAAGAATTATTTTTAATCACTGCCTGGGCAGCTTTTAAAATATTACCTTTTGAACGGTAATTCTGCTCCAGGCGAATGGTTTTAACATCAGGATAATCATCCTCGAAATTTAAAATATTCCGGATATCCGCTCCTCTAAAACCATAAATACCCTGATCAGGGTCACCAACCACACATACATTGCGGTAGCGCTCAGCCAGCAAATTTACCAGCTGATACTGGGCATGGTTTACATCCTGATACTCATCTACCAGAATATACTTAAAACGCTCCTGATAATGCTCTAAAACCAGTGGGAATTCTTCAAAAAGTCTCACAGTCTGCTGGATTAAATCATCAAAATCCATTGCATTATTTTTTTTGAGCCGTTTTTGGTATTCCTCGTAAATATCAGCAGCTGTCTGATCAAAAAAGCTGCCTGAAATGGCACTCATCTGCTCCGGAGTTTTTAGTTCATTTTTTGCATTAGAAATTTTATTTAAAACTGATCTTGGCTTTGTTTTTTTCGGATCCAGATTTTTTGATTTTAAAACTTCTTTAACCAGTTTGCGCTGATCAAGGCTGTCAAAAATAACAAAGTTTTTATTATAACCCAGTTTTTCTGCTTCCCGGCGCAGAATACGCACACAAAAAGAATGGAAAGTACTAACCCAGAGACTGCTGTTTATTCCCCCTACCATTTCTTTAGCTCTTTCTTTCATCTCATTTGCTGCTTTATTGGTAAAAGTTACAGCTAAAATATTATAGGGAGAAACACCATAATGATTGATCAAATAACCAATTCTTCTGGTCAAAACCCTTGTTTTTCCACTTCCGGCACCTGCAAGCACAAGCTCCGGACCTTTGTGGTGTTCAACTGCCTGTTTTTGAGCCTGATTAAGATTTTTAAGTATTTCAATATCCTCCACCAAATCACTTCCTTATTTTAAGTAACAAATTATTTCATTATAATCACACTAAGAATTAATTTTTTTAAATTCTGCTGTTAAATTTTTGCTTTTAATTAAATCTTCCAAAACAGTCCTGCCTGCAGTCAAAGAAAAATATATTAAATGACTTTCACAGCTGCAGTCACTGGCTCCAAATCCAGCAGCAGGAGTCCTGCCTCCATTTTCTGTCAATATTCGGGCCAGAAAACATTCTCCCTCTCCCGGCAGCTCAAAAACAAAATCATTTTCTAAATCTGCCTCAGCCAGAAGATAATCAATATGCCAGTGAAATTTTTTATCACTGCTGTAATGGCGATTTATTCTTGCTGCAAGATTAGTCTGTGCTGTACCAGTATAAAAATAATAACCGGGAGTAAAAGTTTTTATTCCCAGAGCTCCAATTTTAATTTTCTTTTCTTTTCCCAATTTAACTTTCAAAATATAAACCCCACCATCAGGGTAATCCTGCATAAAAATCACTCCACTAACTATCTTAATTCTAGTTTAAGCCATTAGTTTCCTGCATATTGAACAGAAAAAATGCCGGTATCCCGGCACTTCAATTATAATACATTTATTTGTTTTTATCAATTTTTAGAGAGATTTAAAAAATTATCTGATTTAAAACACTTAAGGTATCAGCTTTAACAGCTATTAATTAGAGTCTGCAAAATTCTGAACTAATTTTTTGGCAGCTTTTTCAGAAATCATTGCCGAAGGACCACCAATACACCCACCAACACAGGCCATTCCTTCCAGAAAATTATAATTATTTTTTTTAGCTTTAATTAAATACAGTTCCTTTTTTAAGCGGCCCAGTCCATCAATCTGTTTGCTATTATAATTATCGGTTACCAATTCCTGCAGACTTTTCTGCAAACCACCAGCATAAGCAAATTGTCTACCTAAAACACCTGCATCTTCTAATTTTTCACCCTTCTCTATTGCAGCCAAATTGATATTATGAGCAGTAAATAAAGCAAGTAACTCTTCAAAGGTTATTACATAATCAACATTCTCATTTTGTAAAGCTTCTTCTTTCTTGGCTGTGCAGGGCCCAATAAAAATAGTTTTTAGCTTATTATTTTCATTTTTTATTTTTTTGGCTGTAACTGCCATTGGAGAATCAGTATTAGAAATCAAGCACGACAGACTTTCAAATTCATTTAAAACCATTCTTTTAAAAGCTGGACAGCAGGAAGAAAGCAGAGTTTTCTCTTCCATTATTTTTTCTTTTAGTTCTTTACTTTCTGCAGCAGCCGTTATTTCTGCCCCCGCCGCTACCTCTCTTACTTCTTCAAAGCCCAATTTTTTTAAGGCATATTTAATTTTGGCTGGGCTCTGTTGATAGCCAAACTGGCCAACAAAAGATGGGGCCAGCATTGCAGCTAAACTATTCTTTTCAGAAAATAATTCCAGAGCAACCTGAATTAAATCTCCAGTCTCAGTAATTGCTCCAAATGGACAGGCAGTTATACAGCTGCCGCAGCTAACACATTTTTCTCGATCTATTTTTGCCTGGCGATTTGAATCAGAACTGATGGCATCAAGTTCACAGGCTCTACTGCAGGGGCGCTGATTTTCTAAAATAGCATTATAAGAACAGGCTCCTGCACACTTACCACATTCAACACATTTATCCTGATCAATATAGGCTTTATTCTGGATAATTACAATTGCATTTACCGGACAGGCATTAACACATTTATGGGCAACACAGTTTCTACAGGCATCAGTAACTATATATTTATCAATTGGGCAGCTGTCACAAGCAGTGTCAATTACTTCTACAATATTTCTTTTTTTCTCCTGTCTGGGTAATGATTCTGCCAGCTCTTCTAAACTTTTATCTTTATTACTGGCAATATTAAATCCCATTACCGCTTTAATTCTCTGATCAAAAATAGCTCTTTCTTTAAATTCGCAGCATCTATAACGGGGGGACTCTTTTGTTATCATCTTTTGAGACAGATTGGAGATTTCTTCGACCAGCTTCCCTGTTTTTACAAGTCTCAGTAGTTCAATATATAACCTTCTTTTTAACTTAATTACCTCAGAAATAGTATTTCTACTCATTTTAACATCTCCTATCTTATATTATTTCTTATAATCTTATATAGTTTTTCAGGATTTAAATCCTGATAGATTTTACCATTAAATTCTACAACAGGGGCCTGCTCACAACAATCATCAATACAGTGACTTGTTTTTAGATCAATTTTATCTCTTAAACTCTGATCAAGCTCAGCTATTGATTCCAGCAACTCTGAGGCTCCCATCAAGTGGCAGGGAGTTCCTATACATATTTTTAAAGTATTTTTAGGCATTTAATCCACCTCCTCTATTTTAAAACCATTCAATTTTAACTTCTTTTTTTATTCTTCGCAGCTGTTCTGCAATCTGACTTATTATCTGGCTTCTAATCCCTAAATTAATGGGAAGGTTTAAACTTTGATGAGATTCATTAACAGCTCTGCCAACAAAAAATTGAACACTATCACTTTCAAGTAATAATCTAGTGAAACGAGATGCCCCATCTTTACCATCAACCGGAATCTGCCCCGGTTTATATTTTTTAAGTAAGGAAAGTACTTTATTTAAAGTTAATAATCCTTCTGTTAAAAGATCAAATCCCTTCATTTTGCTGGTAGGCGGAATATCTTTATCATAATATTCAAGTCCAGGTTCTAATTCTTCATCTAACTCCCGGGACGCTATCTGTGCAGTTGTACCTCCACTGATCACCTTTTTCCCTTCTGCATTATGAATTTTCTGAGCCAGATGCTTATCATCTGCTTTTTTTAAAGGTGGACCACTCCAGATATTTAATTTTCTTTTCTTTCTGTATTTCATTCCAATTATAGTAAAATCATCACCAGCCTGATCTCCATAAAAAGTATTAAATATTTTAACAAGATTATTGATACTGTCTTTTAAGTCCTCCTGATTTTTATTAACTGTTCTCTCAATCTCTTCTGCAACTCCATTCCATCCCAGGCCAAAATTTAATAATCCACCTATTCCAGCATGTGTTACCCCATCACTTACCAAAAAGAGCTGATCCTGACGTCGAAATTTAAAGTTAGCTTCCTTAATTTTTTTTCCTTCCAGCTCAAATTCCTGATATTCTAATTTTTTAACCTGATTATTTCTAAATAAAAAAGCTGAAGGGGTGTCAATTTCTATCAGTCGGAGCTGTTGTTTTTGGTCTATTATTAAAAAAGCAAGGGTTGCATAAGCAATACCTCTAACTTCACAAACAGGTAGTGTCGCAAGAATAGTTGAAAGTATTTCCTTTAAAGGTAGTTCTTTATCCAGAAGTCCAGAAGCAATTTTAGATGTCAAAGTAGAAAGAATATTAGCCTTAATCCCACTCCCCAGTCCATCAGATAAAACAATAATTGTTTTATTTTCTTTTTTTATAATTTCTACATTATCTCCACAGACTTCTTCTCCAGCTTTAGGTATCGATCTATAAAATTCTTCAAAAACTAGTCCCACTAATCATCACCTGCCTGCAGGAGCTCAGATAATTCTGTCAGAGCTGCTTTTGTTTCTACAGTCGTTTCTCCTAAAAGACCCGCTATTTCCTGTACAGTCTGCACCTGTTTATTAACAACATCATTTGTTTTTTCTACAGCAACCTCTTTCATCTTCTGCATTTTTCGCCTCTGTTTTTCCTGTTCACTAATATCAGTTAAGATTCCAACTATAACTTTATGCTCTCTGAGAGCAAAAATAGTTTGGTCAACTGTAATACTTCCATTTTTATAAGAACATTTTTGATGAATCAGCCGTTGATTGAGATTCCATGCTTTCTGAAAGCTGCTGCTGTCCATAAATTTATCAAGTTTCATACCCTGCAGCTCTCTACTTTTCTGGGTAAACAATTCTTTAGCTACAGGATTAAATTTCTGAATTTTCATCTGATCATTAACTACTATTATTGCATTATGTGATGACTCAACTATAATTTGAGAAAGTGACTCTGCTCTTGATTTCATATAAGGAATACACATTTTCTTTTCTGCAAACCCATAAAAAACTGCTGCTGCCTTTTCTCGACAGCTGGAATAACCACAGCCCCCACAATCTTTTTCGTCTTCTTTATTTTCTTTAGCAATCGAGGTTAATATTTTTTTAATTTCAGACTCCGGTACCTCTGGCAGAGATATCTTTTTATTCTTATGTTTTCGCCTGACTGATATTTCATTTATCGATCTTTCATTTTCCAATGAAGGAGTTTTTTTGTAGTTATTTCTCTTACTGGTTGATAGATAATTATGTACTTCCAACTCCTTTAAAGGAATACTTAAGTCATTATTTATTGCTGGCCCATTAATACAGCCTCCTGAGCAGGCCAGAAGTTCTACCATTTCAACATCTATCTTATCTTTATCCCTTTTAAAATCCTCTAAAAAATTTATTATGTTTTCTAATCCACTTAAGTGTAGGGCTTTATTGCCACAACCTGGATCTGCTTTAAGCAGATCAGCTGCCTTAACTGCTCCTCCGGAAAGAGCATAATCTGCAGTTAAGTGGGTTGCCGGGAGATCAACATCTGCTGAATCAAGCTCAGAGATTTTAATCCCTTGTTCTTCTAAAAAAATTCTTAAATGTTCAAAGGTAATTACAATATCCGGTCTGTAATCTCTTCTTTTTTCATTTTTGCTTTCTTCTATTTTGGCCAGACAGGGGCCAATGAAAATAACTCTGGCACAATCAAAATTATTTTTTAACTCAGCAGTTTGCAGCATCATTGGCGAAAGTACTGGTGCCAGCTGCGGCAGTACTTCCGGATAATGTTTTTCAATTAAATTTACAACTGCCGGACAGCAGGAGGTTATAAGAGTACTGTCCATTTTTTCTCTTTCCTTTTTAAATTGTTTAACAACTCTGGTTGCTGCTTCTGCAGTTTCTGCTATGTAATCAAAACCAATTATTTTTAAAGCTTGAATTAGCTGTCCTGGTTTAAGATCAGGAAAAGCAGTTACAAAAGAAGGGGCAATAGATGCTATTAGATAACTGTCTGATTCTAGAAAAGCTTCTAATTTTTTTTCTTCAAACAGAGCGCTCTTTGCTCCCTGGGGACAAGTTTTAATACAGTTACCACAGTAAATACACTTTTCTTCAATAATAAACGCCTGACTATCTTTAAAACCAATCGCTGCAACTGGACATTCCCTCAAACATTTGTGACAGTCTTTACAGCTAGCTGGTTTTACAATTAAAGTATCATTCATTCTGATCATGCATTAAATGCTTTTTAAAAATTTCTCTTGCATTCTCTTTATTAACTGCTGCTATTTTTTGCTTATTAATTTCTATATTAACTCCTTCAGTACAGTTCCCCTGACAGAAACTGCCGGAAATTTTGATATCGTTTAAATTGTTTTTCTTTATTTCTTCTTTAAAAATTTCTATTACTCTTTCTGAACCTTTAAGATGACAGCTGCTGCCGACACAGATAATAACCTCATTCATTATAATTCATCCTCCTATAATATCAAATCGAAAGCTAAAGATAAAAACTATATTATATTAGTTTTTTGAAAATTTGAAAATATTCACTTTATACGATATTATCAATCACAAAAAGATGCTCTGGGGAGAGCACCTTTCTGCATAGAGTATATTTTAGCATTTGGGCAAATTTATTATAAATCTCCTTTAAATGATTTTTGATATAGACCTTTGATTTCAGAAATAAGTGGATAGCGGGGATTAGCTGCTGTACACTGATCATCAAAGGCTAATTCGGAGATTTTATCAACTTTTGAGTTAAACTGTTCTTCAGTTATTCCTGCATCTTTAATTGCTGCAGGAATATCCAATTCTGCTTTTAGTTTATTAATAGCATCTATTAAGAGATCAACCTTCTCATCCGGAGTCTTTCCCCCGAGTCCAAGGTGATCTGCAATTTTTGCATATCTGATCTTGGCTCTAGGATATTTATACTGCGGGAAAGATGCCTGTTTAACCGGTTTATCACTGGAGTTATACTTAATAACATTGTTAATTAAAAGCGCATTTGCTAATCCATGTGATAAATGGAAAGCAGAACCTAATTTATGAGCCATTGAGTGACAGACTCCTAAAAATGCATTGGCAAAAGCCATCCCGGCAGTTGTTGCTGCATAATGAATCTTTTCTTTTGCCTTGCGGGCATCTGCTCCTCCATGATAGGATTCCGGCAAATATTTAAAGATTAATCTAATTGCTTCTAAAGATAAACCTCTAGTATATTCACTGGATAAAACCGAAACATAGGCCTCAATAGCATGAACTAAAGCATCTATTCCAGAATGTGCTGTCAGAGTTTTGGGCATTGAAAGCACCAGATCTGGATCAACAATTGCCATATTTGGAGTTAATTCATAATCGGCAATCGGGTATTTAATACCTGTACTGTCATCTGTGACTACTGCAAAAGGCGTAACCTCTGAACCTGTACCGGAAGTAGTGGGAATAGCAACTAATTCTGCTTTATTTCCGAGTTCAGGAAATTTATAAATTCTCTTTCTGATGTCCATAAAGGTCATTGAAAGTTCTTTAAACTCTGCCTCTGGATGTTCATATAATAACCAGGCAATCTTTGCTGCATCCATTGGTGAGCCTCCACCAAGGGCAATAATTAAATCAGGTTTAAAGCTCTGCATCTGTTTTACAGCTTTTCTAACCATTGATATTTCCGGATCTGGCTCAACATCAGCAAAAACTCTATAATCAACTCCATATTTGTCGAGTTCATCAGTTATTCGATCAGTATAACCCATTTTAGCCAGCGGTTTATCTGTCATAATAAAAGCTCGTTTTTTATCTTTTAATTCTGCCAGAGCAGAAGGTAAAGCACCATATTTAAAGTAGATATTTTCAGGTACTTTAAACCAGAGCATGTTTTCTTTTCTTTCTGCAGTTGTTTTGATATTCATTAAATGTTTAACCCCCACGTTTTCACTGACTGAATTTCCACCCCAGGATCCACAACCTAAAGTCAATGATGGTTCCAACTTAAAGTTGTAAATATCACCAATTGCACCCTGAGATGAAGGCATATTAACTAAAATTCTACCTGTTTTCATCTGCTGACTAAAATAATCTTTTCGCTGATCATTTATTCTGTCAGTATATAAAACGGAGGTGTGTCCAATTCCACCAAATTTAATTAATTCTACTGCATTTGCTACCGCATCCTTAAAATCAGGTGCTTTATATAAAGCCAGAGTTGGAGATAATTTTTCATAGGAAAAAGGTTCCTGACTACCAACCTCTTCTACCTCTGCAATTAATACTTTGGCATCCTCTGGTACATTTACTCCTGCCATTGCTGCAATATCATGGGCACTCTGACCTACAATCTTAGAATTTATATGTCCATCAACCAGAAGCAGTTCAGAAACTTTTTTTCTTTCTGCTTTATTTAAAATATAGGCTCCTCGATCAACAAATTCTTTTTTTACTTTATCGTATACCTCATCAACTACTGTTACCGACTGCTCAGAAGCACAGATAACTCCATTGTCAAAAGTTTTACTCATCAAGATTGAACTTACTGCCATCTTAAGGTGAGCAGTCTCATCAATTACTGCCGGAGTATTTCCTGCACCAACTCCAATCGCTGGTTTACCTGAAGAATAAGCTGCTTTAACCATTCCTGGTCCACCTGTAGCCAGAATCATGCTTACCTTTGGGTGCTGCATTAAATGCTGAGATAATTCAATTGAAGGTTGATCAATCCAGCCAATAATATTTTCTGGAGCTCCTGCTTCTACTGCTGCTTCCAGAATCGTTTTAGCTGCCTCAATTGTGCATTCTCTGGCACCCGGATGTGGTGAAAAAATAATAGCATTTCTTGTTTTTAAAGAGATGAGCGATTTAAAAATAGTGGTTGAAGTTGGATTGGTAACCGGAACAATACCAGCGATAATTCCAATTGGTTCTGCAATCTTCTTAACACCATGAGCAGTATCCTCTTCTAAAACACCGCATGTTTTTTCGTTTCGATATTTATTATATATATATTCTGATGAAAAGTGATTTTTGATCACCTTGTCCTCTACAATTCCCATTCCAGTATCTTCAACAGCCATTTTTGCCAGCTGAATTCGCTGATCATTGGCAGCTATTGAAGCTCGTCTAAATATCTCATCAACCTCTTTTTGACTGTACTGAGCATATTTCTCCTGGGCTGCTTCCACTTCTGCAATCAGTTGATTAAATTCTTCCACATTACTAACATTTCTAATCTTCATTAATTATCCTCCTTCTGGACTTATAAAGTTATTGTGAAGATTATAACAAGACTTAATAAAAAAATATATTCACTTAAATTATAAATAGTTACTTCCTTATTTCATCAGTCTTTTTGGCTTATTAACTTAACTGACACTTATAGAATAACATGCAAAAATGATTTTTTCAAACAGTCAAGTGCTTAATTTCACATTATAAATAGACTTTAAATCGGATTAACTCTTAAATACTGCTTTAGATCATATAATTTCTTAGATTTAATCAGTAATCACTACTTAAGTTTTTAAAATTTTTAAAAAATGTTATAATAAATTATAGAGAATAACAACTAAAAAATTTTTAACTGTTTTAAAAACTTTAATTGGGAGATGATATTATTAATAATAAATTTGAAATAAATGAAAATAATGATATGTATCAGATAGAAGAAATGGAAGAAAAAGCTGTTCTGGTTGGTTTAACTGAAGGTGAACTAAAGGAACTGGAACTGCTGGTTGAAACTGCAGGTGCAGAAAGTATTTTAAAAATGACCTATCATGATCGCAAAATTGATCCTGCTTACTATATCGGCAGTGGTAAGGTTACTGAAATTAAGGAAGCTGCCGAAACTGTTGGGGCTAATCTAATTGTATTTGATAATGAACTCTCTCCTGTACAGCAGCGTAATCTGGAAGATAAAATTGAGGTTAAGGTAATTGACCGTTCTCAGGTAATCTTAGATATTTTTGCCCGTCATGCTCACAGCCGCGAAAGCAAAATCCAGGTAGAACTGGCTCAGTTAGAATATCGGCTTCCCAGACTTCAGGGTCGGGGAGTAGAGATGTCCAGACTGGCAGGTGGAATTGGAACCAGGGGTCCTGGTGAAACAAAACTCGAGGTTGACCGCCGCCGCATTGAAAAAAAGATACACCGACTACAGGAAAAACTGAAAGAAATCAAGGCAAGCAGAGAACTTCAGCGCAGCCGCCGCAAAGATCCTCTGGTAGCACTTGTTGGTTATACAAACGCTGGTAAGTCAACACTAATGAACAGACTTGCTGGAGCTGACAGCTATACTGCCGATAAATTATTTGCAACTTTAGATTCCACCATGAGGCAGCTGGAACTTCCTGTAGGACAAAATGTTATTTTAAGTGATACAGTAGGTTTTATCAGCAAACTACCTCATCAGCTGGTAGCCTCCTTTAGAACTACCCTGGAAGAAGTAGAAAATGCTGATATTATATTACATTTAATTGATGCTTCAAATTCGGAAATGGAAAAAAACATGCGGGTTGTAAATAATGAAATCAGAGAACTGGTAGATCCTGACTGCAGAATTATCAAAGTTTTTAATAAAATTGATTTAATTGAAGAATCCAGACTTGATGATTTAAAAATCATTTATCCGGAGGCTCTCTTTATTTCAGCTTTAAAAGGAATCAATACTGACTCGGTAATAGAAAAATTAAACAGGATTATCAGTGAAGAAATGGTAGAAGTAGAATTAGACCTTCCTTATTCGGAAGCAGGCTGGGTAGAAAAAATTCATAATACAGCTAAGGTCTATGAAGAAGAATATCAGAAAAACAATATTTATATCAAAGCTCTGCTGCCTCAAACTACAGCAGCAAAGTTAGATAAATACCGCAGAGAGGTTTAACTCTCTGCTTTATTTTTATTAGCTACTATTTTTCTTTATTATTTTCAGTTTCAACTACAATTTGTTCAGTATCAACTTCTGGAATATCCTTTTCTCCTGCTTCCAGTTCAGCCAGCAGTTCTTCTACTTCCTCTTTCTCAAAAGTATAGGTGTTATTACAGAAATGACAGCGGACTTCAATTTCTCCCTCCTGGGCCAGGGTTTCCTCTATCTCATTCTTACCGAGACCTGCTACCAATTCATAACTCCTTTCTCTGCTGCAGCGGCACTTAAATTTAACATCTTTGCGGGCCATTATCCGATAATCCAGATCTCCCAGCAGTTCTTCCAGTAATTCTTCAGGAGTCATCCCCTCTTCAATTAGCTTGCTGATAGACCCAATTTTATCCAGATTGTTTTCCAGCATTTCAATTGTTTCCTCAGAAGCATCAGGTAATAACTGAATAATAAAACCTCCGGCAGCTTTAACACTGAGATCTGTATCTACCAGAACTCCCAGTCCCACTGCAGATGGAATCTGTTCGGAAGCAGTAAAATAATAGGTTAGATCTTCACCTATTTCTCCCGAAACTAAAGCTACACTACCTGTATAGGGCTCCTTCATCCTCATAATTTTTGTCAGAGAAAGTTCTCCAGCTCCAACAGCTTTTGCAACATCAAGTTTACCAGTATCAGTCTGATATAAGTCCAGATTTGGATTCTGGATATATCCCCGCACTTCTCCCTCCTGATTTGCATCTGCAACAATTTTACCGGCTGGACCTGTACCCTGGATCTTTAAGACAATCTCATCCCCAGATTTAACTAAAGATCCTGTTAACAAAGCGCCTGTAATTACTCTGCCTAAAGCTGCAGTTGCTACAGGAGTAGTCTGATGTCTCTCCTGTGCTTCTCTGACAACTTCAGTAGACTTAACTGCCAGAGCTCGAATTTCCTTATTTGTAGTTATTGCTCTTATTAAATAATCATCCATTATATAATCTCCTCCAGATTAATTAGCTTCAAAATAAATAGTTTTCTTTAATTATCCATACATTATTTTATTAAACTGAGTTTTAAAGTCAAATTACTTTATCTAACTGTCTCTTAGCCTTGACTCAATGTAAAGAAGCTATTAAATATTCCCAGGTATTTAACCTCACTATCTGATTTCTCTAAAGTGAAAATACTAAAAAACACATAATCATTAACTTCTGTCTGCAATTCCAGCATTGGTGCCGCAACTGCTCCTCCAAAAATTCTTTCTAGATCACTTTCTGCCTCAGACCTAATTTCTGCCACACCCCAATTGATAAATTCATCTCGCGAAGGATTGGTAACTGCTGCTAATAATAATAAAGCCAGAACAACAATAGTAATTATTATTGGTTTTCTCATTTATCTCACCTCTTCTTTTTTTAATTGATAAATATCAGTGTCTATCTTTAAGGCCTTTATAACAAAATCAAATTTATTAATTTTTAAACAGTACTCAAAATCCTCTTTCGGCATCTCTGACTGAGTCTCTTCTCTAAAAAATCTATCCCCAGCCGGACTGCGCAGACGCCTTTTAATCTCTGCTTCAGCCAAAGTTCTTTTTCCATTTAAAAGTTTCTTTAATTCCTGAGCGTATAGATTATCCTCATCTGCTTTGCTAACCCCATTATTCCCCATTGCTATCAGAGAAACAAGCTCCGGGTTCCTGGCTTTAATATATTCTGCAGCTGCCTTGAGGTTAACAAAACTGCCGGTGATAATTTGATCGGCATTCTCAGCTGCAATGATTCCTTTGGTACCTGCACTGGTACTTAAAATGATTTCTTTTCCGGCAAAATTAGACTGAGAAATAAAATAAGGCGAATTATTATAATCAAAATCTTCTATTTTGATTCCTTTTCTTTCTCCAATCAAAATCGGATCATCTAATTTAGCTTTCAATTTTCTTGCAGTTTCAAGTTTACTGACAATAAAAATCTTTTCGGCCTGATTTGCAAAAAGATAGGCAGCAGTTGTATAGGCCCTGAAAACATCAATAATTACTGTTAATCCTTCTGCTTTAGCCGCACCCTCTAAAAACTTTAAAGTTTTAATTTTCATCTTCCCACATCCCAACTATTTCTTTAATTGTAATACAGCTTTAAGTTTTTTCGATGTTAGATAATTTACCAAAATCAAGATTTTCCTGAAATTAGAGTTTTATTTATTAGATTTTCTATTTTAGCTGCTGACTTATTATTAATAAATCTTCTAAATGCAGAACTTTCTTTTAAAAGTTTGGTCAAATTTTTTTTGCTTAAATTTGCTTTTCCCTGATCCTTATTTCCACCTTTTGTAATTAAAAGTTCCTGATAAGAAATATATTCAAAATTAATCACTGCCTGAGCCTGCAAAAATTCTAAGCTTCTTTTGATAGTTATATCTTTAGCTCCCAGAGCTAGTGCAGCCTGTTCAATATTAAAAACCCCATTTTCCTGCTGCAGACTGTATTTAATCAGAGATAGAAGCTTATTAATAAAATCATTTATACTTACCCCTTGCTTTTCATTATTAACTAAAATCAATTTTTTAGCTGTGGTTAACAGTATAATTTCTTTTAAGATAGCTAAAGAAGGTGGAATAGTAAGCAGGACTAAATTTTCAGCCCCTCGATAGTAGTTGCGATTAATTAAAGGGTAGAGATCATATTCTGCTAAACCTTCAGCAAAATAAACAGTATTTTCCACCCCTGCTTCCAACTGAGATGCCTTTTTCTGCCGCCAGTCTAATATGCTAAGTTTCTTTTTCGCTTCAATTTTACTTTCTGTTTTTTTACTTTTATCTTTCAGGGGGGCCAGAGCTTTAATTTCCAGCTGCAGGCTCCTGCTGCCCCTATAAATATTTTCTGTAAGTCTGCAGGCACTCTGCTGTCGGTAATTATTTTCTATTTCCCCGGCCCACCACCAGAGAGCAGTAATTTTTTTCTCTGCTGAGCCTAAAATTAGACGTTTATGTCTGCCGGCCGAAATCTCACGGCTGCTCAAAATATCACTTTCCAGATAAAAGAGTGGTTCCGGATTTCCTTCACCAAACGGAGCAAAGAGGCGTAAGCCCTGGTAAAATTCCTCTGTAATTTCCGACATTTTTAAATTTATATCTGTCTCAATTTCCAGCTCTGAATCGAGTTTTTCTAACTCCTGTTCAATTAAGCGCTGCAGTCTTAATTTGAACTTCTCCAGCCTATCTTTTTTTAGTGAAAATCCAGCCGCTGCAGCATGACCACCGTGTTTTTCCAGAAGATCAGTACATTCAGCAATTAAATTATTGATATTAATACCTTCAATTGAACGAGCTGAACCTGTAATCAGACCACTCTGCTGATTGGAAGTCATCAAAACAGCTGGCACCTGATAATTTTCTGTAATTCTACCGGCAGCAATCCCAATTACTCCCTGATGCCAGTCAGAATCATAGCTTACCACTGCCTGTCTCTGCTGAGGATCGAGCTTTTTTTCCAGTTCCTGATAAATTTTCTGGCTTATCTCCTTGCGGTGTTGATTGATCTGTTTTAATTCCGCCGCCAGACCAGCTGCTTGATCTTTATTTTCTGCCAGTAATAATTTTAAACCTTTTTCTGCACTGTCAATTCTACCGGCAGAGTTTAATAATGGTCCAATTTGAAACCCCAGGGTCTTTTCGTTGATCTCCAGCGGGTTAATCTCAAGCTCATTATAAAGTGCCTTAAGTCCTATTCTGTCTGTGTGTTGTAGTTTTTTTAGTCCTGTTTTAAATAAGTATCGGTTTTCTCCTTTAAGAGGTACTACATCTGCTATAATTGCCAGCAGTAAAAGATCTAAAAATTCTTTTTCCTCCCCCTTATTCCCGGACTTTATAAAAATTGCTTTAATTAAAAAATAGGCCATCCCTGCTCCTGGCAGCCAGTAACCCTGATGATCTTCAGGCAGCAGCCGGGGGGAAATTACATAATTGGCAGGCGGCAGTTCCTCCGGTAAATCATGATGGTCTGTTACAATAAAGTCCATTCCGGCTTCTCTGGCAAATTTGACTTCCTCATAATTGCTGATTCCACAATCACAGCTGATCACCAGATCAATCTCTTCCTGATAAGAAGCCAGCACCTCCTGATTAAGACCATAACCTTCTTTAAAACGGTCCGGAATATGATAGCTGATCTGATTGCTCAGACGACTCAAAGCCCCCACTAGAATTGAAGTGGAAGTTATTCCATCAACATCATAATCACCATAAATTAAAATTCGGCTCCCTTTTTTAATATGTTCTAAAATAAAGTCCCCAATCTCCATTATCTGGGGAAAGTCTTCCAGTTCAAGTGGAGAATATCGTTCTGGTTCAATAAACTCAATTAATTTAGCTTTAGTGTCCAGTCCCCGCTTCTGGGCCAGACAGGCCAGCTTCCGGCTGCCCAAATATTCGACTAATTCTTTTTTTGCTCTGCAGTTTTCTGCCTTTTTTATCCTCATCTCTGCCCCTTTCATTCTCTATATTTAAACAGTATATTTGAGTCCAGATAACGAAAATATCTTTTTTTCTTATCTTTAAGTTCACGGCTGCCAAAAAAGAAAATAGAAAAAGCCTCCCAGAGAAAAACCCAACCCCCAACAAATAATCCTTCCATCAACAGGGAAATTAAAAGTGATAGATCTTTACTCTCGGGAATTAAATAAGCTGTAATTAAAAATGTAATCCCCATTAAAATATAGGTGGCAATTTTTTTGCTATTTTGCTTTAAATCCTGATTAATAAAAAAGAGCTTCATTCTAAAATTATTTTTAATAGTAGCCCTGGAATCAGCTTCCATTTTTTCGTCCTTTTTGCTCTCAGGTAGATAAAAACAAAGCTCCACCCTGTCTTTTAAAGGCAGTTCATAACTTGCTCTTTCCAAAAAATGACTCAGTTCCGGATCAAGCTCTTTGCGGTCAAGAGCCGAACCATCCCAGCTGTTAAATAAATCATCATAACAATCTAAATTAAGCTCAATTAAATAGGCCTTATTGTGCTGGTTGGTATGGTAAATATAGCGCAGCTGATAATCTTCCTCATCTTTTCTAAACATAACATAAGAATAAATTTTTAAATTTATTCTGTAAAAATCACCTCATCTTAAAAATTATAAAGCACCAGTTTTCAGCATTATTTTTTGTTTAAAACTCTATTTCTTCTACTGCTTCCCAGTCTAGATTTAAATCCAGGTCTTCTTCTATTACTTCCTTGCTTTCAGGGGTTTTTCCCCTGCAGATTGGTCTATATTCACAAAATCTACATTTATTTAAATCATCTGTCAGCGGAAATACTTCTTCAGTTAAAATTTCTGTGATTAATTTTTGAAAATAGTCCCTATCCTTTTTGAAATCAGCTTTACTATAATTAATTTGAATATTTTGGTCCGGATAACGAGGATTCCAGTAAATAAGTTCTGGCATTTCCTGCAGCTTATAATCAGCAGCAAAATATTCATAACCTGCTTCAAATAAAAGATATAGATAAAAACGGCTCTGCATAGAATTTTCAATATCCTTTTCGTACAGACTTTTTTTGTCTGTTTTCCAGTCATATATTATAAATTTACTCTGTCCTTGATCATATTTTAAAAGATCATATTTGGCCAGTAATTTTAAGTTTTTTTTCTGAAAACGCAGTTCCTGTTCTGCAGCAACTATGTTTTCTGCCGGACAGAAAGTTTTTAATCTATTTAACCAGGACTGCAGCAGCTGATTTGAACTTAGAACAGTTTCTCCCAGAGTCTGACTGTAATATCTTTCTGCCAGAAGGTGGAACAGGCTTCCCTGTTTTAAATCCTTTTTTACTTCTTCATTCATTCCCCATTCTGCCGGCCAGTAAAGTCCATCCAGATAACGATAGCGAAATCTTCGGCGGCAGTCCTTAAAAATAGAGAGAGCAGACTGTGAAAAATAAAGATCTTTTAAGTTATTGACTGCCATTTATTTTTTCCTCCCTCTTATAATTTCCGCTTTGAAATTCCTCTTTCTTTTCTGAAATGAATTTTTCCAGGGAAGTAAAAATAAATGCCGGATCCTTATCCCATTTCCCCCGTTTTTGATGAGTGCTTAAAAATAAATTTATACGGGCTCTGGTAATTCCTACATAAAGCAGGCGGACTCTTTCGGCAATTAATTCCTGTCTGGCTTTATGATCTGCATTGCGTTCCTTTTTTTCATTTAAAATAAACTCCAGTTCCGCTCTGGCGGAAGCTTTAGGGTTTTTAATTTCTTCGTTTAAATAGAATTTTTCTCCCATAAAATAATCATCACTATCGTGCTGAAAGTGACTTGAAGTTAAGCTGCCAATAAATACTGTATCCCATTCCATACCTTTGGCCTTATGCAGAGTGGAAAGTGTTACCTGATCCGGTTTAGCTTCAAATCCTTCCATTTCTGTCAAAGTTTCTGCAAACTGTCTGATTCGGTCTCTAATTTCCGGCAGCTCTGCTGTTAACTGATCCAGCCGCCAGGCAGGATTTTCCTTTAAAAGCCTGCCAAATTCCAGAGCCAGATTTTGAGCCAGAGCCAGCTTCTTACCAGTCAATTCGATTCTTTCAGCCAGAAATAATACCAGTTCATCTGGAGGAAGTTCCATTGAAGCTTCAAGCCAGCCCTGAACTTGAGTCAAGCTTTTAAAAAACTGATCGAAAGCATCTTTTTTTCTAAACTCAAGCTCAAAATTATCTCTATTTAAACCTGAAAGCGGAAAAATAAGTTCCTGATTTTCTTTTGCTGCCAGAGCTTCTTCCAAGAGCTGATTTAATTCTTCCTCTTCTCTGCCAAAAACTTCGGTAAAGAGCAGTTTTAAATTATCAGCTGAAGCAGGGGAAGTTAAAAATTTTAAAATTACCTCCAGTTCTGTTAAGAAAGCATCCCGGGAACTGCTGCCGGCAAGCTGAAATTCGCCTCCCAGAGCATTAATTTCTCTTGCTATTTCTTCCAGCTGCCAGCCGGTAGGCATCAGCACTGCAGTAGTCTGCTTATTATTTTCTCTGGCTTTGCGCAGAGCCTGTCTGGCTATAAATTTCTTTTCCGTTTTCCAGTCCTTAAATGACCGGCTGCCGATTCTATAGCCTTCAACTTCCGGATTTGGTGAAGGATCGTCTGCTGCAGTAGGTTCAATATACTTTTCTTCTAGAGGGTCAATCTCTCTTTCGGAAAACTCTTCCTGGCTCCAGTCAACCAGATAATTTGCCAGGTCAATAATCTCCCGGGTACTGCGGCTGGAAACTGCCATAGTTTCTACTTCAACATCTTCTCTTCTGCAGTAGCTGCGGAAAATATCAGGATCTGAAAGGGTAAAAGTCCCTGTGATTGCCTGGTTGCTGTCTCCAACTCGAACTAAGTTATTATTTTTTCCTGCCAGCAGATAAAGCATTTCTTCCTGGGCCTGATTGGAATCCTGAGCTTCATCTTCAAACACAAAGGCATATTGAGCGGCAATACGTTCGGTAAATTTCGAGTCTTCCTTAAGCAATTTTAAGCTCTGCTGAACCAGATCATCAAAATCCAGTAAACCTGCCTGAGCCATCCTGAATTCATATTCTGCAAATATTTCTGCTGCCGGAGTTAAAATATTAGCTGACTTAAGACTGGAATACTTGACCATATTTTTTAACTCTTCTCCCTCGAGCAGCTTCAGTTTAAAATAAGAAATCATGGAAGCTACATAGGCCGGGAAATCATCTTCTTTCCATTTTTTTAAGTATTTATCAAATTGATAGCTGTTTTTTTCCAGATTAAAAAACTGCTGTAAAAGATTACTATTTTCTCCCGCCCATTTGCGGCATAAATCTTTAATCCAGCGGTAGCGTCTGCCTGATTCAATTAATTCGAAATCCTGATTAATCAATCTGGCTTCGGGTTTTTCTTTAATAATACCCAGGGCAAGTGAATGAAGGGTTTTAACACTATAACCTCTGCTTCGGGGCAGTCCCTTTTCAGCCAGAAAGTCTCCAATTCTTTTGCGAAAGTTGGCAACTGCTGAGTTCATATAGGTCACTATTAATATTTTTTGATCATTGTCTAATTCAGAGGCAATCAACTCTGCTGCCAGATGAGCAAGAACTGTTGTCTTACCTGCACCTGGTACTGCAGGAACAGCAAGCTGTCCACCTCGATATTCTAAAACTTCTTTCTGTCCGGGTCTCGGTTTGAAATCCATCCTTACTCTCCTCTCACATCTAGCCAGCGGTAAAGTGGGCCTTCCTGTTCTTTACCACTGCTGTTTAGAAAACTATCTGCTATATAAATTCCTTTTTTTACTTTATAAATTAAACTAATCAAAAAATCACTAAGCTGATTTAAGCGAATCTTTTGGTCAAGCTGATCATCCCAGTTATTTACCTGCTGCCACTGTTCGGTATAAATATAGGGATTAACTAATTCCTTAGCAATACTCTGCAGCCAGTCACTGCTTGAAATATCAAGTAAGAATAAATAATCAACTCCAGCCAGCTCAGGTGAAAACAAAAATTTATAAGGAGAAGCCAGGATAACTCCCGCCTCTTTTTCCTGTCCTTTAAATAGAGTTTCGGCAGCCAGAGTTCCCTCATAAATCATATTTATATAACGCTCACTTAAATCATCTTTTTGATGATGAAAGTTTTCTACCGCCTGATGAAAACGAGCAACTGATTCTATCATCTGTCTACAGGCAAAAATATCTTCCTGCGAAGGATCTAAAGGTGCTAAAACTTCACTAAAAACGAGCTGAAAGAAGACCTCAATTTCTAATTGTTCTTCCTTTTTATCCTGCAGCCAGTCCTTTAAATAATCATATTTTTCTGCTGCCTGAAAATTAATCTTATCTCTTAAATCTGATTTGTCAAGATCAATTAACTCCATACCTGAAGCTGCAATCTCTTCTGCCAGAATATATGAGCGCAGGGGGTCAAGTTCTAAGAGCAGTGAAAGAGCCTGCTGCAGAGAAGAAACTCCAACTATGTTGGTCCGCTCACAGTGAAATAAATATAATATTAAGAGGGCTCTGGCGAAGGGAATATCAATTAAACGCTTTGAGCGGTTAAAATTACTTAATTGATACCCATTTTTTTCTAAAATCTGCTCCAGACTGAAACTTAATACCTTATCTATTTTAGGAGAAATAACTGCTATCTGATCAGCTTCAACCCCTTTTTTTAAGAGAGAAATAATTTTTTTTCCGACTTTAATTAACATTTCTCCTCTTAACTCACTGTCTATCTCTTCTAATAAAAGCGGTGACTGAACTAAATTTGATTTCCTTTCCTTAACCACAGACTTTATTGCCGCAGCTAACTGACTGCTGGCTTCTGCTGCTGTATAATTTTCCTTAATTTCTATTATTTCCGCATTTGAATCAAAAAAACGTTTTTTAGCTGCTGCCGGATTTCCACCAAAAAAACGATTAAAGCCTCCGCTTTCATTAAAAGTAAAAATTCCTTTGATCTGAGCTTCAGTTAATGTTTTTATCAATTCCTGACCGGCAGGAATCATCTTCTCTAAATCATCTACCAGCAGATAATTATATTTATTATTCAAATTTTTTAGATATTGCTCGTTTTTAAGGAGATATCTGTTAAATAATGATACTGCAGCAGAATAATCAAACAAACGGTAGTTTAACGAAAAATTTCTAAAAGTCTTCATAATTTCAATTGACTGCTCTGCATATTCTTTACGTTCTTCCTCATTTTGAGTCCAGCTGAGCAGCCTCTGTTCAAGTTCTTCAAAATCAAGCATATTAAAAGCCGCCAGATTTAAATTATCAATCAGCTGGACTGCAATCTGCACCGGTCTGGCTTTAATACTGCGAAAATAAGATTTATCTTTTCTATATTTAGCTACATAATTACTCATTAAAAAATGAGATGTTTCGATATTCATAAAAGTTGGTTCAATTACCTGATTTACACCGCTGTAATTTCTTTCTACAGCCGGCCAGTGTTTATTTAACTGCTGGTTGACAAAACCAAAATATGTATAAATATTTAAATTACCCAGCATCTTTAAGTCAATTTCTTCCCGGAACTGACTGACAGAACGAGCTGAATTCAGAAACAGCAATATTTTCTCACTACCTGAGTCGGCAGCCAGTCTTTGATATTCCGCTTTTAATTTTGTAGTTTTACCACTGCCAGTACTGCCGCTGTAGATTTTATACATCTGCCAGCCTCCCCTCATTCAAAATATCAATATCTAATAAATTTTCCGTAATTTCTTTTAATAAGCGGTTTAAAGCTGATCTATATTTAATATATTTCAATAAAAAACCAGATCATCAAAAAAATCTGCATTCCCAGTCTGGATGCCGTACTGGCTACAAAAGCAAAAATGCTGCTTACAGCTAATTTAAAAGAATTCCTTTTATTTCTGCTCTGCCAGTATTCGGCAATAAAAATTAAAACAAAAGGACCAATTATAAATCCTAAAGGCCCCAGGAAAATTGTCCCTACAATCATTCCAACAACTGCAGCCATTATCGTCCTATTACTGCCTCCACGTTTTTTAATAAAATAGGCATTAGCCAGATAATCTGCCATAAATATAACTAAGGTAACCAGAATTGCCCCTGTCCAAAAATAGGGGGAATAACTTATATCAGTTTTTATTAATCTGTATAAAATAACTGCTGCCCAGAAAAAAACTGAATCCGGCAGTACCGGTAAAAATATTGCTGCAATTTCTACTGCAAATAAGATCAAGACCATAAT
Source organism: Halanaerobium saccharolyticum (assembly GCF_003259895.1). GTDB lineage: Bacteria > Bacillota > Halanaerobiia > Halanaerobiales > Halanaerobiaceae > Halanaerobium > Halanaerobium saccharolyticum_A. The sequence goes on along the minus strand of NZ_QLME01000017.1, from coordinate 17,077 downwards.
AATTAAAAAAATCTCCAAAATGACCACTCCTAAATTATTGTCAGCTTTAAGCTGTTGAAATCAGTTTTTAAAATAATAAAAATTAATCTGCAGAAAGCTTTATTTAAAATACCTACTAAATTTAATTATAACACAAATCACAAAGAGCAAGCAAAAAACCCTGTTTTGAAAACAGGGCATTTACTTGCTCTTAAATATAATTATTTAGAATAAATTAGTTGTGAACTTTTTACTCTACTGCTGAATAACATTTAGAACTATTCAGGTTATTCCAGCCAACTATATATAATCAAATTTTAAGCATTATCAGCTACAGCTTCTAAAACTTCATCAATATCGGGTAATTCTGGAACTTCATATTCTTTTGCCCAGAGAACTTCGCCCTGATCATTAACTAGAATATTAACTCTACCTGAAATTCCTTTTTTCTTAATAAAAATACCCAGTTTTGTGGCAAATTCTCCATGGGGCCAGAAATCGGATACAAGTTTTAAGTTTTCTAAACCTAAAGTATCCGCCCAGGCACTCTTAGAAGGTACAGGATCAACACTAATTCCCAGTGGAACTGTATTATTCTTTTCAAATTCTTCGTAATTATCTTCTAATTCCTGCATCTGGTTGCGGCAGACACTGGTCCAGGCTAAAGGATGAAATGACAGCAGTACATTTTTACCCTCAAAATCGTCCAGAGAAACTTCTTCTTCATTCTGATCTACTAATTTGAATTCCGGAATTTTTTCACCTTTGTCAAATTTCAAGAATTTCATTTTTTATACCTCCTGTTAAAAAATATTAAAACTTTAACTCTTAACCTAGTTTAATTGTATAGTTATTGAGAATAAATATCAAGTGAAAATTTAACAATTACTGAGATAATTTTGCTTTAGTATTTTTTGAAATCATGATATAATATTCTATATTAACAGCTGGCTGTGGCGCAGCTTGGTAGCGCGCTTCGTTCGGGACGAAGAGGTCCAGGGTTCAAATCCCTGCAGCCAGACCATTTATTTTAAATATAAATTCATCTTAAAATATAGAAAAGCAATAAAACTCACTTGCTGTCTTTAAACAGACTGAGCTTTATTGCTTTTATTGTTTAGTTTACACTTTTAAGTATTCATTTTACAATTAAACATTAATTTTAAATATATATTTTTAGCTAATTAGTTATTTGCTTTTAACTTTTCCATTATTGAGCGGGCAATTACTATCCCGGAAACTGAAGCCTGCATTAAACCTCTGGTTATACCTGCTCCATCCCCTCCGAAAAATAAGTTTTCCACCTTACTTTCCAGATTATCTTTAACAGCAAGTCGGGAAGAGTAAAACTTAACTTCTACTCCGTAAAGAAGAGTATCTCTTCCATAAATACCCGGAGTAATTTTATCTAAAGCTTTTAACATCTCAATAATTCCTGTCAGATGTCTGTGCGGCAGGACAAGAGATAAATCTCCCGGGGTTGCATCTTTTAGAGTCGGTTCAGTAACTGAACGCTTTAATCTTTCTTCAGTAGTTCTTCTACCTTCAAGCAAATCTCCCAGTCTCTGAACTAAAACTCCTCCAGCCAGCATATTTGCAAGTTTAGCTATATCTTTACCATAAGTAATTGGTTCGTGGAATGGCTCAGTAAATGTTTTGCTCACCAGCAGGGCAAAATTTGTATTGTGAGTTTTAAGATCAGAGTGACTGTGACCATTAACTGTAATCAAACCCTGATTATTTTCACTAACAACTTCTCCATATGGTGACATACAGAAAGTTCTTACCTTATCCTCAAAAGTTGGGGTATGATATATTAATTTGGATTCATATAAATTATCAGTCATATATTCTGTTACTGCAGCAGGACATTCTACTCTAACTCCTATATCAACAGGATTAATTGCTGTCTCGATCTCTAATTTTTTTGCCTGATTGGTCAGCCATTCTGCATTTTCTCTGCCTGCAGCAGTCATTACAAAATCAGCTGTAATTGTATTACCCTCAGCTGTTTCTACTGCTTCAATTTTATCATTTTCTACAATAAATTTCTTTACATTTACTCCAAATCTAACTTCAACACCTTTTTCTTCTAAGTAATCCTGCATATTCTGTAAAACTACCTGACTGTAGCCGGTTCCTAAATGTCTTAAACTGGCAGGGATAAATTTCAATTCAGCTTTAACAGCCTTTTTTCGAATTTCATCCTGCTTATCTTCGGCAACCCCAAAAACTCTATCCGGGGCGCCAAATTCCATATAAATATCATCTGCATAAGAAATATTATCAATCAGCTGCTGTCGCCCAATATAATTTTCCAGGTTTCCTCCAATATCGGGAGAAAGTGAAAGTTTTCCATCACTGTAGGCACCTGCTCCACCCCAGCCTGATACTATTGCACAGCTGGGACAGTTAACACAGCCCATACCAGGGTTTTCCTTCATTGGACAGACCCTTTTTTCCAGATTAGTTCCTTTTTCTAAAATTAGAATATCTAAGTCTGCTTCCTTTTTTACAAATTCCATCGCAGTAAATATTCCAGTCGGTCCAGCACCAATGATAATCACATCATAATCTTTTTTACTCATTAATTTTTAAACCTCCAGGTTTTTAAAATAAAGTCTAAATATTATTTTTTAGACAAACCAATACTATAGTTTCTAGACCAAAGGTGAGATTCCTGCTTTTAATTTAATTTTTTTAAATAAAAAACCGATCCTTAATCAAAAATGACTAAAGATCGGTAGCTTGATTTGTTTATTTTATCTTATTTTATTTCTCATCAGTATTGATTAAAAGCCAATAAAAGTAGAGATTCCAAACTTAAGACCTTTAGCACTATCACTTAAAGCCATCAGATCAGAAATACCTACATTAATTTTAAAATTATCGCTGATATTAATTCCCATTCCAGCTGCCAGCTCAACATCTTCTCTTAAAGAAGAATAATTAAGTCCCAGACGCAAGGGGATAAATTTAGTTTTTCTAAATTCACTACCTATGGCATAGATATTATCATCCTGGCCGCCATCATAACTTACACGTGAATAATCAGCATAAAGAACAGTGTTTTGACTAAATTCTTTTTTGATACCCAATCTGTAAACCCGTGGAAGCTTATATGTTATTTTTTTGTTTTGCAAGGCGCCTTTGTAAGTTGTTTCCTCTAAATAATCATTATTTCCATCACTATCAGAATCTTTAGCTTCATATTTAGCTCCATCTTTATAATATTGATCGGCTGAGAGTTCCCCAATATTCATTGCACTGAAAGCAAAAGTGTAATCGTCTTCAGTTTTCATTGATAAACCAAAATCAAAAGCATTACCACTGGCTTCACCGTCTTCAGTTCGATTAGCAAAAAATTCTGCACTGCCATCATACTTTACATATGAATTATTTGGATTAGAGTTATCTATAATAGCTTCTGCATTAATTTCCCCATTACCAGCAAATTTATAAATCTCTCCTTCTAAATAGTGATAGGTAGCTCCAAAATATACAGAATCAATATTTTTAGAATTATTTGACCAGTTATTAAAAATCTCACGAGCATAACTCAAAGACACATCAGCTGTAGCTGCTGCTCCACCTCCACTTTCTTCAAATTTAACCCTAATTAACCCTTTGTCTCTTAACGCATCAAGACTTATTTCTGGAGTGTCACCTGTCAAAATCTCAGCTGCATCACTATCTGTTTCCAGCATTCCTTCTGCTCTTCCATTAACAGCCAGAGCAAAGTTTTTGTAATAAAACTGAGTTCCAAAAGCACTTCTTCCAGCTAAAATTAAATCTTCACCAGTTAGTTTGCTTTCAATTTCATCTTCAGTAAATTCACTATTCTCAAAAACATTATTCCAGACAGAAAAACCAAAGTTTGCTTTTAAAGCAAAATTATTTTCTCTTAAAGCCATTCCAGCTGGATTGGAATAGTAAGCAGCCTCACCTGTCATAGTAGAAAAGTTATCTCCCATTCCGATTGCTTCAGCATCAAGTGCTGCAGAGGCAGTTAATGCTGTTGAAAAAATGATTGTAATAGTTAGTAAAAATAATAGTGATCTCTTCATTTTTTTCCCCCTTGATTTGTTTATATTTATTATTATCAAAGAAAAAAGCCCAAAATGAGCTTTTTTCTTAATAATCTTTAATTATCAGGATTACTGCTTGCTTCCAGACGAGCCAGAATTAAATTATAGCCGTCTTCTCCGTATTCCAGCGAACGCTTAACCCGACTGATGGTTGCAGTACTGACTCCAGTTTCAGCAACAATATGATCGTATGTATAGCCTTCTTTCAGCATTCTGGCTACTTCCAGTCTCTGACCCAGCGCTTTTATTTCACCAATAGTAGCTATATCCTGAAAAAAATTATAACATTCTTCTTTGCTTTCCAGCATCAATATTGCTTCAAATAGCTGTTCCGTAAATTTATCCTTTATATTTCGGGACAAAGTTTACACCTCTTTCCTGGATATTACTCCCATTCTATTGTTCCAGGTGGTTTTGATGTAATATCATAAACAACTCTATTTACTTCTTCCACCTGATTAACTATTTTATTAGAAATTGACTGCATTACCTCATAGGGTAGACGGGCCCAATCTGCTGTCATAGCATCATCACTATTTACAGCTCGTAAAATAATAGGATAACCATAGGTTCTTTCATCACCCATAACCCCAACACTCCTGAGATCAGGAAGAACTGCAAATGACTGCCAGATATCACGATAAAGTCCAGCTTCTTTTATTTCTTCCTGCACAATCGCATCAGCATTTCTTAAAATTTCTAATTTGTCCCAGTCCACATCACCGATAATTCTGATTGCAAGTCCAGGTCCGGGAAAAGGCTGCCTCCAGACAATTTCATCCGGCAAACCAAGAACTTCTCCTATTTTTCTAACCTCATCCTTAAATAGAAAATGCAGTGGTTCTACAAGTTCCAGATTCATTTCTTCCGGCAGCCCACCTACATTGTGATGACTTTTAATCGTTGCTGCCTTTTCTGTTCCACCACTTTCTATAACATCAGAATAGATAGTCCCCTGAACTAAGTAACGAACATCTGATAATTTTTCAGCTTCTTCGTCAAAAACCTTTATAAACTCATCCCCAATTATTTTTCTTTTTTCTTCTGGATCGTTAACTCCAGCTAATCTGTCTAAAAATCTTTTTTTAGCATCTACATAAATCAAAGGAATATTAAATTCTTCACCAAAGGTTCTTTTAACCTGTTCTGCTTCACCTTTGCGCAGCAGACCGTGATCAACAAAGATACAGGTCAGCTGATCCCCAATTGCTTTGTGGACAATAGCTGAGGCAACTGCAGAATCAACACCTCCAGAAAGACCACAAATTACTTTACCCTGACCAACCTGTTTTCTGATTTTCTCCACTTCTTCGTTAATATAATCTGCCATATTCCAGTTGGCTTTAAGATCTACAATTCTGAATAAGAAATTATGCAGAATTGTTTTCCCCTGAATGGTATGATTAACTTCGGGATGAAACTGGACTCCGTAAAAATTTCTTTTAAAATCAGCCATTGCAGCCACAGCAGTTATCTCCGTTTTAGCAATAACTTCAAAGCCTCTGGGCAGCTCTTTTACATGATCACCATGACTCATCCAGGCCTGGGAGTGGTTTTCTATCTCTTTAAATAGTCTTTTCTGGCTAAAAATTTCTAAATCTGCTTTGCCATATTCACCCTGTTCTGCTTTTTCTACATGACCGCCTTCTAAGAGCTGAGCCATTAACTGCATCCCATAACAAATCCCTAAAATTGGAATCCCAAGCTCAAATACACCCTGATCAACACCAGGAGCCCCTGGAGATGTTACACTATCCGGCCCACCTGAAAAGATTATAGCAGCTGGATCTATTTTTTTAATTTCCTCCAGCTCAATATTATGGCCTCTAATAACAGAATAAACATTAAATTCTCTCACTCTTCTTGCAATCAATTGGCTGTACTGACCGCCAAAATCAAGAATCAATATCTTATCGTAATCCATCTAATTCCCCTTCCGCTTTTATTTAATAAAGTATACAGTGGATTTGCTGTCTTTGTCAAGGGTTCTGCGGCTAGATAAAATATTTTTTTGATTTAGATATTTAAAACTCCCTCCTAATTAATAGATAAATAGGAGGGAGTTAGGTTTATAAACATCTAGTAGCTCATAAACACAGCTATCTATTTAACAGCTAGTCATTTTTTAATGCAGCCTGAGCTGCGGCCAGACGTGCAATCGGCACTCTATAAGGTGAGCAGGATACATAATTTAAACCTTTTCTGTGGCAGAACTCAACTGAAGAAGGTTCTCCACCGTGTTCACCGCAAATACCTAATTTAAGATCTGGTTTTTCTTGACGTCCAAGTTTAACTGCTGTTTCAACCAGCTGACCCACACCTTCCTGATCTAAGACCTGGAAAGGATCTTTTGCAAATATATCCTGATCTAAATATTTGCTGATAAACTTACCGGCATCATCACGAGAGAAGCCATAAGTCATTTGAGTCAGATCATTAGTACCAAAGGAGAAGAAATCAGCATGAGCTGCAACCTTATCTGCAGTTAAAGCAGCTCTTGGAATCTCAATCATAGTTCCAATACTATAGTTAATATCTACACTTGAATTTTCAATAAGTTCTTCTGCTACTTCTAAAGCATCTTCTCTTAATATTTCAAGCTCCTTAGCTGTACCAACAAGAGGAATCATAATATCTGCTTTAACATCATAGCCCTCTTCTTCTTTAACTTCTAAGGCTGCAGAGATAATTGCTTTAACCTGCATTTTATAAATCTCTGGATAAGTTATTCCCAGACGACAGCCGCGATGTCCAAGCATTGGGTTCATTTCTTCTAATTCCCCAATCAGCCGTTTTAAGTCATCTACTGGAACACTCAGCTGGTCTGCCAGATTTTTGATATCTCTATCATTTTGCGGCAGGAATTCATGTAAGGGTGGATCTAATAGTCTTACTGTTACAGTCTTATCTTCCATTACCTTAAAGATTCCTTTAAAATCTTCTTTCTGATAAGGGAATAGCTTATCTAAGGCTTTCTTCCGTTTTTTCTTGCTGTCAGCAACTATCATTTCACGAACAGAAATTATTCTTTCACTGTCAAAGAACATATGCTCAGTCCGGCAGAGACCAATTCCTTCTGCTCCAAAATCAAGTGCTACTTCGGCATCATGTGGAGTATCCGCATTTGTATAGACACCCATTGTCCGATATTTATCTGACCATTTCATCAGCATCTTAAAGTTCTCTGTTAAATGGGCATCTGTAGTTTCTACTACTCCAGCATAAACTTCACCTGTACTTCCATTTAAGGATATAAAATCTCCTTCATTAAATACCCGGTCATCTACAAAAAACTGGCGGGAACTTTCATCAACCTGAATATCCCCGGCACCTGCAACACAGCATTTCCCCATACCACGGGCAACCACAGCTGCATGAGAAGTCATACCACCACGAGAAGTTAAGATACCATTGGACTTAACCATACCTTCAATATCTTCTGGAGATGTTTCTTTACGAACCAGAATTACATCTTCACCATCGGCAGCAGCTTCAGCTGCATCTTCTGAATTGAAATAGATTTTACCTGTGGCTGCACCAGGAGATGCTGCAAGTCCTGTAGCCAGCAGATCAGCTTTTTCTAACTCGTCTTCTTTAAAGTTAGGATGTAATAATTGACTGATATCTTCAGGATCTATCCTCATTACTGCTGTTTCTTTATCAATTAATCCTTCTTCTTCCATATCAACAGCAATATTTACAGCTGCATCAGCAGTTCTCTTACCGGTTCTAGTCTGCAGTAAGTAAAGATCACCCTCCTGAATAGTAAACTCAATATCCTGCATATCTTTATAATGCTGTTCTAGGGTTTCAGTTACTTCTATAAATTCATCATAAACATCAGGCATCAAATTTTGTAATTCCTGAATATCTTTTGGAGTTCTGATGCCAGCAACAACATCTTCTCCCTGAGCATTAAGCAGGAATTCTCCAAATACTTTATTTTCTCCAGTAGCAGGGTTACGGGTAAAGGCAACACCTGTACCAGATTTTTCACCTATGTTACCAAAAACCATAGTTTGTACATTTACTGCAGTACCTAAATCATGTGGTATATCATTGTGATTTCTGTAAGAAATAGCACGGTTATTATCCCAGGAACTAAATACGGCTTTGACAGCCATTAATAGCTGTTCTTCTGGTTTTTGTGGAAATTCTATGTCTTTTCTATTTTTAATTAAAGCTTTAAAATCTTTAATAATGTCTTTTAAATCTTCAACAGTTAAATCAGTATCATTATCATAACCTTTTTCATCTTTTTTATCTTCAAGATAATTATCAAATTCATATCCTGGAATTCCAAGGACAACATTACCAAACATCTGAATCAAACGTCTGTAACTATCATAGGCAAAACGAGGGTTTGAAGTTTTCTTGGCAAGCCCTTCTACACTCTTATCATTTAAACCTAAGTTTAAAATTGTATCCATCATACCAGGCATAGAGATTACTGCACCAGATCTAACAGAAACTAAGAGAGGATCATTGACATCACCAAATTCTTTGCCTATTTTTTCTTCTAAATCTTCCAAATGCTCAAAAATACTTTCTTTTAGGCTATCTTCTAACTTTTCACCAATTTCAATATAGTGAATACAGGCTTCGGTAGTTAGTGTGAATCCTGGAGGTACCGGCAAACCAATTTTACTCATTTCAGCAAGGTTGGCACCTTTACCACCCAACAGTGACTTCATTTCCTTTTTACCTTCTTCAAAGGCATAAACATATTTCTTCAACAAAACCCCTCCTTTTATTAGTTAAGATCGTTTATGATATCAATAACTAGATTGGCTGCTTCTTCGACAGCCTTTTTAGTCATATCAATTACCGGACAGCCAATTTTTCTCATTATTCTCTCAGCATAATCCAGTTCTTCATAAATTTTTTCTACTGATACATAATCTACACTATTGTCAAGTCCTAAAACCCTGATTCTTTCCCGGCGAATTTCTATTAAATCAGACGGATCAATCATCAGCCCAATAATTTTCTTTCTGGGAACTTCAAATAATTGATCAGGAACTTTAGAACCTTTAACCAGCGGAATATTAACAACTTTGTAATTTTTATGAGCAAGATACATACTTAAAGGAGTTTTTGAGGACCGTGAAACTCCAATTAAAACTATATCTGCTTTTAAAATTCCGCGTGGATCTTTACCATCATCATATTTTACAGCAAATTCTACAGCTTCTACTCTTTTAAAATAATCTTCATCAAGTTTGCGAATAACTCCAGATTCCCTTACAGGTTCCTTATCCAAAAATTTAGTAAAAGTCTCCAGACAGGGATCCATAACATCAATATAGGGGACCCCTTTTTTTTCGCATTTTTGCCGCAGATATTCAGATATTTCTTTATTAACAATGGTATAGACAAAAATTGAATTTTCTGAATTAAGGTTTTCTATAATATTATCAACTTTTTCTTTGCTTTCAACATAAGGATATTTCTTAATATCATAATCTGTATCTTTATACTGTTCTGCTGCAGCTCTTGCCACCTGTTCTGCAGTTTCTCCTACAGAGTCTGATAATACATAGACTAAGAAATTTTTTTTCATATAATCACCTTATCCTACTGAGCTTTTTTTATGAATTGTCTTTACTCCTTATCTTTTTACTACCACCACCTGTATTTTATCTCTATTTTTTGAAAAATAAACCTTCTCTTTTCGCGAAAAATTGTGAAAATTTAAAGCAAAGTATTTAATAGATAACTTATTGCCTCTCTTATTTTATTCAAACAACTACATTTTAAAGGAATTATTATAATGAAAAACTTTAATTTAAACTTTCACAGCTAAATAGTTTTCTCTTATTAATATTTATTCTCTGTCCATTAAAAAAATCCTTTTTTAAAAGCAGAAAAATTTTCACTGACTCTTCATTTTATTACGGATGGTCGAGTCAGCATTAGGATATCGAATCCGTCACTCTAACTCTTCATTTTATTACGGATGGTCGAGTCAGCATTAGGATATCGAATCCGTCACTCTAACTCTTCATTTTATTACGCATGGTCGAGTCAGTATTAGGATATCGAATCCGGCACTCTAATTCTTCATTTTATTACGGATGAACAAGGTTATTTTTATTTTGATAAATAGAAAAAAGGATGCATTCTCTAATCAAAGAGAATACACCCCTGAATTTTACAATTAACTTATTGAGTGGTTCGGGCTTACATCATACCGCCCATTCCACCCATACCGCCCATGCCGCCCATTCCTCCGGGCATGCCACCAGGCATTCCGCCACCATTGCCATCATCATCATCGTCGCTGTTATCAGCAACAAGGCATTCGGTGGTTAAGAGCATGGAAGCAGCACTTGCCGCATTCTGTAAGGCAGAACGTGTAACTTTTGCTGGATCAATAATACCAGCCTGAATCATGTTTACATATTCACCTTTTAATGCATCAAAACCAATTCCTGCTTCTTTTTCTTTAACTCTTTCTACTACAACAGATCCTTCGTGACCTGCATTATTTGCAATCTGCTTTATTGGAGCTTCCAGAGCTTTGCGGACAATATCCACACCAGTTCCTTCGTCTCCTTCTAAATTAAGGTCATCAAGAGCAGACATAACTTCTAGATATGTTGTACCTCCACCTGCAACCAGACCTTCTTCTACAGCTGCTCTGGTAGCAGATAAAGCGTCCTCAATTCTATGCTGTTTTTCTTTTAGCTCAGTTTCTGTAGCTGCACCAACTTGAATTACAGCAACTCCACCGGCTAGTTTAGCTAATCTTTCCTGAAGCTTTTCTCTATCAAAATCAGAAGTAGTAGTCTCAATCTGCTTTCTTAACTGAGAAATTCTATCCTTAATCTTTTCTTTATCTCCATTACCTTCAACAATAGTTGTATCATCTTTAGTAATAGTCACTTTATGAGCCTGACCTAAATCATTAATGCTTGCATTTTCAAGCTTTAAGCCAAGATCTTCAGTAATTAGAGTACCACCAGTTAAAACTGCAATATCTTCTAACATTGCTTTACGGCGGTCACCAAATCCAGGTGCTTTAACAGCAACACAGTTAAATGTTCCACGAATTTTATTAACTACTAATGTAGCTAGAGCTTCACCTTCAACTTCTTCTGAAATAATCATCAAACTCTTACCTGACTGAGCAACCTGTTCTAATAATGGTAAAATATCCTGAATGCTGGAAATCTTCTTATCAGTAATTAAAATATATGGATCTTCTAAAGAAGCTTCCATTGTATCAGTATCAGTTACCATATATGGAGATGAGTATCCACGATCAAACTGCATACCTTCTACAACTTCTAAGGAAGTCCCCATACTTTTTGATTCTTCAACAGAAATAACTCCGTCCTGACCAACTTTTTCCATTGCTTCTGCAATTAAGTTACCTACTTCTTCATCATTACCAGCAGAAATTGTAGCAATCTGAGACACAGCTTCTTTTCCTTCTACTGGTCTTGCAACTGAAGCTATCTCATCAGTTAATTTTTCTACTGCTTTTTGAATACCTCTTTTTAGAAGCATTGGGTTAGCACCAGCTGCTACATTTTTAAATCCTTCTTTTAAAATTGCTTCTGCTAATACTGTTGCAGTAGTTGTACCATCACCAGCAACATCATTAGTTTTAGTGGCCACCTCTTTTACTGCCTGGGCACCCATATTTTCATAACGATCTTTAAGTTCTATTTCTTTGGCAATACTTACTCCATCATTAGTAATTGTAGGAGCACCAAAGCTCTTTTCTAAAAGTACATTACGTCCTTTAGGACCAAGAGTTACCTTTACTGCATTTGCTAAACGAGAAACTCCGCTTTCTAACTTGCGGCGTGCATCTTCACCGAACTTTAATTGTTTTGGCATCTAAAACCCTCCTGTATAGTTAAAACTGATTTTTTAAGTAAAAATTTAAAATTTAATGTTCAGATTTATTTAACAGTAAAATAAACTAGCATTCAAAATCTATCAGATGCTAGTCAATAACTGCTAAAACATCTTCGATTGAAAGAATAATATATTCTTCAGAATCAACTTCTACCTTTGTTCCAGCATATTTGTCAAAGACTACTGTATCTCCTACAGCTACTTCTGCTTCTTCGCCTTCCGGAGCAATATTTTTGCCTACAGCAATGATTTTTGCCTGCTGTGGTTTTTCATCTTTTTTTGCTGTATCAGGAAGTACAATTCCTCCCTTAGTTTTTTCTTCACCTTCATCTTTTTCTACATGTTTTACTACAACTCTGTCATTTAGCGGTTTAATACTCATTTAAAAATAACCCCCTTCTAATATGATATTCTTTTATAGTAATTAGCACTCATTTGAGTCGAGTGCTAATAAGCACTGTAAACATAATATCTAAGTCAGAAAGGAAAATCAAACTCTCTAAAAGACTATTAATTACTATCTAAAACAATTAAAGACTCTTAGACTAGTTTAAGTCTCTAAATCTTTGAAAAGCATTAAATGTTTTTCTAATGGACTGCAATCATGTTTTTTTAATATTATTAAATCAATATAACTTTTGTTCCAAATTCATCTTCTAATTGACTATAATGGTTTCCCAGTAGATCATTCCCATAGTAATCAAAGATTATTTCTGGTAAAATTAAACGTTCAATTTTATTTTCAAGACTACTTAAAGCTTTAATTAAATCCTGATTAGTTAACAATCCGGCAGCAATAATTGAACCTCCAAAAAAATTATTTTCTGTCTGCAGCAGTTCTAAATTATGATTTGAATTTAAATAAGGCTGTAAAAATTCTTTTAAAAAATCATAGGCCAGCCGGGAACAAAGAATTACAGTTAAATAATTATTCTGTTCTTTCTTACTTTCTTCAGCATAAGCCTTCAATTTTCTTTTTTGTTCCAGACTTAAATCGTAAGACATTATTAGACCAGAACTTTGATTTTTTTCTTTACTGACAATTGCTGACATCTTTTTATTTGCTCTTAGAAATTCTATCTCAGGATTTAAAGCAGACTTAATTTTATAAAAAGCATCAACTCTGCTTTCAACTTGCCGCTGATTAACTTTAGTAATTATATCTTTCTCTTTTAAACCGGCAGCTTCGGCAGCTGAATCAGTCATTACAGCATTAACTTCTGCCTGCAGAGAAGAAATCTGCTGGGGCTCAATAATAATCGGATAAGAATATTTATCTCTTTTTTTAGCAATGAATTGGGCCAGCTGATGATATTGATTTTGATCAATAATTAAATTTTCTGCTGCATAACTGCTAAAACCGGCGATGAATACCCTCAGACTCCGGGGAAGATATTTTTCTAAAAAATCAAATGTTCTATTTAAATATTCAAATCCCTGCAGCTGATGCATCGAAACAATACTTGCTTCAAAATCAATCTTGTATTCTCTCAACTTCGGAATTACTTTAAAAACATTATCCGGACGAGAATCATTCATTAAAAAAACCCGTTCCTCAGGAGCGGGGGCATTTAAAGAAATATTTAATTCTAGGGGATCTAAATTTTTCAATGCTGCTATTTGACTCAGATCCAAAAATGAGCCGCTGGTAGTAATTTTGATTTCAATTTCTGGCCAGCGCTGACGCAGATATTTGAGAACTTGATAAATCTCAGGATGAACAAAAGGCTCTCCCTCTATAATCTTGCTGGCTGATTCTCCTATAAAAACAGCCCGCTCTGGATCCAAAAATTCAATCATGGTTTTAATTAATTCCAGCTCTAGATGGCCAAAACTGTAAGTTTCAACCTGAGGCGGATTATTTTTATGACTGCAAAAGATACAGTTTAACTTACAGATTGAAGTTATGGGTAGAATATTATCTTCTTTAACTGTTTTAAAAAGTATTTCTTCTCTGCTTCGTTTGTTTTTCAATTTAATCACCTACAATTTCAAAGATGGTTCTGCACTGAGGCTTAAAGGGGCAAAATCACGCTCAAGATACTGATAATATGCAACTGCTCCAATCATAGCAGCATTGTCAGTACAGAGTTCTAAGGGAGGATAATATAACTCTAAATTATGTTCTTTTAGTCTTTCGGCTATTACTTCTCTAAGCCGCTGATTGGCTGCAACCCCTCCGGAGATAACAACACTCTCAACCTTATATTCCTGAACAGCTTTAATCAAATTAGAGGCCAAACTGTCAACAACAGCTTCCTGAAAACTGGCTGCCAGATCATTTTGGTCAATCTCATTTCCCCGCTGTTCTTCATTGTTTACATAATTCATTACAGCCGTTTTTAAACCACTGAAACTAAAATCATAACTGTCACCTAAATCAGCTCTGGGAAAATAAATAGCAGTTTTGTTTCCGGAAAGGGCCGCTTTTTCTATAGCCGGACCACCAGGATAACCCAGTCCCAGAAAACGAGAAATCTTATCAAATGCTTCACCTGCAGCATCATCTATAGTGCGTCCTAAAATCTGGTAGCCCCTTAAATCTTCAAAATATAATAAATCTGTATGACCTCCAGAAATTGTTAAACAAATAAGAGGTTTCTCTATCTCGGGATTGGCAATAAAATTGGCATATATATGTCCGGCAATATGGTTAACGCCAATCAAGGGTATATTCAAAGCCAGAGAAACAGTTTTAGCTGCAGTCAAAGTCACTAAAAGTCCACCAACCAGTCCCGGACCATAAGTGGAAGCAACTGCATCTAAATCCTTAAATTCAATTCCGGCTTCAGCCAGAGCCTGATCAATTACCGGCAGCAGCAGTTCCAGATGCTTACGGGAGGCAATCTCTGGCACCACTCCTCCAAACTTTTTATGTAAATCAACCTGAGAAGAAACAACATTAGATAATATCTCCAACCCATTTTTATTAACTGAAGCTGCTGTCTCATCACAGGAACTCTCCAGAGCCAGTATATAAATATCTTCGTCTTTATCTTTTAATTTATTCTTATAATTCACTTTCTCCACTCCCATATTATTTGCTGCCATATTTCTGCTGCCAGTTAATTTCTGCCTGAGGTATTTTAAGATAGGCGGGTTTGAGCTGATAAATATCATCAGCCTGACCGGAACATATATAATCTCCTCCCAATCTTGCTAATACTGCTGCTCGAGGAAGATTCTTTTCTGCCTCAAAAATCCTGGTTTTAAAGTTATTCTCTACCAGTAGCTCTCTAACTTCAGCGGTCTTTTCTCCAATAATTGAAATTTCTTGATTTTGATATTCATTCAAAATTTGAGGCAGCTCAGAAATGCCGGCACTTGCTGCTTTTTTAACTTCTTTCAAAAAATTATTATCTTTATTCCCATTTCTCTGATAAAAAGAATAATAAACTCTTTTTCGTCTGGCATCAAGCAGAGGTAGGATATATTCTCCTTCAGCCCCGGCTGCCATAATCTCTAGAGTAGAGATTCCTTTAACTGGAATCGAAAATATTCTCCCCAGCACTTTGGCTGTAGTAATTCCAATCCGCAGCCCGGTAAAAGAACCTGGACCAACAGCCACAGCTATTCCGTCAAGATCTCCAGCTTCAACACCAAGCAGCTCAAAAATTTCTTCTATTAAAGGCAGCAGTTTTTCGCTGTGCTGCCTTTTTAAACTCAAATTATATTCTCCCTTAAGCTGACCGGAATCCATTAAAGCCAGTCCTAAAATATCTGTAGAAGTATCAATTCCTAAAATTAACATGCTTTATTCAACCTTTCTATTAACAATCTGCTCTGTTCTCCTTCCCCCCGAACAGTAATTTTTCTCTGCTCAGCAGAAATCTTTTCCAGATTTATAAAAATAAAATCAGCCGGAATTAAAGGTAGGGCAAGTTCCGGCCATTCTATAAATATCACTGCATTTCTATTTAAATAATCTTCAAAACCAATATCTAATAATTCATCACTGCTGTTAAGTCGGTAAAGATCCATATGAATAATTTCGACTTCAGCCTGATACTCCTGAACCAGATTAAAAGTAGGACTTGTAACATCTCCCTGATAACCCAGAGCAGAAACTGCGGCTTTAATAATTAAAGTTTTTCCCGTACCCAGCTCACCCTTAAGTAAAACTAAAGTTGGAATTTCAATTAATTCTGCCAGTTCTCTCCCAAAGTCTTTAGTTTCAGCAGGTGATTCAGTGATAATTGAATAACTGCTCTTCATTTATTTCCCCAGCTCCTCAGATCGCTCAACTGCTGTTTTAACAGCCTTAATAACAGCTGAACGGAATGCATTACTCTCCAGCTCAGAAACACCAGCAATTGTAGTTCCGGCCGGAGAACAGACCATATCTTTTAATTCAGCGGGATGTTTACCTGTACTTAAAACCATCTCAGCTCCCCCTTTAACTGTCTGCGCAGCCAGTTTTAGAGCAGTCTGACGATCAAGTCCATTTAATACTCCTGCATCAGCTAAAGCTTCTATAAAAAGGTAAACATAAGCAGGACCACTGCCGCTAAGACCGGTAACTGCATCCATTTCGCCTTCTTTAACCTCTGCTGTTTTCCCCAGAGCTCTGAATATTTTTTCTACAAAGGCTTTCTCATCTGCCTCAACAGGTGGAGAATAATAAAGTGCACTCATCCCCTGAGCCACTAAAGCCGGAGTGTTAGGCATAACTCTTATTATTTTGGCATTTGAGCCAAAATACTGGGAAAGCAAATCCGTCTTAATTCCTGCTGCTATTGAAATAATAACTTTCGCAGCAGCATCTTTTTTGATATCTTCCAGCACAAATTTAATTATCTGTGGTTTAACAGCCAGAATAATGTAATCTGCTTTCTGAACTGCCTCCTGATTGTCAGCTGTAATTTCTATTCCTGAAAACTCATCCTGAAGTTTAAAATCTGGTTCAGCAAACTTTTTGTCTGCTGCTATAATATTTTCAGGCGTAATTATATTCTGTTTTAAAATGCCACTTATAATAGCCTGGCCCATGTTGCCCAGGCCAATAATTGCTAATTTCATCTAAAAGTCCTCCTCCAGCTTACTCGTACTGTAAAATATTTTTGAACATTTTTCAGTCTAAACCTTGTTATATCAACAATCTATATTTAAAACTTGCCAACCTCCCCTTTTCAAGGTAT
>NZ_QLME01000016.1 GCF_003259895.1 Halanaerobium saccharolyticum | reverse complement strand
CGCTAATAAATAATTCAACCACTCAAAGAAGGATTCCTCTTTTTTTATTTTAAAAAAGTATCAAATTTAATTTACACAACTTATTATACATTACTTAAGATATAAAACAATTTCTTTTTAGTTCCCTAAAGATTGCTTTAAAATTAAATATATGAGAAAATGTTAATAAAGATATACACTCAAAATATATTATAATAATTAAAGGGGCGAGAAGAATGGAAAAAATTATTCTAAAAAATAATGAAATCGAATTTGAAGAATTGGAAGCAAAGGTAAAACGTAAGATTTTAAGTCGTGGAGGTTCAATGATGGCTGTTGAAGTTCATTTTAAAAAGGGTGGAATCGGAAAAAAACACAGTCATGATCAACATGAACAGATCAGTTATATTCTTGCAGGAGAATTTGAGGTCGAAGTTGGAGACGAAAAGAAGGTTTTGACCAGAGGCGATAGTTTTTATGCCGGAAAAAATGTTGAGCATGGGGTTAAAGCACTTGCTGATTCAGTAATCCTGGATGTATTTACACCCCAGAGAGAAGATTTTTTAGAATAGAGAGATGATTTTAAAAAATAATTTAGCTGTTTTAAAAAAATTTACTAATAAAAGCAGGAATCTTATTAAGAAGCAAGAATATATAAACAGAAGATAATTTAAGGATTAAATTAAAACTTAAATTAATAAGGAGATAAGGATTGATATTTATGAACAAACAGCGTGTAGGAAATTCAACTTTTATTCATAATTTAAATCAGGGTTCAATATTTAAGATTATTCATCGGCACGGCCCTATAACCCGTAAGGAGTTAGCAGAGAATACAAGTTATAGTGCTGCCACAATAACCAACCATGTTAAAAAATTAATTGAAGATGAATATGTAATTGAAACCGAAAAGGGGAGCTCCAATGGTGGTCGAAAACCTGTCTATATTAAGGTTAATCCCAAAAAAGGATATATGTTAACCCTTAATATCGGAGTAAATCACAGTCAATTATATCTTTTTGATCTGGGATTTGAAATTCTGGATGGGAAAAATATTGATATAGATTATCAGCAGTCTGCTGAATCGAATTTGCTGAAAATTAAGGCTGAGATTGAAAGATTACTTGATAAACAGCAGCTTAAAAGAAAAAAAATACTGGGGCTTGGAGTCGGAGTCCCGGCTTTAATTGATCGAGAACAGAATAGTCTGGAATTTGCTCCGAATTTGGGATGGCATGATCTGGAAATACCTAAATTTTATGCTCAGTATTTTGATTTTCCTGTACTGCTGGAAAATGAAGCTAAAGCAGCAGTTATTGGAGAAAAGGAATTTGTTTATCCTGATATTGAAAATCTTGTTTTTGTTTCGATTAATGAAGGGATTGGCTGTGGAATTTTTCTGGATGGGAAGTTATATACAGGGGCCAGCGGTAATGCCGGTGAATTCGGACACTTAATTATTGATAGTGATGGACCAAAATGTCACTGCGGTAATGATGGCTGCTGGGAAACTCTGGCTTCGGAATCTTTTATGCGGGATGAGGTCAATAGATATTTAGGCAGCGATTTAACTATTGATCAGATCTATGAGCTGGATTTTGAAGAAGATGATAACTTAAAAAGCATAATTAAAAGAAGCGGCTGTAATATTGGAATTGGCCTGGTAAATATAATCAACAGCTTAAGTCCGGAACACATAGTTATTGGTGGAGGTATTATAAGAGCTGAAGGTTATTTAATGGAAAATATTAACAAAGTTGTTGACCAGAAATCATTAAAAATTTCACGTGAGTTTGTCGACCTTAAATTTACTGAGCTGGAAGGTATGGCAACTATTTATGGTCTTGCAGCTCAAATTTTTAATCTCAGTGTAGAAATAGTGACATAGTTTTTAATTAATTCTAATTAGGGGTGTTTATTTTGCAGTATTCTTTAGGTTTGGATATTGGTACAAGTGCGGTTAAAGCACTTTTGATGGATCAAAATGGTGAAATTGTGGCAGAAAATAGTGAGGGTTATCTGCTGGCGACTCCCCAATCAGGCTGGGCAGAACAAAATCCAGAAGACTGGTGGGAGGCCAGTCAGAAAGTGATCAAGGATTTAATCTCAGAGAATGAAATTGATAATTCTAAAATTGAAGCAATTAGTTTTTCCGGTCAGATGCATAGTTCAGTTTTTTTAGATAAAAATATGGAAATTATTAGACCTGCAATTTTATGGAGTGATACCAGAACTTCAGCTGAATGTGAGGAAATTTATGAGCGAGTTGGAGGAATAGAAAAACTGGCAGAGTTAGTTTCTAATCCAGCTTTAGAGGGTTTTACAGCCCCCAAAATTTTATGGCTGCGGAATAATGAACCGGAAAATTTCAAAAAGTTAGAAAAAGTATTATTACCCAAAGATTACATAAGATATAAGTTGAGCGGAGAGTTAGGAATGGATCTATCTGATGCAGCTGGAACTTTACTCTGTGATGTTAAGGCAGAAGACTGGTCAGCAGAGATGATGGAAAAATTAGAACTTGAAAAGTCAATTATGCCGCCTGTACTAAAATCAGTTGACATAGTTGGTCCTGTCACTGCTGAGGCAGCAGAGCAGACTGGTTTATCAACTTCCACTAAGATAGTAGCCGGAGGTGCAGATAATGCCTGTGGATCCATTGGAAGTGGAATTATTAAGGCCGGTAGAGTTATGGCCAGCCTTGGATCTTCAGGAGTAGTTGTGGCTCAGACTGATCAGGCTAAGGCGGATCCCGAAGGTAGAATTCATCTCTTTAATCATGCAGTGCCAAACAGTTATTATATGATGGGAGTTGTGCTTTCAGCTGGAATGTCCTTTAAGTGGATGAAAGAAGAAATGTTTAATAATGAGCTTGATTTTGAACAATTAAATAAGGAAGCAGCTGCTGTGGCAGCCGGGAGTGAGGGTTTAACTTTCTTACCTTATTTATATGGAGAAAGAACACCACATGCAGACGCAGATGCCAGAGGCGTATTCTTTGGAATTTCTGGTAAACACCAAAGAGGTCACTTTATCCGCAGTGTAATGGAAGGTGTCAGCTTTGCTCTCAAAGATTCTCTGGAATTAATCAAAGCTCGTGGAGTAGAGATTGATGAAATCCGTTTAATTGGTGGAGGAGCAAATAGTGAGCTCTGGCAGCAGATTACTGCTGATATTTTTGGAGAAACAATCAGTCTTATTAATATTGAACAGGGTCCAGCTTTTGGAGCAGCAATAATTGCTGGAGTTGGAGCCGGAGTCTTTTCTGATTTTGAATCAATTGTAGAAGAACTGGTAGAAGTTGTTAAAACAGTTGAGCCAATAACAGAAAATGTAAAAAAGTACAGGCGGAATTATGAGATTTACCAGGGGCTTTATGGGGATTTAAAAGATAGATTTAAAGACTTAAAATAATTTATCTTCAAAATATAAAAACAATATAAGTTATTTAAACCGTCGGTGTTAATGCCGGCGGTTTTTGTTGTAAAGAAATTAAATAAATGATAAGATAAATGATAAGAATTATAAACTATTAAAAACAGAGCAGTAGAGTTGTGAGTATTTATTCTATAAGAGAAAGGAAGATTTTGATGAGAGCAATTATTAGTGTAATTGGCGTTGACCAGAGAGGAATTATTGCTGAAGTTAGTACACTTCTGGCAGATGAAAAAGTAAACATTTTAGATATCAATCAGACAATTCTTAATGAGTATTTTACTATGACAATGCTTGTTGATCTTGAGGGCTTAGAGATACCTCTGGAGGATTTAAAAAAGGAATTAAAGGAAAAAGGGGAAAAATTGGGAGTTTCAATTAAATTACAGCACGAAGATATTTTCCGTTCTATGCACCGGATTTAAATGGGATTAGAGAATTTTTTGATTGTAAAAATTGCTTTGGTAGTTTTAGAGTTTGAGAGGAAGTGAGTTTATGCTAAATACATATGAGATTATGGAAACAATCAGAATGTTAGAAGAAGAAAAATTAGATATAAGAACGGTTACAATGGGTATTTCCCTGAGTGACTGTGCAGATGGTGATGGCAAAAAGGCCAGAGAAAAAATTTATAATAAGATTATAAAATATGCGGGTGATTTAGTTAAAACTGCAGAAGAAATTGAAGTTAAATATGATATACCAATTATCAATAAAAGAATCTCGGTAACTCCAATTTCACTTGTCGCAGCCGCCAGTGATGATCCAAATTATGTAGAGTTTGCTAAAACTCTGGACAAAGCTGCAAAAGAAGTTGGAGTAGATTTTATTGGTGGATTTTCAGCTCTGGTTCATAAGGGAATGACAGAGGCTGACAAAAAATTAATTGAATCAATCCCAGAAGCGCTGGCCCAGACCGAAAGAGTTTGTTCTTCTGTTAATATTGGTACTACCAGGGCCGGATTAAATATGGATGCTGTTGCCCGGATGGGTAAAGTAGTAAAAAAATGTGCTGAACTTACCGCTGATAATGGTGGAGTAGCAGCCAGTAAGCTGGTTGTTTTTGCCAATGCTCCAGAAGATAATCCATTTATGGCCGGAGCTTTTCATGGTGTTGGAGAAGGAGAATGTATGATAAATGTAGGTATTTCTGGTCCGGGTGCAGTTAAAGCTGCTTTAACAAAAGTTAAAGGAGAACCGTTTGATGTAGTTGCAGAAACTATCAAAAAGACTGCTTTTAAAATTACCCGGATGGGTCAGCTGGTTGCAAAAGAGGCTTCCGAAAAACTAGGAGTAACTGCAGGTATTGTTGATTTATCTCTGGCGCCGACTCCAGCGGTTGGTGACAGTGTTGCCAGGATTCTTGAGGAAATGGGAGTAGAAGTAGCGGGAGCTCATGGAACCACTGCTGCTCTTGCCCTTCTAAATGATGCAGTTAAAAAAGGCGGGGTAATGGCTTCTTCACATGTTGGTGGGTTAAGTGGAGCCTTTATTCCTGTCAGTGAAGATGCTGGAATGATAGAGGCTGTGGAAAAAGGTGCCTTAAGTCTGGAAAAACTAGAAGCAATGACTGCAGTCTGTTCAGTCGGCCTGGACATGATAGCAGTTCCCGGCAAAACTACAGCAGACACAATTTCTGCAATAATTGCTGATGAAGCTGCAATCGGAATGGTTAATCATAAGACAACCGCAGTGAGAGTGATCCCGGTTCCCGGTAAAGATGTGGGAGAAGAAGTAGTTTACGGAGGTTTATTTGGTCGAGCTCCAATAATGAAAGTTAGTAATTTTTCCAGCAGTGAATTTATTGCCAGAGGTGGTCGTATTCCGGCACCATTGCAGAGTCTTAAGAATTAAATATTTAAATATAATATTAGAATAGTATTTAAAAATATCAGCCGAAGGCTAAGACAGCAAGGCTGATATTTTTATTTGTGAGATTATTAAAATAATATTTTATTTTTTCAGAATATTGCTGTATAATTCATTTAGAAAAGTACATACAAATAAATTATATGTATGTGTATTTGTACTTGATTATTGGAATATTTTTAAAAAAACGTTGGATAAAGGGGTGATTTAAATGAATGATTCACAGAGTATTTTGAAACTATCTTCAATTACAAAAAAATTCCCGGGAGTACTGGCTTTAGATCAGGTAGATTTTGATCTAAAAAAAGGAGAAGTCCATGCACTTGTTGGAGAAAATGGTGCTGGTAAATCAACATTAATCAAAATTATTTCGGGTGTACATAAAAGAGATGGTGGAGAAATCGAAGTAAAAGGGGAGAAAGTTAATATTAAAGGTCCCAGGCATTCTCGCGAATTAGGGATCAGTGTTATTTATCAGGAATTTAATTTAGTTCCCTATCTTTCCATTGCTGAAAATATTTTTCTGGGACGCGAGCAGTTGAAGGGGAATACTGTAATTAATAAAAATGAAATGTATAATAAAAGTAGTGAGATTTTACATGATCTGGGTATTAATCTTGATCCTGATACTATTATTGCAGATTTAGGTGTTGCAATGCAGCAAATGGTAGAAATAGCAAAAGCTTTATCTATGGATTCAGATATAATTATAATGGATGAACCGACTGCTGCTTTAGGGGAGAATGAAATAGAAGAATTATTTAAAACAATTGAAAATCTAAAAAAGAAAGGTATTTCGATAATTTATATTTCTCATAGACTTAAGGAACTATGGGAAGTAGCTGATCGAGTTACTGTATTTAGAGATGGACAATATATTGCCACCCATCCAATTTCGGAAACTGATAAAGATTTATTAATTAATGAGATGGTAGGTAGAGAATTAAAGGAACAATTTCCTCCTCGAAAAATAAAGATTGACAATAAAATTTTAGAAGTTAAAAATTTAGCAACAAAAAAATTGTTAAAAAATATTTCTTTTTCTTTGAATAAAGGAGAAATTTTAGGTTTTGCAGGTTTAGTAGGTTCTGGTAGAACTGAATTAATGCGCTGTATTTTTGGGGCTGATCCAAAAGAAAGCGGAAAGATTTTGATAGATAATCAGGAAGTCGAAATCCAGAATCCACAGGATGCAATTGAAAAAGGAATTGGGTTTATAACAGAAGACCGAAAAAAACAGGGATTGGTGCTTGTTAGATCTGTGCGAGAAAATATATCTTTGACTGATTTATCACAGGTGATGAACGGTATAGTTTTACAAAAGGATAAAGATAAAAAATTAGCAGAAGCCTATATAAAAAAATTAAATATCAAAACTCCAGGTTCGGAGCAGGAAGTGAAATATCTCAGTGGTGGTAATCAACAAAAAGTTGTTTTAGCAAAATGGTTGATTCGGGACACAAAGATATTAATTTTTGATGAGCCAACCAGGGGAATTGATGTTGGAGCTAAAAAAGAAGTTTATAGTTTAATGAATCAGCTGGCAGAAAATGGTGTTGGAATTATAATGATTTCTTCTGAATTACCTGAAATTTTAGGGATGAGTGATCGAATTATGGTCATGAATCATGGGAAAATAGCAGGAAAATTAGATATAGACGAGGCAGATCAGGAAAAAATTTTAAGTCTGGCAACCAGGGAGTGATGTAGATGAAAATTTTAAAAAATATAAAGGATTCATTGGGAAAAGAATTAGGTGCTTTAACCGGCTTAGTGCTTTTAGGAATTATAATGACTTTAGCAACACCATATTTTTTGACTTTAACTAATTTAATGAATATTTTAAGGCAGTCATCTTTAATTGCTATTGCGGCAGCCGGAATGACTTTTGTAATTATCACAGGTGGAATTGATTTATCAGTTGGCTCAGTCTTAAGTTTATCCAGCTGTTTGACTGCCGGAATGATGGTAAGTTTAGGCTGGAATGTCTGGGTGGCTGTTTTATTAGGATTATTGATCGGAGCTCTATTAGGAATATTAAATGGTGTATTAATAACACGAATTCCGCTACCACCTTTTATTTCAACATTAGGTATGATGGGAGTTGCTCGTGGGCTTTCTTTTGTTTATACAGATGGAGCACCTATTTATGGTCTACCAGATTCTTTTAAATATTTAGGAGCTGGAATGATTGGACCGATTCCATTTCCAGCTATTTTAATGGCTATTATTTATTTGATAAGTTATTTTCTTTTAAACAAAACAAAAGTTGGACGTTATTCTTATGCTGTTGGTGGTAATGAAGAGGCAGCGATTTTATCCGGGATAGATACTAAAAAATATAAAACTATTGTTTATGCACTAACAGGACTTTTTGCTGCTCTTTCGGGAATGATTCTTGCCGGACGTCTGGATGCGGCTACATCTGTAGCAGGAGATGGTTTTGAACTTGATGTTATAGCTGCTGTTGTTATTGGTGGTACAAGTTTAAGTGGTGGCCGGGGAAAAATCATTGGTTCTTTAATTGGGGCACTGATTATGGGTGTTGTCCGAAATGGTCTCAACTTATTATTAGTTTCTTCACACTGGCAGAGAGTTATCTTAGGTTTGATTATTTTATTAGCTGTTACTGTTGATGTGGTTAGAAAACAGAGCAGTGAAGATCAGGATGGAACTTTAAGTGCATTTTTCGCTGGTTTAAAATCTTAGTTTCTTAAACTTATTTACATAAGAAAAGGGGGTGATAAGACCAGAGAGATTTTTTTAATTAACACTGACACTGATTTGTATTAAAAAAAGGAGGAAATTAAATTGATTAAAAAAACATTAGTTTTATCACTATTATTTATCATGCTATTTAGTTTTGGGGTTTATGCACAGGATGATTTTGAGGTAGCAATGATTTCTCCCGCTTTAACCAGTACTTTTTATAAAGCAACAAACGAAGGTGCTACTCAGATGGCAGAAGAATATGGCTGGAAGTTATACAAATTAGCTCCAGATAGAGAAACTAATTTTCAAAAACAGGTTAGTATGGTAGAAGATATGATTCAGCGGGAAGTTGATGCCATTGCTTTATATGCGATTAACAATCAGGCGGTTGCACCTGCTGTAGAAAAGGCTAATGAAGCAGGAATTCCGGTTTTTGTATTTAACTCTTTAACAGAATTAGAAAGTGGAGAAGTTGTAACATATGTTGGCTATGATCAGCGTGCCGGCGGCCGTAAAGTAGGATTAAGAGCGGTAGAGCTTCTTCATGAAAAACATGGAGAACTTGATGGCCAGATTGCTGTTTTAGAGGGTGTTCCAGGTTTCCATAATACAGAAAGAAATGGTGGATTTTTAGAAGTATTAGAAAAATTCCCGGAAATAGAAATTGTAGCTTCTCAGCCAGCTGATTGGGAAAGAGAAAAGGGAATGAATGTGGCAGAGAACTTACTGCAGGCCAGACCAAATGTTGACTTATTCTTTGGTATGAGCGATGCTATGGCTCAGGGAGCTTCTCAGGCTGCAAATTCCATGGGTAGAGAAGTATTCACCTTGGGAATTGATGGTAACCCTGATGCAATTGAAGATGTTGGAGAAGGTGACTTAACAGGTACTTTAGCTGTATTCCCAACTGAGATGGGAAGAATTACAATGAGATCAATTAAAGCCCACATTGAAGGAGAAGAATTACCACAATTTACAGTTACTCCTACAATGATTGTTGATGAGTATAACTATGATGAGCTTCCATATAATTAAGAACTAAATTTAACTATTAGGAGGCAAGAAATCTTTGCCTCCTAATAGTTTATAAATTTTTCAAAAAACATTGATTTTTTTAACATAGTAATATATAATTAATTTAAAGGTACATACAAGCAAATTATTTGTAGGGGAAGTTGTGGTATTATGAAAAAAGCAAAATATAAGCAGGTTATGGATTTTTATAAAGAGTATATTAATAAAAATGAGTTGAATGATGGTGAATTATTACCCTCAGAATCACAAATGGCGGAAAAGTTTGATTTTAGTAGAGATACTATACGAAGAGCTCTAGATCAACTGGAAAAACAGGGGGTTGTAAGCAGAGAGCGTGGAAAAGGTACTTTTTATAAAAACCCTGAAAATTTTGTTAAAGAAAAAAGGATTGCAGTTATCACAACTTATCTGTCCAATTATATCTTTCCAAATATTATTTCCGGAATTGAAGAGGTAGTTAGTTCAAAACACTACACCTTAAATCTTGCCAATACAGATAATGATCCTAATAAAGAACGAAAACACTTAAAAAAAATTATGGATAATGGGGTTGATGGTTTAATTATTGAGCCTACCAAAAGTGCTGTAGACACTCATAATATGGATCTATATCAGGAACTTAAGGAAAAAAATATTCCTTTTGTGATGTTAAATGCTTATTATAGAGAATTGGATCCTTCCTATGCAATTGTAAATGATTACAAAGGTGGTTATAAGGCAACGCAGTATTTAATGCAGCTGGGCCACAGAAATATTGCTGGGGTTTTTAAGGAAGATGATCTGCAGGGAGTTTTTAGACTTAAAGGGTTTAAAAAAGCATTAAGTGATTACGGGGTTGATCCAGAATCAGCAGAGGTCGGCACCTATATCACAAGTCAAATTTCATCTTACCCTTATCACTGGATGGATAAGATGCTGTCTCATAAAAATAGACCGACAGCGGTTGTCTGCTATAATGATCAAATTGCAGTTGATGTTGTTAAAGCAATTATTGATAATGGTTTAAAAGTTCCGGACGATATTTCGGTTGTTTCTTATGATGACTCGATACTAGCAACAGCAACAAATGTTAGACTGACTTCTGTTAGACACCCAAAAGAAGAATTAGGAAGACATGCTGCTAGATTATTGTTTAATATGCTAGAAATCGGGGTTGAGAAGCCCAGATTTTTATATAATCCAGAATTAGTAGTTAGAGATTCTTGTAAAGAGTTAAGAAGGAGGTAGTTAAAATTAAATGAGCAAACTTTTAGAAATGCATGGAATAAGCAAATCATTTTATGGTACTCAGGCTTTAAAAGATGTAGACATTAAAATTGAGCCAGGGGAGATCCAGGCAGTTTGTGGAGAAAATGGTGCCGGAAAATCGACACTGATGAATATTATGACCGGTATTTTACAGGCTGATTCAGGTAAAATAGTATTTGAAGGTCAAGAGTTGACTGATTTAAATCCACGGACAGCTCAGGAAAAAGGAATAAGTATTGTTCACCAGGAATTAAGTCTCTGTCCGGAAGTTAGTGTTGCGGAAAACATATTTATGGGAAGAGTTCCTGAAAAAAAGCGAGGAATGGTCAATTTTAAACAGATGCGCCAGGAAGCAGAAAAAGTACTGGATAGACTAAATCTGGAGATCGATGTAAAAAAACCGGTGGGGAAATTAGGTATTTCAGAACAGCAGATGGTCGAAATAGCAAAGGCTTTATCAATTAATGCTAAAATATTAATTCTGGATGAGCCCACATCTTCCCTAACCGACACTGAATCCCAGATTCTATTTGAAAATTTAATGAGATTAAAAGAAGAAGGAATTGCAATCTTCTTTATCAGTCATCGACTTAAAGAAATTTTTCAGGTCTGTGATAGTTATACTGTTTTACGAGATGGCGAACATGTTGGTAATGGAAAAATAGAGGATGTTGATCCAGATGATATTGTTAGAATGATGGTTGGTAGAGAATTGGATCAGGCCTATCCTGACAAAGGAACTGAGGTTGGCAAAAACATTCTTAAAGTTGAAAACATCAGTCGAAAAAATGAGTTTAA
This sequence comes from Halanaerobium saccharolyticum, assembly GCF_003259895.1. GTDB lineage: Bacteria > Bacillota > Halanaerobiia > Halanaerobiales > Halanaerobiaceae > Halanaerobium > Halanaerobium saccharolyticum_A. The sequence goes on along the minus strand of NZ_QLME01000016.1, from coordinate 64,123 downwards.
AAATGTTAGCTTTGAGGTCAATGAAAAAGAAATAGTAGGTTTATTCGGTTTAATTGGAGCCGGAAGATCAGAGACAATGAGGACGGTTTTTGGTATTAACCAGCCGGAAAGTGGAAAGATTGAATTATTGGATGAAGATATAACAGCTAATAATACCAGAAAGAACATTGATCAGGGCTTAATCTACATCACCGAAGATCGAAAAGAACAGGGGTTATTTTTAGATATGGATTTAAATGCTAATGTTGTTGCCGCTGATCTGGAACAGGTATCTGAAAACTCTCTCGTTAAAAAGAAAAAAGTTAATAAAATTGGTGAAAAATTTGTAGAAATAATGAATACTAAATATGCAAGTTTAGATCAGCCAGTTAGAAGTCTAAGTGGAGGTAATCAACAAAAGGTTTTATTAGCTAAATGGCTTGCAGTTGAACCAAGAGTTTTAATTCTAGATGAACCAACTAGGGGTATAGATGTTGGAGCTAAATTTGAGATTCATTCAACTTTAAGAGAATTATCTAATAATGGTCATGGAGTAATGTTTATTTCTTCTGAACTACCGGAAATTCTTGGTTTAAGTGATAGGATTTTGGTAATGCATCAGGGAGAATTAGTAGGTGAACTTGATGCTGAGGGAGCAACAGAAGAAGATATAATGATGTATGCTTCAGGTAGAAAAAATGATTTTAAAAATTAATAAATGGAGGGATAAATAGGAATGCAAAATACACAAGATTCTAGTTTTCTAAAGAAATTATTTGGTTTACGAGAAGCATCTCTTGCACTTATAATTATTGCTTTTGCAGCTTTATTAAGTTTTATGGCACCTGGATTTTTAAGTGCCTATAATATTAATACTACTTTGATTGGTTTATCTATGGATGGAATTCTGGCAGTAGGAATGACCTTAGTTTTAGTTGTAGGTGGAATTGACCTTTCAGTGGGTTCAGTTATGGCTTTTGCTAATGTACTTGCTGGCATGACAATGGTAACACTTGGTTTAAATATCTGGTTAGCTGTACTTATCTCAATAGGTTTATCTGTTTTTATTGGATTTAGTATTTCTCAGTTTATTACTAAAATTCATTTAAGTCCTTTTATTACAACCTTGAGTATGATGTCAATTGGGCGTGGAATGGCTTATATAATTACTAAAGGTTCTCCTGTTAGTATCGGTAGTATTTCCCAAACCTTTGACTTTATCGGGGGAGGAAAAACATTTGGAATTCCTAATCCTGGTTTAATATTGATAATTTTAGTAATAGTTATGGACTTTTTAATGCGTAATTCTAAAACATTTAGAAAGATTTATTATGTTGGTTCAAATGAAGAAGCAGCTAAATTTTCTGGAATAAATGTAAATAAGATAAAAATAATGGTTTATATATTGTGTTCCACTTTAGCAGGTTTTGCTGGTATTTTAAGTTTAGCTCGTTTTGGAGTGGCTACTCCAACAGCAGGTACAGGAGCTGAATTAAGAGCTATTGCTGGAGCAGTAATTGGTGGAGCTAGTCTAACTGGTGGAGAAGGAACAGTATTAGGTGCCTTTTTAGGGATAATCTTAGTTGCTTTAGTTAATAATGCACTGGTACTGCTTGGAGTTTCAGTTTACTGGCAGCAGTTAGTTGTTGGTTTAGTACTTCTAAGTGCTGTAATTATTGATGTGAAAGTTCACAGTAATAAGTAATTTAATTTGATTATTTAAGTGTGTATTTACACACTTTAAATAAAAAATGAAACAGGAGGGGTTTATTTTGAAAAAATTATTAGTTTTAGTCATGGTTTTCGCTTTAACTCTCAGTTTTGTGGGAATGGCAGCTGCACAGAGTGATTCACCATTACAGGGTGATATGGAAGATGAATATGTAATGGTAACCTTTGTTTCTGGTATTGAATACTGGAAGCCGGCATTTAGAGGTATGGAGGAAGCCGCTGCAAACTTAGGAGTTTCAACACGCTATACTGGTGCTACTGATTATGATATTAATCAGCAGGTAACAGTTTTAGAACAGGTTATTTCTCAGCAGCCTGCAGGAATTTTATTAACAGCAATTAATCCTGATGCTTTAGTTGGTCCAATTAACAGAGCAATGGAAGCTGGAATACCTGTAGTTACCTTTGATGCAGATGCACCAGATTCAAATCGTTATTCTTTCTTAGCAACTTCAAACTATGAAGCTGGTGTTCGGGCAGCAAATTATCTGGCTGAATTAAATGATGAAACAGGTAACTTAGGTTTAATTACTATTCCTGGTCAGCTTAATCATGAGGAACGTGCTCGTGGTTTCCAGGAAACAATTGCTAATGACTATCCAGATATGGAAGTTGTTTCAGTTCAGGATGGTCAGTCAGATCAATCTGCTTCTGCAAGAGCAATGGGTTCAATGTTGCAGGCTAATCCAGATTTAGTAGGAGTATTTACTACTGAAGCTTCTACTGGTGTGGGGGCAGCAACTGCAGTTAGAGAAGGTAATATGGTAGATAACATTGATATTGTTAGTTTTGATACTGATCCTGGTACATTAGATTTTATTGAAGCTGGAGTTATTGATGCTACATTAGCTCAGGGTACCTGGAATATGGGATACTGGGGACAAATGTTCCTCTTCCATTTAAATGAAGACCTTTTAAATCCAATCGAAAATGGAAACTGGCAGGAAGCTGGAATCAACCCATTACCTGATTATGTAGATACTGGTGTAAATTTGGTAACTGAAGAAAATGTTGAATTTTATATGGCTGACTAAATAATGTATAATATAAGGAGAGGTTTTACTGCCTCTCCTTATTAATTAAATTTTCAATCGGAATCTTTGGTCTTGAAAATTTAATTAATATAAAAATTTTTAGTTTTACTTTTAATTATCAATAAACTACTTTAGAGTTAATAAAATATACTAAAGTAATAAGGAGGAAAATAATGAAAAATATTTTTGAAACACAGGAATTATGGTTTGTTACAGGAAGTCAGCATTTATATGGAGACGAGGTTTTAAAAGAAGTAGAAGAAAACAGCAGAAAAATAGCAGAGGGGCTTTCTGCTGCTCAAGAAATACCGGTAGAAATTAGATTTAAAAATGTGGTGACAACAGCTGAAGAAATTAGAAAAGTAGTTTTAGAAGCCAACAGCAGTGATAACTGTATAGGTATCATTACCTGGATGCACACCTTTTCACCTGCAAAGATGTGGATTGCAGGTTTAAAAGCAATGCAAAAACCACTACTTCATTTACACACCCAGTTTAACAGAGATATTCCCTGGGATGAAATTGATATGAACTTTATGAATACTAATCAAGCTGCTCATGGTGGTCGTGAATATGGATTTATGGTCAGCCGGATGGATAAAAACCGCAAAGTTGTGGCTGGTCACTGGCAGGATGAAGAAGTACAGCGCCGAATTGGTGTCTGGACCAGAGCTGCAGCTGCCTGGGCTGATGCACAGGGTGCTAAATTCGTTAGATTTGGTGACAATATGCGTAATGTTGCAGTTACCGAGGGAGATAAAGTAGAAGCTCAGATGAAATTTGGTTATGAGGTTCATTATTACGGTATTGGTGATTTAGTTGAATATATCAATGAGGTTGATCAGGCAGAAATAGCTGAACTAATTGAAGTATATAAACAGGAATATAATGTACAAAAAGATTTATTAGAAGGTGAAGGAAAAGAATCTCTTAAAGAATCTGCTAAAATAGAGATTGGACTGCGTAAATTTCTGGAAGATGGAGACTTTAAAGGCTTTACTACTAATTTTCAGGATTTACACGGAATGAAACAGCTCCCTGGACTCGCAGTCCAGAGACTGATGGGAGAAGGATATGGATTTGGTGGTGAAGGGGACTGGAAAACTGCAGCCTTAGTTAGAGCGATGAAGGTTATGGGTACTGGTCTGGAAGGTGGAACTTCATTTATGGAATTCTATACCTATCACCTTGACCCGAAAGATACCAAAGTACTTGGAGCTCATATGTTAGAAATCTGTGAAAGTATAGCTGATGGTAAAGCTAACTTAGAGATGCATCCATTAGGAATTGGCGGCAAAGAAGACCCGGCAAGATTAGTTTTTGATGTTGCTTCTGGACCAGCAGTTAACGCTACAATTACAGATATGGGCAATAGATTTAGAATGATAGTCAATGAAGTTGAAGTTGAGGCACCTGAGCATGAGATGCCAGAATTACCTGTGGCCAGAGTTTTCTGGAAGCCACAGCCTACTTTAAGAGATGCTGTAGAATCCTGGATTTATGCAGGTGGGGCTCATCATACAGGTTTCTCTAAAGCAGTTACTGCTGAACACTTAAGAGATTTTGCAGAGATTGCTGATATTGAGTTTTTAGATATTGATGATCAGACTGATGTAAATGAGTTTAAAAAAGAGCTTAAATGGAATGATGTTTATTATAAGCTGAAGTAATTAAGGATTATAAGCTGATTCTTAATTGGTTATAATTAATTTTAAAAGATATAAATATCTGTTTAAACAGATATACAAATAGATTTCTCATTAATAATTCTCTCCATATAAGCACTTTTTGTCAGTAATAATAAAGTACCCCCTTTTGAGCTGGGAAAAGTTGTTTATATGGAGGAATTTAAAAATTTACTTTTTTATCTGGATTAAATCGGAAAGGAGAATGCAGATGCTGGAAAAACTAAAAAAAGAAGTTTTAGAAGCAAACTTAGAGTTACCTGAACGAGGTTTAGTGACTTATACCTGGGGTAATGTCAGCGGTATTGATCGCGAAAAAGGACTTTTTGTAATTAAACCAAGTGGAGTCGAATATGATCAGATGACAGCGGAAGATATGGTAGTTGTTGATTTAGATGGGAATAAGGTAGAAGGTGAGTTAAAACCATCTTCAGATACTGCAACCCATCTTTATTTATATAATCACTTCAAAGAAATTGGTGGAATTGTGCATACACATTCTAGCTGGGCCACCAGCTGGGCACAGGCTGGAAAAGGTATTCCGGCTTTTGGTACAACTCATGCAGATTATTTCTATGGAGAAATTCCCTGCACCCGCAAAATGACAGCAGCAGAAATCAAGGGTGAATACGAAAAAGACACAGGGAAAGTTATAGTAGAAAGATTTGAAGATATTAATCCAACTCAAAGACCGGGTGTTTTAGTTAATAATCATGGTCCATTTAGCTGGGGAACAGATGCAGCTAATGCAGTTCATAATGCAGTTGTAATGGAAGAAGTTGCTAAAATGGCCTACAGATCAGTTAACTTAAATTTTGAATTAGAACAAATTGATCAGGTTCTACTTGACAAACACTTTTTGAGAAAGCACGGTGAAGATGCCTATTACGGGCAGGAATAATTTAAAATATTCAGATGGAGGTTTATTTATGACTACAGCCAAGAATGAGACAGCTATAGAAAAGGGTAATACTGTTTTAGGAATTGAATTTGGTTCAACCAGAATTAAATCAGTTTTATTAAATGGTGATAATAATCAAATTATTGCTTCCGGCAGCCACAGCTGGGAAAATGATTATGTAGATGGAATCTGGACTTATAATCTGGATAATATCTGGGGAGGTCTGCAGTCCAGTTATCAGGATTTAGCCAAAAATATTGAAGCAGAGTATGGATTAGAGCTAAAAAAAATTGCAGCAATTGGGTTTAGTGCTATGATGCACGGCTATATGCCTTTTGACCAGGAAGGAGAACTGCTTGTCCCTTTTCGAACCTGGCGCAATAATTTTACTGAAGAAGCCAGCCGCAAATTGACCGAAACTTTTGGTCATCCGATTCCTCAGCGCTGGAGTATTGCTCATCTGTATCATGCAGTGACTAATAAGGAAGAGCATGTTTCCAAAATAGATTTTCTAACAACCTTAGAAGGATTTATTCACTGGAAGTTGTCAGGTGAAAAGATAATTGGAATTGGAGAAGCCTCCGGAATGTTTCCGGTTGATCTAAAAACTAATGATTATAATCAAAAAATGATCAATCAATTCAATAATCTTGTTTCAGATTATGATCTTCCCCGGGATGTGGAATCAATTCTCCCCGAACCTTTATTAGCTGGAGAAGATGCAGGTCGACTAACAGAAGCAGGGGCCAAACTCTTAGATCCATCTGGAACTTTAGAAGCTGGTAGTTTGATGTGTCCACCTGAAGGAGATGCTGAAACTGGAATGGTTGCGACCAATAGTGTAGCTCCCAGAACTGGTAATGTATCTGCAGGAACCTCTGTCTTTGCAATGGTAGTTTTAGAAGATGAGTTATCAAAACCTCATCCAGAACTTGATCTAGTAATGACACCAACTGGTAAGCTGGTAGCTATGGCTCATTCTAATAATTGTTCATCTAATCTGGACAAGTGGATTAACGTATTTAAAGAGGCAGTAGAAGCTCTTGGTTTTGAAGTAGAAATGGATGATTTATATGAAACCTTATACAATAAAGCTCTGGAAGGTGATAAAGATTGTGGAGGTCTTTTAAGTTATGGCTATCTTTCCGGGGAACATATAACAGGTTTTGAAGAAGGACGCCCTTTATTTACTATGACTTCTGACAGTGAGTTTAATCTGGCTAATTTTATGCGGGTTAACTTGCAGAGTGCGTTAGGGGCAATGAAAATTGGAATGGATATTTTGTTAAAAGAAGAAAATGTTAAATTAGATAAAATGTTAGGCCACGGAGGCTTATTTAAAACAGAAAATGTGGCCCAAAAGATGATGGCAGCAGCTGTCAATGCACCGGTATCGGTTATGGAAACAGCTGGTGAAGGTGGTGCCTGGGGAATTGCTTTATTAGCTTCCTATCATTTAAATAAAGAAGAGGGACAGAGTCTGGAAGAATTCCTTAACCAGGAAATCTTTACTAACCAGAATGAAAAAATTGTTGAGCCCGATCAGGAAGATGTTGAAGGTTTTGAAGAATTTATGGAGAGATATAAAGCTGGTCTGCCAATTGAAAGAGCAGCTGTAGAAAATCTAGAATAGTTTGACTGAATAACCTCTAAATTAACCTCAACTAATTGGTTGGGGTTAATTTAATTTTAAATGCAGGAAAAAGCCAGTTAACAGTTAATTATAAATAACATAAAGATAATTCAGGACTTGAAAAAAGTTTTTAATTAAATTTATAAAATTTGGGAGGTAAAATTAAAATGGATATTAAAAAAATTTCAGGAGAAAAATGTTCCTGTGGTGAGATCCATCAGATTCCAATTGAAGATGTAATTATCGAAGAAAATGCTTTAGACAAAACTGCTGCTCTTATAAAAAAGATTACTAAAGAGCAGCGAATATATCTGATAGTGGATCAGAATACAAAAAAAGCAGCTGGAGCAGAACTCAAAGAAAAATTATTAGCAGCAAATTTTGAGGTAGAAGAAATTTTGCTTAAAGAAAGAGAAGAAGATGATCATTTAGTTCCAGAGCCAGGAACACTTTTCAAAATCATTGAAAAAATTGAGCCTGATGGCTATATCTTAGCCTGTGGTTCTGGTTCAATTAATGACTTAACAGCATATGCTGCTCATAAAATGCAGCTGCCTTATTCAATTTTTGCAACTGCACCTTCGATGGATGGGTATGCTTCTTCTGTCTCCTCAATTACAGTAAACGGTGTTAAAAAAACCTATAATACAACTCCGCCAGAATTAATTATTGCAGATTTAAATATTTTAAAAGATGCTCCCTGGAAATTAATCCAGTCCGGTCTGGGAGATTTGCTGGGGAAAGTTTCTTCACTTTTAGAATGGAAATTAGGGGTAGCAATTTTTGATGAATATTTCTGTCAGGAAGCTTTTGATCTAGTAGAAAATGTCTTAAATGATTTAATCAATAACTCCGAAAGTATTATTGCTAGAGAAAAAGAGGGGATAGAAATTTTAACAAAAGGGTTAATCTATTCTGGAGTTTCGATGATGATGGTTGGTAGTTCAAGACCTGCTTCCGGTACTGAACATCATATTTCTCATTTTTTTGATATGTATGCCGGGATTTTTGGTGAGCATGTCCCCACTCACGGAATTAAAGTGGGGACAGCTGCTTTAATCAGCAGTCATTATTATCTAAAATTATTGGAAACAGATTTTTCTCAGTTTGAAATTAATCATGACCGTGAGGCAAGAGAAAAAGAAATTAAGGAAGCTTATCTGGATAAAGCAGAGGGGATTCTGGAACTGCTGGATCAGCGCTGGGAGCATGATTTAATAACAGAATCTGATTTATTAGCTGCGGAAGAAGAAATTAAGAATAATATTAGAAAATTTGAACAGTATCTCTTAAGTGTGGAAACTATTCTGGAAGATTTTGGTTTTTTCGAGAGGGAAGATGTGAAAAATTTAAATCGTGACTGGCTAAAAAAAGCAGTAAATCACTGTTTTGAAATTCGTTTCCGCTACACGATTTCTACTCTCTTAAGGCAGGTAAGAATGCTGGATCAGTGGGGAGAAGAAGGAATAGCTAAGCTGGAAGAAAAAATAGCTTAGATTATTGGTTTATAGGAAAAAAGAAAAAATAAATCGACTAATTGAGTGCTGGAATTAAATATTTCAGCACTTTTATAAAATTTAGAACTAAAAAATATTATAGTAAGTAGTTAAAATAATGATCAAGCATATTGATCCAGAGACAGAGCTTTTAGCTGCAGCACTTCCAGATTTAGAATGGAATATTAATTTATTGAAAAATTGTGGAGATTTTCTGGACTGGATTTCAATTCACGAATACTGGGATATGGCTCCAGAAGAAAATAATCTGGCAGATTACGAACAGTATATGGCCTATACGAAGAACATACTTAGAGACACAATAATTGATGTCTGGTCAGACGAGATTCCAGGCTTTAAAGTGGTTTCTAAAATCGGAGAGTCCGTTGAAGTTGAAAGTATAGATTTACTGGCAACTAAATGGTCTGATAAAAAAGGTGTTGCAGTGGCTGCTGTAAATAAAGATTCTAATGATATTAATAGAAATGAGGTTAAAATAAAAGGAGAAAAACTGGAAGAATACAGTAATAAATTGCAGATAAAATTAAAGCCTCATTCGGTTAATATTATTCAGTTAAAATAAATTCAAAACCTAAAAAATTAGAAAATAACCTCATATATTATTAGAAAAGACTAAATGTGAAAAATTTTGTAGTAAGAGGTAAAAATAATGTAGTGACTATTTATCTAAATTGTCTTAAAATTAACTTAAGTTAATAAAATTAAAAAATGGGAGGAATAATTATTATGAAAAAATCTTTACTTATTCTTTTAGTTTCATCAATGCTTTTAATCTTCACTTTCTCTGCTGCGGCTGAGACAACTCTTACTTTCTGGACTTTTCAGGAATTACATCAGCAGTTTTTAGAAAAAGAGGTTGCTCGCTGGAACGAAAACAATCCAGATGATGTTATTAATTTAGAGACAACAGTTTATCCTTATGACCAGATGCACAACAAACTTTTAATTGCCTTACAGTCTGGTGTTGGTGCTCCTGATATAGCAGATATTGAAATCAGTAAATTTGCTAATTATTTAAAAGGAAGTAATCCTCAGTTAGTTTCATTGAATGATGTAGTAGAACCAAATATGGATCAAATGATCGAGGCTAGATTTGCTAACTATGCAAAAAATGGCAACTATTATGGTGTGCCTTATCATGTTGGAGCAACTGTAATGTATTATAACATGGAAATGATGGATGCAGCCGGTGTTAATATTGACGAAATAGTTACCTGGGACGATTTTGTAGAAGCAGGTAAAAAAGTTAAAGCTGCTACCGATAAGCCAATGACAACTGTCGAAGTTACAGAGCACTGGACACTTTATCCAATGATCAGTCAGATTGGCTCTGATATTTTTGCTGAAGATGGCAGCGTTATTTTAGACAATGAAAAGAACGAAAGAGTGTTATCATTTATTGATGATATGGTACATGAGTCTGAAATTGCAGTTCCTGCACCAGGTGGATTCCATCATTCAGAAGAATACTGGAACTTCATGAATAATGAAGGAGCCGCTTCTTTAATGATGCCTCTCTGGTATATGGGAAGATTTGTTCAGTATATGCCTGACTTAAAAGATAAGATTGCTATCCGTCCGTTACCAGTCTGGGATGAAGGTGGAAACAGATCAGCCGGTATGGGTGGTACAGGCACAGTTGTAACAATTCAGAGTGAGCAGCAGCAGCTGGCAAAAGAATTTTTAGCTGAAGCTAAATTATCAGTTGAAGCATCTCATAAATTGTGGACCGAACTTGGTTTTGACCCTGTAAGATGGGAAGTCTGGGATGATCCAATTATGTCAGAACCTAACCAGTATACCGAATACTTTAGAAATGAAGATATTTTCGGAATGTTATTAGAAATTAGAGACGAAATTAATCCAACAATGGTAACCGAAAAATATCCTTCTGCAATTGATTTACTTAAGAAAAATGTTTCCTTTAAAGTAATCAAAGAGCAGAGTCATACTCCTGCAGAAGCTTTAGAAGAAGCAGCAGCAGAACTGAGACAGTAAAGAATTAGTTTTAATAAATAAAACAAATTACTAAATAGGCTAAAAGGTTCGGCTCTAATCCTGATAATATGAAAGGTTAAGTTGGATCTTTTAGTCTTTTATTAAGGAGAATTTCTATGCAGATACTTAAAAATTTCTATGAAAAATATATTAATTCAAAAAAAGTGGCACCCTATATTTTTGTATCTCCATTTATAATCGTATTTCTTGTATTTTATTTATATCCCATGATTTCAACTATAATTATGAGTTTTCAGGAAATTGGTTTTGGAGATCCAGAATTTGTTGGGCTGGCAAATTACAAAAAATTATTTAATGTTCATTATAAAAATGCATTATTAACAAGTACTAATTATACTTTCTGGACAATCTTAATTTTAGTACCTTTACCAATTATTCTGGCGGTGCTTTTAAATAGTGATAAAACAAAATTCACAAACTTTTTTAGATCCTCAATTTTTATGCCAGCTTTAACCTCTGTAATTGTTGCAGGTATGTTTTTTAGATATGCTTTTGGGGAACAGGCTTCAACTTTAGCTAACTCAATTATTGGTGTTTTTGGTTTAGAACCGATTACCTGGCTGCAGAATTCTATTCCAGCTATGATTGCCCTGGTTGTTTTATGTGTCTGGCGCTGGATGGGGGTAAATATAATTTATTTCCTATCAGGACTGCAGAGTATCCCTGAAGAAATTTACGAAGCTGCAGATATTGATGGTGCCAGCAGCTGGGATAAGTTTAAATACATTACTATTCCTTCTTTAAAACCTGTAATTATTTATGTAATTACGATCAGTGTTTTTGGAGGTTACAAAATGTTTGCCGAAAGCTATGCTTACTGGCAGACAGCAACCCCTAATGATATTGGAATGACAATAGTTTCTTATATTTATCAGACAGGTTTTAATAACTTTAATATGGGTTTTGCCTCAGCAATTGGTATAACTCTCTTATTAATTGTTTTAATAGTTAATGTGATTCAACTTAATTTATTCGGCTTATTCAAAAAGGGGGAACAGTAATGTCTAAAAATACAATTCAGGTTACAGTTATAATTTTAGTTTTATCTTTTTTCGCATTTTTTGCATTGTCCCCATTTTTCTTTATGCTGGTTTCTTCTTTTAAACCGGGTGATCAGATAATTAAAAATGGAATTAGTGCCAGTCTAGATTTTGAAATAATGTCCTTTCAGAATTATAAGACATTATTTACAGAAAGAAGTGGAATTTATCTTCACTGGTATAAAAATAGTGTTTTAATAACTACAATCCAGACAGCAGCAGCTGTGTTTTTAAGTTCTCTGGTTGGTTATGGACTTGCAGTTTATGAATTTAAAGGTAAAAATATAATTTTTATCTTAGTTTTAGTTTTAATGATGGTTCCAATTGAAATTTTAATACTTCCTCTGTATAAATTATCTATTACTCTGGGGATTCTTGATAGTTATGCCGGGGTAATACTGCCCTTTATTGTACCACCGGTAGCGGTCTTCTTTTTCCGGCAGTTTGCAGTTGGCCTACCTACAGAATTAATTGATGCAGCCAGAATTGATGGTGCTTCCGAATTTGCTATTTTCTTTAAAATAATGATGCCTTTAATGAAACCTGCTTTTGGGGCAATGATTATTCTGCAGGCAATGTTTAGCTGGAATGCCTTTGTCTGGCCGCTGATTGTTTTACGTTCAAATGAAAACTTCACCTTACCTATAGGTCTTGCTTCCTTGATTACCCCTTATGGTAATAGTTATGATATGTTATTTTCTGGTGCGGTGATTTCGGTTGTTCCAATTATTATTCTCTTCATGTTTAAGCAGAATTCATTTATTTCTGGTTTAACAGTGGGTGGAGTCAAAGGATAAAAAAGGAGAATTCACATTGAAATCTAAATTGAATTTACGGCTGTCAAAACAACTGTTTATTTTCTTAAGCACATTATTAATAATTTCAGTTTCTGGAGGTTTAGTCCTGGCAGCAGCTCCAGTTGTTATGGAAGATCATTTTCAGATTAAAGAACTTGAAAACGTTGAAATTAGAGCAGAAGCCGGGGAAAAGATTAAATTACCCGAAAAAATAGATGTTGAATTTGAAAGTGGAATCCTGACTCAGTTCCCTGTTGAGTGGGATCTTAACGGTCAGCTTAATTATCAGGAAAAAGGAAATTATCAAATTGCAGGTAAAATAATTGTTAAAGATTACCCCAATCCTTTAATTGAGCAGCGGGCTGACCCTTTTATATACAAACATCAGGATGGTTACTATTACTTTACTGCTTCTTATCCAGAATATGATCGAATTATTATGCGCAGGTCTAAAACAATTTCTGGTTTAAAAGAGGCTGAAGAAAAGGTGGTCTGGTGGAAGCATCCTGATAAGGAAATGAGCAAACATATCTGGGCTCCTGAGATCCATTTTATTGATGGCAGCTGGTACATTTATTTTGCAGCTGCCAGAACTGATGCAATCTGGGCGATAAGACAGTATGTTATAAAAAACGATTCTGCTAATCCAATGGAAGGCAAATGGATAGAAAAAGGGAAAATGGAAATGAACTTTGAAGAATTTACCCTTGATGCTACCACCTTTACACATCAAAACCAGAGATATTTGGTCTGGGCTCAGAAAAAATATGGAGATTCAAATCTATATATTGCAGAACTTAAAACTCCCTGGGAAATTAAAGGCAGGCAAAAATTAATTGCTGAGCCAATTTATAGCTGGGAGAGAAAAGGTTTTAATGTAAATGAAGGAGCAGCTGTAATTAAAAAAGGGAATAAGATTTTTATTTCTTATTCTGCCAGTGCTACTAATTCTAATTATGCAGTGGGGCTGCTGACAGCCAGTCAGGATGATGATTTATTAGATCCTGATTCCTGGTCAAAATATGATTCTCCTATTTTTAAAAGCAGTGAGCTGACGGAAGAGTATGGACCGGGACATAATTCTTTTACAGTATCTGAAAATGGAAACGATATCTTAGTTTATCATTCCAGATCATATAAGGAAATTAGTGGAGATCCACTTTATGATCCAAACCGACATACCAGAGTTCAGCGGTTTTTCTGGGATCAAAATAATAATCCTGTATATGGTATTCCAGGATATGAAATAAGAGGCAGTAAAGATGTCACTGCAGAAATTATAATTGACTAAATTAATTGTTTTAAAGTTTAGACTAAGGTAGTTAATATAACTTTTTTGAATAATACTTCCTAACAGAAGAACTCTCATTATGGGAGTTCTTTTGTTATTTATTTAGATTATTAGTTTAAAAGGATGTTTAATTAACATTAAAATGTTATAATATGAGTATACTATACAGGAAAGCAGAGATATTATGAAAGAAAACTTGCTAATTAAAATCAAAATAAAATTATATCGTTATCTTCGAAAAACACATATCCAGAATCGTTTAATTGTTCTATTTTTAATACTTTCTCTATTTCCAATGTTAATTACAGGTATTTACTCCTATCAGAAATCAAGTCAGGCAATTCATGATAAAATTAATACCTATTCAGTAGAAGTGGTTAACCAGGTGGCAAAAAACATTGAAGAAGAATTAACCAGAATGGAATATCAGACTATAGAAATTGCTTTTTCGGAACTTGTACAAAATACCCTCAGTAATTATGAGAAGTTGAGTGAGTGGGAAGTTTATGATGCCAGATATCGAATGAGGGCTGATATGGTGCGCAAATTTTCTTTTTCCGAATATATTTCTGATGTTCAGTTATTTACAGACCAGGGAGATAAAATTATTGCTTATGGTGATACCGGCTTTACCTTAACTTTTAAAGATGATTTTAGAGAAAATTTACTTGCTGAGATACGGGATAAAAATGGCGCTCCTGTCTGGGAAGCAGTAGATTTTAGTGACGAGCTGCATCAGGTTAGTAGAGTTTATCCTGAAAATACACCTGAAAAATCATATGGTATAATAATTGGGAGAACAATTAAAGAATTATATGATGGTAGTGAATTGGGATCAATTGTTATCAGGATTAATGAAGACTTATTTTCAGATGTTTATCGAAATATTGATTTAGGTCAGAGAACTGAAATTTTTATTGTCAATTCGGAAGGAACTGTTGTTTCCACCAGAAATAATAATATTTCATTTAATGAAAAATATCCAGAACCGGAGTTAATTCAAAAAATCAGAGCCAACTCGGATGCTGAAAATGAGAGTTTTGAATTAACAATTGGCGAAGAAAGAAATTTGACAGCATATGCTCCAATCAAAGATGCAGATTGGTATATTGTCAGTACAATACCTTTTTCTTATTTAACTAGAGAAACAGGTCAAATTGCCAGAGATATAATGGGAGTTAGCTTGATTATCTTTTTATTGGCAGTGTTTTTGTCTTATATATTTACAAAAAGTATCTCTGATCCGCTTAATAATTTAGTTGAAGCAATGAACCAGGTTGAAGAAGGAAATTTAGAAGTTAAAATTGATGACCAGGCCCAGGATGAGCTTGCTGAAGCCAGCTCTAACTTTAATCAGATGGTTGAAGAGTTAAAAGGTTTACTGGAAGATGTGAAAGAAAAAGAAAAACAGAAAAGCAATTTAGAATTTAAAGCACTTCAGGCCCAGATTAATCCTCATTTTCTTTCTAATATTTTAAATACAGCCCGTCTGCTGGCAGATATGCAGAATGCAGATAATCTGGAAAATTTTCTCTCTTCTGTAATAAATCTACTGCATTTAAGTATGAATAACAAAGAGGACTTGATTACAGTGGAGAAAGAAGTAGAATATCTTAAAAGTTATCTAAATATCCAGCAGTTTAGACTGCACAATAAATTTGATGTTAAATTTGAAATTGAAGCTGATTTAATGAGTTATAAAATACCTCGTTTTTTACTGCAGCCGGTTGTAGAAAATTCTATCATTCATGGAATAAGTGGCAAGTCTGGACAGGGATTAATTGAAATAAAGGGTTTTACTCAAAATAACCAGGTTATTTTTACAATTACAGATGATGGAATAGGAATGTCTGAAGCAGAAATAGAAGATTTATTAAATAAAAAGAGAGAAAACAAGGATCAATTTTCAGGAATTGGAATTAATAATGTTAAAGAGAGAATTGAACTTTATTTTGGCAAAGAATATGGAATCGAAATTGAGAGTCTAAAAGGTTATTTTACAACTGTTAAAATTATTTTACCTGAGATTAATTGAAATTAAATGAATAATTATCAATTTATTTTAGAAAGGATATTTAGAATGTTAAAAGTAATGATAGTTGAAGATGATATTTTTGATTATACCCATTTGAAAAATATAATTGACTGGAACCAGGAGGGTTTTCAAATATCAGAACAGATTAAAAATGTAGAGGCAGCACAAAAGAAACTAGAAGAGGAAAGATTTGATATAATTATTTCTGATATGAAGATGCCTGGTAAAAGTGGAGCCGACTTAATCAAATATATAGCTGAAAATTATCCGGAGATCAAATCAATTGCCTTAAGTGGATATAAAGAATTTGATTATGTTAAAAAAAGCTTAAAAGCAGGGGCAGAAGATTATATATTAAAACATGAATTAAAAAAAGATAGTTTAATTAGTCTACTCACAGCTTTAAGAATAAAAATTGAGCAGAATAAAGAAGATAAGAATAGTGATGTTTTTGAAGAAAGTTTTTTTCTGGATCAAAAAAATATCCTGATCCAGAATTTTGCTGAGAAGCTGGTCAGGGGATATTTTAATAATAAAAATGATTTAAAAAAGCAGATTGAACTGCTGTCCATTAATTTTGAACTCAAAAATATTGTTATTACAATTGGGCAATTTGATAATTATCAGGATCTGCAGCAGAAGTATACAGCAGCAAAATTGTTGAATATTAAACGCTCATTTATCAATATGGCAGATGAAATTTTAAAGGAAAATGGTAAATCTTTTGCAGTTTTAAAGGATGAAAAGAACTTTCTCTTTTTGTTTTCTTTTCGGGACAACAGTGAATTAAAAATTAACAACAGTACTGCTTCTGCTATCAATAGAATTAAATCTGCTTTGAAAAATTATTTAAATATTACTGCCAGTTTTGCAGTAAGTAATATTTTGCATAATCCTCTGGAGATAGCGAAAAGTTATAATCAAACAGCAGAGCTGCTGGAAGATAAATTCTACCAGGGTAAAGATATGATTATTTATCAGAATCAGAATAATAGAATTGATAATCAACAATTTAATCTTGATATTAAAAGAGAGAAGCTTTTATTAAAATATATAGAAAAAAAAGATTCGACAGCTTTAAAAAATGAACTGGAAAATTTATTTAATGATATAGCCAGGATTAAACCTGGGTTATCAGTTTTAAAGATGACCCTTATTTCCTTAATCAATATTATCAACAGCAGTATTAAAGATAAGGGATTAAGGGGCGAAAATATTTTTGAGGAAAAAGGAAACCCCTATCAAAAGTTAGAAGAATTAAACTCTCTGACAGAATTTAAAGACTGGATAATTAAAATTTATATTAATTTAGTTGCAGAATTAAAAGATAAGAATAATTATTCAAATTTAATCAATCAGACATTGCTTTATATAGATAAAAACTATGATCAGGATTTAACTTTAGGTCAGGTGGCTGCAGAAATTGGAGTCAGTTATTCTTATCTCAGTCGAAAATTCAAAGAAGAATGCGGGCAGGGTTTTAGTGATTATTTAAATCAGTTGAGAATCAAAAAAGCAAAAAAAATGATAACTGAAGGAAAGAGGAATATTAAAGAAATAGTAAGTCAGGTAGGATTTAATAATTACAATTATTTTTTTAAAGTTTTTAAGGATTTTGAAGGTATAACTCCCAGTGAATATGAGCGAAAAAACAAATAAAAGCTTCTAAATTATAGAAAAAGCTGCCAGTAAAATGGCGGTTTTTTCTTTTTTTTATTTTAAAACTTCAAAAATCTAAAATTACCTGAAGGGCTTTTAATCTGAGTCTTGAATATAAATAGTAGAGATTAATTTAATTCCTAAATTAATTATTTAAAAGCAAAAGAAAAGAATTGTTTATAAAAAATAATAAGTAGAAATAAAAATAATATCTGGAGTGATCGTAATGCTAAAAAGTCAAAAAATTAGAGAAAGCAGTCCTGAACTTGATGCGCTTAAAATGGGGATGGACTGGGATCAATCTGATTTATCAAAAGCACAGATAATTGTCAGCAGTACTTATGGATATGGGCATCCCGGTAGTTTCCATCTGGACAAACTGGTTGAGAAAGCACTCTCGAGTTTAAAAAATCATGATGCCAAAGGTGCTTCGATGATAGTCAGTGATATCTGTGATGGAATGGCCCAGGGTCATGATGGGATGAATTATTCTCTAGTCTCCCGAGAAATGATAGCTAATATGGTAGAAGTACAGACAAAAGCGGCTCCCTATGATGGAATGTTGATGATTTCAGCCTGTGATAAGGCAGTTCCTGCTCATCTAGTGGCTGCGGCCCGGCTGAATTTACCTACAGTTCACGTTCCCGGTGGCTCAATGGCTCTGGGTAAGAAAAAAACTACAGTTGATATGACTGCCAGTGATTATGCTAAATATAAACGAGGAGAAATCACTAAAGAGAAATATTTAGAAACCCAAAAATTAGCCTGTCCTTCCTGTGGAGCCTGTCAATTTATGGGTACAGCTGCTACAATGCAGGTTATGGCTGAAGCTTTAGGGTTGGCTCTTCCAGGATCAGCCTTAATTCCTGCCAATACTACTCAATTAACAGAAATGACTTCTCTGGCAGCTGAGTATTTAACTGAAAATGTAAAAAAAGATATTAGAGCAGCTCAGATAATAACAAAGGAATCACTTAAAAATGCTGTTGCTGTTCATGCTGCTATTGGTGGCTCTACCAATGCACTGCTGCATCTACCTGCAATTGCTCATGAACTGGGAATTGAAATTGATGGTGATTTATTTGAGCAAATTCATCGGGAAGTTCCCTTTTTGGTTAATACAATTCCCAGTGGGGATTATCCAACTCAATATTTCTGGTATTCAGGTGGAGTACCTGAGGTAATGAAGAGGATTAAGCAGCATTTAAATCTTGATTTACCAACTATTACAGGGAAAACTGTAGGTGAAAATTTGGAATCGCTGTCTGAATTTCCCTATCTGGAGGAAATGGAAAATAAGCCGGCAGTTATGCCGGATTCTGAAAAGGTTATTTTTAGTATCAATTCGCCAATCAATAAAGAGGGGGCAGTTGCAATTTTAAGAGGTAATCTGGCCCCAGAAGGGGCAGTGGTCAAACATTCAGCACTTCCAGATGAAATGAGAAACTTTACCGGACGAGCCAGAGTTTTTGACCAGGAAGAAGAGGCAATGGAAGCTGTTTTGAATAGCAGCATTAAGTCTGGAGACGCTATAATTATCCGTTATGAAGGACCCAAAGGATCTGGAATGCCTGAAATGTATTATACTACAGAGGCTATAGCTTCCGATCCTAAATTGAATAAAACAACTGCTCTAATAACTGATGGCAGATTTTCTGGAGCTACTCGAGGACCGGCAATTGGTCATGTTTCACCAGAGGCCGCTTCTGGAGGACCGATAGCTCTGGTAGAAGAAAATGATCTGATAGAAATTGATATCAAAAAAAGAGCCTTAAATATTGTTGGAGTTGATGGTCAAGAAAAAACTGAGCCAGAGATTACTAAAATTTTAAAAGAACGTTCTCAAAAATGGAGTAAACCAGCTCAAAAATTCAAAAATGGATCACTGGGGATCTTCACTCAGCTTGCTGCTTCTCCAATGAAGGGTGCCTATATTGACACAGATTATTTGAGTGAGTTAATTAATAAGAATATGTAAAGAGATGATTATTTGTTAGGAGGATAAAATATTGATTAAGGGTATTATAACACCAACCATTACAGTTTTTGATGAAAACAAAAACAATGATTATAAAGCAACAAAAGAACATATTGAAAATCTTATTCAGGGTGGAGTAAACGGTATTTTGTTTTTAGGAAGTATCGGAGAGTTTTTTGCAATGACCTTAAAAGAAAAAAAGGAGCTGATTTCTTTTGCTGTTCAAATAGTTGCTAATAGAGTTCCAGTACTGGTAGGAACCGGTGGCACAGCAGCAGAAGATGTAATAGAATTAAGTAATTTTGCCAGAAAAGAAGGGGTAGATGGAGCAGCTGTAATAACTCCTTATTTTTTCCAGTTTAATCAACAAATTCTTTACAATTATTATAGTTATATAGCTAAAAATGTTGATCTGGATTTATATCTCTATAATTTTCCTGCTCGCAGTGGGGTAAATATTTCTGCGGAAACAGTTTTTAAACTGGCAAAAAACTATAACAATATTGTGGGAATTAAAGATACACTGGATACCATCAGCCACACTAGAGAGTTGATCCAGAAAGTCAAATTAACACTGGATAGAGAGTTTGCAGTTTACTCTGGTTTTGACGAATATTTTCTCCCCAATCTTCTCAATGGAGGAAATGGCTTGATTGGTGGATTGTCGAATGTTGCTCCTCAATTATTTACTGAATTCTATAATTCATATCAAAAAAATGATTTTAGTAAACTAAAACTAATATCCCGAAAAATTAATATTATGATGGGAATATACAGTGTTTCTGATCCTTTTTTCCCGGCAATAAAAAAGGCTGTTTCTTTAAGCGGGAGTAATTTAAATGCAGTTTGTAAGGAACCGGTTGGGTTATTAAATAATGAACAGACTTTGAAAATTAAAAGGATTCTAAGGGAAGCTGAATTAATATAAAAAATTTAATAATGGATAAAAATTCAAGAGAATAATAATTCTGTGCGAGCTGCTATTAATTTAGCAGCTTTTTTGATTTTTTAAGAGAATCACAAAAAAATCTGAAATTTCTTGCAGGATTTTTTGGCTGAGTGTTGAATAATAATATTAGAGAGTTAATTTATCGGTTAAATTAATGGTTAAATTAATAAATTTTCTAATTTTATGTTTCAAAATGTAACATTTTAAAGGAGGGATAAATGTTCTCTTGTTTTAATTACTAACTTTGAGAGTTGAAAAATCTATGAATTTCAAATTAAAAGGGAGGAATAATTTTATGAAAAAAGTTTTAATTTTATCGCTTACTTTATTAATGGTATTTTCTTTTGTTTTTGCTGGTAGTGTTATGGCTCAGGACGAGGTTACTTTAACATTATGGGATATCAGAACCGCTGCTGACCAGGCAACTCCAGCAGTTAAAGATGCAATTGAACGGTTTGAGGCAGATAATCCAAATGTAACAATTGAGCATGTTCCAACTCAAAATGACAATTATAAAACAAAATTAAGAACAGCAATGTCAGCAGATAATGCACCAGATTTATTTATGACCTGGGGTAGTGCAAGTCTGGAAAGATATGTTGATGCAGATAAAGTTTATTCTCTAGAATCCAACATGACGGAAGATTGGGAAAATAACTTTATGCTAGCTGCTCTTGATTTAGGTAGAGTTGATAATGAGATGTATGGTGTGCCAGTGACAAACGTATCACCTGCGCTTGTCTGGTATAGAACAGATTTGTTTGAGGAATATGACCTGGAAGTACCTGAAACCTACGATGAATTATTAAATGTAGTAGAAACATTTACTGAAAATGGAATTACTCCATTTGCTCTGGCCAATAGTAATAAATGGCCTGGTTCAATGTATTTTATGTATCTTGTAGATAGAATTGGTGGACCAGAAGCATTACAGAATGCAATTAGTAGAGAAGGTGCTTTTAATGATGAGGCATTTATAGAGGCAGGTAGAAGAATTCAGGAACTGGTAGAAATGGGCGCTTTCCCGGATGGGGTTAATGGTCTTGATGAAAATGCAGCTCAGTCCAGAACCCTGCTTTATACCGATCGGGCAGCTATGTATTTGATGGGCAGTTGGGCCTATTCTTCCTTTAAAAACGAAGCTTCTGATATGGTAGATCAGTTTAGTTTCTTTAACTTCCCGGAAATTGAATCTGGTGCAGGAGATCCATCTAACCTGGTTGGTACTCCAGGGGATAATTATTACTCTGTTTCTACTCAGGCTCCAAATAAAGAAGCTGCTGTAGAATTTCTAAAATACCTGACAGATTCTCAGATGGGTGAACAATTAATTGAAATCGGTAATATACCTCCCTTTACTGGTGTTGGTGAAAAAATAGAAGATCCAATTATGAAGAAAATATATGATGCAAGTCAAAATGCAAATCATATTCAGCTGTGGTATGATCAGACATTACCATTAGAGCTGGCACAGGTTCATTTAAATACGACTCAAGCTTTATTTGGTATGGAAATGACTCCTGAGGAAGCAGCTGATCAGATGGAAGAGGCCGCTCAAGAATATTATAGTGAATAAATTTAACTAAATTAATTAATGCAGAGAGGTATTTGCCTCTCTGCTCTAATTTAAGAGGTGTTATAATAATGAATAAAAAAGAATTAATGAATAATAAATATTTTATTGCAGCCTTATTTTTGCTGCCAGCCCTTATTTTTTCATTAGTGTATTTAATTATTCCTATTCCACTTTCAGCTTATTATTCCTTTTTTGAGTGGGATGGTATAGGAGCAATGGAATTTTTAGGGCTTGATAACTGGGCAGAATTATTAAGTGATCCTATATTCTGGTCTTCAATGGCAAACAACTTTAAATTGGTAGCAATATCCCTGGTAATCCAGATACCAATTGCTTTATTTTTGGCAGTACTGTTAACCCGTAAAATTAAGGGAGCAAGTTTTTTTAAAACTATATTTTTTGTGCCAATGCTATTATCTTCAATTGCTGTAGCATTTCTCTGGCGTTATATGTATGATCCGACTTTTGGCCTGATTAATGGAGTTTTAAATTTAGTAGGGTTGGAACACTTAACACAGAGCTGGCTTGGAAATCCCGATATTGTTTTCTATTCTGTAGCAGCTCCAATTCAGTGGCGTTTTATACCACTATATATGATTATTTTTATGGCAGCTATCTCAAATATCCCAGAACAATTATACGAAGCAGCAGAGATTGATGGTGCCAATAACTGGCAGATGTTTTTCTTTGTTACTTTACCAATGCTCAGAGCTACAGTAGTTAATGCATCTGTATTGATTATTGTTGGTTCACTTAAATATTTTGCCATGATTTTTGCTCTAACAGGTGGGGGACCAAATCATGCTTCCGAATTAATGGCTACTTATCTTTATTCAAAATCCTTTACAGAAATGAATATGGGTTATGGTAGTACAATTTCTGTAGCCTTGTTCTTAGTTGCGCTTATAGTATCTGTTGTATTTTTAAGATTCAGCAAAAAAGATGTCAGGAATTAGGTGAGAGAAGATGGTTAATAGAATAAAAAAGTTAGTTATTTATTTGTTTTTGTCAATCTGGTTAGTTATAACAGGTTATCCACTTGTATTTTTAGTTCAGAATAGTTTTAAAGTCAGACTTGAGTTTTTTCGGAACCCTGTCTGGTCATTACCGGCTAATTTCACCTTACAAAACTATATCGAAGTTATGGAATCTGGATTTTATATTTATTTTATCAATAGTATAATAGTTTGTTTTATATCTGTTGCAATTATTATAATTGTTTCCGCCTTAGCCAGTTATGCTATCTCACGCATAGATTTTAAATTTAATAAACTTGTCTATATTTTATTTCTAGCAGGGATGATGATTCCGATTCATTCCACATTGATTCCCATTTATAAGATAACACTTTCTATGGGTTTATATGATAGACTTTCAGCTTTGATTGGTCCCTATGTTGCTTTTAGTCTTCCAATTTCTGTTTTCATTTTAACTGGATTTATAAATGATATACCTTATGAGCTGGAAGAGGCAGCAATTATAGATGGGGCAAGCAGGTTTAGAATTTTTAAAGATATAATTTTACCCTTAGTTAAACCGGCAATTTCTACAGTTGCTATTTATAATCTAACTTTACTCTGGAATCAGTTTGCCTATGCTCTTGTTTTAACCTCAAGCCCAGGTAAACGTATTCTGACACTTGGTTTATTTGAATTTCAGGGGCAGCATGGAATAAACATTCCTTTAACCCTAACGGCGCTATTTTTATCAGTTTTACCATTGATTGTACTGTATGTATTTTTACAGGAACATATTATTAAAGGAATGACTGCTGGAGCGTTAAAAGGCTAAGCAGACAAAGCTAATATTATTTGAAAAAAGGAGAGGTTTTAATGGCAGAATTTAATTTAGAGGATTATTCTTTAGAGGAAAAGGTAGAAAAACTATTAGAAGAAATGACTCTAGAGGAAAAAGTTGCTCAGCTTGGTTCTATTGGACCGGATAAGATTTTAGAGAAGGGGAAATTTTCTGAGGCAAAAGCAGCTAAATATTTAAAAAATGGAATTGGACAGATTACCAGGATTGCAGGAGCAAGTGCCTTGGAACCAGAGGCTGCAGCTGATGCGGCAAATAAAATGCAGAAATATATTGCTGAAAATACCCGGCTTGGAATTCCAGCAATTGTTCATGAAGAATGTTTGAGCGGTTATATGGGTAAAGGTGGAACAACCTTTCCTCAATCAATTGGAGTTGCCAGCAGCTGGGAGCCGGAATTATTGGAAAGGCAGACTGATGTTATAAGAAAACAGCTGCGTTCAATTGGAGCTCATTTAGCACTATCACCTGTGGCAGATGTAGCCAGAGATTTACGCTGGGGTAGAGTTGAAGAAACTTTTGGTGAAGATCCCTATCTGGCAGCAGAAATGGTTAGTTCTTATGTTAGAGGACTGCAGGGAGATAAACTTTCAGAAGGAATTGTGGCAACACTTAAACACTTTGCCGGCCACAGCTATTCCGAAGGTGGGCGCAATCATGCACCGGTGAATATTTCGGAAAGAGAACTGAGAGAAAGCTTTCTATTTCCATTTGAAGCGGCAATTAAAACTGCAAATGCTGGTTCAGTGATGAATGCCTATCATGATATTGACGGTATACCCTGTGCTTCTTCCCGCAAGTTATTAACTGATATTTTAAGAGGAGAATGGGGATTTGATGGGGTTGTTGTATCTGATTACTGGAGTATTAAGATGCTGCATAATGAACATAAGGTGGCCCGTTCTATGCAGGAAGCAGGTATTAAAGCTTTAGAAGCTGGACTTGATATAGAATTACCGGAAACAGAATGTTATGGGCAAAAACTTGTTGAGGCAGTAAATGAAGGTTTAATTTCAGAAGCTGTGATTGATCAGTCAGTGAGAAGACACCTGCGCTATAAATTTAAAGTTAATGCTTTTGATCAGCGCTATGTTGATTTAGATAAAATTGCAGGTCTTTTTGAAACAAAAGAGCAGAGAGAGCTGGCCCGGGAATCAGCCCGAAAATCTATGGTTTTACTTAAAAACAATGATGATTTATTACCCTTATCTAAAGAAATATCTTCACTGGCAGTAATCGGACCTTCGGCAGACAGCACCCGTAATTTACTGGGAGATTATGCCTATAGTGCTCATGTTGACAGCAAAGAGGATGCGGTTGAGGTTATCAGTATACTGGATGGAATTAAAAATAAAATATCTTCAGATACAAAAATTAATTACGCCAATGGCTGTGGCATAATGGATAATAACCAGGATGGTTTTGCAGAAGCTGTTATGGCTGCTAAAGAATCTGAGGTAGCAGTAGTAGTTGTGGGTGGTAAATCAGGTCTTTCCGGGATGGGAGAAAATGAAAACAGTGACGATGATGTAGTTGATTTTGAAGGAGGGGCTTTCTTAAGTGAATTGCAAAATACTACTGATACCACCGGAGAACACCATGATCGAACTTCTCTAGATCTGCCTGGAGTACAGGAAAAGTTAATCAAAGAAATTATTAAAACTGGAACTCCTGTAGTAGTTGTTTTAGTCAATGGACGTCCGCTATCAATTGAATGGACAGCAGAAAATGCTGATGCAATTTTAGAGGCCTGGCTGCCGGGAGAAGAAGGTGGAAATGGTGTAGCCGATGTATTATTTGGAGATTATAATCCGGCAGGAAAACTCCCTGTTTCAATTCCCAAAAATGTTGGCCAAACTCCAATTCATTATAACCGCCGCCATATGTCTCATTACCGGGATTATGTATTTACAGGTAACAGACCATTATATCCATTTGGTTTTGGGTTGAGTTATACAGATTATGAATATTCTAATCTGAAGATAAGTCCAAAAGAATTTGAAGGTAATAAAACAATAACAATTAAGGTTGATATCAAAAATACTGGTAAGCTGGACGGAGCAGAAGTAGTGCAGCTTTACATTCATGACAGAATTGCTTCTCTAACCAGACCAATTAAGTCACTCAAAGGTTTTAAAAGAGTTGAATTAAAGGCAGGAGAAAGTAAAACTGTTGAATTTGAATTAAAAGCTGAACAGCTGGCATTTTATGATAAAGATATGAACCTGGTTGTTGAACCTGGTGAGTTTGAAATTATGATTGGCAGTTCTTCAACTGATATCAGATTGGAAGATGTTATAGAGCTTAAAGGTGATAAAGTTGAATTAACAGCTGCAAGAGGCTATTTTACAAAAGTTAAGGTTAAATAGCATAAAACCGGGCTCTGTCTGACAGAGCCCGGAATATTATGTCTAAATATTAAAAAAAATAACATTTCATTGCAGGACTTTAACTAATTATGGAGAAAGTTATTAAATAGAGAGTTAATTTAATACTTAAATTAAATCTTAAATTAAATCAATATAAGAATTACAGAGGGAGGGATAAGAATAAAAAAATAAAATGAATTAGATTTTAGTTTTAACTTCATAAAAATTTAAGGGGGATTAATTTAATGAGAAAAAGTATTGTTATTTCAACATTGTTAGCAGTTGTACTATTTTTAGGATCTTTTGGTGTAATGGCTCAGGATGGTATTACAATTGGACTATCAATGGATAACTTAAGACTTGAGAGATGGCAGCATGACAGAGAT
Source organism: Halanaerobium saccharolyticum (assembly GCF_003259895.1). Classification (GTDB taxonomy): domain Bacteria; phylum Bacillota; class Halanaerobiia; order Halanaerobiales; family Halanaerobiaceae; genus Halanaerobium; species Halanaerobium saccharolyticum_A. Next base: position 37,729 of record NZ_QLME01000016.1, on the reverse strand, counting down.
ATTTTCGTAGAACGGGCTGAAGAATTAGGAGCAGAAGTGCTGGTTCAGTCTGCTAATGGTGATGACATGGTTCAGCTGTCACAGGCAGAAAACTTAATTACTCAGGGTATCGATGTATTGGTAGTTGTACCCCATAATGGTCAGGTAATGGGAAGTATTGTTAGAGAAGCTCATGCCAATGATGTACCTGTACTTGCTTATGATAGAATGTTAATGGATAGTGAAGTGGATTATTATCTTTCCTTTGATAATGTTCGCGTAGGTGAACTGCAGGCAGAGTTTTTAGTTGAAAGACAGCCTGAAGGTAAGTATTTCTTATTAGGTGGTTCTCCAACTGATAATAATGCAAAGTTATTTAGAGAAGGACAGATGAATGTACTGCAGCCTTATATTGACGAAGGTAAAATTGAAGTTGTTGGAGATCAGTGGGCTAAAGACTGGTTACCACAGGAAGCATTAAGCATCATTGAAAATGCTTTAACAGCAAATAATAATGATATCGATGTTATTGTTGCTTCAAATGATAGTACAGCTGGTGGAGCAATTGAGGCCCTGGCCGAACAGGGTTTAGCTGGAGAAGTATTGGTTTCCGGACAGGATGCTGACCTTGCTGCTGTTCAGAGAGTTGTTGAAGGAACTCAAACTATGACTATTTATAAACCTATTCAGAATTTAGCAACTAGTGGTGCTGAAATTGCAGTTAAGATGGCCAGAGGAGAAGAAGTAGAAACTAATGGTGCCATTAATAATGGTGAATATGATGTACCTTCTATTCTTCTGACTCCAGTTCAGGTTCATAAAGGTAATATGGTAGATACAGTTATCGAAGATGGATTCCACGAAATGGAAGAAGTATATAAAAATGTACCTGAATCAGAATGGCCAGAACAGTAAAAACAACAATAAAAGAGGCATTAATTTGCCTCTTTTATCTCTTTTAGAGGGGAGTGAATAATTTGGCAGAAATATTACTTGAAACTAATAAAATAATCAAGGATTTTCCAGGAGTTAGAGCTCTTGATGAAATTTCATTTAAAGTGAGAGAAAATGAAATACATGCTCTCTGTGGAGAAAATGGAGCCGGCAAATCTACGCTTATTAAAGTATTGAGTGGAGTTTATCCTACCGGTAGTTATGAGGGTGAAATAATATTAAATGGAGAAAAAAAAGAATTTGCAAATATTCATGAAGCCGAAAAAAATGGGATAGCAGTTATTCATCAGGAATTAACTCTTTTTGAAGAGTTAAATGTAGCGGAAAATATCTTTATGGGGAATGAAATATCTCATAAAGGCTATATGGACTGGAATGAAATGTTTTCTCAAACTAGAAATTGGTTAAAAAAGCTAAAATTGGAAGGGGTAAAACCTTCTACAAAAGTTGGCGAGCTGGGAGTTGGTAAACAGCAGCTAATTGAGATTGCAAAAGCACTTAACAAAAATTCGAATCTCTTAATTTTAGATGAGCCAACAGCTTCTTTAACAGATAGTGAAGTTGAACTACTGATAGATATTTTGCGTGATTTAAGGGATGAAGGAGTTACCTGTATTTATATTTCTCATAAGTTAAAAGAAGTTTTTGAGATTGCGGATTATATCTCAGTTTTAAGAGATGGTCAATATATTGGTGGAGATGAAAAATCTAATTTAAGTGAACGTGAAGTTGTCAATATGATGGTGGGGCGTTCGATTGAGCAAATGTTTCCAAATAAAAGCAAAAAAGCAGGTAAGGAAATTTTAAGAGTTGAAAATTTAAATTTAGATAATAATGAAGGTCAGCAAATACTGGAGAATATAAATTTTGAGTTACACGAGGGTGAAATATTAGGTATTTTTGGTTTAATTGGAGCTGGACGCACAGAAGTTGCAAACACTTTATTTGGTTATCTTCCTGGTAGTAAACAGGGTAAGATTTATCTAGAGGGAAATGAAGTTGATATTAGATCTCCCAAAGAGGCCCTTGAAAAGGGGATAGCCTTGATTTCTGAAGATAGAAAAAGGTTTGGTATAATTCCTCCGATGAGTGTGAAGGAAAATATATCTATTTCATTTCTTGAGAAATTCAAAAATCTTTTTGTGATTGATGAAAATGAAGAGATAGTTAGAACCTCTGAGATGGTTGATAAATTAAGAGTAAAAACAGCTTCTTTAAATACAAAAATTGTTAATTTGAGTGGAGGAAATCAGCAAAAAGTAATTCTTGCTAAAAACTTGCTGGAAACACCGGAAGTTTTAATTATGGATGAACCCACAAGAGGGATAGATGTTGGTGCCAAACAGGAGATTTATGAATTAATGAATAGTTTTGCTGAAAATGACATGGGAATAATTATGATTTCTTCAGAATTACCAGAAGTTTTAGGAATGAGTGACCGCATCTTAGTAATGCATGAAGGAGAAATAACAAAAGAATTTGATAATAGGAAAAAAGATATTTCACAGGAAGAAATTATGGTTTATGCTACAGGAGGGGAAATGAATGGCTGAAAAAAGCAAATTAAAAATTGATTTTAGAACATATATGATGATAGTAGCTCTAGTATCTATCTGGATTATTTTTTCTTTTACAACCGGTGGTTCCTTTTTAAGTGCCAGAAATATATCTAATTTATTCCGACAGTCAGTTTTTACATCTGTACTGGCGATCGGAATGGTTTTAGTAATAATAATGGGTCATATTGATTTATCTGTTGGTTCTCTGGTTGGACTTGCTGGAGGAGTAATTGCGATTTTGGATGTCTGGCAGGGTATGAATCCTGTCTTTTCAATTGGTCTTACTTTATTATTAGGATTAATTTTAGGTCTCTGGAATGGATGGTGGGTTGCCTATCAAAAAGTTCCTTCCTTTATTGTAACTCTTGGTGGACTTCTTATTTTTAGAGGAGTATTAGTCGGAATTACTCGCGGTACTACTATTGGTCCGATGAGTGATATATTTTATTATTTAGGAAAAGGATATTTAGCGGATACTACTGGAGTTATTTTTGCTGTGCTGGCTGGCCTGGCAGTAATTTTTGTACAGTGGAAATCCAGACAGGACAAATTAAAATATGATTTTGATGTTTTACCTTTAAAATTGGAAATTGCAAAAATATCTCTATCTGTTATCTTATTAGTTGTCTTTATTTTGGTTTTAAATTCTTATCGTGGTATACCGGTACCTTTAATGATTTTAACTATTTTTCTGGCGATCTTTTCCTTTATAACCAGTAAAACAGTTTTTGGCCGCCATATTTACGCCATTGGTGGAAATGCAGATGCTGCAAAACTATCAGGTATTGATCTTAAAAAGATTACTTTAGTCGTTTTTATGATCAATGGTTTAATGGCTTCTATAGGTGGGATTCTGCTTACTTCTCGTTTAAATGCTGCCTCTGTTGCTGCAGGTGATGGAGCAGAGCTTGATGCTATCGCAGCCTGTGTTATCGGTGGAGCCAGCCTTGCTGGTGGTATTGGTAAAGTTGGAGGGGCAGTTGTTGGTGCTATTGTAATGGCAAGTCTTGATAATGGTATGAGTTTAATGAATGTCCAAAATTTCTGGCAGTCAATAATTAAAGGCTTAATTTTGATCTTAGCTGTCTGGGTAGATATGTATACTAAGAATAAAAATGCTGCCGCTTAAAAAATAATTAAAAAAGTTAAAATAAATGCAGGAAATTTTAATTCAGTCTTGAATAATATAAACAGAGAGTTAATTTAACACTTAAATTAATACTTGAATTAATAATGTTGTTAATGTCTCAAACTTATATTTATTACAAAATGGAGGTAATCAAATTATGAAAAATGTTTTTAAAGATTTTAAGAAAGTGAAATATGAAGGACCGGAATCAGATAATCCAATGGCTTTTAAATATTATAATCCAGAAGAAGAGCTTGCTGGTAAAACAATGGAAGAGCATTTAAGATTTTCAATTGCTTACTGGCATACTTTTGCTGATACTGGTGAGGATCCTTTTGGTGCTGGGACCAGAAATTATCCCTGGGCTGATATTAAAGACCCTCTAGATAGAGCAAAGGCTAAAGTTGAAGGTGCCTTTACTTTTATGGAGAAATTAGGTGCTCCTTATTTCTGTTTCCACGATCGGGATGTGGCCCCAGAAGGAAAAACAGTAGCAGAAAGTTATAAAAATTTAGATACTATTGTTGATCTGATTGAAGGTAAAATGGATGAGACTGGAATTAAGCTGCTCTGGGGAACAGCAAATATGTTTAGCCACCCTCGTTTTATGAACGGAGCTTCTACCTCACCTAATGCAGATATATTTGCTATGGCAGCTGCTCAGGTTAAAAAAGCTATGGAAGTTACCAAAAGACTTGGCGGTCAGAACTATGTATTCTGGGGCGGCCGTGAAGGTTATGAGACTCTTTTAAATACAAACATGGCTTTAGAACAGGATAACCTGGCCCGCTTCCTGGAAATGGCTGTAGATTATAAAGAAAAAATTGGTTTTGACGGTCAATTATTAATTGAGCCTAAACCAAAAGAGCCTACAAAACATCAGTATGACTTTGATGCAGCAAATGTTATTGCCTTCTTAAGAAAGTATGATCTTGCTGATCACTTTAAGATAAATCTGGAAGCAAACCATGCTACTTTAGCCGGTCATACATTTGAGCATGAGCTTCATTTTGCCAGAATTAATGATATGTTAGGTAGTGTAGATGCTAATCAGGGAGATCTATTACTGGGCTGGGATACAGATCAGTTCCCAACAAATATTTACACAACTACTTTAGCAATGTATGAGATTCTTAAAAATAATGGTCTGGGTACAGGTGGACTAAACTTTGATGCTAAGGTACGCCGACCTTCCTTTAAAATGAAAGATTTATTTTACGGACATATTGCTGGAATGGATGCTTTTGCTAAGGGATTAAAGATAGCTAATAAATTATTAGAAGATAGAGTTCTAGAAGAATTTGTAGCAGAAAGATATGCAAGCTATGAAAGCGGAATTGGTAAGAAGATTGTCAATCAAGAAGTAGGTCTGGAAGAACTTGCTGAATATGCATTAGAACTTGGTGAAGTCGAAAATCATTCAGGACGCCAGGAAATGCTAGAAGCAAGATTAAATCAGTATATCTTAAATAATTAAATATAAAATTTTACCTGCTAATAGGTGAGCTGGCGGTGAAACTTGCCGCCAGTTTCATTATCTAAAAATCCTCATAAAAGTTAAAATTATTAAAATTTAAATAATATTGAAATATTTTATTATTCCCTCTTGAAATTTTGGAGTTTTTTTAGTATAATTAAGTAAACCGGTTTCAAAGGAAGTGATAAAATGGTTACAATTAATGACATTGCAAAAAAAGCGAAAGTATCTAAATCAACCGTTTCTAAAGTAATTAATAATTACAAAGGAGTTGGTGATGATACAAAAGAAAAAGTTCTAAAAATAATGAAGGAAAATAATTACTGGCCTAATTCCGTTGCCAGAAGTCTATCAACAAAAAAATCTCACACTATTGGTATTTTTGGTCCTCAAATATTAAATAACTTCTTTTTTAGAGAAGTTTTTGAAGGAATAGAAAATATTATGGGAGATAAGGGTTATGATCTCTTATATTTTACCAATAAACAGTGGGATGAATCATGGGTTGATTACAGTTATAAAGAAAAATGTGAGAACAGAAATGTTGATGGAGTAATTATGATGGGTTATGGAAAAGTTAATATTGCTCAATTTGATCGACTGTTAAATTCGGAGATCCCATCTGTATTTGTTGATTTAGACTTAGTTGGTTCAAATACTTCTTATATTACTTCTGATAATACCGGTGGTGCCCGCAAAGCCGTTGAATACTTATATAACTTAGGGCACAAGAAAATAGCAATGATTAGAGGGCTCAATGGTTTTAAAGTAGCAACTGATAGATTTGTTGGTTTTCAGCAGGCTGTTAAGGCTTTAAATCTTCCCTATAACTCAAAATGGATGTTTGATGGAGATTACAGCATGGAAACAGGTTATCAATCTATGAAAGAGATACTCAGGCTTGAGGAAAAACCGACTGCGATTTTCGCTGAGGATTTAATTGCTATTGGTGCTATAAAAGCAATTCGAGAGGCTGATTTAAGTGTTCCAGAAGATTTTTCAGTTATTGGTTTTGACAGCATAGAGATTGGAAGACATTATCACTTAACTACTATTGCTCAGGATCAAATTGGATTGGGACAGGCCGCATCTAAATTGCTTTTAAATATAATAAACCAAAAATCATTTTCACCTATTATTCTGCCAACCAGATTAATAGAAGGGGAAACCTGTAAAGAAATTTAATTTCAATTTTTATTTATTTAAACCGGTTTATAGTAAAAATTGTGTTAAATTTTTTAATTTTCAATTTTTAAACCGGTTTCAAAGGAGGAAGTTATTTGAGTAATAAGGGAGCTTTTTATACTAAAAAATATAATAACTTGTTAAAAGAATTTGGATACAGCGATCAAGAGATTGAAGAAAAAATTAATCAATGCTGGAGTGCAATATTTTCTAATGCTGATCTAAAATTTTATCAGGAAACTGAAAACAATATGGCTTATATTACTGATACAGGGAATGATGATGTTCGAACAGAAGGAATGTCCTATGGGATGATGGCCGCTGTTCAGATGGACAGGAAAGATATCTTTGATAGGCTCTGGCGCTGGACAAAAGAATATATGTACCAGCCTGAGGGGAAATATAAAGGTTATTTTGCCTGGTCCTGTGATTTGAATGGTAATAAAAATTTTGAAGGACCGGCTCCAGATGGAGAAGAGTATTTTGCAATGGCCTTATTATTGGCTTCCAACCGCTGGGGTGATGAGAAAGCTCCTCTTAATTATTCAGAGCAGGCTAAGGAAATTCTGAATGAGGTTGTTCATAAGGGAGAAAATACTCCTGGTAATCCAATGTGGAATCCAGATAATTATTTAATTAAATTCATTCCAGAAGTTGAGTTTTCGGATCCTTCCTATCATTTACCTCATTTTTATGAACTTTTTGCCAGATGGGGTAAGCAGGAGGATAAAGAATTCTGGCTGCAGGCAGCTGAAGCAAGCAGAGAATATTTGCAAAAATCCTGTCATATAGAAACCGGTTTAGCAGCTGAATATGCAGAATATGACGGCAGTCCTCGTTTTAAAGAAGGTCATGGAAACTTTTTTAGTGATGCCTATCGAGTTGCTTTTAATATTGGGCTGGATGCCGAATGGTTTAATAAAGACCCCTGGCAGCAGCAAGAAGCATCTAAACTGCAAAACTTTTTTTATGATAAAAATGAATTTACCAAATATTCTATAGATGGAACAGCTTTAGAAAAGCCGGAATATCTCCATTATCTGGGTTTGAAAGCAGCTAATGCAGCAGTTTCCTTAGCAGGAAAAAATAAATATACAGAAAAATTTATTCATGATTTTTGGGAGTCTGAGCTGAGAAAAGATGAACGCCGCTATTATGATAATTTCTTATATCTATTTGCCTTACTGGCTTTAAGCGGCAGGTTTAGAATTTATTAGTTTAAATGATTCTTGATTTTCGGATAAAATTGTTTAATTTTATCAAATCTACATCAAAATTATAAGGAGGGTTTATTTTGAAAAAAGGTTTTAGTATTTTAATTTTAATGTTGGTTCTGTCTTTAGCTTTTACAGCTGTAACAGCAGCCCAGGATGAAGATTTACAGGAATTAGATGTTTTTATTTCTGTTGCTTTACCTGATTATTCTGGCTCATCAATTGTTGGTGATATTATTCGGGAAGATACAGGTATCAAGCTTAACAGAGAGTATCTTGTTGGTGATTTAGAGCAAAAAGTTGGTTTAATGATTGCCAGTCAGGATTATCCTGATATGTTAGTGGCAGCTCATTTCACTGATAAATTTGTGGAAGCAGGAGCTTTAATTCCTCTGGAAGATTTAATTGAAGAACATGCACCAAACATCAAAAAATATTATGCAAACCATTTGGATGCGCTTACCAAGGAAGATGGTCACATTTATTATCTACCTCAGTTAGCTATTCCTTTTGAACCTGCTGAAAGAAGATATCCTGCAGTAGGATTCTTTATCAGTAAAAGAGTTCTTGAGGCCAATGATTATCCAATAATTAAATCAATGGATCAGTATTTCCAATTAATTGAGGATTATCAAAATGAAAATCCTGAATATAATGAGCAAAATACAATTGGTTATACAACATTATTTGATAGCTGGAGAAGATTTGCTACCACTAATGGTCCGATGCACTTAATGGGTTATCCAAATGAAGGTGGATTTGTACCTGTTAAAGAAGGTGGAGAATATGTTGTAAGACCATATTATGGCAGCAATGTTGAAAAATATTACTATGGTAAATTAAATGAAATGTACAACAAAGGTGTAATGGATCAGGAAGCTTTTGTATCTAACTTTGATCAGTACTTAGAAAAGTTGAGTTCTGGCCGGGTATTAGGTACTCATAATCAGTACTGGCAGATCCAGCAGGCTCAGGAAGTTTTAATTGATGAACATCCTGACAATATTATGATTCCTTTCCCTGTAACATATGATCCAATTGTAGAAGAACACGTAAGAGAAAAACCATATGTTCAGACTACACAGGGTATGGGAATTACAGTTGATGCAGAAGATCCAGTAGCTGCTATTAAATATTTAGATTATCTTGTTAAAGAAGAAACACAGCACCTGCTGCAGTGGGGTATTGAAGGAGAACACTATCAAGTTGATGAAGATGGTATGTTCTACAGAACTGAAGAACAGCTGGCAATGTTCCAGGACCCTGCCTGGGTTAGAGATGAGTTTGGGCGTCATTATTACTATAATGCATTCCCAAGCTTAACAGGACTTGACTCCAATGGTAACAGTTATATGCCAATTAGACAGCCAAGTGCAATTTATGCTAATAGTTCAGATGCAGAAAAAGAAGTAATGGATGCTTATGGTGTTAAATCCTTTACAGGATTATATAATAAGCCATTTGAAGACAGAAAATACTTCCCACTCTGGACAATTACCTTACCAACTAACTCTGAAGCTCAGATCGAATCTACAAGAATGACTGACGCTTTAGTACAGCATATTCCAACTCTGGTAATGGATTCAACAGATAAGTTTGAAACTAACTGGGATGCTTATACTGAACAGATCAATGGTTTAATGGATGCTCAGATTGAAGAATACCAGAAACAGATTGACTGGAGAATGGAAAACTGGTAAAAAATATTCATTAATTATAATAATAGGGGTAGAGGATTTTTCCTCTGCTCCTCAAATAAAAATTTGATTATTTTTGATTTAAGTAATTTTTATAATTATATGATTAAAAAAGTATATGATTAAAAAAGAGAAATAAGGAGGAAAATTTGTGAAGAGAAGTGAAAATACTTTCTGGCAGAAACTCTGGAAGCAAAAAGCTTTAGTTTTGATGTCACTTCCATTTATAATTTATGTTATTATTTTTAAATATATTCCATTATGGGGTTGGTTAATGGCCTTTCAAAATTACTGGCCGGGACAGTCATTTTTTAATCAGACCTGGGTGGGTTTAGAAAATTTTAGATTATTATTAACAGACCCAATATTTTATGATGTACTTCGTAACACACTTGCTATGAGTTTAATTAAACTTATATCAGGAATGTTTTTTTCTATTATACTTGCCTTAGCATTAAATGAAGTTAGGTGGACTAAATTTAAAAAATTAACTCAGACAATATCTTATTTACCACATTTTATTTCCTGGGTGGTTGGAGCTAACCTGGTTATGAATGCTTTATCAACAGATGGTGGTATTATTAATGAAGTCCTAATGGGTTTAAATATTATTGATTCTCCAATTATGTTTATGGGGATGCCTGAACTTTTCTGGGGGATTATTGGTGCTTCACATGTTTGGAAAACTGTTGGATTTGGAGCAATACTTTATCTAGCTTCCATAGTTTCTATTAGTCCCAGCTTATACGAAGCTGCAGTTATTGATGGAGCCAGCAGATTACAGAGAATAAGATATATTACCTTACCGGCCTTAAAACCAGTTATTATAATTTTATTAATTATCAATGTTGGCCGTTTAATGAATATGGGATTTGAACAGATATATCTTTTAAGTAATGGACGTGTAATTGAATATTCAAGGATCTTTAGAATCTTTGAGCTTGATTACGGGCTGAAAATGATGCGTTACTCCTTTGCGACAACGGCAGGTATTTTTAGAAGTCTGGTTAGTGTAGTGCTGGTTTTTAGTGCCAATAAAATAGCAAAGATGATGGGAGAAGAAAGATTAATTTAATAAGGAAGGAGAATTAGCTCATGTTAAGATCCAAAAAACGAAGTTTAGAAGATATATTATTAGATGTATTTATTTATACATTTTTGTTTTTATTGATAGCAATTACTTTATATCCATTTTTAAATACATTAGCAGTTTCTTTAAATGAGGGGATGGACAGTATAAAAGGTGGAATTTACCTCTGGCCGAGAGAATTTACAACCTTTAATTATCAATCACTGTTAACCGATTCTCAGATATTCCATGCTGCTGGTGTTTCTCTGGCCAGAACAGTTTTAACAACTGTTTTTGGAACTTTTTTAACAGCAATGCTGGCTTATGTAATCAGCCGCAGGGATTTTGTGCTAAGAAAATTTATTACCTTTATCTATGTTTTAACAATGTATGTCCAGGGAGGACTAATTCCAACTTATTTTCTTTATCAGAGATTGGGATTAACAAATAACTTCTGGGTCTATGTATTACCTGGTCTGGTAGCTGCCTTTAACTTAATTATTGTAAGGACGTATATTAATGGTTTGCCGGAAAGTTTAATCGAATCAGCTAAAATTGATGGAGCTTCAGAGTTTACTATTTTCTTAAAGATAATACTACCTTTAAGTAAACCAGTACTGGCAACTATAGCTATTTTTACAGCTGTTTATCACTGGAGTGCCTGGTGGGATGTTTTCCTTTATAATTCATCCAATCCAGCTTTATCAACACTGCAGTATGAGTTAATGAAAGTTCTGGCCAGTGCTAACTCAATGTCCGGTTCAATGCAGCAAGGGTTAGCAAATGCTGCTCAAAGTTCTCAAATAACCCCACGAGCAATTAGAGCAACAATGACAATTATAGTTACCGTTCCAATTGCTGTTATTTATCCGTTTTTACAGAAATACTTTGTTCACGGATTAACTCTTGGGGGAGTAAAAGAATAATATTTGCTTTGATTCCTGTTCCTGCTGCCTGATTCAAATTTTCAGAAACACTAACTATTTTGAATTTGGTACTAATTAAGAAAATAAATGAAAAGCTATAATTCAGTTAAGAAAATGTTTTATAGCTTTTCTTTTTTTAAATAGAGTATTGACCAATTAGCTGGTCAATACAGGTAAAATGCAGATTATTATTAAAAATCAGGAGGGATTATAGTGAATCTATTTTCGAAAAATAATTTACAGAGTTTTGGGATCTTGATAATTATAATTATTTCAATTTCTATATTTTCTTCAGCAGCCACAGCAGTAAAAATTTATGAGTTTGACTTTGAAAGTGGAAGTGGTAACTGGGCTCCCAGAGGTGATGGGGTTGAATTAGAAGTAGTTGAGAGGGAAGCAGCAAGCGGCAGTCAGAGCTTATTTGTCAGCGGTAGAAAGCAAAACTGGCATGGACCGAGTTTAGATCTTCAGAGTTTTGTGGAAGCTAATGAGGAATATTTATTTTCTTTAAAAGTTAAATTGGCAGAAGGTTCTGAACCTGCCGAAATCACAATAAGTACTGAAAATAATAAAGATGGAGATAACTCCTGGGATAATATTGCCACTGTAGAAGCTTCAGCAGCTGAGTGGGTTGAGATAAGTAGTGAATATACAGTTAAACCTGATATGGATAGAATAACACTTTATGCTGAATCTCCTGCAGCAGAACTTGAATTTTATATTGATGATTTAAAAATTGAGAAAGAGGGTGAAATTGTGCAGGAAATAGAAACAGATATTCCTTCTTTAGCAGAAACATATAAAGATTATTTCAAAATTGGTGCTGCTATTGAACCTTATCAATTAGAGGGAGAACATGCAAAAATACTGAAAAAACATTTTAATAGTTTAACAGCAGAAAATGTAATGAAACCAGAGACTATTCAATCAGAAAAAGGACAGTTTGATTTTACTGCTGCTGATAAGATTCGTGAATTTACAAAAGAAAATAAGATGGTTATGCGAGGGCATACTTTAGTCTGGCACAGTCAGATTCCAGACTGGTTTTTTGAAGGGCCAAAGGGAGAACTTGTTCCAAAAGAAGTTTTATTAGATAGAATGAGAACTCATATTGAAGTTACAATGAAACATTTTAAAGGTGATATTGATAGCTGGGATGTAGTTAATGAGGCAATTGATCCTGCTTCTGAAGAAACAGATGGGTTAAGAAATAGTAAATGGTATCAGATTGCCGGAATTGATTATATTAAGGAAGCTTTTATTCATGCAAATAGAATAGATCCTGAAGCTAAACTGTACATTAATGATTATAGTCTGCTTTCAGATCCAGCAAAAAGAGATATTATGTATAAGCTTGTGCAGGATTTACTGGCCGAAGGAATACCAGTTGATGGTATTGGAATGCAGGGACATGTTAACATTGAATCACCTTCTATCTCCACTATGGAGAGATCAATTGAGAAATTTGCTTCCCTGGGTGTTGATTTACAGATAACAGAACTTGATATGAGTGTTTATACCAATAACAGTCAGAGTTTTGACACTTTTAGTGAAGAGCTAGCTGTTAAACAGGGGCACCGCTATCGAGAAATTTTCAATTTGTTTAAGCAGTATTCTGATCAGATTACAAATGTTGCACTCTGGGGTATTGGTGATGATTATACCTGGTTAACAGGATTCCCGGTAGAAAGAAATAACTGGCCGCTGTTATTTGATCGGGAATTAAAGGCAAAACTAGCGTTCTGGGGAGTTGTTGATCCGGATAGACTGCCTGTAATCACCAAAAAATTTGATGTTTCTCAGGGAAGTCCAGAGATTGATGCAAAAAACGATGAAATATGGGCAAATACAGGTAACACCCTTAACCTGGAAGAAAATGAATTCTTAGGTGGAGATTTAAAGTTAAGCTGGGATGAAAATAATATCTATTTATATGGTCAAATAAGTGATCAAAGTGTAAATCCTGAAGATTCTATAGAAATATTTGTAGATGAATATAATGCCAAAGAAGAGGCAGTACAGGAGGATATCAAACACTATCAGATTAGAAGAAATGGAAGTTCTGAGCTGGAGGCAGCAGTTCCTTTTGTAGAAATTACTGCTGAGGAAGGTCAGATAATCGGTTTTGATTTTCAGGTAAATGATGATGCAAATGGTGATGGTTCTAGAGATGGTGTAACAATCTGGAATGATCAGAGTGGAGAAGGCTGGAGAAATATGTCTGGACTTGGAAACTTAATTTTTGTAAAATAAAGTAATTATAATATAATAGATATAAAGGAGGTTTATCAGTATGAAAAAAGTTCAACTTGGTAATACAGATCTTCAGGTCAGTCAGATGGGGTTAGGCTGTTTATATTTTGGAGCTCGTGACAGCAAAGAAAAATCTTTTAGAAGAATGGATCAGTATCTGGCAGCTGGTGGTAATTTTCTGGATACAGCTAACATTTATTCCCACTGGATAGATGATCAGACAAAAGGTGGAGAAAGTGAAAAAATGATTGCTGAGTGGCTGCAGGCAAGAAATAATCGTTCAGAAGTAATTATAGCTTCAAAAGTAGGTTTTCCTTATCCAGGTACAGAATATGGAACAAGCAAGGAACAGATAAAAGAAGAGTTCCATAAGAGTTTAAAAAGATTGGGAACAAATTATATTGATTTATATTATGCTCACACAGATGATTTTGGGACACCAATGGAAGAAACACTGGAAGCTTTCAATGAATTGATTACAGAAGGTAAGGTCAGAGCAATTGGTGCCAGCAATTTTAAAGCCTGGAGGCTGGAGCGGGCAAGACAGATTGCTAAGAGAAATAACTGGCAGAGCTACAGTGCTATTCAGCAGCGTTATTCATACTTAAGACCGAAAAGTGGCTGGGATTTTGGAAACCAGGTTGCTGCCAATCAGGGTTTATTTGAATTTGTTAAAGATACCGGTATATCTTTAGTTGCCTATTCTCCCCTGCTGCAGGGAGCATATACAAATCCTAATAAAGAATTTAAAGAACATTATCAAGGACCTGATACAGATAAACGACTTGCGATTTTAGATGAAATAGCTGAGGAAACCGGAGCAACGAGAAATCAGCTTGTATATTACTGGTTGATGAATAGAGATCCAGAAGCAATTCCACTGATTGCTGCAACAACAGATGAACAATTTAAAGAAGCAATTGGTAGTTTAGAACTTGATTTAAGTGAAGATATGATGAAAGCAATGACTGAAACAAAATTTTAAAAAGATATAAAATAGCAGGATAGTATTTTCTGTCCTGCTATGACTACATAGTTAGAAATAAAGCAGCAGATAAATAGATTTTAATTAATTTTATTATTAACTGTTAAAAATATTTATGCTAATGAAAAAATTTTGGAGGAATATAAATGTCAGATAAAATAGATAAAAAAGGAAGTTTGAAATTACCTTCCTTAGTGAGTGATGGAATGGTTTTGCAGAGAGATGAAGAAATTAAAATCTGGGGTTGGGCAGAAGCAGGGCAGGAAGTTGAAATCTATTTTAAAGGACAGGAATATGTAACTGAAGTAAATTCGCTCGGAGAATGGTCTCTTGTTTTACCTCCCCAAAAAGCAGGTGGTCCTTTTGAAATGAAAATATCAAGCTCTGAAAAGAAGATTGAGTTAAAAGATATTTTAGTTGGAGAAGTCTGGCTCTGTTCAGGTCAGTCAAATATGGAACTGCCGATGCAGAGGGTTAAAGATCGTTATGCTGAAGAAATTAAAAAAGCAGGAAACGATCAGCTAAGAATATTTAAGCTCCCAATTCTATATAATTTTAAAGAAGAGAATCAAGATATATTTGGAGCTAACTGGAAAAAGGTTAAACGGGATAATATTTTAGATTTTTCTGCAGTTAGCTATTTTTTTGCAAAAAAATTAAATGAAAAATATAAAGTTCCGGTTGGAGTTATAAATGCCAGTGTTGGTGGTTCCCCTGTTGAAGCCTGGATGAGCAGGAAAGCTTTAAACGATTATCCCGAATATTTAAAAAAAGCAGATGAGTTTGCAGAACCCCAAAATATAAATCAGGCTAAAAAATATAATCTAAAAGTTAATAAAGAGTGGGCAGATAAAATATATAATAGTGATCAGGGTCTCCAGCAAGATCCAGATTATTATAAACCTTCTTATAATGATTTAGACTGGAGTAAAGTTGAAATTCCAGTTAAATTTGATCAAATAAACTTTAAGCATAAAAATGGTGTTGTCTGGTTTAGAAAAGAAATTAAATTAACTAAAGAACAATCAGAAAAGAAAGCAAGACTCTGGCTGGGAAGAATTGTAGACGCTGATACAGCTTATGTAAATGGAAAAAGAGTGGGAGGAGTTACTTATAAGTATCCACCCAGAAAATATGAACTTAAAAAAGGAATTTTAAAAGAAGGTAAAAATTTAATTGCCATTAGAATTGTAGTTAATGATGGCCAGGGTGAATTTGTTGAAGATAAGCCATATAAATTAATTTTAGGAGACGAAGAAATAGATTTAAGAGGGGAATGGAAATATAAAGTTGGAGCTGTGATTAAGGAAGATAAAAAAAATGAAATTTTCATTCAGTGGCAGCCTACAGGATTATTTAATGCAATGCTTGCCCCCCTGTTCAATTATAAATTAAAAGGTGTCTGCTGGTATCAGGGGGAATCAAATACTGGGAGAGAAGAGGAGTATAAAGAATTATTTATAAAAATGATCAAACTCTGGCGTCATAGATTTGAGCAGAAGGAACTTCCTTTTATCTATGCTCAGCTTCCTAACTTTGAACCTCCGGAAGAAAATAATCGAGAAATCTGGGCAGCTTTTCGGAATGCTCAGCGTGAGGCCTTAAAATTAAATAACTCGGCAATGACTGTTAATCTTGACCTGGGGGAGTGGAATGATCTCCATCCCTTGAATAAAAAAGATGTTGCCCATAGATTTTATTTAGCTGCCCGTAATATAGCTTATGGGGAAGATGTAGTTTATAGTGGCCCTCAGTTTGATAAAGCTGAGGCAATAGAAGATAGAATAATTATTTCATTCAAAATGGTAGATGGTGGATTAAAAATTAAAGGAGATAAATTGACAGGATTTGAAATTGCTGCAGCTGATAAAATTTTTAAAAAAGCAGAAGCAAAAATTGAGAATGATAAAGTTATTTTATATCAAAAAGAGATACAAAACCCAGAGTATTTTCGCTATGCCTGGCGAGATAACCCAGAAAAAGCAAATCTATTTAACAAAATCAATTTAC
Organism: Halanaerobium saccharolyticum; assembly: GCF_003259895.1. Taxonomy (GTDB): domain Bacteria; phylum Bacillota; class Halanaerobiia; order Halanaerobiales; family Halanaerobiaceae; genus Halanaerobium; species Halanaerobium saccharolyticum_A. The sequence continues at coordinate 21,292 of NZ_QLME01000016.1, read as the reverse complement.
CTGCTGGAACTTTTTTAGAGAAAATATAAAAAATAATTGTTAATTGTTTGACAATTCAAAACTGGTATGTTAGTATAATTAATATATAAAAGAGGTGAAGACATGAATTTAGCCAAACATGATCAATATAAAAATTTAAATATGAAAGATTATGTTTATAATGTTTTAAAAGAGAATATTATGAACTTAAGTCTAAAGCCAGGAACAGCACTCCGGAAAAAGGAAATTGCCAAAGAATTTGGAGTCAGCAGAACACCAATTAGAGAAGCTTTTGTTAAGCTGAAAGAGGAAGGGCTAATTGATGTTTATCCCCAGAGAGGAACTTTTGTTTCTTATATTGATTTAGATAAAGTTCAGGAAGCTAAATTTATGCGGGAGGCTTTAGAGACTAAGATTGTTAAACTTGCCTGTGAAGTTTTTCCAGAAGAAAAATTGTTTGATATGGAAGCGAATTTAAGAGTACAGGAAATGAGTTTAAAACAGAATAATTATATTAAATTATTTGATTATGATAATGAATTCCATAAAATGCTTTTTGAAGGTTGTAATAAAGGTAATATCTGGAATGCAATTGAACAGCTTAGTACTCATTTAAATAGAATGAGAATGTTAAGTCTGTCAGCTGACTTTAATCGATCTGATGTTATTGAGGATCATCAGCGAATCATTAATGCTATTGAAGATAGAAACCCTGTGGAAGCAGAAAAAGTTATGGATTCTCATATTAGTAGAATTAAGTTTGACCAGGAAAAGTTAAAAAGAGATTATCCTGATTATTTTGTTTAAATATTTTTTTATTCTAACATGTTAGTAAGACTAGAATCAAGATGGAACTGAAGTTAATTAAAATAAAATTTATAGCCATAAAAACCGGTTTCTAAGTTTAAAAATAAATTTTTTTATATTTTATAAAAACCGGTTTCTATATAAATTTTTTTGAATTATAACTTTATAACAACTAAAACCTAAGCAGGAGGTGAAAAGAGTTATAATCGCTGTTAATTAAAAAATCTATTATTACTTAATGAATATAAAATCTATAATAACAATCTCAAACGGGATATAAGTATATAAAATATAGGTAATATATAAATACTATGAGGGAGGAAAATAATGTTTAAATCAAAGAAGTTTGTTTTTTCGCTAGTAGTTATGATTATTGCCTTAATGACTGCTGCAGTAGGTGCTGCAGAAATTCCTGATAGCTGGTCTGATCCACAGACAGCAGCTGAAGCAGGAATTACAGAATTTAATCAATCACCTGTACTCGATGAGAGAGTAGATACTGGTAAATTACCACCTGTAGAAGAAAGAATTCCTGTACCAGAAGATCTTCAGGTACTTGAACCTGTAGAAAAAATAGGTCAGTATGGAGGGCGAGTTGTCTCAGCAGCTATTGGTCCCAGTACTGAATCAGATGGTACAGTAATGCGTCCCTGGATGTTTCAATTAGATAAAACTATGGGGAATGCAGTACCAGATATTGCAAAAAGTTTTGAATTAACCAATGAAGCTAAAACTTTAACAATCCATTTACGGGAAGGATTAAAGTGGTCAGATGGTCATCCTTTTACTACAGAGGATATTATCTTCTGGTGGGAAGATGTTGCAATGCACGAAGAAGTGAATCACTGGACTCAGTGGAACTGGAAAATGGATGGAGTTCCTGCAGAGTTTACAGCAGTTGATGACTACACTTTAAAAATTGAATTTCCAAGATCAAATCCTACCATTATTGATAGTACTTTAACCTGGTGGAGAAGTCAGCAGAGTTTCTTCTTTTCTCCAAAACATTACTTAAAACAGTTTCATGCTGATTATAATCCAGGAGTAGAAGAAATTGCCGAAGAAGAAGGTTATGGGAGCTGGGTTCAATATTTTACTAACAAGATGGAAGTTGGACCTGTCCAGACAAATACTGAATTACCAACAATGGGTGCCTGGATTTTAAAAGATATCAATTCATCCAGAAAACTATTTGTTCGTAACCCATATTATTACAAAGTTGATAGTGAAGGAAATCAGCTTCCTTATGTAGATGAATGGGAAATCACAATCAAGTCAGATGCAGAGGTTGCTAAAGTAGATGCTCTCCAGGGTAGTGCAGATTTTGCAGCTCGTATCTTAAACCCAAGTGAATTTCCAATGTATAAACAAAATGAAGAAACAGGTAATTATACTACCTATGCCTATAATAACCCGGTACAGGCGCAAATTGGACTTGCTTTTAATGTAAATCATCCAGAAGAAGCCAAAAGAGAAGTATATTCTAATAAGAAATTCAGACAGGCAATGTCTGTTGCTCTTAACAGGAATGAAATTAATGAGTTTGCTTATCGCGGTTTAGCTGAAGAAGCACAGGCGACTGCTAAACCTGGCGCTCCATATTTTAAAGAAGAGTGGTTAGATCATTTTGCTCAGCATGATCCAGAATTAGCCAGAGAATTACTGGATGAAATTGGTTTAGATGAAAGAGATAGTGATGACTTTAGAGAATTACCTGATGGTGAAACTCTAATAGTTGATTTAGAAATTCCGGCACCTGGATCTGTTGGTGGAACCGCACAGCTGGGTCAGGTAGCAGAATTAGTTAAAGCTTACTGGGAAAATGTTGGGGTAAAAGTTAATTTAAAAACATTATCTCGTGAGCTTTATCAGGAACGTTCGGAAGCTGGTGAACATGATGTTGGTGTCTGGCCGGTAAATGTTACTAGAGATATTAGTGCCTTTGGTTTTGATTCCGATGGTATCCGTTATGCTACAGAGTGGGCACAGTGGGATAACTGGAGAATGTGGGATGAAACTGGGCGTGAAGGTGAAGAGCCTCTTAAAGGTACAGAACCACCAGAACATGCAAAAGAACAGTTAAGACGGATCCACGAGTATTCCTCTGCTCCAAGTCAGGAAGAGATGAATTCAATGTTAGGTGAAATCTGGCAGTATTATATGGATCAAACATATATAATAGGTACTGTTGCTCGTCCAATGGCACCTGCAATTGTGACAAATACACTGCATAATGTTCCAGAATCTGCTCCCTATTCTAATGCTACAGGAGCCTGGCAGATTACAAAACCTGAACAGTGGTTTACAACTAAGTAAAAATATATTCTACTACACTGCAGCACTGCTGCAGTGTAGTTTCAAAATAAGGAGGTTTTTTAATGTCCAAATTTATAATGCATAGACTTATTTTTATGGTTATAACCCTGGTAGTTATTTCCATGCTTTCATTTATTATTATTCAGCTTCCACCCGGTGATTATCTTACTTCTTATATAACTCAACTGAGATCTATGGGAACAGATGTCTCGGATGAACAAATTGATTATTTGCGAGAACAATATGGTTTAGATGATCCAGTCTATGTCCAATATTTTAAATGGATTGGTAATTTCTTAACAGGAGATATGGGCTTTTCTTTTGCCTGGAATCGGCCGGTTAACGAATTAGTCTGGGAGAGGCTTGGGCTAACCTTAGTTATTTCAATTTCTTCACTTCTTTTTACCTGGATAGTTGCTTTTCCAATTGGTATCTATACAGCCCTCAAACAAAACTCACTCAGTGACTACTTTTTTACATTTATTAGTTTTATTGGTGTTGCTACGCCAAACTTTTTGCTGGCTTTAGTTTTAATGTATGTCAGTTTTCGATATTTTGGAATAAATGTAGGAGGACTATTTTCCCCGGAATATGCAGAAGCTGCCTGGAGTCTGGCAAAAGTATCTGATTTACTTCAGCATTTATGGATTCCGGTTGTAGTTGTTGGTACAGCTGGTACTGCAGGTCTGGTAAGAATAATGAGAGCAAATCTTTTAGATGAATTAGGTAAACCATATGTAACAACAGCTAAATCGAAGGGGATTCCTAATCATAAAGTAATTTTAAAATATCCTGTAAGAATAGCTTTGAATCCGTTTATTTCAACCTTAGGCTGGCAGTTACCAAAATTAATTTCTGGTTCTACAATTACAGCAGTAGTATTGAGTTTACCTACTACAGGACCACTTTTATTGGATGCACTTAAGAGTCAGGATATGTATCTTGCCGGTAGTTTTATTATGCTGCTCAGTGTATTAACTGTAATCGGTACTTTTATTTCTGATATTTTGCTGGCCCTGGTAGATCCCAGAATAAGATATGTGTAGGGGGGGAGAATAAATAATGGAAAACAATAATCAAGAAAATGAAAACTATGAAAGTGAATTATATGCTGCCTCACAAAAGGAGTTAATCTGGAGGCGCTTTAAAAAACATAAACTGGCAATGACAGCTGGTATTGTTCTAATTATTATGTATTCTCTTGCAATTTTTGCACCTTTCTTTTCACCACAGGATCCTTATCAGCGAAGAGTTAGCTATAAGGAAGCTCCACCACATGAACTGCACTTTCAGGATGCAGAAGGTAATTTTAGTTTAAGACCAATGGTTTATCCATACACAAAAGAAGTTGACATGGAGACATTTGAGGATATTTATACTGAAGATACAGCTAATCCTACTCCAATCAAGTTTTTTGTCGAGGGTTTTGAATACGAAGTATTAGGTTTATTTGAGACAGATATTCATTTATTTGGTACGGGAGAGGAAGATGTGCCAGTATTTATATTTGGTGCTGATTCGCTTGGTAGAGACTTGTTTGCCAGAATAATTCACGGGGCCAGAATATCGCTTTCCATTGGATTGATCGGTGTGGCAGTCAGTCTGTTTTTAGGTATTTTAATTGGAGGTATTGGTGGATATTTTGGAGGAAAAATTGACCTTTTTATTCAGAGAATGATTGAATTAGTAAGATCTATTCCTCAATTACCACTCTGGATGGGATTGAGTGCTGCTTTACCTTCTAGCTGGTCAGCAATCCAGATTTATCTGGCAATCACAATTATTTTATCATTGATGAGCTGGACCAGTCTGGCAAGAGTAGTAAGAGGAAGATTTTTATCTTTAAGAGAAGAAGAATTTGTAATAGCAGCCCGTTTAATGGGTAGAAGTCCTTTAGAAATCATTTTTATTCATATGCTTCCTTCATTTTTAAGTCATATTATTGCTTCTTTAACTCTTGCAATTCCAGGAATGATTTTGGGAGAGACCGCTTTGAGTTTTCTTGGAATCGGTCTGCAGGCTCCTGTTATAAGTTGGGGAGTTCTACTCCAGAAAGCCCAGAATCTCTATACTATAGCTAATGCTCCCTGGATGATGCTGCCCGGTTTATTTGTAATTATCACTGTTCTGGCATTTAACTTTTTAGGAGATGGTATCAGAGATGCAGCAGATCCATATTCTAAATAAAGAAACTACACGCGAAAGACAGGGTGAATTATAATGGCAAATAATAATATATTAGAAGTTGAAAATTTAAATGTCCATTTTAGAACTGATGAAGGTCTTGTTAGAGCTTTAAACGGAGTTAATTTTAATGTTGAAAGAGGCCAGGCTGTGGGAATAGTTGGTGAATCAGGCTGTGGTAAGTCGGTTACCTCTATTTCTGTAATGCGACTTCTGCCTGGAGTTGGAGAAATAGCTAATGGGACAATAAAATATTATGATAAGGAAAAGAAGAAACATAATATTATTGATTTAGAAGCTGATGGTGAACATATGCGGTCAATTAGAGGACCAGAAATGTCCATGATTTTTCAGGAACCAATGACAGCTTTTAGTCCTGTGCACACAATTGGAAATCAGATTATGGAAAAATTACTTTATCATGAAGATATTGATAAAAGTGAAGCCCGCAGAAAAACTATTGAATTATTAAATAAGGTTGGTATTTCTAAACCAGAACAGCGAATTGACGAATATCCATTTCAATACAGTGGTGGTATGCGTCAGCGAGCAATGATTGCCATGGGTTTAGCCTGTGAGCCACAGCTTTTAATTGCTGATGAGCCAACAACAGCACTTGATGTAACTATTCAGGCTCAGGTTTTAAAACTTATCAAGGAGATGCAGGAAGATTATAATCTATCCTTAATTTTGATTACACATGATTTAGGTGTTATTGCTCATATGGTTGATTATGTTAATGTAATGTATCTGGGTCGGGTAGTAGAATCAGGCCCGGTAGAAGAGATTTTTGATAATCCAGCTCATCCTTATACACAGGATTTATTAAAATCTATTCCAAAAATGACTGGAAATGAAGGAAAACTGGCATCAATTGAGGGTTCAGTTCCTGATGCTTATTCTCTACCAGCGGGCTGTCCTTTCCATACTCGCTGCCGCAAAAAAATAGGTGAAGTCTGTGAAAGTGCATTTCCCAGAACTCAGGAAATTAGCGAAAATCACTATGTGAATTGTTATCTACATCAGGATTTAGGTGATAAATAATGGCAAAATTAGCTGAAAATGAAATTTTAAAAGTCAATGACTTAAAAAAATATTTCCCGATAACAAAAGGATTTTTCAACAGTCATGTTGGTGATGTTAAAGCGGTAAACGGAATTAGCTTTACTCTCAATAAAGGTGAAACTATGGGACTTGTGGGAGAATCGGGCTGTGGTAAAACAACTGCTTCTCGTTCAATTTTAAGAGCTATTGATCCTACAGAGGGTGAAGTTTTATTTAGAAGAAAAAATGAAGAGGTTGTAGACTTAGCTCAATTAAATAATGAAGATTTAAAAGATGTACGCAGTGAAATTCAGATGATTTTTCAGGATCCATTTTCTTCTTTAAATCCAAGAATGTCAGTTTTAGATATTATTGCTGAACCTTTAAAAGTTCAGGGCTGGCCTAAATCAAAATATAAAGAACGGGTAGAAGAATTATTAGATCTTGTTGGTCTGGATAAAAAATATATGACCCGTTATCCTCATGCATTTAGTGGGGGACAGCGTCAGAGAATTGGTATTGCCCGGGCTCTGGCCTTAGAACCAGAATTAGTTGTAGCTGATGAGCCTGTATCCGCGCTTGATGTTTCAGTTCAGGCTCAAATTTTAAATTTATTAGATGAACTAAAGGAAAGAATGAATTTAACCTTATTAATGGTTGCACATGATTTAAGTGTAATCCGCTATATCTGTGATAAAGTTGCAGTAATGTATTTAGGAAAACTGGTTGAAATAGCAGAAACAGAAGAGTTATATACAAATCCCAAACATCCTTATACAGCTTCTTTATTAAATGCAGTACCGGAAGCAGATCCACATGTGGAGTGGCTGGGAGAAAACTTAAAAGGGGAAGTACCTGATCCATCTGCAGAAATTAAAGGCTGTAATTTTGCTTCTCGCTGTCCTTATGCTGAAGAGATTTGTGAAAATAAGGCACCTGAGTTGGTAGATATAGGTGATGGCCACTGGGTTTCCTGTCATCGTAAAGATGAGATTGAACTGATGGGTGTTAAATTAAAATAGAGAATCAATGGTTAAGGGAATAGGTGATTACAATGAAAATGATATTTCGCTGGTTTGGCGAAGATGATGATAGTGTTAGTTTAAATGAAATCAAACAGATACCGGGGATGACTGGAGTGGTTAGTGCCCTCCAGGATATTCCTGTAGGTGAGGTCTGGCCTAAAAATAAAATAAAAGAACTAAAAAATAAAATTAATCAGGCAGGACTAGAGCTGGAAGTTATAGAAAGTGTTAATATCCACGAAGATATTAAATTAGGACTTCCCAGCCGGGATAAATATATAGAGAACTATAAAGAAACACTAATAAATTTAGCAGACGAAGGAATTAAAGTAGTCTGCTATAATTTTATGCCTGTTTTTGACTGGCTGCGCTCTGATTTAGCAAGAGAGTTAGAAGATGGTTCAACTACAATGTCTTATGATAAAGACTGGATAAATAACACAGATCCTGTTAAACTGGTAGAAGAGTTTGATAAGGAATCAAAGGGGTTTTCACTTCCAGGCTGGGAGCCAGAAAGACTGGCTGAGTTGAAAGAAATTATGAAACAGTATGAAGATATTTCGGAAAAAGATTTACTAGATAATTTGAAATATTTTCTCGAGGCTATTCTGCCGGTCTGTGAAGAAAATGAGATCAAAATGGCAATTCATCCTGATGATCCACCATGGCCGATTTATGGACTACCCAGAATAGTGACCGGCAAAGAAAATTTACGCAAAATACTTAAGATGGTGGACAGTCCCTATAATGGACTTACACTGTGCAGTGGTTCTTTAGGCTCAAATCCAGAAAATGATGTACCAGCACTGGTAAGAGAATTTGGCGTCCGAGTACATTTTGCTCATGTCAGGAACTTAAAATTTGATGGAGAAGGCAAATTTCATGAGACTTCTCACCTTTCCACTGATGGTTCACTTGATATATTTAAAATAATGAAGGCCTATTATGATTCTGGTTTTGATGGTTATCTCAGACCTGACCACGGACGGATGATCTGGGGAGAAAAAGCAAGACCGGGTTATGGACTCTATGACAGAGCAATGGGAGCAGCATATATCAATGGATTATGGGAATCAATCACAAAAATGAACAGTTAAATGGAGGTATAAAGATGTCAGAAACTAAAATGGTAGATAAAAGCTCTAAATCCTATCAGGCCTGGCTGAGTTATAGCCAGCTGAATGATAAATATTTAAATAAGTTTAATGACCTGCTGAATAAAATCTCACTTTTTGGCAGCAGTGCTATTACAGGCTCTATTAGAGAAGAGTTAGATAGGGCTTTTAGTAGATTTTTAGACACAGATTTTACTTTTAAGATAAGCCCGGATGCTGAAGATGAAATTATATTTGCAGCTCAATCCGATTTAGAAGCAATTGCAGCAGCAGATGATCAAATGCAGGAGCTATTAAAAGAAATTAATTTTGAGGATTTAAATACTGAAGGATATATTCTTAAATATTTTCAGGAGAATAATCTTCTATTAGTTACAGCTAAAACAGATAAGGGTTTTTTATATGGAACTTTTGCTCTTTTAAAAGAAATACAGCAGGAAAACAACTTAAAAGAATTAGATATCCTGTCTAATCCAAAAAATAATCTTAGAATGTTAAATCACTGGGATAACTTAGATGGCAGTATTGAAAGAGGCTATGCAGGTCAATCAATTTTTTATCAAGATAATAATTTGCGCAATGATTTAAAAAGAATTAAAGATTATGCCCGAATGCTGGCTTCAATTGGGATTAATGCTTTATCGATTAATAATGTTAATGTTTCTTATGAAGAAACCAGGCTTATTGATGATAAAATAGAGATGGTAATTACTATCTCTGATATTTTAAGAGATTATGGGATAACAACCTATTTAAGTGCCAATTATGCTTCTCCTATGCAGTTGAGTAATCTTGATACAGCTGATCCCCTGGCCGAGAAAGTTAAACTCTGGTGGCAGGAAAAAGTTGCTGAGATCTACGAAGCTATACCAGACTTTGGTGGTTTTGTGGTTAAGGCAGACTCTGAGGGAAGACCGGGTCCATTTACATATAATCGTACTCATGCAGATGGGGCAAATATGATGGCAGAAGCATTAGAGCCTTATGGTGGTCTTTTAATCTGGCGCTGTTTTGTTTATAACTGTCAGCAGGACTGGAGAGATAAAGAAACTGATAGAGCCAGAGCAGCCTATGATAATTTTAAAGGTTTAGATGGTGAGTTTAAGGATAATGTGCTTTTACAGATTAAAAATGGTCCCATGGATTTTCAGGTGAGAGAACCTGTAACTCCACTTTTTGGGGTGATGCCGGAAACAAATCAGGTGCTTGAACTTCAGGTAACTCAGGAATACACTGGTCAGCAGAAAGATTTATGTTATTTAATTCCTCAGTGGAAAAAGATTACTGACTTTGATACCTATGCTCAGGGAGAAAGCACTCCTGTTAAGAGAATTGTAGATGGTTCAACTTACAATCAGGAAAATACAGGTTTTGCTGCTGTAGTTAATGTTGGTGATGATGAAAACTGGACAGGTCATCATTTAGCTCAGGCTAATTTTTATGGTTATGGTCGCCTGGCCTGGAATCCAGATTTAAGTGCAGTCGAAATCACGGAAGAGTGGATCAAAATGACTTTTGGTCAGGATCAAAAAGTAATGGAAAGTCTGCTCAGAATGTTATTATACTCCTGGACAATTTACGAAGATTATACATCACCGCTAGGGATTGGCTGGATGGTAAATCCCGGCCATCACTATGGAGTAAATGTTAATGGTTATGAATATTCACGCTGGGGGACCTATCACCGAGCTGATCATCAGGGAATAGGTGTTGACCGCAGTGTGGCAACTGGAACCGGCTATGCAGGCCAGTATTTTGAAGAAAATGCAAAAAAATATGAGACTGCAGAAAATTGTCCGGATGAACTATTACTATTTTTCCACCATGTTCACTATACTTATGAGCTTGATTCAGGTAAAACTGTAATCCAGCATATTTATGACAGCCACTTTAGAGGAGTAGCTGCTGTCAAAGAATTACAGGGATACTGGGAGAAACTAGAAGGAAAAGTGGATGAAGGTATTTATAAAAATGTAGAAGAAAGACTTGAAATGCAGCTTGAAAACGCAATCGAGTGGAGAGATCAGGTAAATACCTATTTTCACAGGATCTCAGGGATTGAGGATGAGTTTGAACGCGAAATTTATTAATTAAAATTGGAGGGATTTTAAATGACTGAAGAAAATAAATATAAAAACCCAGATTTACCACTGGAAGAAAGAGTGGATGATCTGCTTTCGAAAATGACCTTAGAAGAAAAAATGTCACAGATGATTTATGATGCAGCAGCAGTTGAAAGACTGGATATCAAAAAATATAACTGGTGGAATGAATGTCTGCATGGTGTTGCCAGAGCAGGAACTGCGACTGTTTTTCCACAGGCAATTGGGATGGCAGCCTCTTTTAGTGAAGAACTGCTGCATGATGTTGCAGATACAATTGCTGATGAAGCTCGTGCAAAATACAATGAAGCACAAAAACATAATGACCGGGGAATTTACAAAGGTCTGACTTTCTGGACTCCAAATATTAATATTTTTAGAGATCCACGCTGGGGAAGAGGTCAGGAAACATATGGTGAAGACCCTTATTTAACAGGGCGTCTGGGGGTAGCATTTATTGAAGGTCTGCAGGGTGATCACCCTAAATACTTAAAAGCTGCAGCCTGTGCTAAACACTTTGCAGTTCACAGTGGTCCCGAAAGTGAGCGCCACCATTTTGATGCAGTAGTTAATAAAAAAGATTTAAGAGAAACTTACCTGCCTGCTTTTAGAGATGCAGTTAAAGAAGCAGATGTAGAAGCAGTAATGGGAGCCTACAATAGAGTTAATGGCGAACCTGCCTGTGCCAGTGAAGAACTCATGGAAAACATCTTACGCGGAGAATGGGAATTTGATGGTCATTATGTATCTGATTGTGGTGCTATTGAAGATATATATGTTAGACATAAGGTTCAGGATAGTCCAGAAGCAGCAGCAGCAATGGCTGTTAATAAAGGCTGTGATTTAAACTGCGGTCGAGTTTATGAGAGTATGAAAATTGCAGTTGAAGAAGGACTTTTAGATGAAGAAACTATTGATAAATCAGTAAAAAGATTGATGAAAACTAGATTTAAGTTAGGAATGTTTGATGCAGAAGCAGAGGTACCATTTAATAAAATTCCTTATCAAGTTAATGATAGTAAAGAAAATAGAGAGCTGGCTCGTGAAACAGCAAGACAGTCAATTGTAATGCTCAAAAATAAAGATTCTATCCTGCCGCTGGCTAAAAATGAACTGGATTCGATTGCGGTAATTGGTCCAAATGCTGACAGTCAGCCGGTTTTAATTGGTAATTACAGTGGAAAAGCTTCTAAGTATGTGACTTTAGTTGATGGGATACACAATGCAGTAAATGATAATACCCGTGTGTATTATGCAGAAGGCTGTGATTTGAGAACAACAGAACCTTCTTACTGGGGAAATCAGCCTGATGCTGGATTTGCTGAAGCAGTTACAGCTGCTGAAAAGTCAGATGTAGTTGTTATCTGTCTTGGTATTTCGCCAGAATTAGAAGGAGAAGAAGGTGCAGTTGCTAATTCAGATGGTGGTGGAGATAAAATTGATCTTAAACTGCCCGGGATGCAGGAAGAACTGCTTGCTGCTGTAGCTGAAACTGGTAAACCAATAATTGCAGTAATTACAAATGGAAGTCCAGTCGAACTTAATTCGGTAACTGAGAAAGCAGAAGCGGTATTAGAAGCCTGGTATCCAGGGCAGGAAGGCGGAAACGCTGTAGCAGATATTTTATTTGGAGATTATAATCCATCTGCAAAGCTCCCGGTGACCTTTGTTAAATCTATGGACCAGCTGCCTGATTTTAGAGATTATTCCATGCAGAATAGAACTTACAGATTTATGGAAGAAGATCCTCTGTACCCATTTGGTTTTGGTTTAAGTTATACTGACTTTGAATACAGTGGCTTAGAGCTTTCTCAAACTGAATTTAATAGTGATTTCTCTGGTGAAACCAAAGTTAAAGTAAAGATTAAAAATACAGGTGATACTGCAGGCAAAGAGGTTGCTCAATTATATCTTAGGGATTTAGAAGCATCAGTTCCTGTAGCTAAATATGAGCTGCGTGGTGTTAAAGCATTAGATTTAGCAGCAGGTGAAGAAAAGGAAGTTGAATTTAATTTAACTCCAAGGGATTTTGCTTTAATTGACAATGATGGTCAGGCAGTACTGGAAACTGGTAAGTTTAAGATTTTTGTTGGCGGTAGTCAACCAGATCAATACAGTCAGATTCTTAATGATCAAAAAGTGTTAAGTGCTGAGATTAAAGTTAAAGGTGAAGATCTTAAATTAGAATATTAATAACTGATATGTTTATAATGCAGGATGATAAGTTAATCAAAATAAGCTTATCCTGCATTATTTTTTTGAAAATAGTTTGACAATTCAAAACTAGTATGTTAGTATAATTAATATACTAAATACTGGTGGTGGATGGATATGAATTTGGCATTTCATAAAAAATATAATAATTTAAATATGAAAGACTATGTCTATAATGTTTTAAAAGAGAACATAATGAATTTAAGTATAACACCTGGTACAACTTTAAGAAAAGAAGAAATTGCTAAAGAATTTAAAGTAAGTAGAACCCCAATTAGAGAAGCATTTGTTAAATTAAAAGAAGAGGGTTTAATAGATGTTTATCCTCAGCGGGGAACTTTTGTTTCCTTCATTGATTTAAATAAGGTTCAGGAAGCAAAGTTTATGCGGGAAGCATTAGAAACGAAAATAGTTAAATTAGCATGTGAAGTTTTTCCAGATGAAAAAATGTTTGAACTAGAAGCTAATTTGAAAGTTCAGGAAATGAGCTTAGACCAAAATAATTATATAAAACTATTTGAATATGATAATGAATTCCATAAAATGCTATTTGCCGGATGTAATATGGAAAACATCTGGATTTCTATAGAACAAATTAGTAATCATTTAAATAGAATGAGAGTTTTAAGTCTGTCAGCAGATTTTAACCGTTCTGATGTTATAGAAGATCATCAGAGAATAATTGATACTATAAAGAACAGAAATTGCAAGGAAGCTTTGAAAGCAATGAATTCTCATATTAGTAGGATAAAATTTGATCAGGAAAAATTAAAAAATGATTTTCCTGATTATTTTGAGTAATAAAACCAGACATCTAATTTTGTTCTAATTTAACTGACATGTTAGTATAATTAGAACATCAATTTTACAGAATAAGATTATAAGCCTATAAGATAATTTTTTTAAAAAAAGGAGGGGATAATTTTTATTCAGAAATTATAATGTTTTGGGAAGAATATTTATTGCTATTAAATAATATTAAAATATGGAGGAATAAAGTATGAAAAATAAAAATTTATTAAAAAGTTCATTATTAGTTCTGGTAAGTATTCTAGCATTGAGTTTAGTTTTTAGTCCAGCTTTACTGGCTCAGGAGCATACATTGAATATTGGAATGGCTGTTGGTGAAACAAACCCAATGTATAAAGGTGCTATGAGATTAAAAGAAAATGTAGAGGAAAGAACCGATGGAAATCTAGAAATTAGAGTCTTTCCTAACTCTCAATTAGGAAGCACTGATGATTTACAGGAACAGGCAAAAATGGGAGCAAATGTAGCAGTTATAACAGATGCTGGTAGACTTGCTGATGTGTTACCTGAAATCGGTATTTTGAATGCCCCTTATATTGCAACAAACTATGAGGATGTGAGAAGAATTGTTTTATCAGATATGTTTAGAGATTTATCAAATCAGTTAACTGAAGATAATTATAAAGTACTTTCATTTAACTGGTATCAGGGTGCAAGACATTTCTTGACAAATACTAGAGTCGAAGTTCCTGCCGATTTAAATGGACAAAAAATTAGAACTCCTGGCTCAGAAGTCTGGAGAAAAAGTGTAGCTGCAATGGGAGCAACTCCTACTCCATTAGCCTGGTCTGAAGTTTATCCTGGAATTCAGCAGGGAGTTATTGATGGTGCAGAAGCTCAGCATACAGCAACATATGGTTCTTCTCTATATGAGGTAATAGATTACATTAATAAAACAGGTCATTTTCAGTTAATGACAGGTTTAGTTGTTGGAACCAGATGGTTTAATAGTCTTCCAGAAGATTACCAAAATATCGTAATGGAAGAATCTATTAATGCAGGAGATTATGCTTCTGAACTGACAATTGAATTAGGAGAAGAGTATGAAGCTGAAATGGAAGAAATGGGTGTAACAATTGTTGAACCTAATATTGAAGCTTTTGTAGAAAGTGTACAGGGAGTTTATGAAGAACTGGGATACAATGAGTTAAAAGAGCAAATTCAAAATGAAGTATTAAACTAAATATGTTGTTTTTGCGGCCTTCAAATTTGAAGGCCGCAAAAACAGATGAAATGGAGGTATAGGTGTGAATAATATTAATGAGTCAATAAATAAAATTGAAAATACCGTTGGTTCCCTGGCTTTAGGTATACTGGTTATTCTGGTTTTTTTAGCCGCAGCTCTAAGATATTTAGGAAATCCAATTGTCTGGAGTGTTGATCTTGCCCAATTATTATTTGTCTGGGTGGTATTTTTAGGTGCTGATAGGGCTTTACAAACCAATAATCACATTGGTGTAGATTTTTTTGTAAATTTTTTACCCAGAAAAATAAAAAAATATATATACATACTTCACTATCTATTTATTTTATTATTTTTAAGCGGTATTATATATTATGGTTTTGATCTAACAATTAGAAATGTTTCAAGAAATTTTAATACTCTAGGAATTAGTTATTCATATGCTACAGCAGGTGTACCAGTAGGTTGTTTATTGATGTTTAGAACCATTATCTATAAATTTATTACAAATGATATTCTTAGTTCAGAAACTGAACAAAAGGATCTGATATAGGAGGTAAATTAATGACACTAGTAGTTAGCGTTTTTGCAGTTTTATTATTAACAGGAATGCCTTTAGCTTTTACTATTGGTATTTCAAGTTCACTATTTTTTATATTTGAAGCCGGACTGCCATTTTCTATTGTGACTCAAAGAATGGTTGCTGCAACTCAAAATTATCCACTGCTGGCTGTTCCTTTTTTTGTTTTAGCAGGTAATTTGATGAATGCTACCGGGATTACCAAACGTTTAATAAAATTTTCTACAATTTTAGTGGGTCACTTAACAGGAGGTTTAGCTCATGTCAGTATAGTTTTAAGTTCTTTACTGGGAGGTATTTCTGGATCAGCTGTGGCTGATGCAGCTATGGAAGCAAGAATTTTAGGCCCTTCCATGACAAAACAGGGCTATGATAAAGCTTACAGTGCTGCGGTTATTGGTTTGAGTTCTTTAATTACAGCTACTATCCCACCAAGTATCGGTCTAATTTTATATGGTTATACAGGTCAGGTTTCTATCGGAAGATTATTTATTGCCGGTATAATTCCTGGATTATTAATGGCTTTATTATTAATGGTTACAACCTATATAACTTCTAAAAAAAGAGGTTATACTCCTGTGAGAGAAAAAGCTCCAACCCAAAAAGAGGTCTGGAATGGTTTAAAAGAGAGTATCTGGGCAATTATTTTTCCTTTAATTTTGATTATTGGAATTAGATTCGGTTTCTTTACCCCTTCTGAGGCTGGTGCTTTTGCAGTAGTATATGCATTTATTATTGGAAAATATGTTTATAAAGAATTAAAATGGTCTGATTTAAAAGAAGTATTAAAGCAGTCCTTATTTGATAATGGTGTAATAGTACTTATAATTGCCTGTTCTTCAATTTTTGGATATGTAATTATAGCAAACCAGGTGCCACAGCAGATGGCTCAGGTTATTACTTCTATTACTCAAAATCCAACTCTATTATTATTTATGATCTTAGGTTTCTTATTTATTGCCGGGATGCTGATGGAAGCAACAGTAAATGTTTTGCTTTTAACTCCTATTTTTCTTCCAATTATAAAGTCTGTTGGAATTGATCCAGTACATTTTGGAATTATGATGATGACTATTGTAACTATGGGGGGAATGACTCCACCGGTTGGAGTAACAATGTATACTGTATGTTCACTGATGGATGTGCCGGTAGAAGATTATGTATATCAGTCTATTCCCTTTACTCTGGCAATTATTGTCTTAATAGTTATTTTAGCATTTTTTCCAAATCTTGTATTATTCTTACCTAATTTAGTTTATAGTTTATAAATTGGAGGTTATAATAAGTGGAATTTTTAAATGATGATTATCTATTGAGCAATAATAAGGCCAAAGATATCTATAAAAAGATTGAAGATTTACCAATAATTGATCCTCATAATCATAGTGATTTAAAAGAAATTATAGAAAATAAAAACTGGCAGGATATCTGGGAGGTTGAGGGCCAAACAGATCATTATATCTGGCAGTTAATGCGAAGAATGGGAATTAAGGAAAATAAGATAACTGGTAATGCTTCTAATAAGGAAAAATGGAACGCTTTTGCCGAAGTTTTTCCTTCTTTTGCACTTAATCCTGTATTTGAGTGGATGCAGCTTGATCTAAAAAATATTTTTGGAGTTGAAGAATTATTAGATTCCAGTAACGCTGATAAAATCTGGGAAATAACTAAATCTAAATTACAAAAAGATAATTACAAACCCAGATCACTATTGAAAGAAATGAAAGTAGAAATCATGTGTACTACAGATGATCCTGTCTCAGATTTAAAGTATCACAAAATAGCTAAAGATGAGATTGAGGATCTGAAAATTTATCCAACCTGGCGACCTGATAACTACAGCAAAATTGGAAAAGAGACATGGAAAGAAAAAGTTCTAAAGCTTATTCAAAAATACTTAGATAGTAATGATTTATCACTTACTAACTTATTAAAAGCTTTAGAATTATCACATTCCTATTTTGATGAAATTGGTTGTGTATCCAGTGATCATGATTTACCTGATTTAATTAGTAAAGCAGTAAGTTTTAAGCAGGCAAAAAATATTTTTAATAAAAAAATAGAACAGGAAATAACAGAAAAAGAAATTAGAGATTTTAAAGCTTTTATGTTTAATTATTATGCGGAGTTGAACAGAAATAAAGATTGGGTTATGCAGCTGCATATTGGAGTTGAAAGAAACTATAGAAAAAGTCTTTTGGATAATGTAGGAATTAATTCTGGTGGAGATATAATAGGTTCTGAAGTTAATCTTGTAGATGGTCTGTCTTATTTACTTAATAATTTTGAGAACCTGACCATGGTCGCTTATATAATTAATGATAATTATCTCCCTCCTTTAGTTACTATTGCCCGAGCTTTTCCTAATTTAAATTTAGGTTCTTCCTGGTGGTTTAATGATAGTGCCTATGGGATGAATAAACACCTTGATTATATTGCTGCAGTTGATATTTTGGCTAAACAAACAGGGATGGTGACTGATTCTAGAAAGATATTATCATATGCATCCCGAACTGAAGTGTATAGGAGAACATTAGCTAATTTATTGGGGAAAAGAGTCTCAAAAAAGCAGCTTCCGATTTCACTGGCAGAAAAAATAGCAGTTGATTTATCGTATAATAGACCTCTAGAATTATTTTTTAATAATAAGTAAAAAAGATTATAAAAAGTTGGTGATAAAAGTGAAAATGATATTTCGCTGGTTTGGCGAAAATGATGATAGTGTCAGTTTAAAAGAAATTAAACAAATACCGGGTGTGACAGGGGTAGTAAGTGCTCTTTCGGATATTCCGGTGGGAGAAGTCTGGCCGGTAGATAAGATCAAAGAACTGAAAAATAAAATTAATGATGCCGGATTAGAACTAGAAGTAATAGAAAGTGTTAATGTCCATGAAGATATAAAAGTCGGTTTAGCATCCCGGGATAAGTATATTGAAAATTACAAGATAACTCTTGAAAATCTTGCTTCTGAGGGTATAAAGGTGGTTTGTTATAATTTTATGCCGGTTTTTGACTGGCTGAGGTCCGATCTGGCTGAAGAGCTTGAAGATGGTTCAACTACAATGTCTTATGATGAAGAATGGATTAATAATACTGATCCTGTAAAACTTGTAGAGGAGTTTGATAAAGGGGCTGAAGGATTTTCTTTGCCTGGTTGGGAACCAGAACGTTTAGCTGAATTAAAAGATATAATGAATAAGTATGAGAATATCGATGAAAATGATCTATTCGATAATCTTAAATACTTTTTAGAAAAAATATTACCAGTCTGTGAAGAAAATGATATTAAAATGGCTATTCACCCAGATGATCCACCATGGCCAATTTATGGGCTGCCCCGGATTATGACTGGAAAAGAAAATATCCGCAAATTCTTAGATATGGTAGATAATCCTTATAATGGACTTGCTTTATGTAGTGGGTCTTTAGGCTCAAATCCAGAAAATAGTGTACCAGGTTTAATCAGAGAATTTGGAGATCGTATCCATTTTGGACATGTCAGAAACTTAAAATTTGACGGAAATGGAAAGTTTCATGAAACTTCTCATTTATCAAGTGATGGCTCTTTAGATTTATTTGAAATTATGAAAGCATATTATGATATCGGATTTGATGGTTATATTAGACCTGATCATGGACGTATGATCTGGGATGAAAAAGCTAGACCGGGCTATGGATTATATGATAGAGCACTTGGTGCTACATATATCAATGGTTTATGGGAAGCAATTATAAAGATGAATAAGTAGTAATCTAAATTAAGGAATTCTCTAAATAACAGTTGCTAAAAAAGAGAATTCCTTTTTGTTTTTAAAAAATCTTATATTAGAGGTGAATAACTTATGCTAAAACTAAAAAAAGAAGAACTAAAAGATAAAGCTCAGTGGGAAGAGGCAGGGATTAAGCCTCCGCAATTTGATTATCAGAACTTAATCGATAAGACAAAAGAAGATCCGGAATGGGTTCACTTTGGTGCTGGTAATATTTTTAGAGCTTTTATTGCTCGCCTGCAGCAGGAACTGCTCAATCAGGGAGAGGTAGAGACAGGTATTATAGCAGCCGAAGGCTTTGACTATGAGATTATAGATAAGGTTTATCAGCCAGCTGATAACTTAAGTCTGGTTGTCAAGATGTTTGCTGACGGCAAATTAGAAAAAACTCTGCTGGCCAGTATTACAGAGGGTTTAAAGGCAGATTCTCAGTTTAAAGAGGACTGGCAGGAACTGAAAGAAATTTTTAGAAAACCCAGTTTAAAAATGGCCAGCTTTACCGTGACTGAAAAAGGTTACAGCCTCGATAATATGGATGGTGAATTTTTCCCTTTTGTTAAAGAAGATTTTAAAGCTGGACCTGAAGGAGATTTAAATCATCTGATGGCCAAGGTAACAGCTTTAGCCTATGAGCGCTTTAAAGCAGGAGCCTATCCCTTTGCTTTTGCCAGTATGGATAACTGCTCCCATAATGGTCAGAAGCTTAAAGATGCAGTCTTAACTGTAGCTGAAAAATGGGCTGACAATGATCTGGTAGAAGCAGGATTCCTGGCCTATTTAAATGATGAATCTAAAGTAGGGTTTCCCTGGTCCATGATTGATAAAATTACACCAGGACCAGCCCCAGATGTCCAGCAGAAACTAAAAGACTCAGGGTTTAAGAACACCGAGATTGTTAAAACAGATAAAAGTACAGAAATAGCTGCTTTTGTTAACTCAGAGGCCCCGGAATATTTAGTGATCGAAGACAGTTTCCCCAATGGTAAAATACCTCTAGATAAAGCAGGCGCAATCTATACCGATCGGGATACAGTCAACCAGGTGGAAACCATGAAGGTTACAACCTGTCTTAACCCACTGCATACAGCAATGGCAGTTTACGGCTGTCTGTTAGGTCATACTTCGATTGCAGAAGAGATGGAAGATCAGGAAATCAGGGCCTTAGTAGAACAGATTGGTTACAAAGAAGGGCTGCCGGTTGTTGTAGATCCGGGAGTACTTGATCCGAAAGCTTTTATCGATGAGGTAGTAAAAGAAAGACTTGTTAATCCCTATATACCTGATACACCACAGAGAATAGCCAAGGATACCTCACAGAAGGTGGCTATCCGTTTTGGAGAGACAATTAAGTCTTATCGAGATGCTGATGACTTAGATCCGGCCGACTTAGTGGTAGTGCCACTTGCTATTGCAGGCTGGTTGAGATATCTGCTGGCAGTGGATGATCAGGGTCAGAAGATGTCCTTAAGCTCAGATCCAATGTTAGATGAGCTGACACCACAGTTAGAAGAAATAGAATTTGGTAATCCTGATTCTGTAGGAGATAAGCTGCATTCTATTTTAAGTAACGAAAAGCTGATGGGCTTAGATCTTTACAAAGTAGGACTGGGAGAAAAAATAGAAGGATACTTTAAGGAAATGATTGCAGAAAAAGGAGCAGTCAGAGCTACCTTAAATAAATATCTTTTATAATAAGTCTTTACTGAGATAATTTAAAATTTAAAAGAGTTAAGTTGAGAGTTTTAACAAATGAAAAGGGTCCAGTTTAAATACTGGACCCTTTTACAATTGGTGTGTTTGGTAAATTAAATAATTATTCTTAATAGAAAATTTATTCCACTTTTTATAAAAAGTTTATTCCACTTTAAAACCATTTATATGTTCTAACAAGTCTTCTGACATAGATCCAATTCTATCAACCATATTATTTATCGAATCACCCAAGTTATTTGAAACATATCTAATTTCTTTAAATACATCATTAGTTGCTTCAATTAAAGAATTTTCAATAATTAAATTAATTTCTGCAGGATTTTTATACTTTAACAATAATAAGTTATATATAGGTCTTAAATTGCAATGTTAAATTGAACTAATTTCAAACTGTAATAATTTTAATTGTATAGAATTTGTTTTAGTTGATCTTCAAAAGCTTCATTTGGA